>JBBQKU010000007.1:0-153451 GCA_038327195.1 Bacteroidota bacterium | reverse complement strand
CTTAAAATACTTTTGAAGGCAAAAGTATTCAAAACCTCATGATTTTGTGCCATACCAAATGGATTTATGTTTTAGGGTAAAGATACGAAGCCATTTTTTATCAAGATGATTTGTAAAAATCTTTGCGTAGCCTTGACTACGCAAAGATTTTTCAAAGAAATATTGATTAAAAAGTGCGAGTATATTGGACTAAAATATATATTCTTTTGATATAGGGCAATTCCTGCGGACCGCTGCTAAAATGAATTCTTTCGCACTCATCTTCTCATATTCATTTTACAGCTATTGCTACACAAAATCATAACCTAACATTTGATGTCTAAATTTTAGACGTTAATATAAATTAGCGGCGTTTTCAAAAAGCTGCGTTAAGGATTGTAGTGAAAATACTTTTTTGAGGAATGAAAAAAGATTGCAACGAAAAGCCTCCCGAAAAAATCGGGACAGGTTGACCCGCGAGGGAACGCCCAAATTATAATAATCCTGAAAGCTAAGAACACTCAAACTCTTATGAAAAAGACTAACTAAAAATCCCTTCAAAACCTTTATTAAGAATCTTAGTTTTTTCAAAAAGCGTGAATTATGTAATTTAAGAAATGAATAGTGTAACAAAAGATTTAGTAAAAAATTCAACCTTTGACATGTAGTGAAAATGTAATCACTATTTAAAAAGAAAAATTATGATAACTAAAAAAATAATAACCAGCCTTGCAATTGTATCGGTAGTTTTAATAGCAGGATGTAAAAAAAAGACAACAGCTGCATCTAATACTAATGCGCCAATTGAAATCCCTCATCAAACAACAGTTCAAACTCCAATTAATTTAGGAACATCCTCTAATTATGTGGTACTCGCTGGTTCATTAGTTTCAAATATTCCAACATCTGCAATTACTGGAAATATTGGATTAAGTCCTGCAACAGGAAGTAAAATTACAGGATTTGGTGGAGGAGAAATTACAGGAATTGTTTATACAACAGATGCTTCAGGGCCTGCAGGCTCAATACCAAATGCAGTAGGACTAACCTTAGCTAAAGGTGATTTAACGGCAGCTTATAACGAAGCAGCTGGAAGAACAGCGATTGATCTTGTTTATCTTTCAGGAAATATTGGTGGCTTATCATTAACTCCTGGTTTATATAAATCAAGTGGATCACTTGAAATTTCGTCAGGAGATCTTACATTTGATGCATTAGGTGATGCCAATGCCGTTTTTATAATTCAGATTGCTTCATCGTTTATAACAACATCTGGTCGTCAGGTAATACTTAAAGGAGGAGCTTTAGCTAAAAACATTTTTTGGCAAGTAGGAAGTTCTGCAACTTTAGGAACTACATCAGTATTTAAAGGAACAATTATGGCCGATCAGTCTATATCGTTAAATACAGGTACAATAGTTGAAGGGCGTTTATTAGCTAGAATTGCAGCGGTAACAATAAGTGCAAGCACTTTAGTAATGCCATAGTAAATTAAATTGATAATTTAAAAAAACAGAAAGGTAATGACCTCTCTGTTTTTTTTGTTTATAATTTTACAAAGTTCAAATTCTGATTAAAATGATTTTAAACTTCGTAACTAAATATAAAATTGCGTTAAGGATTGCTGTGGAAATCCTTTTGCCAGTTCTTTTGCAAAAGATTGGAACGGAAAGCCTGGCCGAAGGCAACGCCCAAATTAGTAGTAGAAAAAGTATTTTGAAGATTCCTATTTGTATTAACTATCTTTAGGCTCAAATTTATCGAAAACATTGAAAGCAAATTCAAATTCAAATTCTATAGAAGCCCCAGAAACTGACTATTTATTTATAAAAACCTCACAATTAGAAAATTCGGGGAATGGTTTGTTTACTGCTATTACAATTTACAAAGATGAAGTGATATCACTTTTTAAAGGTGAAATATTATCGAATATTCAAGCTCAATTAAGAGCAACTAAAGGTGACGATAAGTATTTTATCAATATGATTAATGGAAGTATTATGGATTCGATGCATGTAGATTGTTTTGCCAAATATGCGAACGACGCAGAAGGTTATATGAAATCAGATTTTAAAAATAATGCCAAAATAGGCTTAGATGAAGATAATAATGTTTGCATTATTGCTAAGCGAAATATAAAATCGGGAGTAGAAATTTTTTGTGGCTACGGAAAAGAATATTGGAAAAAACACGGCTAAATCAATTGGTCTCTTTTTAACCATCCTGTTACACTCATTCTGCGAGCTTTAGTAACCAACACTTCATGCACTAATTCATTACTTTTAAAAAAAACGGTTTTACCTTGTAAAGGAGAAATTGTTTGTTTATTATTAGTTTGATGAATCAGTAACTCTCCACCATCATTTGCTTGCCAAGCAGTATTTAAATAACTAATGAGCGAATATTGTCTGCTTTCATTATTTTGAAATTGGTCTAAATGTTTTTTATAAAAACAACCTATTTCATATAAAGAATAATGAAACTCGCAGTCTGTTATACCAGCATAACAACTCATATTCAAATATTTTATGAAATCTTCAACTTGATCAAAAAATTGATTTTCGTATTGATTATTGTGCTTACGATCTAACCAAAAAATAAAATCACTCCTTACTGCTGTGTTATGATTGAGTTTTTCTGCATTACCAGTGCCAGCTGCAATTAATAATTTATCATCAAATAAGGTTAGTAAATTTTGTTTTAAATGATTTGACAAATCATCGCTTAAAAAATGGTCAGATATACCAACTTTATTTTCAATAAAACTTGCAATCAATACTTCAAAGTCTTTTTCCAATGGCATAAAGCCTGATTAGACAGACAATTTGTAAGGTAATCTAATTAAATGACTATTTAGGATTTATTAATTTACAATAGGACTAAGTGTTAAGGATTAACTTGTAAATATTGACTCGCAAGCTAACGCCAAAATTATTAAAATATAAAATTGCGTTAAGGATTGATTGGAAATCCTTTTTGAGGCACGAAAAAAGATTGCAACGAAAAGCCTCCCGAAAAATCGGGACATGTTGGCCGAAGGCAACGCCCTAATGATTATAAAAGACCTATCAATTCCGAATACCTTAAGAAATATTAAAATGCTACAATTCATAGCAGTAACGTATTTAGACATCACTTACTTTTGTTACTATGTTTGCTATTATTGATATAGAAACTTGCGGAAGCAAATATGAATTTAGGCGAGGAAGAATCACTGAGATTTGTATTATAATACATGATGGCTTGCAGGTAGTTGATAAATTTACAACACTCATAAATCCTGAATGCCACATAACACCATTTTTTATAAGCCTTTCGGGAATCACAAACGAAATGGTTGAAAATGCCCCCAAGTTTCATGAAGTGGCAAAAAAAATAATAGATATTACAGAGGGTAAAATATTTGTTGCGCACAATGTTGGCTTTGACTATGGGTTTGTGAGAGACGAATTTTTATCGATGGGTTACAAATACAAACGAGAAACACTTTGCACTGTCCGCTTAAGCCGAAAATTAATGCCAGGCATGCTTTCCTATAGCTTAGGTAAATTGTGCAGTTCAATAGGGATAGAAATAGAAGGTCGACATAGAGCTGAAGGTGATACTGATGCAACCGTAAAATTATTTGACAAATTGTTGGAATTAAAAAGTATGCACCCACAATTTAAAAATCATGGCGTTGAAGATTTAATGACTCGACGTATTGATAAAATAAAACAATACATTTTAAATAAATTACCTGAAGACTGTGGCGTTTACTACTTTTTAAATAAAGAACAAGAAATCATTTATATTGGCAAAAGTGTAAATATGTATAACCGCGCATTAAGCCATTTTAACAGCAAGGAAAATAAAGGAAAAAAAATGCTTAATGATTTATATAATGTTGATTATGTGAAAACTGGCAGCGAGTTGGTGGCTTTATTGCATGAAGCTAAAGAGATAAAAAAACATAAACCACAATATAACCGAATGCGTAAGGCTGATTTATTTACACATTGTATTGATTGGTTTATGGACGATATTGGTATCATCAATTTTAAATTAATGGAATATGGAGAATCAGAAAATCCATTACAATCATTTGTAACCTATGCAACTGCTCGCGAACGTTTAGAACAGTGGATAGATGAATATACCTTGTGTTTACGCTATTGCAATCTTACAAGTGAAGATTCTAAATGCTTTAACCACCAAATAAAAAAATGCAATGGTATTTGTGATGAGCAAGAAGAAATTAAAACCTATAACAAACGTGCCCAAGAAATTATTGATAGTTTGGTTTTTACAAATAAACACTTTGCCCTCCTCGACCATGGACGAACTCCAACGGAACGCTCATTGATTTTAATTGAAAACGGACATTATGTTGGATATGGCTATATTGATAGCTTTCAAACTATTAGTTCACTTGACGAATGTAAAGACTTAATTGTTAAGAGTTTATATTACCCAGACGCAGATGATTTAATTAGAGGTTTCTTAAAAAATAATCGTCTAAAAAAAGTTGTGTTTAAATCGATTGAACCAACTGTTGATTATTATTGATTTGAGGGCTCCATTTTCAGCCAGAATTTTTATTGTTTTTAGTGCGTTGCAATAGCAAATGATTTTTTAATTGATTATAAAACTAATACAATACTACTATAACTTAAAGCTTAATTTAAGCAACAACATAATCAATTTAAATAAGATTAAGACAACCCAACTGTAAAAAATTGTTTTTCAAATTAGCTAAAGAATTGAAAAGTTTTTCTTTTTCAAGTGACTTAAAAAGGAAATGCATCGTATCTTTAACTTTTATACAAATAAATAATATGGAACAAGTTAAATGGTACAAAAGCAATAAAAAAGTAAATGAGTTATTAAGTTTTCAATTAGTAAATGCTGTAATGGAGTATTATAAAACAGAAATGCCAACTGATCAAACAAAACTATATACAGCACTTGGTTTTTATTATGTAAAAACTACTAATCCCAATGGTGTGTTTAAGTATTTTCCTAACATCGACTTTCATGAATTTGAAAAGCCAGCCAGAAAATCACTTTCTCCGCTTTAATTTATATTAGAATGTTATCGAAACGTTTTTAAATATAAAATGCAAACAAAAGTATATCGATTACAGTCTTTACGCAATTTAATTGAACCTAAAAACTAACTTGATATACATCCATTTTATTGCGTTGAATATTAAGGACTTCAAAACCTCCTTCTTGTGGAATAATTTCTTTTAAATCAAAAGAGGAACAACCCTTACTTAAGCCTTCAAAAATTAATGTAAAACCTTTACCATCATTTAACGTCCATTGAGGAGCAAACGAAATATTAAAAGCTGTAATCAATTTTGCCCGTTTACCTGTACCATGTTCTACTAAAAAAGTACTTGGCCAAATACGGAATGCATAATCCTCTCCACAACTACAATGCACAATTGTTTGACGCTCCTCTGCCTCTAGCGTTTTTACTTCAACTTCTGTTTTAACTTCAGGTTTTTCTATTATTTCAATCATTCTCGTTATTGTAAATGGTGGTGAAAGCAAGCTTATGTAAATATAACTATTCAATAATTACTAATATCATTTTAACCTTTTTTACAATAGATTCTTTATTGTGAAAATCCTTTTTCTTATTCTTTGCAATAAAAAGCAAGCTAAATTGTATATTTACATTTTATAGTTTTACATTTAAAATAAGATAGTGTGTTTAAGTTTATAGGAGCAGTACTTGGATTTTTCTTTTTAGGCAGAAATTTTTTCGGTGCTATGATTGGTTTCTTTATTGGAACCGTAATTGATAATTTTACAGTAATTAAAAAGCAAATTACATCAAATGGTGGCAATGCCGAAGATGTATTTAAATATTACCAGCAACGTGCAGGTCGCTCACACGGAGATTTTGCAACCATGCTTATCGCGCTTTCTGCTTCGGTAATGCGTGCTGATGGAAAAGTATTAAAAGTAGAATTAGATTATGTAAAATCATTTTTTGCACAACAATTTGGACCTCGGTTTTCGAGCGCACATTTACAAACCTTAAAACACTTTGTTAATGGTGGAGAAATTCCTTTAGATCAAATTTGTAGCGATATTAAAATGCGTACACAGGTTGAAGTCCGTATTCAATTACTACATTATTTATTTGGAATTGCTAAAGCAGATGGCCATGTAGCAGATGTTGAAATTCAATTACTAAATCGCATTGCCTATTTGCTAGATATTCCAAAAGTAGATTCGGAAAGTGTAAAAAACATGTTTTACCGTGATGTAAATTCTGACTATAAAGTATTAGGAATTGAAAGTTCAGCTACTGAAGATGAAATTAAGAAAGCCTATCGTCAAATGGCAATTCGCTATCATCCTGATAAAGTAGCACAATTAGGCGAAGAGTATCAAAAAGGAGCAAAAGAAAAATTCCAAAAAATACAAGAAGCTTACGAGGCAATAAAAAAACAAAGAGGAATGAATTAAAAATCTCTGATTCTATTTTTTCACTTTACAATTAATAAGTCAGTTGTTGCAATAATATCAATGATTGCATTTCTTAAAATATCCAAATCTTTTAGGGTATTATAGGCATTAAGCGTAATACGTATGTAACATTTTCCATTCAATTGTGTAATTGGAATTTCGATATTGTATTTATTAAAAAGCAATTCTTTTAATTCTAGTGGTTTTAATGTATTGATTGGAATACTACACATTTGCCCTAAGAATTCACTAGTAATTGGGCAAATAGGTTTAGAGTTTACTAATTCACAAAACTTTGGATAATGTTCTAAAATCAATTGTTTACAAACAGTTGTTTTCTCCTTCCAATTATTCTCTTCTAAAAATTGAAGTGCTTTTGGTAAAGTTAAAAATGCAGAAATATCTCTAGTTCCTTGGTATTCGTTTTCGTCCAAAAATTGACTATGACTTGGCGTATCACTTTCGTAACCCCAACTTATAACTAATGGCTCAAGTGTTTTTTGTTTATCTTTTTTAACATACAAAAATGAACTTCCTTTAGGTGTTAATAGCCATTTGTGAGTTGTACCCGTAAAATAATCAGGATTCATTTCCGATATATTTAAATCGATATGACCTGGAGTGTGCGCACCATCTATAATCGTTATTAAGCCTAGTTCACGAGCCTTATCACAAATTTCTTTAACTGGAAAAATTAAAGCGGTTGAACTCGAAATTTGATTAATAAAAATAACTTTAGTTTTTGATGTATAGCCTTTCCAAAACTCGATTAAAAGTTGTTCTTTAGATAGTATAGGTAACGAAATAACAGATTGTACATATTTAGCACCAGTTTTTTTACAAAAGAAATGCCATGTGCGATCCATTGCTCCATACTCATGATTGGTAGATAAAATTTCGTCGTCTGCTTTTAAATCCAAACTTCGCATAATTGTATTAATAGCAAAAGTTGGGTTTTGTGTAAAAAAGAAATCATCAACATCACAACCAATGTATTTTGCTAAAGCTAGTTTAGATGTTTTTAAATAACCAGCTCCTGTTTTTTGAATAAATTGAACAGGTTCTTTTTCTAATACGTATTGCCATTTTTGATAATCTTCAAAAATTGGTTTAGGGCAAGCACCAAAAGAACCATGATTTAAAAAAGTAATCGTTGGATCGAGTAAAAAGTGAGATTTCATAGCCTAAAAATTTTAAATAGTTTGCAAAAAATCTCTTTTATTAAAAGGATTTAGATTCCTATAATAGAATAACAAATAATGTGCCAATAAAAGAAATGCAGAGGTTTTATAAAACTGAAGATTTCTCTAAATAGTTTAGGAAATAATTATTTGAAAATAAAATATCTGAGACTTAGCAACTTAAATAATTTAGGCTTATACATTGTATAAAAATAAAATAGGAACTAAAAAAATGCGTTTCTTCATATTACAAAAAATAAGAATAATATTAATTTTGGAATTCCTAAATCAAATACAAACTAAGCCTTTAAAAGCTTTAAATTTTGAAAACTATATTAATAGTCAGTTAGAAATCATTGATTTAAAATCAGAATTAAAAAATACTAACAATTCATCACTTGTTATTTCAGGTAAAAGTGGAAGTGGCATAACTCATATACTTCATGCAATTTGCAACACTCATCTTCAACAAAAAAAAACAGTGATGTATATTACCTCACAATGGCTATTATACATTAATAAGTTACTTATAACAGACTCCGAAAAAAATCAATTTAATAATTTCATTCTGGCTCACGACATCGTTGCAATAGACAATATTCAATTTTTACATCGAAAAACAAAACAACAATCCCATTTTATTTTAAGCCTCATAAAATTAATTCAAGACCAGAAAAAAACGATAATACTTGGTTGCAGTAATATAAGTAGAGATATTACAAAATCAAAAAAAATAGTGCAAGGCATTGTATTAAAAAGAATTGAATTAAATCAATTGAGTGGTTATGATGTTTTTAAAGTTTTAAAACAATTATGCTCACCCGAGGATAAATTACCTGAAATGTTATTATATGCTATTTCTGGCTATAATGGCTCGATTCAACAACATATTAATTGTTTAATTTCCGTTCGATTTAACACTAAATTAAAAGAAATAAATGCAGCCAATCTAACAATTGAAGATTTTGATAAAGTATTTGAATTAAAAAAATATTTCCCAAAACAACAGTTAAGAAAAGGCTTTATTCAAACTCAATTAAAATTCATTCACGAAAAGGAAAAATCAACTATTAATTTAATTTTACCCTTGTCTAAAAAACTGAATAGTTCTATCAATCGCTAATTTTGAATCAGTAGGCAAATAAACTTCATTCCAAGGATGTTTTGCACCAAAAGTATGATTAGCTTCTTCTATCACAAAAAGTGTTGACATTTCATTAGCTTCGTTTAAAAGATAAGCATCATTTAAAGGCACAGCCTCATCGTTAGTGCCATGTATGATTATAAACGGAACATCAATTTTTTTAGCTGCATTTATAACATGTAGTCGTTCTTTATTTGCTAAAATAGTTTCGTAAAACTGTAATTTTAAAGGCATCTGTTGTTTAGTTCTTCCATTATAGGTATATACTACTCCACTCTGTTTCCATGTATCAATCGTTTTTTGACTATTTCTATTAACAATATCGGCAACTGCAGCCCAGGTAACTACTTTTTTAATGCGTTTATCTTCTGAGGTTTTAATTATACTAATAGCACCGCCTCTACTATGACCTATTAAATATATTTTTTCATGGTCTATTTCATTTTTTAGTTGCTCATCATTTAGTAATGTATTCAGAACAACATCAAGATCATTCAACTCAAATAAATAATTATTATTTCCGAAGGCTTCCAAATCATCAAAATCTAAAGGCTTTTGAAGTGTTGTTCCATTATGCGAAAAATTAAACTTAGCAAACACAAAATTATTATCCGAAAAATAATTAGCTATTGCATTAAAATGTCCCCAATCTTTAAAGCCTTTAAAGCCATGAACAAATATAACTAGTGGTTTTTTTAACAATGATGGTTTATATACAATATCAATAGCAATAGGCCTATTTTGACTTCCTGATATGTTTAAATTATTTGTTGTAGTCATTCTGCTTTTAGATTTTTTAAATTTAAAGAAAACTAAAATTAATCGAAATTGTTAAATTCTAGTTATTTATACTCAATTTCTTTATATTTGGAATAAGACTTCAAATATGGAAAACAAAAAAAATGAAAATTCAAAAAATACTAGAAGTCCTGTAAGTGATAATATTTATTTTAAAACTTTAGCAGAAAGTACTTCCAATTTAGTTATTCTAGCAGACCCAAACGATTACTCCATTCAATATATAAATAAACTATCAGGAAATATTCCTGTTGAAAATGTGATTGGAACAAGTATGTTTAATTATGTAATTCCTGAAAATATTACATTATTAAAAAACAAAATTGAAGAAGTTAAACAAACAAAAACACCAATTGAAATCGAATTAGGTGGTAATTCAACAAGAGAAAGTGACAGAACCGATTGGTATCGTTCTCGTATAACTCCAATTCTAGAAACGGATGGTTCAATCAAAAATATTATGTTTATGGTTGAAAATGTTACTGAAACAAAACTTAATGAAATTGAAATCAGTAATAAAAGTGAAAAAATAAGAGCAATTATTAATAATACAAATGACATTATATGTTCGATTGATAATTCCTATAAATTAACAGAATACAATACCATATTTCAACAAATGGTAAAATTAGGTTATAAAGTAGATTTAGAAATAGGAATGTCAGTTTTAGACTTTATTGATCCAACAACACATAACCATTTATTAGAAATTTATAAAAAAGTACAAACTGGTGAAAAGCAAACCGACATTCAAAGCTTTTACACCATAAGTGGTCATACTGTTTATAATGAAACAAATTATAATCCAATTTATAATGTAAATAAAGAAATTATAGGCATAAATATTTTTTCAAAAGATATTACTGAACGTATTAAAGTAGAACAGAATATAAAAAATGCTTTAAAAGAAAAAGAAGTCTTATTATCAGAAATTCATCATCGCATAAAAAACAATTTAGCTATTGTTTCTAGTTTATTACAATTGCAAGAAATGAATATAACGAATAAGGAGGCAAAGGAAGCTCTTGGTATAAGCAGAAAACGGATAAAATCAACTGCGCTTATTCATGAATTACTCTACAGAAATGAATCTTTTCAAAATATTAGTTTAAAAGAATATTTAACTGAATTATTTAATCTTTTGAAAATAAATGAAAGTATTCATCTTAAATTAGAAGGTGATGATTTGTTTTTTAATATTAATATAGCACTACCTTTAGGACTCATGCTCAACGAAATTATGTTAAACTCATTTAAACATTCATATAAAGATGTTATTGAAGGGCAAACTATTATTTCACTCTATCTTGAAAATAAAAAAGCAACGATTATTTATTGTGATTGTAAAGGAAACTTTCCTGAATCTGTTGATTTTAAAAATTCAAGTACTACGGGATTAACTCTCATTCATACATTTGCAGATCAATTAAACGGAAGTGTCGAATTAATAAATAATATACCACCAAAATATTTAATTCAAATTCCTATTAATGAATAATATTAAAAAAATATTAATTGCAGAAGATGAATTACTGATAGCCAAAGTATTGCGCATGCAATTAGAAAAATTGGATTTTGAAGTAGCGAATGTTACTGATGCTAATGAGGCATTTAAAACTACTATTTTAATACAACCAGATATTATTATCATGGATGTATATCTAAAAAATAAAACCACAGGCATAGAAGCTGCTTTAAAGCTTCGTGAAATTGGAAATGAAACGCCAATTATATTTACAACAGGAAACTCTCTAACGGAAACACTTCTTCAAATAAATAAAATAAGTAATTCAAACGCTCTCAGTAAACCAGTAGAGTTTGATATATTGCTAAGTTTAATAAATAAAATTGTCGCTATTTAAACGAAAATTAAATTTGTTTTTCTTAAAAAATTAAATAGCAACACCGATGATACAAACATCATCAATTTGCTCATAACCAGTTTTCCAATCTTCAAAAAACAAATTAATTTCTTCCTTTTGTTTCGGCATAGGTTTTTTATGATTATCCAATAATAATTTACGGAAGTAATCATATTTTAATTTTTTACCATTTGGCCCACCAAACTGATCCACAAAGCCGTCAGAGAAAATGTAAATTTTATCATCTGGAAATAAATCTATTTCGTTATTAGTAAATACATATTCTTCTTCATTTATGTAATTTCCAATTGGATGTTTATCGCCTTTAAATTTAATTACTTCATCATTTCTAATTATAAATAATGGACTAAAAGCTCCTGCAAATTCTAACTTATTAGTATCTAAATCAATTGAACAGATTGCAACATCCATTCCATCTCTAATTTTTGAATCCTCAACAGTTTGGCGCAAAGTGTTACTAATACTTTTATTTAAATGAGTTAAAATGTCAGAAGGTTTAGTGTAATTATATTCGTTCACAATTTGATTCAACCCATTAAACCCAATGATGCTCATAAATGCACCTGGTACACCATGTCCTGTGCAGTCAACTACTGCATACAAAATTTTATTTCCTTTACGCTCAAACCAGTAAAAATCACCACTGACAATATCTTTTGGTTTATATAAAATAAAAGAATTTTTAAAGTGATCGGAAATACTTTCCTCGCCTGGCAAAAATGCATCTTGAATTCGTTTAGCATATTTTATACTATCCGTAATATGCTTATTAGATTCTTCAATAATTTCTTTTTGTTTAACAACTTCAGATGTTCTTTCTCTAACTTTATCTTCTAAATTCTCAACTAAATTAGCATTCTCTAAAGCAATGGCAGTATACGTCCCAAGTGTTTTTAAGAAATCAACATGAAGTGGTTTATAGGCAAATTTATCGAAACTTTGAACGGTTATAACACCAACAATTCTTTCACCAATTTTCATTGGGCAAAAGATTAATGAATTAGGCATATCTCCGGTGGGAACAACAATTTTACTCGTATATTTTTGATATTCATTAAGATTATCATTTATAAAGATTTCTTTTTTATGTGTTACACACCATACCGAAAAATTATCAATGTTATCCATCGAAACCATTAATGTTTCTTGCTCCTCGCCATTTTCCATTTCATAGCGATACTCAATTTGATTTGTATTTGGATGATAAATACGAACACCAAAACAATCAGCATTCATTAATCGACAAACATTTTCGTGAAGGTTTTTAAATATAGCATTAAAATTAACACTAGAGATAATTTGTTGCCCCATTTCACTTAGTAGTCGTGTGTTTTCATGCGACTTTTCAATCTCCTCTTTTTGAAGAATCACTTCTTTTGTACGCTCAATTACTTTCTCTTCTAATCCTTTATATAAATTGGCATTTTCAATTGCACTTCCTACGTATACTGATAAGTTACGTAATACATCAACATGATAATCATTATACTTATTTTTTTCAAAACTCTGAACTGAAATAACACCAATTGTTTTTCCTTTTGAAAAAAGTGGTAAATAAATCATTGATTCTGGTAAATCCCCTACAATTGTATCATATGTATCTGATTTACTATTCTTTATTTCGGTAGATAAATCATTGATAACAAATTCTTTTGCAAGATTAAAACAATGAGCTGCAGTTTTATCATCATTAAGTCCATAAGAGAATGAACCTAACTTTTCACCTTTTTCAAATGCACCAGAAAAATAAATATCGTTTTCTTCAGCACGATACAAACCAATACCAAAAATTGTTGCGTCAAGTAATCTATTAATTTGTTGATATACTTTTGAAATAATTTCATCTACTGATAAAGTAGCTGCAATTTCTTTCCCAATTTCACCAATTAACTCGGTATTTTTAAAACTCTTTTCTATTTGTTCTTTTTGTTCAACAACTTCGGATGTTCTTTCGTTTACAATAACTTCTAACCCTTCCACCAAATTAGCATTCTCTAATGCAATAGCTGTATAGGTTCCCAAAGTTTTCAATATGTCCATATCTGAAGACACATAAGCATTTTTTTGAAAACTTTGAACAGTAATAACACCAGTTACTCTTTCACCTATAAACATAGGGCAAAACAATAATGAACTTGGCATTTCACCTCTAGGAACTACAATTTTTGAAGTATACCTATGATATTCATTAACATTATCATTAATAAAAATTTCTTTTTTATGTGATACGCACCAAACTGAATAATTATCAATATTACTCATTGGCACTTTTACTGGGGTCAGTAATTTTCCTTTTTCATAAGCATAACTGTAATCAATCTCTTGCTTTTCTTCATTGTAAATTCTGATGCTAAAGCAATCAGCATTCATTAATTTACTTACATTTTCATGTAGTTTTGCAAATATGGATTCGAAACTAAAGCTTGAAATTATTTGTTGACCAATTTCATTTAATAAGCGAGAATTTTCTTGAGCACGTTCAATTGCTTCTTTTTGTTGAAGAACTTCTTTTGTTCGTTCTAAAACGCGTTCTTCTTGCTTTTCATAAAGTGTGGCATTTTCAATAGCAATAGCACAATAAACAGCTAAATTTTTAACCAAATTCACTTGATATTCACTAAACGCATTTTTATTAAAACTTTGAACAGTTAAAGCGCCTATTTTTTTATCAGAAATTTTTAAAGGAAGATAAATAAGAGATTGGACAGCTTCACCAATGGTTGGTTGAAGTTTTACTTGAATGTATTGATTTACTTCCAATTCATAATCATTTATAATAATTTCTCTGTCCTGATTAAAACAAACAACAGCTAAACGATTATTATCCTTTAAATTATAATTTGTTGAACCCAATACAACTCCATTTTCAATATATCCTGGAAAAGTAAGTTTAGTATCATCATCGGTAACAATTCCAATACCAAAGCCTTTAGCATCCATTAATTCACTAATAATTTTATATACAGTATTATTAATACTTTCTACAGATAATTGAGATATAATAGTTTTTCCTAAATTACTTAATACAACTAAATCATTTGATAACAACTCAAGTTGTTTATTCTTTTGCCCTAATAATTCTTTCTCTTTTTCAATTTGAGAAATATTAAATTGCATTTCAACAGCACTTAGTTTTTGCTTATTTTTTTCACTAAAAAATTCCTCTTTATAAGTAAAATACTTTTTAAAGTGTTCAATGAATTTTTCATTGTTCGCTTGCTTTTCGTATAATTTTGAAAATCCTTCGTGAGCTTTATAAATTATTTCTTTTGAATTTGATTCTTCTGCTAAATTTAAAGCAACTGTTAAATGAGACTGAGCTTTATCTAGTTCATTTAATTGTAAATATAAATTCCCCAAATGAAGATTTGTTTCAGAAATACCAAACTTAAAATTTAGTTGTTCCCTAATTGTCAAACATTCTTTAAAATACTCTTCAGCTTTTTTAAAATCATTTGTCGCTAAATATATTTGAGCTAATCCATCTAAACCAAAAGATTCCGTATTTTTTAAACCAATTGAACGAGCTGCTTCTAAACTTCTTTCCTTAAATTCAATAGATTTTTCAATATTTTTTAAATTGAAATAAGAGGTTCCTATTCCATCTAAAATACGTGCTAAAAGATGTTTATCTGATAAATTTTGAGCAATAATTAAACCTTTTGAAAGTATTTCAATCGCTTTTTCATTATCCCCGTTTGCATGATAAACGGAACCTATTCCATTGTATGCATTAGCTTTAGCAATATTATCGTTATTTTTTTCCGCCTTATTTAGCATTTCATAAGCATATTTTAAAGCGTTATCATAATCCGCTAAAAAATAAAATGCGCAAAAAATATGGTAAAATGCGTGTGATTGAAATTTTGCATCGTTATAACTTTCAAGTAATTCAAGTGGCTCAAAAAGATTTTTTAAAGCTCCTTCGTAATCACCAAGCCAAACCTGACAAGAACCCTTACAAACCAAAGCCTGAGCACCTTCTTTCGAATCAGAGATTGCTAAACTCAAAGCTTCATCAGCAAAATCAATTCCTTTTTGAGGATTGCTTCTGCAGTTGTCCAAAGAACCATTTATAAGTCCTTCAAGCACACTATTTGAAATTGTTAAATTATCTTTTGAACTCATTTAATTATAATATAATACAAAGTATTAAATTAACAATTAAATTAGAATTAACAAAAAAAAGCTGGTTAAATTATTGTGATAAAATTATCCTAATTTAGTCGACAGAAATATATAATCAAGGGGTAATTTTTATGCCTCCAACTATAACGTTATATTGATAATTAAACTTTTGAGTTGTTTCAGTTTTGTATTCTAACTGATATAAACCATATAAAGAAATATGCTTACTCAAATTCAGGCTTACTAAAATTGACAAACGAGAAGTAGTTAAATCAAATGAATTATTTACCAAATAGCCATTATCTTCTATTAAATTAACTCCCGAGTTCGAAAAATAACTTGCTTTCATTGACAAACGTTTCATTGGTTGCAAATAAATAAATGGAGCAATAGCTGCATAAGTAGTTGAATAACTATTAATAGTATGAGCATATCCTGTGCAACCTAAAACGAGTTTACTATTTCCTAATACTGAATATGAAACAAAACCATTATGAATTAATTGAGTTTTATTAGCAACATTAGAAACTGTAGTTCCTATTGATAATGTAAACTTATTAATTGTTTTTTGAATCGCTATAGAACCTACAATAGCATTTGATTTTGTTGAATAAGTTGAATTAGTTGTATTAGTTATTATTGGCTTAGGCGGGAAACCTGGAGGAGGATTTGGCCCAGGTGCTGTCATAGTTGTTGTTAAAACAGTTTCAGTAATAAAATTAGAATGTATCAAATGTATTGAAGGAGAAATTAACCAATTATTTTTAACTGGAATTGCCGCTTTAATATAATATTGAATTTGCCTTGATTCACCAAGAAAACTTAATTGCTTGTAGTATGTTACAGCATGGAAAATTGAATATCTGTTTTTAACAAATTGATTTAATCCTAATTGTAAATAAATTGGAGGATCAAAATAATTAGATTTCGACTTAGTACTATCGTTATAATACTTAGGACTATCGCTAATTTTGGTGCCACCTTCGAGCATTACAAATCCAATTTTTGATTGCTTATTTGTACCAATTTTTTCAGCTAAATCATTCTTAAAACTTTTACTTAGTATTCTAGCTTCTTCATTTCTTCCATTATAAATAAAACAATAATACAAATACTCTTGGGCTAACTCATCATCAGAATTAAATTTTAAAACACTTTTGAAATGATTTTCCGCTAAACTATAATTCTTTTTCTCGAAATAAGCAATGCCAATTCTTATTTGTAAATAATAGTAATCAAAGCCACTATTTAAAGCTTTATTACCAAATTTAATAAGTTCATTCCAATTTTTATCCAAATAGAGTTGATAGCTCTTTTTCTCAACAATCGCAGAGTTAAGGGTGTCTTGAGATATTCCTTTTACAGAAATAAATAAAACAAAAAACAGAACAATTTTAATAGTTTTAATGAAATTCACTTTTAGTATTATTTAATTAAGCTTAAACCTTCTAAGGCAGATTTATCATTTGGACTATATAACAATGTTTTATTAAACAAGACAGACGCCTCATTTTTATTGCCTAAAAAATAATTTGTCCAAGCGCTCATTAACATATTATTATAACCAAACGGGCTTAAATTTAAAGACACATCGAAGTGTTTTTTTGCACTAAAATAATCTTTACGGTAATAATAAATAATACCTAAATTATAATTTGCTGTCGTATTTTTAGCATCTAATTTCAAAATAGACAAATACATTTTTTCTATCTCATTCCAACTTTCTAATTTGGTGTAAGGATTAATAATAGCCCATTTAGGCTCAGTAGCAGCTGGCATTAATGTAATTGCTTTTTGATAAAAAGAAATTGACTCTTTATGTTTTCCTGCTAAATAATTTAACCAACCTAAACGTAAATTTATTTCGTAAGATGTAGCACTATAAACTGAATTAATGGATGAAATGGCTGCGTCGTATTTAGCAATGGCTTCATAATCGTAAGATTGACTAAAAGCTGAAGCTAAAGCCTTATTTTGTCCATTTACACTTAAAGAGGTTAGGATTATAACAATTGCAATTGATGATTTTAAAAGGCTCATAATAATGTGGATTAAGTTAAAATGATTGTAAATTAGACTATCATTTTTTAAAAGGTTTAATTTGATTTATAAATATATGATTCTGAGTTATGTTTATGGTGTATGGTAAATTTGCGAATTTTAAATTCTTGTAATTCAAATTCAAAATTAACTTTTTTGAATGTATAATTCATAACTTTTGTTTCTATTTCCGAATTAATTATTAATTTTTGAGGAGCGTATATATTGTCAGAAAAAGTAAACTTAGAGCTATAATTTGCTTTTGTAAACAAATAAAATGGCGCAACAAAATCTTGAAAAAATTGTATTAATTTATTATTGAAATGAATTAATGGAACATTATCTGTAATTAATATTTGCTCATAATAACCAAGCAGTTGCCTATAGGTTGCTAAATAAAAATGAAATAATAAAGAATCTCTATCACCTTCAAAATCTGTAAAATAAAGCATTACACCATCATTAACAAAATAGGCAAATGACTTGCTTTTTTCACAATGAATGTATGTTCTGTTTAAAGCATCCGTATGAACTTCCCAATTAATACTATCATCACCATTTTCTTTTTGGAATGACATTTTATGGCCTGGCAAAAACGAAAAACTATTAATTAATAATTCATTGACATTAACATTACTAATAAATGAACCTTCTGCTGGGACTTCAGATATTCTTAAAAATTTTTCATTCCCTTTTCGCTCAATAAAATAAGAAATCGGATAAGCTAGCGTTTTTGCGCCAACAGTTGGTAACGTTTGTAATTGAAAATGAATATGGGGCTCAGGCGAACGACCAGAATTTCCACATGTTGCAATATATGTTCCTTTTGTCACGTACTGGCCTATAAAAACGCCGAATGAATCTTTCTTAATATGACTTATTTGTGAAAACAACCCATTTAAATGATTGATGATAACCGTATTTCCCCAATTATATTCTGTATTCATATCACCTATATCATTTTCTTCAACAGTATTTACTATATCATAAATATAACCATCATATGGTGCAAAAATTTCTTTATTATAACAATAAAAATTTTCTCTATTAAAATCTTCTCTTCTGTTATTTGGCTCTCGATAAGTATTTAATTTAGAATCAACAATCACAAAATCTAAAGCCTTACTCCAATCTCCTAAATGAGTAATTTTGCCATCGTAACCTTGGCTTACGTTCCATTCGCCAGTAAATGGTAATGCAATTTTATAAAGATGTTCATTTTTAAAACGTTGTAATGAATTGATGTATTTATAAATCGTTTTTTCAGCCGAAAAATATTGAAGTGTTACTACCTGTAAATATTTATGCAACCAACGTTGGTTTAAAGAAAATAGAAATGCTGTGCAAACCACGCTAAAAGATAATGAATAAGCCTTAAGCTGAAACACTGAAAGTATTTTACCTAAAGACATTGCAATTAGCATTAATACTGGAACCAAAATTATAACTGTAATATAGCTATATGTATTAGGAATAAGAAAAAAACAACCAATTCCTATAGCTAAAAAAATGAAGTTAGCGCCTACTAAATTATAATTTAAATCTCCTACATCGGCTCCAAACAAAGTATAGAAAAAATAAGCTAATGCAAAGCCTATAACACTTAAAGAAAAGGCAATGCGAGAAAAATATAATAGTCCAAAAGCTATTAAAATGCCACCCAATACACTAGTTTGAAAGAATGTACCGGCTAATGTCTTAAAATAAATTAATGCAAATGGAAAAATATCTATTTGGTCAATTGAATGCACAAATTGATAGAATAATGAAGTTTCATTTCGCATAGTTTCATTAACTATATAAATATGATTTTCATCCAAATGAATATTTATAAAATTAGACGATGCTAATGATACAATCCAATAAGAAAGGATAAATGGAAATGAAAGAAAAGGTAAATGATAAATAGCAAACAATCCCTTTAACCAAACAGTTATAAGAAGCAATATAAGGATAGCTGTAATAAATAAAACAACAAATGTAGAATTGAAAGAAAACTCATAACCCATTGCTAAACCTAAAAACAAAGCATTAAAACCAAAAATACCATTATGAATTTCATCTCTATTAAAACCAATAAAATAAGCGGAAACATTTATTAATACAATAGCTGCAAAGCCACAAATACCAATTGCTGGTGAAAAAAAAGTGACAAGTAAAATAATAAGAGCTAATACATTATTTAATGAAAAAAACATTAAACTATAACTGTTTAAAATACACTGAAACCAATAATTAGCCTTTATGTTTTCGAGTACAGTTTTCAAAATATGATAATTATAATTTAATTAAAAAGTTTAACACTTATGTGATTTTTAAGTACTCTATAAATTTATAATTTTAATTCAACTTAAAAGTATAATTATAGTTATAAAATCAATTAAAATGAGTGTTGATTAAACTTCTTTCATAATTAGACGATCAAATACATAATATCCTTCGCAATACGTATTATTTTTTATGAAGTTTAGAAGGAAGAGTAAAAATATATCGTCTAAATAAAAAACATGATAAATAGTATTTAAATAAATTTTAAAAAATAACAATTTTAACTATATAAGTAAATGAATAGAATTATATTAGCTAAATTTTAAATTTAAAAAACTTTTATAAAATAATATGGGCTCTACGGTTAATTTAAAGGAAAAAATAAAAGAAGCTAATTTACAAAAGCTAAAACAACAATGCGTTTTCAAAAATTTTGTAACCTGGTTCGAAATACCTGCTTATAATCACTATCGTTCTATTGCTTTTTTTAATTACATCTACGGCATTGAAATGACAACAGTAGAATTAAATGGATTTGCAATGGGATTTTTTCCAGCAGAAAGCGGAATCGGTGGTGCTATCGTTACAGGTCACGGTTGTGTGCCTAGTGAAGTTGGTCCATTAATTTATTTAAATGGAGGAACAGATTTGAATAATGTGCTATCAAAAGTAAATGAAGCTGGTGGAAGAGTTGTGATGGAAAAAACTTTTTTAAGCGAAACAGCTGGATATTTTGCTTTGTTTATAGATTCAGAAGGTAACCGATTAGCATTACATTCCAAATTTTAACAGTTTAAATCAAATTTTATGAACTCAAAACATTATAATATAAATCAATTACGAATTGATTTATGGAATGAACTTAAAGAAAAAAGTAATCAAATAACTCGCCTTCAAAACAGCGATGTTTTTGAAACGCGTTTAAACGAACTAAATGAAGTACTTCAAAATCTTTTGAGTATTGAACAATATTTTTCTTTTCCAGGCGCACCTTTGGTAAGTCGAATAATTAAAGCTGTTCAAAAAAGTGAATTAAAAGCCGTTAGTAATCAGGTTTCTGAAATAGTAAGTTTATTGGTAAGTGATAATTATCGCTTACATCCAGAAATGATTCATGAAAAATTTAATGGAACTATTTCCAATGAAAACAATAAAGACAAGCTATCCAGTAATACTAAAAAAAATTATTTCGAAGTTTTATATGTTGAGGATATGTCTTCGAAAGAAGAAGCGGCTCTTAAAAATAAATTTAAAACACTCATTAATCCTCATGGAAATTTAACGTATGATATTGTTATGCAGCGTTCGTTTCAGGATGCTTTAATATGCTTATTTTTCAATTATAACATTCAAGCTGCATGTATTAGATATGCTCCATTACTGCTATCTACAAACATTACCAAACTTATTAAGCCATTTATCCAAAATGTTTTAAAAATAGATTTAACTAACGTTTCTGATGGCGAAATTGGTCCATTATTAGGAAAATACATTCATCAATTCAGACCAGAACTTGACATCTATTATATTACGGATTCATCATTAACACATTTACAAGATTCAACTCTTAAAGCTTTCAGACGTATTTTTTACCGAATGGAGGACGTTCAAGAACTTCATTTATCAATCATTAGTGGGGTTAATGATCGCTTTGAAACACCATTCTATACAGCGCTAACAGAATATAGCAAAAGACCAATCAGTGTATTTCATGCCATGCCTATTTCGAGAGGAAACTCTGTTTTTAAATCGCGTTGGATTACTGACTTTGGAGATTTTTATGGTAGAAATGTATTTTTAGCAGAAACATCGGCAACAAATGGCGGACTCGATTCTTTGCTTCAACCGAAAGGACCCTTAAAAAAAGCTCAGGAAAAAGCGGCAAAAGCTTATGGTGCTGAACATACATTTTTTGTTACCAATGGAACTTCTACAGCTAATAAAATTGTACAACAAGCTTTAATAAAACCAGGTGATGTAGTTTTAGTAGATAGAGATTGTCATAAATCACATCACTATGGTTTAGTTTTAGCAGGCGCATTTCCAGTATATTTAGATTCTTATCCTATTGAAGAATATTCAATGTATGGCGCTGTTCCTTTACGAATCATTAAAGATAGATTGATTGCTTTAAAAAATGCTGGTCGTTTAGATAAAGTAAAAATGTTATTATTAACCAATTGTACATTTGATGGCTTGGTTTATAATGTGGAAAAAGTAATGCAAGAGGTGTTAGCCATAAAACCGGATATGGTTTTTTTATGGGACGAAGCATGGTTTGCATTTGCTAGTTTTACATATACTTACAAGCAACGCACAGGAATGTATGTAGCACAAAAGTTATTTAATAAATACAGAAGTGAAGAATATAAAGAAGAATATAAAAAACACATTGCTTCTTTAAAACCAAATGAACTGCCTACTCTACCCGATCCTGAAAAAGTGAAGATTAGAGTTTACGCAACACAAAGTACTCATAAAACCTTATCAAGTTTCCGCCAAGGTTCAATGATTCAAATTTGGGATGAAGAATATAGTCGTCGTGTAGCCGATAATTTTCAAGAATCGTATATGACACACACAACAACTTCTCCAAATTATCAAATCCTAGCTTCACTAGATGCAGGAAGAAGGCAAGTGGAATTGGAGGGTTATGAATTAGTTGAAAAAAGTATAGAAATGGCAATGGTTTTGCGCTCTAAAGTACAAGATCATCCAAAATTAAGTAAATACTTTCATATCCTAAATGTAAAAGATTTAATTCCAGAAGCTTATCGTCAATGCGGATTAAGCGAATATTATACTGTGGAAGCTGGTTGGGACAGAATGGAAGAATCTTGGGAAAAAGATGAATTTGTTTTAGATCCAACAAAAGTTACGCTTTCGGTAGGAAAAGCTGGCATCACAGGTGATGCTTTTAAAAGCACATACTTAATGGATCGATTTAATATTCAATTAAATAAAACATCTCGTAACACTGTTTTGTTAATGACAAATATTGGAACAACTCGTGGAAGTGTAACTTTTTTAATAAATGCATTGTTACAAATTGCAGATGAGTTAGACGAAAGTAACCGTTCATTAAACAAAAGAGAAGCAGAGATTTCGCAAAAACACATTACATCATTAATTAAAGATGTTCCTCCATTACCTGATTTTAGTTACTTTCACCGTTCTTTTCAAGCTTCACCAGGCGTTCCAGGTGGTAATATCAGAGAAGCATTTTTCTTGGCTTATGAAGAGGATTTATGTGAATACATTCCAATGAGTGAATGTTTAGGTGCATTGGCAAAAAATAAAGAACTGGTATCTACTTCATTTGTAATTCCATATCCTCCTGGATTCCCAATTTTAGTTCCTGGACAAGTAGTGAGTGAAGAGATTATTAAATTTATGATTGCACTTGATGTAAAAGAGGTTCATGGCTATAGAGCGGAACTTGGATTAAAAGTATTTACTACAGAAGCATTGAATCGTAAAAATACAATTTCGGCAATGGGTGCAATGCATGCAATAAATGCCTCACCTGTTAATGAAGCAAAGCCAAAAGCAAAAAAATAACAAAAAGAAATACAATACGAAGGAATAAATAATAAAAATAAAAAGGATGAACACACTAAAAGGAATTGCAGATATAAAAGCCTATTTCAAAGAAAATAAAACGCCAATTTACTTTATAAGCGCAACTAATTTTAATTTATTAGGTATTGATGAATGGATTAGTAATTTTAAATTCATAAGTCATATCGATTGTTTTGAAGGACAACATCCTAATTTATTTTCTCCGAAAGAAGAAGTTCCTCATGAAGAATTTACAAGTATAGAAGACATAAATAATTATTTACTTCAACATCCTGAAGTTATTAATTATTTAAAATCAAGAGCTGTAAATGGAGAAATGGGTAAAGCCTTATTTTTAATGTTTGACGAACAAACAGAAATCCTAGCAAAAAATTTAGGATTAGATGTCTGTTTTCCATCAGCTCAATTACGCACTTTTTTAGATAATAAAGTTAACACTAACCGTATTGCAGAAAAAGCCGGAGTTGCTTGTGTTCCTTATGTTTTATCACCTGTTGAAAGCTATGAGCATTTATGTAAAGTGTCAGAAAAATTGGGAACAAACTTAGTTATTCAAACACCGTTTGGAGATTCTGGTCACACAACTTTTTTTATATCTAACGAAGAGGAATTTAATAATTATAAAGAAGAAATTTTAAAAGAAAAAGAAGTAAAAATAATGAAACGCATCAATTGCTATGGCACTGCTATTGAAGGATGCGTTACACAACATGGCACTTTAGTTGCACCTTTAATGACAGAATTAGTAGGCTTTAAAGAATTAACTCCTTATAAAGGTGGTTGGTGTGGAAACGAAATTTATGCTAATGCATTTACTCCGGATATTAGAGATAAAGCAAAAAAATACACACAACTTTTTGGTGACCAATTGCGCAAAGAGGGATACAAAGGATATTTTGAACTGGATTTTTTAATTGATAAAGATAACGGCGAAATTTATTTAGGTGAATTAAATCCTCGCGTTTCTGGTGTAAGTTCATTAACTAATCATTCTAAATTTGCTATGAATGATGTACCATTATTTTTATTTCACATGTTGGAATGGTTGAACGTGCCATACGAAATTGATGTTAATGAATTAACTAACCGTTGGGCACAGGCAGAAAATATGGATAGTTGGAGTCAATTAGTAATAAAGCATACTAGCAAATCCTTAGAATTAGTAACTAAAGCACCTGAATCCGGTATTTGGGAAATGAAAATAAACGGAAATATTCAATTCAAAAAAATGGATGCACATAGACAATCTGTTGTTGATGATAACGAAGCTTTCTTTTTGCAAATAACACAAAAAGATGGTTACTTATACGAAGGAGCCGACTTAGGTATTTTAGTTTTAAGAGGTCGATTAATGTCGGATGATTTTGAATTATCTGAACGTGGAAAAAGATGGATTAAAGGTTTGCGTGCTCAATACAAAGCGGATATGATAGATGCAAGTTTGTTAGAAGAAAGCGATCTGTATGAAGAAGGTGGCTTTAAGATGTTGTAAAATTTTTATTTTATAACATTCATATTTGTTCCTATTATTAATTTTAGGTTGATTTAAAGTAAGTAGAAACTTTAGAAATCAAAAATATTACAGCTGACGTAAAAACGAAAATGCTAAAATAATAGGTCAATAAAACATAAGGATTATCGATGGTTTTATAAATTACGGTGGCTATATTTCCAATAATAATCCATTGGACAACATAGGCCATAGTAACATTTTTCCCAAGCCATGCTAAGTATTTAAATAATAACGTTTGCGCTAAGAACTTATTTATTTCATTCATAAAAAAAACATAGAATGATACAAATACAATTAGCCAAATGGTAAAAGTATAATTATGATGATAATACATTGGTAAATTTGAAGAAATTTTTATGGCATAACTTAGTGTAAACAATAGAAATAAAACAAACGCAACAAATATTCCTAATTTATATTTAGTATTTTGAATTATAGTAAAATCAAATTTTTGAGAAAGATTATAAAAAAACAAACCTATTAGTGGATAAACTAACCAAGGGAATAAAGGGAAATATGACCAATGTGAACTACCATAAAAGAAAGAAGTCATATATTTTAAAACTAAATTTTCGGGAATAAAATGTATCAAAAATTGACCTAAAAAAACAACTAAAACAGAACTGAATACCAAAAGAATATTACTCTTTAAGAATACATTTTTTAAAATAGAAATTACAATAATGACCAAACCAGCAAAATGTAATATATCAGAACCAAAAATATAGGGTAACAAATCAATTTCTAACACACCTCTGTATACCGATAAGATTAAATTAAAATTTAAAGCAATATTCAGAACCATTCCTAAAATGAAAAAACTCAGTCCTCTTATAATGAGTTGTTTAGTTGTTTTATTAGAACT
This sequence comes from Bacteroidota bacterium, assembly GCA_038327195.1. GTDB lineage: Bacteria > Bacteroidota > Bacteroidia > B-17B0 > Aurantibacillaceae > UBA4416. The sequence goes on along the minus strand of JBBQKU010000007.1, from coordinate 127,602 downwards.
AGCAATATTATAACCTAAAATAATGGCAAAAATCGGAGCTACTAATGGGCCGCCTAAAAAAAGAAGTAGATTACCATACGAACTCGAAGAAACAGAATTACTAGCAAACAATTCTATGATGTGAACTTGTATCATCAAGACCACAGCAATTCCTTTCAGTAAATCAATAAATTGATTGCGAGTTCGCATTTTAATATATTAATACCATATTTTGATTTGGTATAAAGCTAAAATACAAAAAGATAGGTACACATCAAAATGATTAGATTAAATAAAAATCTGACATAGTCGATTAATTATAAATAATAATGTGATTTTTATCATTATTAAACACATTTTTTATCATACGAATTCAATACAATTAAACTTACATTTATGTAAATCAAAAAAAAGAAACCATGAATCATTTAGGCGATAATGCAATTACGTTTTTAAAAGACGCAGCAAAAAAATTAGAAAATCTTCAAGTGCAAACTTCTTTAGGAAAAGCTGAACTTTCTGATAAACTTGAAGAAATTAAAGACCAAACTAAAGATAAAATAAATCATTTAAAGTGGGATGCAAATTCGGTAATAGAAGATGGGAAAGACACTTTCAATCATTTTAAATCTAAAATGGAACATTTGAATTTACAACTTGCATTGGCAAAAGCTGAAACAGCAGATGAATATAATGAACAAAAAAAGAAAATTACAGAAGCTATAAGAGATTTGAAGCATTTATTATCGAAAGATTAATGCTAAAAGTAAACTAGGAAAGGTAAATTAAAATATTTTATATTTCTAATAACTCCATTTTATATAAATACCTCCCCAAGTAAATCCAGCACCAAAGGTTGTTAGTATAAGATTATCACCTTTTTTTAATTGACTTTCCCATTCTGCCAAACAAAGTGGAATGGTTGCGGATGTCGTGTTTCCGTATTTGTGAATATTCAACATAACTTTGTCCATCGAAATTCCCATGCGATTTGCAGTAGCTTCAATAATACGTTTGTTAGCTTGGTGTGGCACAAGAAATGCAATATCATCTGCCGACAAATGATTTCGTTCCATCATTTCTGCGGCTACTTCAGCCATTTTAATTACTGCAACTTTAAATACTGCTTGTCCATCCATTACAACAAAATGTTGCTTGTTTGTAACGGAGTCTATTGATGAAGGGATTAAACTTCCACCAGCAGGTTGATATAAATATTTTCTTCCACTTCCATCTGCATACATTTTTCCATCTAAAACGCCTGTTTCGTCTATTGAGGGTTCTAACAAAACTGCTCCTGCTCCATCACCAAATAAAATAGAAGTTTTACGGCAAGTGTAATCAACAATGCTACTCATTTTATCAGAGCCAATCACTAATATTTTTTTATGTGTGCCAGCTTCAATAAATTTTGCCCCAGTTTGTAATGCTGCTAAAAAGCTTGTACATGCAGCTTGAATATCAAATCCCCAGGCATTTGTTGCACCAATCATATCTGAAACAATATTTGCAGTTGCTGGATATTGATAATCTGGAGTTACAGTTGCAACAATTATTAACTCAATGTCGAGTGGAGAAATATTTTTTTTAACTAAGATTTTTTTTGCAGCTTCTGCAGCCATAAAAGCGCTTGCTTTATCTTTATCTTTTAAAATTCTTCTTTCGCTAACTCCACAACGAGACATAATCCATTCGTTGGTCGTATCCATCATTTTTTCAAGTTCATTATTTCCTAAAATATAATCAGGAACGTAGGAGGCAACTGCTGTAATTGAAGGAATAATTTTCATAAAACAAAGATATTTACACCAATAAAAAAATAGAACTAAAATAAAATCATTATACGATGTCTAAATAGAATAAATAATACTTAACTTAGTATATTATACTATATATAGTATAATATAAACTAAATTAAATACAATGTCTAAAGCTAAATCTGATCAATTATTTAACTTAATTAAAACTCTTTCTAAAGGCGAAAAGCGTTTTTTTAAATTATATGCATCTCGATTAAGTAATAGTTCAGATAAAAAATTTATAATACTTTATGATGCTATTGAAAAACAAAAAAATTATAATGAAGAAAAAATTCTTTTAAAAGAGAAAGAATTAAATCCAAAACAGTTTTCGAATTTAAAAGCACATTTGTATTACCAACTTTTAAAAAGTTTGAAATTGTGCAATAGCTCAAACTTAGAGAATATAAAAATTACAGAATTAATAGATTATGCCAGAATTTTATATAACAAATGTTTATATAAAGAATGCGTTAAAATGATTGATAAAGCAAAAGCAATGGCAATGGAAAACGATCGTTCTGTGCTACTTTTAGAAATATTAGAATTAGAAAAATTGGTAATTCCAAAAACTTTAGAATCAGGAAACGAAAAAAGGGTTAATTATTTAATTACAACAACTAACCAAGTAGCAGAAAGTATAAAAAATATAAATATTTTTTCAAACTTATCTTTAAAATTGAATTCTTATTATGTACAAACTGGTTTTATAAAAAGTAAAAAAAGTTTGGAAAACGTAACTCATTTTTTTGAGAGCAGTTTACCTCATTACAACGAAAAAGATTTATCATTTCAAGAAAAACTATACCTCTATAATTCATTTGTTGGTTATTATTTTTACATTCAAGATTTCACAAAAGGCTATGAATACGCCACTAAATGGCTAAATTTATTTGAATTACAACCTGAAATGAAGCGTCATAAACTTGAAATGTACATTAAGGCATTAAATAGTTTATTAGTTGTTCAAAATAAGTTATACAAATATAAAGAGTTTGCCGAAACGCAAAAAAAACTGATTGCGATAAAGCGCGACAAAAATTTAATTTTAACTGAAAACATAAATTTAAATTTATTTAAAGCAATTTATGTGCATGAAATTAATCGTCATTTTATGTTGGGCGAGTTTAAATCAGGAACTCGTATTGTTGGAGCACTTGAAAATGAATTAAATAAAATGATACCAATGCTTGATAAACATTCGATTTTGTTACTTTATTACAAAATAGCTTGTTTATATTTAGGAAGTGGGAACTACAAAATTGCAATTAAATGGTTAAATAAAATTTATAACGAAAAAGAAATTGAGTTGCGAGAAGACATTTATTCATTCGCGCGTATTTTATTATTAGTTTGTCATTTTGAATTAGGAAATGAAGATTTGGTAGAATCAAACATTAGATCAACTTATCGTTATTTTCTTAAGAAAGGACAATTAACTCAATACCAAACTTATATCTTAAACTTTTTAAAGAACCTATTTACTAACGCATCTGAACGAAATTTAAAAAAACAATTTATTTCTTTAAAAACGCAGATGCTTCCATTAGAAAAAAACAAATTTGAAAAACGAGCTTTCCTTTATTTCGATATTATTAGTTGGCTTGAGAGTAAAATAGAAAATCGCACTGTTCAGGAAATAATAAAGACAAAAGCATTAAAAAAAATTGGCTAAGAATAATAACAAAGTTATCTTATGATAAATTTATGCTACTTTAGTAAAAAATAAATATTATGTCAAAAACAAAACTTACAATAAACTCAAATGGATCAATTAAAATTGAAGGCGATTTTGAAATCGTTGACAAAAGCGGAGCTAATTACGATTTGGGCGGACGTGAAGTATTAGGATTATGCCGTTGTGGCTTATCTAAAAACAAACCTTTTTGTGATGGCTCACACAACGGAAACTTTGAACATGAAGCTATAGCATTTGCGCTGCCTCCAAAAAAATAGTTATGCCAATTATATGAAGACCACAATTCTTATAATATTTCTTATTTCGACAAAACTAGTTAGTGGACAGAAAGACACTTTAAAAATCAAAAGACACAACCCAAACGCACCTACTCTTTACGAACTAAGTGAAGAAAATAAAGAAAGAGGCATTGACAATAAATTGAGTTTTTTTGTTCCTTTACTCCCACTAATTGACCCTTACAGTGGGTTATCACTTAGACTTGGGAGTGAATTTAAAATTTACAGAAATACTTCTATGTGCATTGAGGCTGGTGGTTATTTCTATTCACAACCAAAATTATCTTGGCTTGACAACCTGAGTGGTTTCATCACAAAAACTAGCTTAAAATATTATTTAAACAAAAAAAAGTTGACCATTGGAAATTACGTTTTAATCGACTATATCTACAAGCAACAAAATTATACGTTTGCGGATAGTGTCAAAATAGACAGTATACCTACTTTTCAAAAGAAATATTCCGTTGACAAACTTGTAAATGGTATAACCATAAAATATGGTTATACATACATATTCAATAAACTTATTTACCTTGACCTTTATATTGGTGCTGGTGTAAGAGTAATTAAATTAAAAACGAACTTGACAAACACAGAAACCAATAATATATTGACTGGGGAAGGCAATGGATCTTTTACAGAAAGTTTAATAAAAGCAAAAGGAGTAATCCCGAACCTGAATGCAGGAATAAAAATAGGATTTAGAATAATATAACCGGGTATAACAAACGGTTTATTCAATTTGGGAGGAAGAATAAGACATTTAGCGTTGTCAGTTATATTTCGGCAGACAGAGATTAAAACCCAAACTGAAATAAACCGCGAAAACGTTAAAAAATTATTCAGTTTTAAAAGTTATCAGCCATTCATAAGCTTTTTCTTTATTAGTAAAAATCTCTTGGGGGTAATTTTGCTTTTTAAAACTTTGTAAAAATTTCACCAATAACAATTTCGTATTACTTGACACAACAATCGCTCTCGCTATGGTTGTATTCATCGTATCTTCCATTCTAGCTCGAATTTTTGCTTTTTTGTCCATATTCCAATTTGCACGTGCATCTAATAATTTAATTGCAGGCTTTCTTTCAGTTTTATAACGAAGCACAATGTGTAAATCTAATACATCAAATTCGTCAACAATACCACAATCTTTCATGGTAATGATTAGAAAACCATTTTCATCTTTAAAGACTGAAGCAATTCGAGTTTCGGTTGGATTTGAAGTGGCCAATGTATTCTATTTTAATCTGAAATTAATTTAGCAATAATAAATGCTGAGGCTGCTGCTATAATACCAATCAACGTTACTTTTAATGCACCCTTAATTTTTGGCTGACCAGTTACTTGACTTTTAAAGTATCCAAATGTAAATAAGCAAAAAATGGTGATAATCGCTGAAATAATTAAACCATCTTGTGGGGTTGACGAAAATAAGTAACCAGTTAATGGAATTAAACCACCTATCATATATGAAATACCTATTGTTAAAGCGCTGTGTTTGGCCCTATTTGGGTGTGGTTTTTCCAAACCTAACTCAAACTTCATCATAAAATCAACCCATTTATCTTTATCCTTAGAAAGAGAGCGTGCAATAAGTTCTTGATGCTCATCGCTTAAGCCGTATTCAGCAAAAACTTCTTTAACCTCATGAATTTCTTTTTCAGGAATTCGTTCTACTTCATCATACTCTTTTTTTAGTTCGCTGTCGTAATGCTCTTGTTCTGTTTTACCAGCTAAATAACCACCAAGTCCCATAGCGATACTGCCTGCTACAATTTCAGCGATACCTGCTGTAATAATAATTCCATTATCATGCACGGCTCCACTCAAACCTGCTGCTAATGCAAAAGGAACAGTTAATCCATCACTCATACCTATTACGATATCAGTAATAAATTCAGAACTTTTTAAATGGGTTTCATCGTGTTGCATCATATTTTCGTTTTATTCTAAATTCAAAAATAGCATTTATTATTTGATTGTTAAATTAAGTAATAAAAAAGGCTTTAAAATAGAATTATTAACCATCAATAAGCAAAATAATAGCATAATTAATACGCTTTCAAAATATGCGAATTGTATAACATAATTAATTTATAATGCAATAGTTTTAATACCTAAAGCATCAACTTTGAAGTAAATAATTTCAAAAAATGAAAACTATCTTATTAATTGAAGACAATAATGAAATACTCGATAATTTAACTGAGTATTTAGAACTTGAGAATTATAAGATACTGAAAGCAAATAACGGAAAAATGGGAATTAAAATTGCTGACGAATGTATTCCAGATTTAATTATTTGCGATGTTTTAATGCCAGAGATGGATGGCTATGAAGTATTACATATACTTTTAGGAAAATCAAAAACACGGGAAATTCCATTTATATTTAGCACATCAAATTCTGAAAAAGTGGATAGAGAAGAAGCTTTAAAACTTGGTGCTGATGATTATATTGTTAAACCATTTGAACTAGAATATTTATTAAAAATGATACAAGCCTGGTTGAAATCTGGTAGTGTACGAAGCAATAAAATGTTTCAAAAAATTAATCAATAAATTTAATTTTTATTACAAGTTTTCATTGATCAATTGCTTTGTTAACAAAATCTCTCATTGAAAAATTTGTGTTAATACTTGTAAATACTATCAAACATAGTATCTTTAAACAATTGTTTCAGTTTAAAAAGTTAATCAACCAACCGAAATAAAGCGCCAATCCGTTAATTAAAATAAAACGGACACGATTTCCTAATACTAATTGATTTTTAAAAATTCACTAAAATCAATTTGCTTTAATTTTTATAAGTATGGAAGAAGGAAAGCCAACACATAATAGGCGAGAACGTTATAATGGTACGCATCCAAAATCATTTAAGGAGAAATATAAAGAGCAACAACCTGAGCTTTATGCTGCAGATATTGCAAAAGTTATAGAACAAGGCAGAACACCAGCCGGAATGCACCGTTCTATTTGTGTAAACGAAATTATGGACATCCTACAAATTAAACCAGGTCAAAAAGGATTAGATGCAACACTAGGTTATGGTGGACATAGTTTAGAAATTTTAAAATGTTTATTACCAGGTGGTATTTTATACGCAACGGATGTGGATCCTTTTGAGTTACCAAGAACAAAAGAACGACTGAATTCATTAGGCTATGGACCAGAAGTTTTAATAGTAAAAAAAATGAATTTTGCAGGCATAGATAGAATTGCTGAAGAAGCTGGCCCGCTTGATTTTGTTTTGGCAGATTTAGGCGTTTCATCCATGCAAATTGATAATCCAGAAAGAGGATTTACTTTTAAAGTTGAAGGGCCACTCGACTTAAGACTTAACCCTACAAGCGGAAAATCTGCGGCTACCTTATTAAAAACTATTTCACAAAATAAATTAGAAGAGCTATTTATTGAAAATGCCGATGAACCCTATTACGAAACTATTGCCAAATCAATAATATCAAGTATTTCAAAAGGCACATTAATATTAACAACTACACAATTAAAAAATATAATTACAGAATCGCTTGAACTGTTACCTGAAAAATTAAATAAGGATGATATAAAAAAATCATGTCAACGATGTTTTCAGGCACTAAGAATAGAAGTTAATAATGAATTTGGCGTACTGGATTTATTTCTTGAAAAACTTCCTTATGCGCTAGCACCTGGTGGCCGTGTTGCCATACTTTCTTTTCATTCGGGTGAAGATCGTCGTGTTAAAAAATCATTTCAACACTTATTTCGTGCAGGTATTTATAAAGAAGTTGCTCCTGACCCTATCAGAGCATCAAAAGAGGAATGTTTTACTAATCCTAGAGCAAAATCCGCAAAATTACGATGGGCTATAAAGCTGTAATTTTTCATTTCAATTAAAAAATACTTTAACAAAAATTTAAATTATATGCCATTTAAGATTATAACTTTGTATAATTATCTGTTATAAATTAATAATTAGATTATTTACTATGAAAAAATTAATAATAATCTCAATCGCTTGTCTTAGCATATTAATAGTATCAAATTGTAAAAAAAAGAATGCCACGAAAAACTATACACCAAGTTGTTCTGGAACCAAATCTTATTTAAATGATGTTGCTCCTCTAATACAAAGTAATTGCGTAAGTTGTCATAATACCTATGTAAATTATTCAGCACTCAAAACATCAGCTACTTCTATAAGAAACTCAATTGTAAATGGCAGTATGCCAAAAAACAGTTCATTAACTGAAGACCAAAAAAATAATATTGTTTGTTGGATAGATGCTGGTGCGCCAAATAATTAAGAGTTTATTTAAATAAAAGAAGGTGATTTAATTGAATTAAATCACCTTCTTTTATTTTATCATTTATTCTTCTGATTTATTCTTTAACTGCATTAATAAAGAATATGCCCCTTTTGTTACAATTTGAGCAGATAAAATATCCTTACCATCTATAGAATTTACTTCTGTAAAATTATTTTCAGAACTTCCTTTTTTAACTTCTATCATTTCAAATTGAAGCTTACTTTTTGAAATAAAAACATAATCTTTACCTTCAAAGCTTATAATAGCATCCTCATTAATAGTTTCAACATTACTGAGTTTTAAATCAACATCAGCATTCATATACATACCTGGTAATAATAATTTATCATATGATTCAAAATGACAATGAACATCTGCACTTCTCACTTCTGATAAATCTTGGCTAATTAAAATAATTTCACATGGATACTTTTTATCAGTTTCATTATTATTATATGCCATAAGTTTTTGTCCTATAAATAATTTACTTAAATCTTTTTCAAACACTTTTAAATTCAAATGTATATCTGATGGATTTATTAATTCAAATAGAATATCAGAAGGATTTACATATTTTCCAATATTGACATTAACCTTAGATACAAAGCCGTCGATAGTTGAAAAAATAGTAACACTACGCGATAAATTAGATTCTGTTAATGTTTCTGGATTAATATTTATTAATCTTAATTTTTCAGCTAAGGCACTCATTGTTATTTTTTGTGTCTTATAATCCATTTCGCTTTGCTGAAAAACCTTATCACTGCTCGCTTTACTTACGTTTAGTTCCTTTTGACGATTGTATTCATTTTCACAATAAACTAATTTAGATTTTGCAGTTAAATATTCTTGTTGTAATTGGATGTATTGTTGGTCTTCCATAGTTGCAATTACTTCCCCTTTTTTAATGTGCATACCTGGTAATAATTTTGTTGATTTTAAAAACCCACCCAATGGCATACTAACAGAAACCATATTTTGAGGTGGCACATCAATTTTACCATTTAATTTTAATACAGTTGAAACCTCTCGTTTTTCTAATTTCCCCAATTCAATTTTCGCATTTTTAAATTGAGCGTCTGTAAGAGTAACGATATTTTCAACTTGTGGACTATCTATTGCTTGTTCCTTAGTTTTATCACCACCACATGCTGATAAAAAGAAAATAGAAATTATTATGATTATTATATTTTTCATGTTTTTATTATTTAGTAATTAAATAGTTAATTTGTATGCTTGATTCGTTTAAATTTCTAACGGCATCAAGGTAATCAGACTGAATACTGATGGCTTGGTTGGTTAACATAACCCATTCCAAATAATCAAGTTCTCCATTATAAAATTGTTTATTTGCTGCTTCAAAAATAATAAACGCGTTCTTCAAAGCAGTAGTCTCAAAATAATTAATAGTTTTTAAATTCATTAAATATTGACTTACTGCTAATTGATAGCTAGTTTGAAGATTGTTTTTTTCTTGTAAAAAAGAATTTTCAGCAATAGTTTGATTTATTTTAGCAGCATTAATTTTTGCTTTTTGAGAACCAAAAAATAAAGGAATCCCTACTCCAACTTGTATGGTTTGAAAACGAGAAGAGTATGAATAAGTAACATTATCAGAACCTGTACCTTTCATAGTCATATTATAATAACCAATATTTAAATCGGGCATCAATTTAGATTTTTCTAATTTTTGATTTATTAGCGACATCTTTTTTTGCTGCTCCACAATTTTCAAATAAGGATGCTGAAATACAGCATTACTATCAGAACTTAATTCACCATTAAACTTAATATTAGAATCAAAGGGAACAAAGGCTGTATTTGTATTCAAAACTAATCTAAATTGAAGAGTAATGATTTCGAGTTCCTTTTTCAGAAGTTGTAATTGAATTGCAATATTTCCTCGTTGCGTTTCAGCAGTTATTTTTTCTAGTACGTTACTCTGTCCCGACGAAAAGCGCAAATTAGCTTTTTGTAAAAATGTAGCATAAATACTATCGTTACTAAAAAGTAAATTTTCCTTTTTCTTTAAATAAAGAAATGCATAAAACAATTGTCGCACTATTTTTTTCGTATCCACTTCTTTTAAAGAACTACTTAAAACGGAAGTTTTCCACTCTTCAGTTAATAGTTTTTTCTGATTTGAATAAACAGTTGGGAAATTAAAAGATTGAGAAACACCAACACTATTATCATAATAAGAACTATTAATTTGTCCATATTGTCCTACAATAGACGCTTGTGGAATTGAGGCAGATGTTTTAATTAATTTCTTTTTATATTCAGACCTTAACTTTTCATTCTTCACGTTTAAATTATTTTTAATGGCTGTATCAATAGCAGATTGAAGATTAATGTTTACTTGAGCATTTAAGTAACTTCCATTAAAAGCAAAAAATAATATACATACTGATATAATTTTAGTCTTTGGTTTCAAAATAATAGAACTCTTTTTTTCAAACAGTATATATAAAATAGGCAAAACAAATAATGTCAAAAATGTGGCAATCATTAAACCTCCAATTACAACCGTTGCTAATGGGCGTTGAACTTCCGCGCCTGCTCCATCGCTTAACGCCATAGGTAAAAAACCTAATGAAGCTACAAATGCAGTCATTAAAACTGGTCTCAAACGAACTTTCGTTCCCATTAAAACAATACGTTGTAAATTTTTCAACCCTTCTGCTTTTAACCTATTAAATTCAGCTATCAAAACAATTCCATTTAATACGGCAACTCCAAATAATGCAATAAATCCTACACCAGCGCTAATACTAAAAGGCATACCTCTTAAAGCTAAGAAAAAGATACCGCCAATTGCAGATAATGGAATTGCAGAATATATTAATAAACCTTGTTTTACTGAATTAAAAGCAAAAAATAAGAGGATAAAAATCATCACTAATGAAACCGGAACAGCTATAGCAAGACGTTGTTTTGCAGCATTTAAATTTTCAAATGCACCTCCATAGGTTTGATAATAACCAGCTGGAAATTTAATTTGTGATTCAACTTTTTGCTGAACTTCATTTACAATACTTTGAACATCTCTTCCTCTAACATTAAATCCAACTACTATTCTTCGTTTTGCATCTTCCCGTTGTATTTGATTAGGGCCATTTTTAATGCTAACGTTAGCTAATTGGTATAATGGAATTTGAGTGCCCTGAGGTGTTGGTATTAATAGATTTTTTACATCATCCAATTCATTTCTTTTATCAGTATTTAAACGTACTACAACATCAAAACGTTTTTCACCTTCAAATAATAATCCAGTAACTACTCCCGCAAAAGCAGAATTTATTACTTTGTTAATTTCGGAAATATTTAAATTATATTGAGCAATAGCATCTCTATTATAATCAATAATAATTTCAGGCATACCAGTAACGGGCTCTACATAAATATTTTTAGCACCTTCTACATGACTAATAATTGCTCCCAATTTTTCGGCATACTTGGCGAGGGTATCTAAATTTTCACCAAATATTTTACAAACCACATCTTGTTTTGCACCTGTCATTAATTCGTTAAAACGCATTTGTACAGGAAATTGAAAACTTGTTGTAACGCCAGGGACATCAGCTACAGCAGCACTCATTTTTTCTGCTAATTCAGGAAATGTTTTTGCGGAAGTCCATTCTTTTTTATCTTTTAAAATTACCATCATATCAGCAGCCTCCATAGGCATTGGATCTGTTGGAATTTCACCACTACCAATTTTAGTAACCACTTTTAATACTTCAGGAAATTGTGATTTTAAAATATGTGCAGTTTTTTGAGTATTTTCAATTGTTGTTTTTATACTACTACCTGTTAATACTCTCGTTTCGATAGCGAAATCACCTTCTTCTAAAGCAGGGATAAACTCACCACCTAATGTAGTAAGAATATAGGCAGCAGATATAAATAAAAAAACAACTGCTGAAATAACTAATTTAGGATAACGTAATACTTTACTTAAACCATTTTGATAAGCTCTTTCTACAGCATACATTAATTTGTCAGATATATTAATTTTATGTTTTGTTTTTTTACTTAAGAAAATAGCACTCATCATAGGAATGTAAGTCAACGAAAGTAAAAACGCGCCTAGCAAAGCAAATGCAACAGTTTGCGCCATTGGTTTAAACATTTTGCCTTCAATACCTTGTAATGTAAAAATTGGTAAATAAACTACAAGTATTATTATTTGGCCAAACACAGCGCTATTCATCATTTTACTAGCAGAATGAGTCACTTCTTCATCCATTTGATTTTGATTTAACGTATCAATGTGTTTAAACTTTTTATTATGAGTTAGTTGATGCATGACTGCTTCAACAATAATAACGGCCCCATCTACAATTAAACCAAAATCAAGAGCACCTAAACTCATTAAATTACCACTCACTCCAAAAGTGTTCATTAAAATAATTGCAAATAACATGGCTAATGGAATAACGGAGGCAACTAATAAACCAGCTCTGAAATTTCCTAAAAACAAAACCAATACGAATATGACGATTAAGGCACCTTCCATTAAATTTTGTTCAACAGTGCTAATCGCATTATTTACCATTTTTGTTCTATCCAAAAAAGGCTCAATAACAACACCTTCCGGCAATGTTTTTTGAATTTGAGCAACACGAGCTTTTACACTTTTAATAACATCACTACTGTTAGCACCTTTCAACATCATTACTACAGCGCCAGAAACTTCACCTTTATTATTATAACACATCGCTCCAAAACGAGTTGCATGTCCAATTTTAACTTCGGCTACATCTCTTATAAATAAAGGAGTGCCATTAGCTGTAGACTTAATCAAAACATTTTGAATATCGGCTATGCTACCAATAAGACCTTCGCTTCTAATAAATAAAACGGAAGGTCCTTTTTCTATATAAGTACCACCAGTATTTTGATTATTATTTTCTAATGCTAAGAACACATCATGAATTGTAACATTATGTGATTGTAATTTATTTGGATCAATAGAAATTTCATATTGCTTTAATTTACCTCCAAAACTACTAACCTCTGCAACACCTTTAACACCCAATAACTGCCTGCGAACTAGCCAATCTTGAATTGTGCGTAAAGAGGTTTCATCATATTTACTTTCATATCCATCTTTAGCTCTAACCACATATTGATATATTTCACCTAAGCCTGTTGAAACAGGCCCTAATTCTGGAGTTCCAATACCCTGCGGAATTTGAGATTGAATTTTTTGTAAACGTTCAGCAACCTGTTGTCTAGCCCAATAAATATCAGTTTCATCGTTAAATACAATGGTTATTAATGATAACCCAAAACGAGAAAAACTTCTAATTTCCTTTAGTCCTGAAATGTTATTATTAGCTTGTTCTATCGGAAAGGTAACTAACCTTTCAATATCAGTTGCGCCAAAAGATGGAGCAACAGTAATAACCTGAACCTGGTTATTAGTAATATCAGGAACAGCATCAATGGGTAACTTAGTTACTTCATAAGTACCATAACCTATAAGAGCGATTATAAAAAGCCCTACAATAAGTTTATTCCTAATGGAAAATTCAATTATTTTATTTAGCATAATTTTTTTTTGATAATTAATATTTGATAAAATTTATAAATGAAAAACAGATATACAAAATGTATAAGTGAATTTCAAAATACTCAAATGATAATTAACAAGACTTTGGCGGTTGCCAGATAGCAGAAAGGTAAGATGAACTTATAAAGTCAATCGAATGAGTATTAATTATTTTTGTTTCAATAGGAACTGATTTAATTACTAAACAATAATTATTAAAGGTAATAAAGCCTGTATTAGCTAAATTTTCACAATCATGATGAGATTTAAAAGGTAATTGAGAATCCTTTGAACCGTCATTATCTCCATCATTTGAAGAAGAGTAATGCATCACTAAGAAATCTATAAAGGTAGTTGATTGGTCTTTAGTTTGATGTTCGATAAAATGCTCAACCAACTGTGGCAATTTAAAAAACTCATGCACCTCAGTAACTGATACTAGGTAAATAGATAAAAATAATATGGCAATAAGTTTTTTCAACGATACAAAGATATAAAAAAAAATGTAAACTTCAATAACCCATAGTTTTGTGAAATGATAAGTTTGTATTAACGTTTGAAATAGTAATGTAACAAATGTAACCGTTTTATGACTTTTATCATACGACCTTTGTCTCATAATAATTTAATAATATAAATATGGAAATAATTGGTTACATCTCATCTATTTTAATTGGAATTTCATTAGGACTTATAGGAAGTGGTGGAAGTATTTTAACTGTTCCTGTTTTAGTTTATCTATTTGGAGTTGACGCCGTTATTGCAACGTCTTATTCTTTATTTATTGTTGGTTTTACAGCAGCAGTAGGTTCGGTTGGCTATTTCAAAAAAGGATTAGTAAATATTAAAACTGCCATTGTATTTGGAATACCTTCTATAATAGCAGTATTTCTTACAAGAGCATATATTGTTCCAGCAATACCAAAAGAGGTTTTTACAGTTGGTGACTTTGTTGTAACCAAAAGTATTTTAATGTTGCTTTTATTTGCAATGCTTATGGTGGCCGCTTCATACAGTATGATTAAAAAGGATAAAAAGAAAAAAGAAGAAGAATTAGGTCCACAAAAATTTAATTATCCTGTCATATTAATTGAAGGTGCTATTGTTGGTTTAATTACTGGTTTAGTAGGCGCTGGTGGAGGATTTTTAATTATTCCAGCGTTAGTACTTTTATCCAAGCTACCGATGAAAGAAGCCGTTGGCACATCTTTAGTAATTATTGCGGCTAAGTCATTAATCGGATTTTTTGGTGAAAGCGGCGAAGCAGTTATCAATTGGACTCTTTTAACTTCAGTAGCAGCCTTTGCAACAGTAGGAATTTTTATAGGAATTTATTTATCTAAAAAAATAGATGGAGCTAAACTAAAACCAATATTTGGATGGTTTGTATTAATTATGGGAGTATACATTATTATAAAAGAAACTCTCTTAAAATAATAAGCGTAACATATGTTACAATCAATAAAATCAACAGAAAGTATGTAATATTTGTTACCATAAAAAAACAACTAACACTTTACCTTTGACTTATAAAAAATTAAACTTAAAAAATAACCATAAAAAATAAACAAAAATGAAAATAGAACAAATTTATACTGGATGTTTAGCACAAGGTGCTTATTACATTACTTCTAATGGCGAAGCTGCGATAATTGATCCATTAAGAGAAGTGCAACCATACATTGATCGTGCTCAAAAAGATGGAGTGAAAATAAAATATATTTTCGAAACTCATTTTCATGCCGACTTTGTTTCTGGTCATTTAGATTTAAGTGAAAAAACTGGAGCATCTATCGTATACGGCCCAACGGCAAATCCTGAATTCGAAGCAATTATTGCAACAGACGGTCAGGAATTTAAAATAGGAAACATAACAATTAAAGTGTTGCATACACCTGGTCACACAATGGAAAGTTCATGTTTTTTATTAATTGACGAAAATGGAAAAAATCATTCTTTATTTAGTGGTGATACTTTATTTTTAGGTGATGTTGGACGTCCTGATTTAGCTCAAAAAGCAGCTTCAATGACTCAAGATCAATTAGCCGGATTATTATATGATTCATTAAATAATAAAATCATGCCTTTAGCAAATGATGTTATTGTTTATCCTGCTCATGGTGCTGGTTCAGCATGTGGTAAAAATATGATGAAAGAAACGGTTGACACTTTAGGAAATCAAAAGAAAGTGAACTATGCGTTAAATCAACCAAACAAAGAAGAATTTGTTAAAGCAGTTACTGATGGCTTATTGCCTCCTCCAGGATATTTTGGAATGAATGTAGCAATGAATAAAAAGGGTTACATAAGTTTTGATACAGTATTGAGTAACGGAATGCGAGCTTTACCAGTTGAAGAATTTGAAGTTGCCGCAGAAACTCTTGATGCTATAATGCTTGACACTAGAGATGCTGGAGAATTTGCAAAAGGATTTATTCCTCAATCTATTAATATTGGAATCAACGGAGATTTTGCTCCTTGGGTTGGGGCTTTAATTAAAGATGTGAAACAACCCATTTTGCTAATTACTGAATTAGGGCAAGAGGAAGAAACAGTAACTCGTTTAAGCCGTGTTGGATTTGATAATGTAATTGGACATTTAAAAGGAAGTTTCCCAAGTTGGAAAGCTGCAGGTAAAGAAATAGATACTGTAAATAGAATTACAGCTACACAATTTGCTAAGGAAGTTGATGTGAAATCTGATACTGTTGTTGACGTAAGAAGAGAAAGTGAATATAGAGCAGAACATGTTGAGGAATCTTTTAACAAACCTTTAGATCAAATTAACAGTTGGTTTGCAGAAATGAAAACTGATAAACCATTTTTCATTCACTGTGCTGGTGGTTACAGAAGTATGATTGCTTCGAGCATCCTTAAAGCAAGAGGAATTCATAACTTTAAAGAAATTGAAGGAGGCTTCAAATCAATTGCAGAAACTGGAGTTTCAAAAACAGATTACGTTTGCCAAAGCAAATTACAACAATCCTAATTTAATAAAAGGGCGACTATTATAGTCGCTCTTTAACTAAAACAAAATGACAAAACTAAAATCAATAATAGTAGCATTTATATTACTATTTACATTAACCAAATGTGATTCACAAACAACAAAAACAAACAAAATGGAAAATTCAAAAACAACCCAAACAGCTACCAAAGAAATAATTGTAGATGTAAGATCAGTTGAAGAGTGGAATGAAGATGGACATGCAGATTGTTCAGTAAACTATCCATTGGATCAATTTATGAGCAAAACAGAAGAGCTTAAAAAGTATGATAAAGTTATTTTAGTTTGCCGCAGTGGAAACCGTGCAGGAATTGCAAAAGCACAATTACAAGCAGCGGGATACACAAAAGAAATTGAAAATCTTGGTCCTTGGCAAAATGTAACTTGCAAAAATAACTAAGATGAACAATTTTAAATCATGGAATTTTATGCGCATCCTTCGATTTATTTTCGGAGGAGGCGCAATAATCCAAGCATTAATTACTAAAGATATAACACTTGGTGTATTAGGACTATTTGTTGGAGGAATGGCTTTACTAAATGTTGGCTGTTGTGGAACAAATGGTTGTGATACAAGTTTAAAAAATACTAACTCTAAAAACGAAATTACAGATGTTGAATTTGAAGAAGTGGTTTCTAAATAATATCCTAATAATAATTGGGGCCATTGTTGGCGGCATTGGAGGATATATTTATTATAAAAAAATTGGATGTAGTAACGGAACCTGCATGATATCGTCTAATCCATATATAAGTACGTTATATTTTGCTGCAATTATAGGTTTTATTATGAGCCTTGTTAAAGCAAAAATAGCAGAAGATAAAGCAAAGTAACATTTGTCACATAATTTTAATTAAAACTTGTATATATTTACATAAACAATTTTTAAAATTAAAATTATGAAAAAAAACATGGGTAGTATCGACAAAATTATTAGACTAATAATTGCGGCTGTAATTGGAATATTATTTTTTACGAATATTATTTCAGGCACTTTAGGTATAATTCTATTAGCGCTAGCGGGTATTTTTGTATTAACAAGCGTTATAAGTTTTTGTCCGCTCTACACCTTAGTAGGCGCTAATACCTGTCCTAAAGAAAAATAAGATTTAAATATTAATTTTTAAATTCAAAACCTCTACTAACAATAGAGGTTTTGTTATTTTAAATAAAATAAGTATTGAAAAATTATTAAATTAGATAAAAAAATAACTACTCAATTGCAATCATTAATAAAACATATTCAAAAAATTCATCCGATTTCTAACAAAGCAGAAAAAGCTTTGCTTGCAATTTGTAATGAAACGCATTTCAAAAAAGGTGCCGATATACAATCAATTGGCCACACTTGCAAAACAATTTACTTTGTAAAACAAGGATGTGTTCGTATTTATTATTTTAAAGAAGATATTGATATTACAGAAAGTTTTGAATTTGAAAATGCTTTTGTGGCTAGAGCTGAAAGTTTGTTTACTGGAAAACCTTCATTAAAAGCCATCCAAGCTATAGAAGAAACTACACTAATTGGTATAGATTCAAATCAATTATTTTTATTATTTGATTTGTATTCAGATTTAGAAAGATTATTTCGTAAAATAATCGAAACGTCTTATGTTAATACCGTAAACAGAATTGAAAGTTTACAATTTAATTCTGCCGAGGAACGTTATTATAATTTAATAAAAGATCATAAAAACATTTTGAAAAGAATTCCTTTAAAATTTATAGCCTCATACTTAGGAATTACACCTGTTAGCTTAAGTAGAATTCGGGCAATAAAATAATTACTTATCTTATGTAAAGTGTTTTAGAATTCATCAACTGTAATTTTGTTTTACAAATTATAGTTATGGAAACAATTAAACTCGGATTAAAAGAAAACTGGAAGCAATTTACGCTTTTAGTAATAATTAATGCTTTTGTTGGCGGAATGGTAGGTTTAGAAAGAGCCATACTACCACAAATTGCGGAAAACGAATTTCATATCGCAGCTAAAACTGCCATACTATCATTCATCATTGTATTTGGAATTGTAAAAGCATTAACAAATTATTTCACAGGTTCTTTAGCAAACAAATTTGGTAGAAAAAAATTATTGACTATTGGTTGGTTGTTTGCCATTCCTGTTCCTTTTATATTGATGTATGCGCCAAATTGGAATTGGATTATTGTAGCAAATATTTTATTAGGAATTAATCAAGGTTTAACTTGGAGCAGCACCGTTGTAATGAAAATTGATTTAGTTGGGGAAAAACAGCGAGGTTTTGCAATGGGCTTGAATGAATTTGCAGGATATTTATCTGTTGCTATTGTTGCGTTTTTAACTGGATGGATTGCAGGCAAATATGGATTAAGACCTTATCCATTTTATATTGGTATTGTATTATCAACTCTTGGATTATTAGGAAGTTGGTTCTTTATAAAAGACACAAAACATCATGTAGCTAAAGAAATTAATACAAACACGATTCCCTTGTTAAAAAACATATTTTGGGATACAACTTGGAAAAATAAAAATTTGGGTTCGGTAACTCAAGCCGGGTTAATAAATAATTTAAATGACGGAATGGTTTGGGGCATCTTCCCTATTCTATTAATTCAAAAGGATTTTACAATTGAGCAAATCGGAATTATAACGGCTACATATCCAGCAGTTTGGGGATTAGGGCAATTAGTAACAGGAAAAATGGCGGATTATTTTTGCAAAAAAGATATGCTTTTTACAGGAATGCTACTACAAGGTATCGTATTATTAGCAATGCCTTGGGCAGAAACAATGTTACATTATATAATTCTTTCTGTTATTTTAGGTTGGGGAACTGCTATGGTTTATCCAACTTTTTTAGCAACTGTTGCAGAAAACACAAACCCTATTGATAGACCAAAAAGTTTAGGCATTTTTAGATTATGGAGAGATTTAGGCTATGCCATTGGTGCAATATTAACAGGAATTATTGCTGATACATTAGGAATAAATTCTTCTATTATTTTTATTGGTTTATTAACAGTTGGTTCTGCAATTATAATTAAATATCGTATGAAATGTAGAACTGATAATACTAGAAAATTATTGAATTGGTTTAAACCAAAAATTATTAACCAACAATTACATGCTCTTAAATGATATAAAAAAAAATCAAGGTTTATTATGACTATTATCATATTTGAAGGAAACATTTCACACTATTTTTTTATTTAAATGAAATTAAATTTAGCTAACTTATATATTAAGTACAAGAACTAATAAAATACTAAAAATGGAATTTATAGATTACTATAAAATACTTGAAATACCCAAAACCGCCTCGGAAAGTGATATCAAAAGTGCCTATCGTAAATTAGCTAGGAAAAATCATCCTGATTTAAATCCGAATG
This sequence comes from Bacteroidota bacterium, assembly GCA_038327195.1. GTDB lineage: Bacteria > Bacteroidota > Bacteroidia > B-17B0 > Aurantibacillaceae > UBA4416. The sequence goes on along the minus strand of JBBQKU010000007.1, from coordinate 107,612 downwards.
ATGAAAATGCTAAAAAGAAATTTCAGCAAATTAATGAAGCTAATGAAGTTTTAAGCGATCCTGAAAAGAGAAAAAAATACGATAAGTATGGCAAGGATTGGAAACATGCCGAAGAATTTGAAAAGGCTAATCAGCAAAATCAATCCCAAGGTGGTGGCAGAAGTCAACAAGGGAGCGGTGGATTTTCCGGAGATTATTCAGGAGATTTTTCTGAGTTTTTTGAATCCATGTATGGAGGCAATAAAGGTAGTAGTGGAAGGCAAACAAAATTTAGAGGACAAGACATCAATGCTCAATTACAATTAGAATTAAATGATGTATTTAAAACGCAACAACAAACACTCACTGTAAACGGAAAAAACATAAGATTAACAATTCCTGCTGGAGTTGAAAATGGACAAGTTATTAAAATATCTGGTCATGGTACTCCTGGTGCAAATGGAGGGCCAAATGGAGATTTATATATCACGTTCACAATTGCTAACCATTCTAAATTTAAAAGAGAAGGAAGTAATTTATATGCAAATGTTGATTTAGATTTATATACTGCTATGTTGGGTGGCGAAATTTTAGTAGATACATTTGATGGGAAAGTTAAACTGAAAATTGCTCCAGAAACACTTGGAGGTACAAAAGTTAAATTAAAAGGAAAAGGATTTCCAGTTTATAAAAAAGAAAATGAATTTGGTGATTTATATATTACATATCAAATTAAATTACCAACTAATCTTACTGAAAAAGAAAAAGAATTATTTACCGAATTATCAAAAATAAGAAATAATGGAAACTAATAATTTAATCTTGATAGAACAATTTTGTATTCATCATAATATAGAGTTTTCGTTTATTAATGCATTACAAGAATTTGGATTAATAGAAGTTATTATTATTGAAGACCATAAATATCTTGAAAATGAAAAAATAAAAGATGTAGAAAAAATGATGCGTCTACATTTTGAACTTGATATAAATATGGAAGGCATAGATGCTATATCAAATTTATTACAACAAATTGATAATCTTCAAAAAGAACTTATTTCCACACAAAATAAATTGAGAATTTATGAAAGTGATTAAATTTTAAGTTTAAAGAACCTTATAGAATTGAATAAATTTTAAAATATAAAAATGGAAAATATTATATCAGGTGCTTGCATAACAAAAAACGATTTAAAAAAAATAATCGATTCAAAACAGCATCAAGTAATAATTTTAGATGTTCGTAGTATTGAAGAATTTAATGAATCTCACATTCCTGAAGCTATACATTTTGAACTCATTAACTTTAATAATGCAGAATCTCTTTTAAAAAAAACGGATTTGCTCATTACAACATGTGGCAAAGGAGGTGGCAGATCTATTTCTGCGTCCGAAAAACTAAAAGAACTAGGGTTTACTAATTCAAAATGGTTATGTGGCGGAACATTAGGTTGGATAAATAATTGATTTTAATTAATTAACGTTATTTAAGCCTTAAATTATTTCCAAGTAATAAATCATTCGTATATTTACGAACTAAAATAAATACAATGCAAATAGATTCTAAAAAATACACTAATAAACAAGAACTTGTTTCTAAATTTGGAAATGCATTAGGACATCCAGCCCGAGTTGCTATTTTACAATTGCTCAACAAACAAAGCTGTTGTTATCATGGCGATATGTCTGAAGAACTACCAATAGCAAATAGTACGCTATCTCAACATTTGAAAGTTTTGAGAGAAGCTGGATTAATACAAGGTGAGATTACACTTCCAAAAACTAAATATTGCATTAATAAAGATAATTGGAATTTAGCGAAAGGTTTAATGATTGGTTTTTTTGATTAATTAGCTTAAGATGATATTCGTCATTATACGAATTAAAATAAAACAATAAATTCACATAAATAAAAAAGTATGAAAAAGAATATAAAAGTATTAGGCCCTGGTTGCCCTAAATGTACCACAACCTATAACAACGTGCTAGAAGCAATCAAACAAACTGGAATTGAAGCGGATGTAATTAAAATAGAAGACATCGAAGAAATGATGAAATATAATATTTTAACTACTCCAGTATTAATGATTGATGATGTGGTTAAAGTTAAAGGCAGAGTTGCGGATATTAACGAAATCAGAATTTTATTAAATTCATAATCATTTAGAAAATGGAAAAGCAAACCTTAGTAAAAGAAATTTGCCCAACAACAACTCAAGAGTGGGTGAAAAATGGAGCATTATTAGTTGATGTTCGCGAAAAGCATGAAGTGGATGAATTAGCATATGATGTGCCTAATATCATTAATTTACCTTTGAGTGTATTTGAAGATCATTTTACCGAAATACCTAAAGATAAAAAAGTAATAATGGTTTGTAGAAGTGGTGGTAGAAGTTTAAGAGCAGCAGGATTTTTAGTAAATCATGGTTACGATAACGTTGTAAATATGCAACATGGTATAATTCGTTGGGTACAAAAAGGATTTCCAACTAAAGGGGATACAACTTCCGTTGCAGAAAAAAATCAAGAAACTAGTTGTTGCGATACAACAGAATCAAAAGAAACCCAATCATGTAATGGAACTAATTCGAAGACAAATGACAAAAAATGTTGTTAACTATTAAAATAAAATAAAAAATACAATTTATGTTCGATTGGTTACAACATATTGCCGATTGGTTGATATATTCAGTTTTTGGATTATTAGTTGGTTCCAAAGTTGGCGACGCATTAAACTTTTTTGTATTTGACACAATCAAAATATTTATTCTGTTAGCATTCATTACTTTATTAATGGGAATTATCAATTCTTATTTCCCAATTGAAAAAGTCCGTGATTTCTTAACTAAACGTAAGTGGTATGGTTTTGATTATTTCATAGCTTCATTTTTCGGAACAATTACACCATTTTGTTCTTGCTCATCGGTTCCACTATTTATTGGCTTTGTAAAAGGTGGCATTCCTTTAGGAGTAACATTGGCATTTTTAATTTCATCTCCACTAGTTGATGCAGTTTCAGTTGCTATGTTTTTTGGAATGTTTGGCTGGAAAGTAACAATCATTTATGTAATAAGTGGAATTGTATTATCAATGATTGCCGGATTTATTTTAGGAAAACTAAAATTAGAACACTTACTAACCGATTGGGTAAAAAAAATATTGGAAAACAAACAAATAGTTGATGAAAGTATAGTAGAAGAAAAGCAAACTTTCATTCAACGTATTCCAGGAATCATAAAAGAATCGGTTGGAATTGTTAAGGGTGTTTCTTTATATATTGTTATCGGAATAGCTATTGGTGGTTTAATGCATGGATTTATTCCAACAGGATTTTTCGAGGCATACATTAGTAAAGAAAATCCTTTTGCTGTGCCAATTGCAGTATTAGTTGGCATTCCAATGTATAGCAATGCTGCAGGTGTTTTACCAATTATGCAAGTATTAGTTCAAAAAGGTATTCCTATTGGCACAGCGATTGCTTTTATGATGGCAGTAGTTGGTTTATCAATCCCAGAAGGTTTACTACTTAAAAAAGTAATGACAACTAAAATGCTCCTAATATTTTTTGGAGTGGTTGCTACTTGTATTATTATATCAGGATATTTATTTAATTTAATTTTATAAAATATGAAAAAAACAATTATTATTTTAAGCTCTATTGTGAGCATTTATTTAGTGGGTTGCTCGAACAGCAACACTTCAGAAACAAAAACAACTGAAGCATTAAAGGATTCTACGAACGTTGAATTTGTAAGTCCTAAAGCCGACATCTCAGTTGATGAAGCCTTAGCATTAAGTAAAAAAGGTGCATTAATAATTGATGTACGTGAACCAGATGAATTAGCTGAAATGGCGTATGATGTGAAAAATATTAAAAACATCCCCTTAGGTGAATTAGACACTCGTTTAGCTGAAGTGCCAAAAGACAAACAAGTAATAGTTGTTTGTAAAAGTGGTGGTAGAAGCAGTAAAGCCTTTAATTTATTAAAAGAAAAAGGATTTACAAACATATCAAATATGGAAGGCGGAATGGAAGCTTGGAACGAAAAATCTTTTCCTACAATTGTAGGTGGTAAAAAGAAAGCGTGTTGCTCAAACCCAAATAGCAAAGATTGTAACCCTGATGGGACTTGTAAAAAATCTTCTGATAAATAATACCAAATAAACAATATGACTCAAGAATTAATTCACATGTTTAAAATGGGCAGAACCCGTTTAACCAATCAATTGCCAAACATTAAGGAAAGCGATCTAACTAAAAAATTACATCCTAACTCCAATTCAATTGGTTTTCTTTTGCAACATATCGCAGAAGTAGAACATTTGTTTGCTAAAAATGTATTTGGTTTAGATATCAAAGTAACCATGCAAACAGTTGGTAAAACAATACATGATACAGGTAAATTTACCGACTTACAAGCTGAGTTAAGTTTGTTGGAAGATGCGGCAAAAGCATTAGAACAAGCTATCTTGAAACATCAAGATGCTGATTGGAGCAGCAATGTTACAACTGCTGAATTTGGCACTGTAACCAAAGCAGAAGCATTAGCTCGCATTATTTCTCACACCGCTTATCATGCTGGACAAATAGGTTTAATTTTAAAATACGCCAATTAATATGAAACAGACCATCTTACTTTTTGCTACAGTAATCACTTTTTTTACTGCTTGTAATAACTCAACTCCTAAAGAAAAAACAGAAGTAACTACATCTGAAACAAAACCAAATGCAGTCAAACAAAATCGCTTGGAGGTATATTGTTTTCATGGTACTCGCCAATGTGAATCTTGCAAAAATATGAAAGCAAATACAAAAACTGCTTTAGATACTTACTTTGCTGCACAATTAAAAGACAGCTCAATTGTATTTTCAATTGTTGATGTAGATGATATTAAAAACGAAAAATTAGCTGAAAAGTTTCAAGCAACTGGAACTGCATTAATGATAAATAAAGTAGTGAATGGTAAAGATAGTATTATTGACTGGAGTGATTTTGCTTTTGAAAAAGCAAATGAGGAAAGTGAATATATTACTGAATTAAGAACTAAATTACAAAGTGTATTAAAATAAAGACAATGAATGAAACACTTTACCAGTGGATGAATAGTAGTAATTTTCCTTTAATTTCTGCTTTACTTTTAGGGATTTTAACAGCTATTAGTCCTTGCCCTTTAGCCACAAATATTACGGCTATAGCATTTATTTCTAAAAATAATTCTCAAGGAAAAAAGAAAGTTTTATTGAGTGGCTTACTTTACACATTAGGCTTAGCATTTACTTATACAGGCATTGCTTTGATTATTATTTTTGGTGCAAGTAAATTTCATGTTGCTAAATTCTTTCAAGGAAATGGCGAAAAATTTGTTGGCCCAATCATGGTTATAGTTGGATTAATTATGTTGAATATTATTAAACTTAACTTTTTAGGAAAAGGAAATTTTACTGAAAAATGGAGTGACAAATTTAAAGAGAAAGGTTTATTAGGAGCGTTCTTATTAGGAGCATTATTTGCAATGGCTTTTTGTCCATATAGCGGCGCATTATATTTTGGAGCGCTAATTCCGATGAGTATTAAAAATGATGCAAGTTTTATTTACCCAATATTTTATGCCATTGGTGCAGGCACTTTGGTTATGTTTTTCACAGGCATCATTGCATTTAGTATTTCTCAATTAGGCAAATATTTTAAAATTATTCAAAAGACAGAAAAGATAATGCGTATTGTTGCTGGATTATTATTTGTTTTAACAGGATTATATTATATTTTAATCTATTTAAAAGTAATAGAGTAAATGAAATATATTACAAAAACAGTTTGGACTTTATCTCTTGTAAGTTTATTTACTGATACAGCTAGCGAAATGCTGTATCCAATTATGCCAATTTATTTAAAGTCAATCGGTTTTTCGATTATTTTAATTGGAATTTTAGAAGGAATTGCAGAAGCAACCGCTGGATTAAGCAAAGGGTACTTTGGTAAACTTTCTGATAATTCAGGGAAAAGAGTTCCATTTGTTCAATTGGGATATGCATTAAGTTCAATATCAAAACCAATGATGGCAATTTTTGCCTATCCAATTTGGATATTTTTTTCGAGAACGATTGACCGACTTGGAAAGGGAATTAGAACAGGCGCTAGAGATGCCATTTTATCAGATGAAGCAACGCCAGAAACAAAAGGCAAAATATTTGGCTTTCACCGTTCATTAGATACTTTTGGAGCAGTTTTAGGGCCATCATTGGCGCTTTTATATTTATACTTTTATCCTAATAATTATATAACATTATTTTATATTGCTTTTATCCCTGGTATTTTGTCGGTTATAACAACACTTTTTATTAAGGAAAAATCCGTAATACATAGTAAAGAAAAAAAAAGAACATCATTTCTCTCTTTTCTTAATTATTGGAAAGAAAGTCCTTCTGATTACCGAAAATTAATTACTGGACTTTTAGCCTTTACATTATTTAATAGTTCTGACGTGTTTTTATTATTGAAAGCAAAGCAGTCGGGGCTTAGCGATTCGATGGTAATTGGAATTTACATATTTTATAATTTAATTTACGCAATGTCATCTTTCCCACTTGGTAAATTGGCAGATATAATTGGTCTAAAAAAAATGTATATCATCGGAATTTCCATGTTTGCATTCGTGTATTTAGGGATGGGTATCAGTAATAATATTTATGTAATCATAAGTTTGTTCTTTTTGTATGGCTTATATGCAGCCGCAACTGAAGGTATTTCAAAAGCTTGGATTAGTAATATCAGCAACAAAAAAGATACAGCAACTGCTATTGGAACCTACTCTGCTTTTCAAAGTATTTTCGCCATGTTTGCAAGTTCGATAGCTGGTCTTATTTGGTTCCAATTTGGTTCGAATACCACATTCATAATTACAAGCTCTGCAACAATAATCGTAATAATTTATTTTTTATTTATTTTTAAAGAAAATAAATAAAAAATAAAATCAAAAAATTATTTTAATGGTTTCTCACCCAATATCCATAAAGCTTTTGGAGCTTTCTTTAATTTTAATTTAAAAGCATCAATTGAATTACTTTTAATATGATTAACGGCCTCTTCAACTGAATCTGTAAATAAAATCAATTGCAAATCAGTTTCGTTAATCGTTTTTTCAAATGCCATTTTATTTATATGTTCTATTAATTTTTGATGAAATTCAACACCCATAATTACAATTGGAAATTTTTCTGTTTTATGAGTTTGTACTAATGTTAATGCTTCAAAAAACTCATCTAATGTTCCAAAGCCTCCAGGCATAACAATAAAAGCGAAGGAATATTTTCTTAATAAAACTTTTCTTACAAAAAATTGGTTTAGTGTAACGAAACTATCCAAGTATTTATTATGATCTTGTTCATGTTCAAGTACAATATTACAACCAATTGATAAACCTCCAACATCTTTTGCTCCTCTGTTAGCAGCCTCCATTATTCCTGGACCACCGCCTGTCATAATTGCAAATCCGAGTTTTGCAATCTCAGACGAAACATTTTGTGTTAATTTATAATAAGGATGATCTTCCTTAAAACGAGCAGAACCAAATACTGTAACACATGGACCAATAAAATGTAATTTTCTTAGCCCACCAATAAGTTGATAAAATACACTGCAAGCATATGTAAATTCAGTCCAACGAGAAAGTGCACCTGATAAAAATTTCTTTTCTCTAATCAAATTCATAAAACAAATCTAAAATCCACTTAAATTTATAGTATTACCATCAATCATCGTAACTCTCTTACCCATCTTTTTTTGAATGATATTAAAATGGTGCTCTTCTTCAGGAGAAATTAAAGAAATAGCTTCACCTGATGACTCTGCCCTACCCGTTCTACCAATACGATGCACGTAGTCTTTTGGAGAGCGTGGTAATTCGTAATTAATCACATACGGTAAAAATTTAATATCAATTCCGCGCGACATTAAATCGGTTGCTACTAATACTTTTACCATTCCTTTTTTAAAAAAATTAAGAGCTTCGTTTCTTCCTTCTTGACTTTTTTTACTATGGATTGCAAAAGCATCAATTCCATTTTGATTTAATTTCAAGGCAACAGCATCTGCTCGATGAACGGAAGATGTAAATATTAATACTTGCTTAATTTTTTGTTTTTTAATAATATATCTAAGTAGTGGGCCTTTTTTTTCTTCAGAAATTAAATAGGCAAATTGTTTTATTAAATCGAAGTCTTTTGTTTCCTCTTCAATTTTAACGACAAATGGATTTCGTAATAAACTTTTATTAATATTATTTAAATCATCGCTCAAAGTAGCTGAAAACAAAAGGTTTTGACGCTTCTTTGGTAACAATCCAAATATTTTCGTCATCTCTTCCTTAAACCCTAAATTCAACATTTTATCAGCCTCATCTAAAACCAATGTTTTAACAGCAGATAATGACACTGCATTTTTTTCAATTAATTCTAATAATCTTCCAGGTGTTGCCACTAAGATTTCCACACCTTGTAAATCTATCATTTGTGGATTAATAGAAACACCACCATAAACCGCTATGGCTTTAATTGGCTGTGGTAAATTTGATCCTAATAATTTAAAAACATCATTTACCTGTATGGCTAATTCTCTGGTAGGAACAACAACCAATGCTTTTATATGTCTGTTTTTTGACGAACCATAGTCTTGAAACTGCTGTAAAATTGGCAAAACAAAACTTGCTGTTTTACCAGAACCAGTTTGCGCAATTCCTAAAATATCCTTTCCATCCAAGATCGCCGGTATGGCCTCTTTTTGTATTTGATAAGGTTGAGTATATTTTTGCCCAGCTAAAGCTTTTATTAAAGCATCTGATAATCCTAATTTTGAAAATGGCATATAAAATTTTATTTTAAAAATCAAATATACTGCTAAATGTTGGTACGATTAAGTAATATCTTCAAATTATAGATTATGATTTGCTACAACTGTACTTTTACTTTTGTTTCAAAATTCTATTTTATGACAACGATCATAAAAAAAATAAATAAAAAAATAAAACATATCAAATAATTAATTACTTTTGTAAGTGAATACTAACTAACTATAATAATTATCATGAAAGGAAAAAACAATATTGCAATCGGATTTTTAGTAATGGGCTTATTTATGTTATATGGTTTTGTATTGATTTATTTAAGAGACTTTGCTCCTGGTAAAGAAGATTGGATAAATACATATTCCATTGGAAAGCATTTTGAAACTAGACTCGCACATGTTCACGGGAATCTATTTGCTTTCTTAAATATTTTAATAGGATTTTTATTATTACAGTTTAAAAATAATCTAAAAAATACAAATGCCATTTCTTGGCTCGGATTAATTGGTCTTTTAATGCCGACTGGTATTTTATTAGAAGTTTATTTAGGAGCGCCGCCAATTTTTGTACTTATAGGTGCAATTAGTATGACGGCTTCAGTAATATGGTTAGGAATATCGTTTTATAAAATGAAGATAGAAAATGGAAAATGAAATATTTACAAATAGACAAATAGAAATAATTGAAGCTGCTGCAAATCGAATTGATAAACACGGAATTCAAGATTTAACTATAAAGACATTATCAAAAGATTTAAATCTATCAGAAGCTGCATTGTATCGTCATTTTAAAAGCAAAAATGATATATTACATGGTATTCTAAGTTTTTTTATTCAAACTATGAAGAGTCGTTTATCGATTGTACTTTCAAATAAAGATGTTAGTCCTTCTGAATTACTGAAAGGGATTTTTGATTCTCAATTAAAAACATTTGTAAATAAACCTTCCATTGTAAGTATCATATTTTCGGAAAGTATTTTTCAATTTAATAAGGAGTTATCAAAAACAGTTTCTTCTCTCATGGAACTAATGCAAAATCACATTGAGAACATTGTTAAAAAAGGACAATCTGATGGCTCTTTTAGCAAAATGGTCGGAGTTAGTACAACCGCAACAATTATAATGGGAGGCATGAGAATAACTGTTCTTAAATGGAAATTAACAGGTCATAAATCAGATTTAGTAAAAGATGGGCATAAAGTACTAAATGGCATTTTAAAAATGTTAGAAACTAAAAAATAAAGAAAATCTCATGAAACCAATTATTTTAAAAGCATCAGCAGTTATCATAACTCTATTCGCACTAATAACTCTGTTTATGAGTACTTCCGTAATATTTGATTTGTTTGGAATAAGAGCAAAGGAAGGTAATTATGTGTTATTTGTCGTAGTCTCAAATTTTATTGCGGGTTTCCTATATCTATTCGGTGCATACGGATTATTTACAGAAAAAACGTGGGCAACAAAATTACTTTTAATTACCACAACAATTCTTGTTGTGAGTTTTGTTGGTTTATTAATTCACGCTAATACAGGCGGAATTTATGAGCAAAAAACAATTAGAGCAATGCTTTCCCGAATTGGGATTACCGGAGCATTTGCAGGTATATCATGGTTCTTCATAACAAAAAAAGTTTAGCATAAATGAAAAAGTGTTTCGCAATATTAACTATGGTTTTTGTAGTCATTACTTATGGCTGCAACAATTCTGTAAACAAGGAAAATAGTGAGGTTTCGAGTATCAAACCATTAGAATCAACTAACGAAGGTGAACACCAACATTCTGAAAGTGATTCTATTGAATTAAACAACGGAGCTAAATGGAAGGTTGTTTCAGAAATGATGCAACATATCAGAAACATGGAATCAGATATTAATCGTTTTTCGGAAACTAAACATACCGAATTGATTGACTTCACTCAAATTGGAGCAAGCTTGCAGAAAAACATTGATCGTTTAACCTCAAATTGCACAATGGAAGGAAAAGCCCATGATGAATTACATAAATGGTTGTTGCCTTATATCGATATGGTAGACAAATTAAATAAATCAAAAAATAGCGATGAGGCATTACGCACATTTGAAGAAATAAAGGCTTCTTATAAAACATTTAACCTATACTTTGAATAAAATAGAAATCATGAACATAAAATCAATTCATACCGAAGAAAAACCTGTAAGTGCTAAAAAAGTATTTTCTACTACAGAAGGAAACGTTACTGCTTTACAAATTAAAGCCGCAGGCGTTTTAAAAGAACACATCACAACTGTACCAGCTTTACTCATTTGCATTAATGGCAATGCGGTTTTTAAAAATGAAAACGGTGTAACGGAAAATCTTTCAAGTGGCGATATGGTTAACATTGAATCAAACGTAAAACATTGGGTACAAGGTATTGTAGATACTCAATTAATATTAATTAAATAAAAAAATTTGTCTAATTATGTTAGTAAACACTTACTTAATAAAAACGAAAATTATAATGGTTATTTCCGTTTTAATTTCCACAACCAATTCTGAAGCACAAAATTGGAGTCTTAAACAATGTACTGATACTGCATTAATACATAATAAAACTTTAAAAATTGCACAAGGCGATATTAAAATTGCTAATGAGCGAAACAAAGAAGCAAAGGGTGGCTTAATTCCAAAATTGTATGGAAACGTAGATTATCGCTATTACACCGATTTGCCTTATCAATTATTACCAGCATCTATTTTTGGTGGGCCAGCAGGCGTATATAAAGAGGCTCAATTTGGGGTGCCTCATAACTTAAACGCAAACCTAACACTCGATGTGCCTTTATACAATCCTCAAACTATTGGGGCAATTACAGTATCAAAAAGAGCTAAGGAAATAATTCAAATACAATTTCAACAAACTGAAGAGCAAGTTGTATTTGATGTTTCGAATTTGTATTACAATGCACAATTAGTTTCTAATCAAATAGTGTTTATCAAAAACGGAATAAGTAATAGTGAAAAATTACTCAGTAATATTCAATTGCTTTATTTACAACAAATGGCAAAGGGTACAGACGTCGATAAAATTAAACTTCAACAAAGTCAGCTAAATACACAGCTAAGCAAAGCTAATGCACAGCTACAACAAATTCTAAATTTGTTAAAACTTCAATTAGGCATAACACTATCCAGACAAATTACCATTGAAGAAACATTTAACACATCATCTGAAATCGTAAAGTATACAACTAAACCAAATACTGATATTTTATTGTTTAATACTAAAACACTGCTTTTAAAATCGGAAATAAAAACATTAAAACTATCACACCTACCATCTTTCTCTCTTTATGGAACATATGGAACTACCGGATTTGGCAACTATAGTGGCACAAATGATTTCTTTAAAACATATCCTATTGGTTTTGCTGGAGTTAAAATGTCGTGGTTAATGTTTGCTGGAACTACTTTAGAACATCGTATTTTCCAAAAGAAAGAAGAATTAAAACAAAATACAACTCGAATAGAATTATTTAATGATAAACAAAATGTTCAGATTGAAAATGCGCAAATGCAATATGAAGTTGCGAGTTCTAATTTATTAAATTCAAAATCACAATTATCTTTAGCTGAAACAATTTATTCAAAAACACTTATTCAGCAAAAAGAAGGTGTCGCTTCTTTAACAGATGTTTTACTTTCAGATAACACCCAAAAGGAAGCTCAGCAAAACTATTTATCTGCTTTGGTGGATGTAATGAAAGCGGACTTAGAATTAAAAAAAGTATCGGGAAATATTTTAAACACGAAATAAATTAATAATTAAAAATAACAGAGAATGAAAAAGGTTTTATACATCATCATACCATTAGCATTAATTGCAATTGTAGTTGTCAAATTAAAAGGCAATAAAGAAATCGTAAAAGATAAAGTTTATCAATACGATAAAGAAAAAGCCATCAATGTTCAGGTAGATACAATAAAATCCGAATTAATTGGCACCGAATTCGCCTATTCAGGTACGTTTGAGCCTAACAAAGAAACAAAACTTAGCACTGAGGTACAAGGCAAGATAAATGATATTTTAGTTGATGTTGGAACTTTTGTGACAAAGGGGCAATCATTAATTCATTTAGATAATTCACTATTGAAATTGCAATTACAATCAGCGGAGGTTCAAGTTGAAGGATTAGAAGCTGATGTAAAACGATTTACTGTTTTAGCGAATGCAGATGCTGTACAAGGGGTTCAATTAGAAAAAGCAGAATTAGGTTTAAAATCTGCTAAAGTTCAAAGAGCAACTTTGCTTGAACAAATTAGTAAAACAACCATCAAAGCACCGTTTAATGGAGTGGTTACTGCAAAACTTACTGAAGAGGGAGCATTTGCTGCACCGGGTGTGCCATTGCTTCAAATTACAGATATTTCAGTTCTAAAATTTACAGTAAATGTATCTGAAAATGATTTGGGGTTATTTCAATTAAATCAAACCTTCTCAATTAATGCAGATGCCTATTCGGATTTGCTATTGTCGGGTAAAGCAACAATGATAGGCAGCAAAGCCAATATAGGCAGTAGTTTTCCAGTTCAGTTTATCGTAAACAACACCTCCGATTTAAAAATCAAATCGGGAATGTTCGGTAAAGTAAATTTGAAAAATGAAAATCAAAAAATGGGAATCATTATACCGGCTTCTGCTATTGTTGGCACGTCTAGCCAACCTCAAGTTTATAAAGTGAAGAACGGAAAGGCTTTACTAAATGACATAACAATTGCACAAAAAATAAAAAACAAAACGGTTGTATCAAAAGGATTAGAAGATGGTGATGTAATCATCACTAATGGATTTATTAATCTGTTTAACAATGCCAATGTAATTCCTAAATAATTTATAAAATGAATATTACAGAAATATCAATCAAACGTCCATCGCTAATTATAGTTCTTTTTAGCGTCCTAACATTGTTAGGTATTATCGGATATAAAAACTTGAGCTATGAATTGATGCCTGATTTTAATCAACCAGTTGTGGTTATTAAAACGGTGTATCCGGGTGCAGAACCAAATGAAGTAGAAACATCAGTGTCTCGAAAAATTGAAGATGCTTTATCCAATTTAGAAGGAGTGGATTATTTGGTAACTAAATCTTTACCAAACGCATCTATCATTATTGCAAATCTGAAATATGGAACTGATTTGGATAAAACCATGCAAGATGCACAACGCTACATTGACAACATTCGAAAAGATTTACCGCAGGATATTTTAAGTCCTGTAATGAGTAAAGTTTCGCCAAATGATTTACCAATCATGTCAATTAGTGCTACAAGTAATTTGCCAGCAACCGAGTTCTATCAAAAAATGAAAGACGAATATCTTCCGCAAATTCAACAAATAAAGGGAGTTGCAGAGTTGACAATTTTGGGTGGTGAAGAACGAGAGATACAAGTAAAAGCAAATCGAGATAAACTGAAATTATATAAGATTTCATTATATCAGGTTGTTGAGGCAATTAATCGTTCAGGCTTAGATTTACCTGCTGGAAAAGTACAAACGGATCAGGAAAACAATTCTGTTCGTTTAACAGGAAAATTTGCAACAATTGATGATATAAAAAATGTTCAGGTAGCTTTGCCAATACTGGGTAGTCCTGTTTATGTAAAAGATGTAGCTCAAGTAGTTGATGGAATAAAAGAAACGACTTCTATAAGCAGATACAACGGAAAAGATGGCATTGGAATTATGTTAAAAAAACAAGGAGATGCAAATGCTGTTGATGTTTCAAAAATGGTACGTGCAAAATTTAAAAGCATTGAAGCACAAAACAAAAATTCAGCTGTAAAATTTATCATTGCTGATGATAGTACCGACAATACAATTGCAGCAGTTAATTCAGTTGTTTTTGATTTAGGTTTAGCGGTTATATTAGTTTCGTTAGTAATGCTTTTATTTTTACGAAGTTTTAGAAACTCGTTAATAGTTATTATTGCGATCCCAACATCATTGGTAACAGCCTTTGCAGTAATGTGGCTTTTAGGATACACACTAAATTTAATGACCTTACTCGCCATGTCTTTAATTATTGGAATCTTGGTGGATGATGCCACAGTAGTTTTGGAAAACATTCAAAGGCATTTAGACATGGGAAAAGAAAAACGCACTGCCTCAATGGATGGACGAATGGAAATTGGATTTTCAGCATTGTCTATCACATTGGTTGACGTGGTTGTGTTTTTACCGATATTGTTTTTGCAAGTATTTGTGGCAGATATGCTCAAACAATTTTCAGTAGTTGTTGTAACTTCAACCCTAACAAGTTTGTTAGTTGGCTTTACGCTTACACCTTGGTTAGCATCAAGAATTGGTAAGAAAGAAGATTTGCAACCCACTAACTTCTTCAATCGTTTTCTGCTTGGCTTTGAGCATCAATTAGACAATTTCACAAATTGGTATGGCAAACAATTAGAATGGATACTTAGCCATAAGTTAATTTTTACGGGCATTGTTATTTTTCTTTTTGCTGTTACTTTGGGAGTAATGAAACAAGGTATTATTGGTAAAGAACTTATTTCTACTGGTGATCAAGGTAAATTTCGTATGGCTTTGGAGTTTGATAAATCAACTTCCATTCAACAAAACAATTTAATTGCTCAAAAAATTGAAACCTATATTATCAAACAAGCAGATGTCTCTACTGTTTTCAGTAACATAGGTGGCCCAAGTACAGGCATCGGAAGTTTAGGTGTAGGATCAGCTAATAAAACTGAATTCACTATTCAATTGAAATCGGCTAAAGAACGCAACAACCAACCAACTGAATATTTTATGAAAACACTTCGAGAAGAATTAAAAGCGAAGTTTCCAAGTATAAATTATTCTATGGCAGCTTTAGGATTAATACCACGTTCAGCACCAATTGAAATTACATTAAGTGGAAATAATTTGGATTTAGTAATGAAAACAGGTAATGATTTAAAATCAGTTATTGAAAAAATTCCAGGTTCTGATAACGTTCGATTATCAGTAGAGCAAGGAAGTCCTGAATACAAAATAATTCCCGATAAAGATAAAATGCAACGATTAGGTTTAACTATAGCTTATGTTGGTATGAATTTAAGAACAGCGTTTACTGGCAATGATGATGCCACATTAACAGAAAACGGAACAGAATATCCGGTGAGAATTTGGTTTGATGGTTACAATAGACAAAACTATGAAGATGTGCAACGTCTGTCAATCGTTAATCCAATGGGCATACCAATAGATGTATCACAATTTGCGACGATAGAGCGAGATAATTCTCCATCCTTATTAGAAAGAAAAGATAGACAACCAGCAGTTACACTTACCTCCGATGCGCTTGGCAGACCTTCAGGTACAGTTGCAGATGAAGTAGTCGCTTATATAAATAAAAATCCATTACCTGATGGAATTGAAATGACTTGGGGTAGTGACATTAAAAGACAAAATGATAGCTTTGGAGCATTAGGTTCTGTTTTATTAATTTCATTCTTATTAATTTATTTAATTATGGTGGCTTTATATGATAGTTTCATTTATCCATTTGTGGTGTTATTTTCAATCCCAGTAGCTGCTATTGGCGCATTTTTAGCTTTAAATTTATCTTTGAATAATTTGAGTTTATTTGCATTACTTGGTTTAATTATGTTGATGGGCTTAGTAGTTAAAAATGCCATATTAATTGTAGACTTTACAAACCAATTAAAAGCTGAAGGGAAGCATTACAAAGAAGCTTTAATCATTGCAGGCAAAGGTCGTATGCGTCCAATCTTAATGACAACTATAGCCATGATAATTGGGATGTTACCAATTGCTCTTGGTAAAGGAACAGCCAGTGAATGGAAAAACGGATTGGCTTGGGTAATTATCGGAGGACTATTCTCATCATTGATATTAACTGTTTATTTAGTGCCAATGGTTTATTATTTAGTAGATCGTTTAAAAGAAAAAATTTCAAATAGAAAATTGAAATAAAATGAAATATTTACTATTATTAGGGATTGTCGGAATTTATTTATTAACCTTATCTTCATTTAATTATCAAAAAGAAGATACCTATTCTTTAACTGTAGAAGTAAAAGGTTTGCAAAATTCTAAAGGAATTGTTCAGTTTGCTTTATATAATAAAGATGGAACGATACCTGATGAGCATTACAAAAAATGCTTTAAGATATTAAAAGCAAAAATACAAGACGGTTCATCTAAGGTAACTTTTAGTAATCTTTCTCAAGGTAGATATGCTGTAAACATATTACATGATGAAAATGAGAATGGCAAAATAGATAAAGGGTTTATTTTACCAATAGAAGGTATTGGATTTTCAAATTTTCAATCTATTGGCTTAACAAACCGTCCAAATTTTACAAAAGCTAGTTTTGATTTAATAAAAAATATAAACTTAAACATAAAAATAATATATCTATAACCATAAGTAACAAAAGTCACATTAAAAAAAACTCAAATACTGTACATTTAAAAAATAATACTCTTTTATGAAAACAATAACTTTTTTACTTTCAATTTTTGCTTTTTTAAATATTAGCAATGCTCAAACAATCCCATTTAATTATTCCGTAAAATTAAAACCTGTTACAGTTACAGGTCTTCCGGGCTTGCATTCATTTGCAGTTGCTCAATCTGGTGGCAAATGGTTGGTTATTGGAGGTAGAAAAGATGGAATTCATGCACGCCAACCATTTAATGCATTTTTAGCAGTTAATAGTAATACTGACATTTATGTAATTGACGTAAATACAAATCAGTATTGGACTGCTTCTGTAAATAGTTTATCAACCGGATTAAAAGAGCAATTGCAATCAACGAATATGAATTTTTATCAGGATAAAGATTCGCTTTATATAATTGGAGGTTATGGTTATAGTGCAACTGCAGCAGATCATGTAACATACCCTAATTTAACATCTGTTTCAGTAAGTGGTTTAATTAATTCTATTGTAAATGGCACACCAATAACTTCAAATTTTAAGCAAATTATTGATAGTCGCTTTGCTATAAATGGTGGGCAATTAGGTAAAATTGGATCCATGTTTTACTTAGTTGGTGGTCACAAATTTGATGGGCGTTATAACCCAATGGGAATGGCAACTTATACTCAAACATATGTTGACGGCTTAAGTAAATTCAATATTAATAATTCTGGAACAGTATTAAGCGTTTTAAATTATACTAAAACTACTGATATGGTGCACTTACATAGACGAGATTATAATTTGATGCCACAAATTTTTCCTACAGGAGAAGAAGGATACACACTATCATCTGGAGTTTTTCAAATTGGAGTTGATTTACCATTTTTATATCCTGTAGATATTAAAGCGAGTGGTCATACTCCAGTAACTTCATTTAATCAATATTTAAGTAATTATCATTCAGCTAAAATTTCTACATATGACAGTATAAATAACACAATGCATTCGCTGTTTTTTGGAGGCATGAGCCAATATGCATACATTGGAGGAGTATTAACCCAAGATAATAATGTGCCTTTTGTAAAAACAATTAGTCGAGTATCTAGGAATTCAATGGGCGTTTTACAAGAAAATGTATTTCCAATTGAAATGCCCGCATTAATTGGAGCAAGCGCCGAATTTATTCCGAACCATTCTGTACCTCATTATGAATCTGAAATAATTAAATTATCAAAAATAACAGCCGACTCTACTTTACTTGGCCATATTTATGGTGGTATTTACAGCCCGCAAATAGACCCTTTTACAGCAAATAATACTGGAGTAACAAATGCTCATAGTACAATATATGAAGTTTGGTTATTAAATAGCCAACCTACTGGTATAAAACCTTTAGATGGAAGTAATCCACTACTAATCTCAATTTTTCCAAACCCGACTAAAACACAAATCAATTTAAATTTGGATTTACCAATTGATGGTGATTTAGATTTACAGGTTACTGATTCTAATGGAAGAATAGTGTGGAGTAAAATGTTTTTTGCTTTATTAAAAGGCAAACAAACGATTAATATTTCTAACAAATTAAAACTAGCAAATGGTATTTATTCTTTTAATTTTACATTAGATGGAAAATACAGCGTAGTTGAAAAAGTAATAATTACTGAATAATCTAAAATGGGGTTAAATAAAATAAAACTAAAAGATTTCTTATTTGTTGGGATTCAGTTTTTTCTTTTGGCTATATTTTTTATCGATTTCGCTAATTTTTCAATTGTTGAAATTACTTTTTTTAAATATCCCGGTTTAGTTATTTCAATTTTTGGTTTTTTAATAATTTTAATTGCCATATTACAATTAAACAAAAACCTTACCCCCTTTCCTACTCCAATTGAAAAAGGAAATCTTATACAAACAGGTTTATATAAATATGCTCGTCATCCTATTTATAGTGGTATTTTTTTAGCAGCTTTAGGGATGGGATTATTTAATGCCAGTTTATGGCAAATAAGTATTGCTACATTATTATTAATATTGTTTTACTTCAAGTCTAATTATGAGGAAACAATGCTTAATGAAAAATATAAAGATTACGGAACATATAAAAAATCAACAAATCGATTTTTTCCTTATTAATTTTAAATTATCCATATAGGATTTCTTCTATCAGATGCAGAATCTTTAATTTTAATATGATAGAACGTTTTAAGCTTATCAGCAAGAGCAAAAACTTCCTCTTTTACTTTACTTTCGTGTACTATTAACTTTCTATTTTTATTATAAACCAAACTTAACTGATAAACAGCTCCTTTGTCATTCTCAAAATCCTCAGGAGAACATCCTTCGCATTTTATATACAAAGTCTTAAATAGTAATATATAATCGAACTTAGGTAGCTTTTTCCAAGTTCCTGATTTAATCCCAAATACATTGTCATATATTTTGTATAAACCTTCCTGAAGGTTTAATTCTGTTCCTAGTTTTCTAAAAAAATTCGAATTAGCTCTCTTGCCTATTATGATATCTGTTTTCATGATTTCTAATATTTTTATATAAAGGTACATGAGCAATGTATCTTTATATTGTAACCTATGTTACTTAACTACAAAACGCATAGTAAATTCATTTAAAAACTGACTTTCATCATATTATTATAATTTAATCTAAACGACATTTGTACTGTAAAACCATTAAAAAAATGTTATGGCAACTTTTATATTCATTATTATATTACTTCACTTAGCAGCAGGTTTTGGTTATTTGATTTACAAATTATCACCTCCAAAAAAAACTGACAATTCTATAACTAGTTCTGAATCTGAAAAAATAAATAAATAAAATTATGAAAAATAAATGCCACGGTAGATGTCCATAATTTCATTGATGACACTAACAAATAAATATTTACAAATTATAAAAAACTAATAAAATGAAAGTAGAACAAATTTATACAGGTTGCATTTCACATGCAGCATATTATTTAGAGAACAATGGAGAAGCTGCAATCTTTGATCCATTAAGAGAAGTGCAACCTTATATTGATAGAGCAAAAAAAGATAATGCTAAAATAAAATATGTTTTTGAAACTCATTTTCATGCCGATTTTGTAAGCGGACATTTAGACTTAATGAAACATGCTGGTGCTGAAATTGTATTTGGACCAACAGCAAAACCAGCTTATAAAGCAATAACTGCTGAGGATAATCAAATTTTTAAAGTTGGTAATTACAGTGTAAAAGTAATTCACACGCCTGGTCATACCATGGAAAGCACAACGTATTTATTAATTGATGAAAGCGGTAAAGAACATGGTATTATAAGTGGCGACACTTTGTTTATAGGTGATGTAGGTCGACCTGATTTAGCTCAACATGTTATTGCAGATTTGACAGAAGAAAAATTAGCGGGACATCTCTTTGATTCTTTACGAAACAGAATTATGCCATTAAGTGATGATTTAATTGTTTACCCTAATCATGGTGCTGGAAGTGCTTGTGGAAAAAACATGAGTAAAGAAACAACTGATACGCTTGGTCATCAAAAACAAGTGAATTATGCTTTAAATCCTAAATTAACTAAAGAAGAATTTATTAAAGAAATTTTAACTGGGTTAGTTGCTCCTCCGGGTTATTTTCCTCAAAACGTATTATTGAACATTAAGGGTTATGAGAGCATTGACAATGTATTGGAACGAGGCTCGAGAGCTTTATCGGCTATTGAATTTGAAGTTGCAGCTAATGAAACTGACGCTTTAATTATAGATACACGTCAATCTCAAACTTTTAATAAAGGCTTTATTCCAAATTCAATTAATATTAATATTGATGGTAGTTTTGCAACTTGGGTAGGAACTTTAGTTCCAAGCGTAAAACAAGAAATATTAATTGTAGCAGATGCTGGCCGAGAAGCTGAAGTTATTACTAGATTGGCAAGAGTTGGTTATGATAATGCACTTGGTTATTTAAAAGGTGGATATCAAGCTTGGGTTGAAGCAGGTAAAGAAATTGACACTATCAAATCTATTAGTGCTCATGAACTTGTTCAAATTAAAGAAAAAGGACTCATTCATATTTTAGATGTTAGAAAAGCTAGTGAATATCATAGCGAACATGTTATTAATGCAATTAACGCGCCTTTAGATACGATAAATGATAGCATGACTCTAATTAATAAAGATGAAACTTATTATGTTCATTGCGCTTCTGGCTACCGTTCTATGGTTTTTATTTCCATTTTACAAGCAAGAGGTTACCGAAATTTAATTGATGTTGCTGGCGGTTTTAATGCAATTAAAGAGACTGAAAAATTCAAAATAACAGATTATGTGTGTCCAACCACATTACTCTAATGATTAAAATTCTTAAAAAAGACGGTCAAATGGCCGTCTTTTTTGTTATGTAACATTTGTAACCGTAAAATTTTAACTTTGGATATACATTTGTTAAAAAAAACAGTTATGTTATCATTATTAAAAAAACTATTTAAAACAGAATCAGTTGATTTATCTCAATTGATAAAGGATGGTGCAACCATTATTGACGTAAGAAGTAAAGCTGAATTTGCAACAGGTCATGTGAAAGGCTCTATTAATATTCCGTTGGAACAAATTGGAGCCCATGTTGAAAAATTAAAATCTCATAATCATATTATTACCTGTTGCCGAAGTGGTAATAGAAGTGGAATGGCAATGCGCACTTTAAAATCAAAAGGATTAAAAAATGTAACAAATGGCGGAAGCTGGCAAAACGTAAATCAATTTAAATAAAATGGAATCACTAAAAGTATTAATCCCAACCGATTTTTCGGTACAAGCAGAATATGCTTATTTAATGGTGAAAAAATTGGAAGAAAAAATTCCGGTAGAAATTCACTTTATTCATGTATTAAATGTGCCTGATACCGTTACAATGGATGGCAAAGGAAATATTGAAACCTGCGGAGATATTAGTGTTGATTATGTTGTTTCTCAAAAAACAATTGCTGATCGCCAATTAAATAATCTGAAAGTTCTTTATGGTAGTGACATCATTACTCATTTGGAATTAGGGAAATTAACCGAAAAAATAATTTCGTATTCTCAAGAAAATAAATTTGATTTAATTGTAATGGGCACTAAAGGAGCCTGGGGATTAAAGGAAAAATTATCAGGTTCTGAAACGCAAATTATTGCTCGCCAATCTATGATACCGTTGTTATCATTAATGTGCGATCGTTCTGATTTAATAATTGAAAATATTTTATTGGTACACGATTTTACAAATCCAAAAAATGAAAATTTAGCGTTATTACATAAATTAATCAAAGCATTTGCTACCAAAGTGCATTTATTACAAATTACAGAAAGTGTTACTGATGATAATAAATCAAAAATTTTATCAAAAATGGATGAATTTGCATCAGTTAATTCTATTACAAATTTTGAAAAACATGTATTAAAAGATAGTGATGTTGAAAACGGAGTTATCCATTTTAATCAAATGCAGGATATGGATATTATTTGTATTGGCACGCATGGTAAAGGTGGATTATTTCACCACAGTGCAACCGAAAAACTCATTAACCATTTATTTAAGCCAATTATTTCTTATCATTTAAAAAATTAAAAAAACGATGTTAGAATTTATTCAACAACCATGGACATGGTGGGTTTCGGGAGCTATTATTTCAGCTACTATGTTTTTATTAATATTTTTCGGTCAATCATTTGGGTTTTCAGCTAATTTAAGAACAATTTGTTCGGCTGCTGGGGGTGGCAAATTTGTTAAGTTTTTCGATTTTAATTGGCGTTCTCAAATATGGAACCTCGTATTTTTGATAGGTGCAATTTTAGGTGGCTATATCGCTCACCAATTTTTATCTGATGGAACTCCTGTACAAATTTCAGAAAATACAATTACTGATTTAGCTAAATTAGGGATATCAGCTCCAGTTTCTGCACAACCAAATGAATTATTTAGTTTAGACGCGCTATTTACATTTAAAGGATTTTCAATTTTAGCATTAGGAGGATTATTAGTTGGATTTGGTTCGAGATACGCTGGTGGTTGTACATCTGGTCATGCAATCAGTGGTCTTTCAGATTTACAGTTACCTTCATTAATTGCAGTAGTTGGTTTTTTTCTTGGTGGCTTAATTATGACTTTTGTTTTACTTCCTTTAATTCTTTAAAAAATGAAATTATTAAAATTCTTAGTACTTGGAACATTGTTCGGTATCGTTATGGCTAAATCAGAAGCATTTTCTTGGTTTAGAATTCAGGAAATGTTTAGATTCCAATCATTCCATATGTATGGCATTATTGGAACAGCTGTAACACTTGGCGTTATTGGAGTAGCATTGATTAAAAAATTTAGCTTACGTGATATCAAAGGAAATCCAATAACCTTTTTTCCTAAAGAAAAATCGATTGTTCGTTATTTAATTGGTGGTACAATTTTCGGATTAGGCTGGGCTTTAAGTGGAGCTTGTCCTGGCCCTATGGTTGTAAATATTGGTTATGGTTATTTATCAATGACTGTTGTGTTTTTGTTTGCTATTATTGGAACTTATTTATATGGTGCAATAAAAAATAAACTTCCTCATTAATTTAAATTATTTATTATGAATAACCAATCACAACCAGAAAATCCATTAGCCAATGTCGTTGGAAAATTAATTAGCATTATTGTTATATTAATTGTCGCAATTATTGGACTAATTATTTTACTTGTTTTATTTACACCAGCCCCTAAAGAAAAACCTAAACAAGAGATTGTTCTTTCAATTCCTGATAAAAATGGAAATTTCACAGAAGCAGCCAAACAACAGGCTTTAAAACCACAAGACACTTCAAATTATTGGATAGCTCCTGATGTTACAAGTTTAGAAGGAAATATAAATAAAGATTTAATAGTATATGGTAAAGATTTAATTGCTCACACTTCAGAATATTATGGTGAAAATGGAAAAATATTTAAATCTTCAACCAATGGAATGAATTGCCAAAACTGCCATTTAGAAGCTGGTACAAAAGTATTCGGAAATAATTATTCTGCTGTGGCGTCAACTTATCCAAAATACAGAGCAAGATCAGGAGCAAAAGAAAATATATATAAACGTGTGAATGATTGTTTTGAAAGAAGTTTAAATGGGAAAGCTTTAGATACAACATCCAAAGAAATGCAAGGAATTGTTGCCTATATAAAATGGTTAGGTAAAGATGTAGAGAAAGGAAAAAAACCAGAAGGTTCTGGATTTAAAGAAATGGCGTTTTTAGAAAGACCTGCAAATCCAGAAAAAGGAAAAGTAATTTATTCTGAAAAATGTCAAAGCTGTCATCAAGCTAATGGAGAAGGAATTATGAATGCAGAAAAAACAGCATTTACTTATCCACCATTATGGGGAAGCCATAGTTTTAATGATGGAGCGGGTTTATTTCGCTTATCAAATTTTGCAAAATATGTGAAATCAAATATGCCTTTGGGTGCTAGTCATAATAATCCTCAATTAACAGATGAAGAGGCTTGGGATGTTGCAGCTTTTGTTAATACTCAATCTCGACCACATATAAATATTAAAAAAGATTGGCCAAAAATTGAAGAAAAACCTTTTGATCATCCATTTGGACCTTATGCTGATGGCTTTGACGAAAAGCAACATAAACTTGGGCCATTTAAACCAATTAAAGAAAAATTGGAAGCAATGAAAAAAGCAAAAAGTAAAAATGTATAAAATCAATTAAAAAAAATATAATATGAAACCATTTAATAGAAATTTATTGACTAGTCTTTTTTTATTACTTTTTGCATTTTCGATAAATGCACAAAAAAATAAACTAGATCCAAACAAACCTGAACATAAAATTGTTTTTCAATTAACCACTGGAGACACAACCGCTCATAAACAATTGATAAAACAATTTAATAATATTTTAAGTGTATCTCCAAGTACTAAAATAGAAGTTGTATGCCATGGTGCAGGTTTAGACATGTTAATTTCTGACAAAACAATTGTTGAGGAAAAAATTAAATTATTATCCGAAAAAGGAGTTGTTTTTAATGCTTGCGAATTTTCAATAAAAGAACGAAAAGTAGATCGCACTAAAATTATTTCTGTATCAGGCTTTGTACCAGCTGGAATAATTGAAATTGTGAGTAAACAGGAACAAGGTTGGAGCTATATAAAAGCAGGCAATTAAAACCTGAAATTTAATTTTTAATAATAAAAGTATGAAACAGTATTTATTAGGAATTTTATTCCTAATGGTTGCTTATGCTTATTCTCAAGAATATAAATCTCTTGAAAATAAAATTGACACGATTAAACCAGTTATAAAAACAAAAGATTCTACAAAGCTTAAAGATTTATTCTTAAAGTCTCAACTGGAAGTGCATGCACGTTCGGTTTACATGAATACAATAAACGATGGTGCATTAAAAGATGATTATGCATTAGCGTCAGGAATTGGAATTGGAATTACGACAAAATCATTTCATGGTCTTCAAGTTGGAATTTCTAGTTTTGTGACTTATAATATTTTATCTTCCGATTTAGTTCAACTTGACCCAACAACACTTTCCCAAAACAGATACGAAATCGGATTATTTGACATAACAAACCCAAAGTCCAAAACCAATCTAATTAGGCTCGAAAATTTATTTTTAAAATACAATTTATCTAAGTCTTCTCTTACTGTTGGAAAAATGAAATTAAACACTCCATTTATGAATCCTCAAGACGGAAGGATGAATACAACTTTAGAAGAAGGCGTTTGGCTATCAATTAATGAATTAAAAAAAATACAAATTAGTGGTGGCTGGCTTTGGAATATTTCTCCAAGATCAACAACTCAATGGTTTACTGCATCAAATTCAGTTGGAATATATCCAAGTGGTGTCAATGAAAATGGAACAAAATCAAATTATCAAGGAAATATTAGTAGTAGCGGAGTAGCTATTGGTAATGTAAATATTACACCAAACAAAAAAATAAAAATTAACGTATCAGATATGTTATTTGATAATGTATTGAACACCGCTATGATTGAGGTAAATACTGAATTTGGTAAGAATTTAAAATACTATCAAGCTATAATGTATATTCATCAAGATGCAATAAATAATGGTGGAAATATAGATCAATCAAAAACATATATTTCTAAAGGTTCTCAATCAAATTCAATAAGTGCTCAAATTGGAATAAAAAATAAACGGTTTAATACTTCAATTAATTACACACATATTACTAGTGATGGAAGATATTTGGTTCCAAGAGAATGGGGAAAAGATCCATTTTACACATTTATGCCCCGCGAAAGAAATGATGGATTTGGCAATGTACATGCTGTTTCAGTAAAAACAAGCTTTCTGTTTTTTAAAGAAAAACTAAAAACAGGATTAGCTTATGGCTATTTTCAACTTCCAGATGTAACAAATTACAGATTAAACAAATATGGCCTTCCATCCTATCATCAAATAAATTTCGATTTATCATATTCATTTTCAAAGTTTTTAAAAGGTTTAGATGTAAGATTTTTAGCAGCTTACAAACTTAAACAAGGAGAAACTTATAATAACCCAAAATATATTTACAATAAAGTAAATATGATTAATTTAAATTTTATACTAGATTTTAAAATATAAATTGTACATTAACGATTAGTAAAATGATCAAAATGAACAATAAAAAAAACAAAGAAATAACATCTGATAATAGAAGGGATTTTTTAAAGAAATCAGCATTAATAGGAATAGCAACTATGTTTAATCCTATATCAAAAGTTTTAGCTTCAAATTCAGTTTCTGAAGAAACAAGTTTAGTAAATGATGTAAATACTGTTTCAAAAAAACAAACCGTCACACTATTAATCACAACTGATATTCACTCACAATTATTTACTCACGACGAATTTTTTTGGGAAAACAATCAAGCTGTTTACAAAAAACGTGGTGGAATGGCTGTTTTAAAAACCATGATTGAATCTTTCAGAAAACAGAATCCAACTAACACAATTTTATATGACGGAGGAGATTTTTTTCATGGCCATGCAGTTGCTTCTTTAACAGAAGGAGAGGCGCTAATTCCCATTTTTAATGAATTGAATTATGATTTGATGTTGCCTGGTAATTGGGAAGTAGTTTATAAAAAGAAAAAAATGTTATATGATTTAGGCCATGTAAACGCTGCGAAAATTTGCGCAAACATGTGGCACAAAACTAATGACGCTGATAATGGAGAATTAGTATACCAACCTTATTGGATAAAATATATTGCAGGAATAAAAATTGGAGTTATTGGTTATACCGACCATTTAATTCCAAAAAGACAATCACCAGCATACAGCGAAGGTTTGCGTTTTGAACATGCTGAAATAAATTTGGCAAAATATGTAAAACTATTAAGAGAAACTGAAGGTTGCGCTGTTGTAATAGTGGCTACTCATATGGGCTTAGCGCAACAAGTTGGTTTAGCTAACAATCCAGTTTCGGAAGGAGTTGATATGATTATGGGAGCAGATACTCATGAAAGAGTTAGAGTTCCAATACAAGGAAAATATACTAAAGTAATAGAATGTGGCGCTTTCGGTTCATTTTTAGGAAAACTAGACTTAACAATAGAAAATGGAAAACTTGTAAATATAAATTATCAATTACTAGATGTTGATCCAGCAAAATACTCAGCAAATAAAGAAATGCAAGCATTAGTAGATAAAGCTTATGAACCATTTAAGAATGAATTGCAAACGGTTATCGGAACAAGTAAAACACCTTTAGTTCGTTATTTTGTAATGGAAACCCCTATGGATAATTTAATTACCGATGCCATTAAATGGAAATTTAAACCAGATATAGCATTATCCAATGGTTTTAGATTTTGCCAACCTTTAGCAGTTGATTCAAAAACTGGACTTGCAACAATTACTAAAGAGTTTTTATGGAATATGTTACCTGTAAATAGCGAAGCCAAAACAGGAATTGTGACAGGGAAACAAATTTGGGATTGGTTAGAAAAAGAATTACAAAATGCATTTGCAAAAGATCCTTCAAAACGCTTTGGTGGATGGTTTGTAAGATTTAACGGGCTTGAAGTAAATTATACAATAGGCAACGAATTTGGGAAAAGAGTTAATTCAGTAAAAATTGGCAATGTACCACTTGATTTGTTAAAAGAATATAGTATCGTTGCTTGCGAACGTGAAGGAGATCCTGATGATACATTATGCAGAATTGAACATGTCAAAAATCCTAAAAAATTAACAGTTCCAATGCACGATGTAATTATAGAATATCTAAAAGACCATTCACCCGTTGAACCGAAAATTGAAGGAAGAGCAACGGCAACCGATGAACCCAAAACTTTATTAACTCAACTAAAAGGGACTTCCTATGAATTTAGATAAATTTTTGAATACAATAATATAAAATCATGACTAACTTAAAAGATAAATTAAAAGGTTTTTTGGAACCAAAACTAATTGATGAAATTATTGCTATCGGAAATGTGATGACATTTAACGAAGGTGAAGTGATAATGGATTATGGTAAAAAAATTAAATTCATGCCTTTAATTTTAAGTGGAACAATTCGTGTTTTACGAAAAGATGAAGAAGATAGAGAAATACTATTATATTATTTAAGTTCAAATGAGAGTTGTGCAATGGCTTATACATGCTGTATGGAGGCTCGCAAAAGCGAAATTAAAGCAATAGCTGAAGACAATGTAGAATTAATAGGAATTCCGCATGAAAAATTAGATGAATGGTTAGCTAAATACCCAAGTTGGAAAAGCTACATATTCAATAGTTTTACCCAACGATTTAATGAACTTTTAAAATCAATTGAAAGTATAGCCTTTCATAAATTAGATGAACGTTTAGTGAAATATTTAAAAAACAAAACTAAAGTTTCAGGAAAATCTTCCATTCAATTATCGCATAACCAAATAGCTGAAGAATTAGGTACAAGCAGGGTTGTAATTTCTCGTTTATTAAAACAACTCGAAAATGACAAAAAATTAATTTTATACAGAAATGAAATTAAGTTATTGAGTAGTTTTTAATAATTAGCACATTTTAGTAATTTTAATCATTTATTAATATGATAAATGTCATAAAATAATGGTCCTTCATCTTTAAATTTGTTTTAATATTTAATCTCTAAAAATTAAAATTATGAAAATAGCAATCAATAATCACCGAAAAGTTTTTGCAATTCAAGAAGAGTTCAATACAGCTTTCCCATATTTAAAACTTGAATTTTTTTCAAAACCTCATAAATCTGAAGGTGCTTCTGAAAAAGAATTTATAAAACATAATAGTGTAACTTTAGGTGAGTGCAGAACGATGCATGAAGATGGGAACATAACTATAACTC
Organism: Bacteroidota bacterium; assembly: GCA_038327195.1. Taxonomy (GTDB): domain Bacteria; phylum Bacteroidota; class Bacteroidia; order B-17B0; family Aurantibacillaceae; genus UBA4416. The sequence continues at coordinate 78,027 of JBBQKU010000007.1, read as the reverse complement.
CACATATGACAGTAAATAATCTTGAACAAACTTTTGGGGATATTTACGGTTTAGGAGTACAAGTATTTAGAAAATCAGGAAATGCATGGTTAGAAACTATTGAAACTGATGGTTTAACGTTAGAAGAGCAAAATCAACTTGGAGAATCATTTAAAAAATAATTGAATTGATTTAAGATTTTAATGAGTTAAACCAATTAATATTATTAAATTAAATAGAAAATATCCTAAATGAAATCAACAGTCTTAAGTTCTTTTTTAGAGGAGGTTGGTGATATATCTCGATTTTCTGGAAGATTCTTCATTGAACTTTTCAGGACTCGGTTTGAATTTAAGGAATTTTTAAGGCAATGTTTTTATATTGGTAATAAGTCGATTGGTTTAGTAATAATAACAGCATTTATTATGGGATTAGTGATTACGATACAATCACGCCCTACCCTTGTTGAATTTGGAGCTGAAGCATGGCTTCCTAAAATGGTTTCTGTTTCATTAATTAGAGAAATTGCTCCTGTAATTACTGCTTTAATCTGTGCAGGTAAAATAGGATCTGGTATTGGTGCTGAGCTTGGTTCGATGAAAGTTACTGAACAGATTGATGCCATGGATGTTTCTGGAACAAACCCTTATAAATATTTAGTTGTTACAAGAGTAATGGCAACAACATTAATGATTCCTGTTTTAGTAATGCTTGCAGATGCAATTTCTCTTTATGGTGCATATTTAGGTGCAAATATTCATGGCGTTGTGAGTTGGAGTCTATTTTGGAATCAGGTGTTTGATACCATTGTTTATAGCGATGTTGCACCATCCATTTTAAAAACCTATTTTTTTGGATTCACCATTGGAATAATTGGGTGTTATAAAGGCTTTAATTCTAAAAAAGGAACTGAAGGAGTTGGTCAATCTGCAAACTCAGCAGTTGTAATTTCCTCACTTTTAGTATTTGTGATTGATTTACTAGCAGTTCAAATTACAGATGTTTTAAATCTCAATTAATGATTGAAAAAGAAAATATCTCAACTCAATTGAATCAAGTTAACAATTTAAAACCAGTTGTTAGTATAAAAAATTTATATAAATCATTTGGAAGTAATTCAGTACTTATTGATTTCAATTTAGATTTATATCCAGGTGAAAATGTTGTTGTCTTAGGGAAATCAGGCTCAGGAAAATCAGTATTAATAAAATGTATTATTGGGCTCATGAAACCTGATAAAGGCTCCATTAACGTATTAGAACAAGAAGTACAAACATTAAATTCAATAGAACTCGATGAACTAAGAATTAAAATTGGTTTTCTATTTCAAAGTAATGCGCTTTATGATTCAATGACAGTAAGAGAAAATTTAGAATTTCCACTTAGAAGACATTGGTTTAAAACAAGTAAAAAAGAAGAGAATGATTTAATAACAGAAGCATTAACTAATGTAGGTTTAGTAAATACAGTTGATATGATGCCTTCTGAATTATCTGGTGGAATGAGAAAACGAATTGCTTTAGCAAGAACATTAATCCTAAAGCCTGAAATTATTTTATACGATGAGCCAACTACAGGACTCGATCCTATAACTGGTAAAGAGATTAGTAATTTAATGAATGACATTAAGAAAAAATATAAAACATCATCAATTATTATTTCGCACGATATAAATTGTGTAAAAATAGTTGCGGACCGTATTGTAATGTTGATTGATGGAAAGTGTTACGCAACAGGTACATTGGAAGAACTTCAAAACTCTTCAGATTTAAAAGTTAAACAATTTTTTGAGTAAAATAATTTATGGAAATTTCAAAAAATATAAAAGTTGGTGTTTTTGTTTTAACAGGAACTGGCTTATTAATAATTGCATTATATTTAATTGGAGCAAAGCAAAATTTTTTCGGTTCAACATTTGAACTTCAAGCTAAATTTAAAACCATAAATGGTTTAATGCCTGGTAACAATGTAAGATTTACAGGGATTGATATTGGAACAGTAAAAGAGGTAGAAATCATTAACGATACCACCGTTAATGTTGTTATGGTAATTGAAGAAAAAGTTCAACAATTCATAAAGAAAAACGCAATAGCTAATGTTGGAACAGATGGATTGATGGGCAATAAATTAATTAATATTACTTCATCTGATGAAAATGCAAAAAGTGTTGAGGATGGTGATACAATTATAAGTGTTAATCCAATTGGAACTGATGCGATGATGAGAACATTAGAAGTTTCAAACCAAAATATTAAAGACATAACAGGTGATATTAAAATAATCGCTAATCGTTTAAATAAACCAAATACATTATGGAGTATTTTAATGGACACTACAATTTCCGAAAATTTAAGGCAAGCCATTATTAATATAAATATTACAGGCCAAAGGGCTTCGGTTATTGCTGGAGATTTAAAAAGCATTGTTAAAGGTGTTCAAGCAGGAAAAGGAACAGCAGGGAAATTATTAACTGATACAATGTTTGCAAATAGATTAAATCAAACAATGATAAACATACAATCAATAAGTGATTCTATATCAACTATTGCCAGCAATTTTAAAATAATTACAGAAAAAATTAATAATGGGAATGGAACAGTTGGATCTTTATTAAATGACACTACTTTAACAAATAATCTTAACCAAAGTTTATTAAATCTAAAATATGGAACAAATGGATTTAACGAAAACATGGAAGCTTTAAAAGTATCATGGCCATTTAAAAAATATTTTAAAAATCAACAAAAAGCCAAATTGAAAAAATAATTTTATTTCTGTTTTTAAAGGAATATAAATATAAAAAAATCGTGGCTTTGGTATAAATACCAAAATATCTATTTTATTATTAACTTAAAGCAACATAAATTTAAAAAGTGCTCAAAAACAACTTTAATATAAAAGGCTTAACTAATGAAGAAGTTAAAGCTTCAATAGATAAAAACGGAACCAATCAATTAAATTACAAAAAAGAAAATGGTTTTATTGATGCTGTAAAAAGTTTGATAAAAGAGCCAATGCTACTATTATTAATTATAGCATCCTCAATTTATTTTTTAAGTGGGAAAACTGGAGATGGATTTTTTCTTTCTTCTGCCATTATTTTAGTAGCTGCCATTTCTTTGTATCAGGATTCGAGAAGTAGAAATGCCCTAGAAAAATTAAAAGAATTCACCCTACCCTTTTGCAAAGTAATTAGAAATGGAGAAACTATTGAAATCAAAAGTGATGAATTAGTTGTTGGTGATAGTTTAGTTGTAGAAGAAGGTTCATCAATTTCTGCAGATGGTATCATTTCTCATTCAAACGATTTTTCCGTTAATGAATCTGTTATTACAGGCGAATCACTATCTGTTTATAAAGACAAACTAAAAGATAATAATACTGTTTACAGAGGAACTACTGTTGCAAGTGGTTTGGCAATTATTACAATTACCGCAATTGGTAATGAAACAAAATTGGGCAAAATTGGTAAAAGCCTTGAAAACATCATAGAAGAAAAAACACCACTAGAATTACAAATTGGAAGTTTTGTAAAAAAAATGGTCATCATTGGTGCTGTTGTTTTTGTTATAGTTTGGGCTATTAATTATTTCCAAACTTTTAATTTACTTGATAGTTTACTAAAAGCGCTTACGCTTGCAATGAGTATTTTGCCAGAAGAAATTCCTGTTGCATTCACAACCTTTATGGCACTTGGTGCTTGGCGTTTAATGAAAATGGGAATTGTTGTTAAACAAATGAAAACTGTTGAAACACTTGGAAGTGCTACAATAATTTGCACCGACAAAACAGGAACGATTACTGAAAACAAAATGAGTTTAGCGAAATTGTTTGTGTTAAAAACACAACTAATTTCTAATCCCGATGATCAATTAGGAGACAATGAAAGAGAACTAATTAGAATTGCAATGTTTGCAAGTGAACCTATTCCATTCGATCCTATGGAAGTTGCTTTACATAATGCCTATCAAAAATATTTAGAAGTGGACGAAAGAGCTCATTATAAAATGATTCATGAATACCCTTTGGATGGAAAACCTCCAATGATGACGCATATATTTGAGAATCAAAAAGGGGAACGCATCATTGCTGTAAAAGGTGCGCCAGAAGCAATAATTAATTCATCAACTTTAACTGAACTAGAAAAAACTCAAATTAATGACGCCATAAAAACAATTACTACCGAAGGGTATCGAGTTTTAGCAGTAGGTGAATCTCTTTATGATGAAACTAAATTCCCAGAAACTCAACAAGAATTTAAATTGCAATTTATTGGGATTGTTGCATTTTATGATCCTCCTAAAAAAAATATTCAAGCCGTGTTTGAAAGCTTTTACGCTGCAGGAATTGCAGTTAAAATTGTTACTGGAGATAATGCTGCTACGACTACAGCTATTGCAAAACAAGTAGGTTTTAGAGGTTATGATAAAAGCATTTCGGGCGATGAATTAATGAAACTTTCAGATTCTGATTTAAAAAAAATAGTTTTAGAAACCAATGTTTTTACGAGAATGTTTCCTGAAGCAAAATTAAAAATCATAAATGCACTCAAATCAAACAATGAAATAGTTGCAATGACAGGTGATGGCGTTAATGACGGCCCAGCATTAAAAGCTGCTCATATAGGAATTGCTATGGGTAAAAAAGGCACTGAAATTGCCAAACAAGCAGCTTCTCTCATTTTAATAAATGATGATTTAGCCCAAATGGTTGATGCAGTAGCAATGGGAAGGAAAATTTACACTAATCTTAAAAAAGCAATTCAATACATTATTTCGATTCATATTCCAATCATCTTAACCGTATTTATTCCATTAGCTTTAGGATGGATTTTTCCAAATATTTTTTCACCCATACATGTTATCTTTTTAGAGTTAATAATGGGGCCAACTTGCTCTATCATTTATGAAAATGAACCCATGGAAAAAAATACAATGGTTCAAAAGCCTCGTCCATTTACCACCACTTTTTTTAGTTGGAAAGAATTAACAATTAGTGTCATTCAAGGCTTAGCAATCACTTTAGGCACCTTATTTACATACCAATATTCTGTAATGAATAATTATTCAGAATCACTAACGCGTTCAATGGTTTTTACAGTGCTTATATTTTCAAATATTTTTTTAACACTAATAAATCGCTCTTTTTATTATTCGGTATTTACAACTTTAAAATATAAAAATAATTTAGTTGTGTTAATAATCAGTATAACTATTGCAATCCTTGGTTTGTTACTTTATGTAAAACCATTTGCACACTTTTTCGAATTAGAAGCTTTAAATTTTACACAAATATTAATGAGTATTTTAGTTGGATTCATTTTTGTTATTTGGTTCGAGTTAGTTAAGTGGAATACTAGAAAAAAATCTCCAAATTTAAAATCAGATCATGCATAATTTACGAGAACAAAACTTAATAATTAAAGATTTAGGTATTGATACCTACAGCGAAAATATTCTATTTTTAAGAGCAGATTGTCCAATATGCAAATCAGAAGGATTTACAGCACTTACGAGATTGGAGGTTCAGTATAATGGCAATCACATAGTTGCTACTTTAAATATTATTCATTCTGATTTATTAAAAGATTGTGAGGCTAGTTTATCTAAAGAAGCAATGAAAAATTTAGCTGTCGTAAATGGAAATAATATTACAATTTCTCATTTACAACCGATTGAATCATTAAAACATGTAAGAGCAAAAATTTACAAAAAAGAACTTGATGAAAAAGCTTATAAAGAAATTATAAGAGATGTTGTTGATGGACATTATTCGCATATTGAGTTAGCAGCATTTGTTTCGGCTTGTGCAGGAGACAATTTAACAGTGAAAGAAATTAGTGCTTTAACAAAGGCAATGATAGAAGTTGGAAATAAAATCCATTGGGATAAAGAAATGATACTTGATAAACATTGTGTTGGTGGACTTCCTGGAAACAGAACCACGCCAATTGTTGTAAGTATTGTAGCTGCTGCAGGATTAACTATTCCAAAAACATCATCTCGAGCAATTACTTCTCCAGCAGGCACAGCAGATACCATGGAAACAATGACAAACGTAAATTTGAACATTGAAGAAATAAAAAATGTAATTGCAAAAGAAGGAGGTTGCTTTGCTTGGGGCGGAGCTGTTAAATTGAGTCCAGCTGACGACATATTAATTGCTGTAGAAAAATCGCTTGATATTGATAGTGAAGGGCAAATGGTTGCATCCGTTCTTTCAAAAAAAGCAGCGGCTGGTTCTACCAATGTTATCATTGATATTCCGGTCGGACCAACTGCTAAAGTAAGATCTAAAGAAGAAGCATTAAGACTCCAATTTTATTTTAAAGCAGTAGGCGAAGATATCGGTATCAAAACAGAAATTATCATTTCTGACGGCACACAACCTGTTGGAAGAGGTATTGGACCATCATTAGAAGCCATTGACATTTTAGAAGTTTTAAGAAATGAATTAAATGCTCCATTAGATTTAAAAGAACGTGCAATTTCACTTGCAGCTGAATTATTAAAAATGTCGGGTAAATTTGACTTAGGGACAGAAATTGCAGTTGCTCGCCAAATACTTGAAAGTGGAAAAGCCTATAATAAATTTATTGCAATATGCAAAGCTCAAGGTGGGTTTAAAGAACCAGTTTTAGCAAAATACAAACACGAAGTTTACGCGAATACAAATGGAGTAATACACTCTATAGATAATAGAAAATTAGCACGAATTGCTAAATTAGCAGGAGCTCCAAAATCCCCATCAGCAGGAGTTTTATTTTATGCTCCGCTTGGGAAAGCAATAAAAAAAGGCGAACTTTTATTCATTATTTATGCTGAATCCAGTGGAGAATTAGATTACGCTAAAGAATATTTTAATACGTTAAATGATTTAATAATTATAAATTAATGAAACCAATTGTTTTTGCTTTACCAGGGAATGAAATTCTATCAAAAAGTATCGTGCAAGGAATTAATGGGGAAATTGGAGAATTTAACCAACGCCAATTTCCTGATGGAGAAACTTATGTGAGAATATTAAGCGATGTTGAAAATCGCGAAATAATTATTGTATGTACTTTACATGAACCAGATACCAAAATATTACCCCTAATATTCTTTTGTAAACTATTAAAAGATTTAAAAGTAAAATCAGTTTGTTTAGTTGCTCCATATTTGTCTTATATGAGACAAGACAAACAATTTAATTCGGGTGAAGCTGTCACTTCGGAATACTTTGCTAGTATTCTTTCATCCATTGTTAATCGTATTATTACAATTGACCCACATTTACATCGCAGAACATCAATGAATGAAATCTATTCAATTCCCTGTTCAGTTTTGCACGCATCTGTATTAATTTCAAATTGGATTAAAATTAATATTCCAAATGCGTTATTAATTGGTCCCGATAGCGAAAGTGAACAATGGGTTTCGGAAGTAGCAAAAAATGCAGAAGTTCCATTTATTGTTTTAGAAAAAATACGTCATGGCGATAGAGATGTTGAAGTATCAATTCCTCATATCGAAAAATATAAAAACCATATTCCTGTATTAGTAGATGATATTATATCTACAGCCCGAACTATGATTGAAACAGTTCAACATCTTAATCATGCTGGTATGAAAGCTCCAATATGTATTGGTGTTCACGCCGTATTTGCTAATGATGCATATAATGACCTTAAAAAATCAGGAACTATGAATGTAATTACTTGTAACACAATTCCTCATGAATCTAATAAAATAGATATTTCAGAAATGATTATAAAAGAATTAAAAAAAATCTAATTCTCAATTAGTTCTCGCATTTTTGAAAAGGATATTTTTTAATGCTCTGAAAAAATAATTTAAATCTGTTTTTATAGGATTTTGTTGGTGTAAATTCAAATAATTCAATTCCGAATTCATAATTTCCTCGAAAGTGATTGGCATATCTGCATAAAAAGGAGGTATTAATCCTGGTTTAGCTAAAATCCGCTTTTGCTTTAATTCATCTGAATATAAACTCAAGTAATGTTGACTTAAAGGACGAATTCCTACTAATTTAATTTCTCCTTTTAATAAGTTAATCGCCATTGGTAATTCATCAATCCACAATTTTCTTAAAATTTTACCCCAACTGGTAATTCTATAATCATCTTTAATTTTTCCACCATCTCTTAAATTATTGGTTTCAAAAATATAGCTTTGTATGTATTCAGCATACGGATGCATGGTTCGTACTTTATAAACGGTAATTAATTCATTATTTTTACCGATACGTTTCATCTTAAAAAATAAACCAAAAGATGGAATTTTAGAAGGAATTGGTCTTACCGTTTTTTTACAAGCAAAATAGGTCAAATTTCCTATTTCATTTACTTCAACAATATCAAAACCATTAAATACAATTCTTCCTAAAGCTTCTGCTTTTGATAAAACTCTATTTCTACCAGCAGTGATGAAAAAATACAACCATCTTGTTAAAAATAATTTAGGGAATATTCGCTTAAATATAAAATCTAAAAAGAAATATATTTGAGCAATAAAAAATGGGTATTTTCTAAGTAATCTTTTTTTGCGTTGCATATAAGTTTCTACACAACCAATAAAAACACAATTTTCAGAAAGCTTAGAATTTACTGTACTTAGAAATTTATTAATACCATTGATATCATTTATCTTATTAAGATTAACAATATTCTTATAGGTATTGGCATCTATTAATTCAATATTAAAAACATCATTCGTTCTTAATATCAAACTATCTTCAAAATTATCACCAGTAAAATTTGTAATAAAATCTACAGAAGCAATGCCTTGTTCTTTTATTAAGAGATCTTTATTCATAGTACTTTAAATCACTAATTTAGTTAAAGTTTTCACTTTTCAATTAATGTGGTCATAAATTCAGCAAAATTTATACTTTTATCTAACATTACTTTTCTACGTGTTGCCCAAATCTCTTTTAAATCTGGCATATTGAGCAACTGTTTTGTTTTTGCTATTAGCATTTCAGGCTCTGTTGTTTTAATGCCGAAAGTAAGATGAAAAACATGTTCCAATTCTTCCAAATAAGATAATTCTCCAACAAAATCATTAAAACGTATGGCTGGAGTTCCTAAAACGGCAGCTTCTGCGGTCATTGTTTGACTATCTCCAATATACATATCTGCAAAATAAAGTGCATGATGAATATCTAAAGGTGAAATCTGAATTCTATATTTTTCAAATTGTGCTTCTAAAGTTCGTTCAGAAGTAATATAAACATTACCATGCGGCAAAAGCAAATCAATTAATTGCTGTGCAACTTGAGTTGTTATTCCTGATTTTCCAACATCATGATACGCTGTTAATTGTGCGAATCTTAAAATGAAATTTTTTCTTTTAAAATCGAAGATTGAACTTACTTTGCTTACATCAGGCGTAAAATGATTGGGGTGTAAATATGCCAACTCATGATAACTATTATACCCAATTTTTTTATCATTCCATTTCCAAGCACTACAACAATTAGGACAAACTAAATATGTTGCTAAAGGACCAGCAATTTTTGCAAATTTAGGAACTACTTCAAAATCATCTTCAAAAAACACATAGGATGGAATTTTAAAAACTTTACCCAATATAGCTAATTCTGCTGCCGAACCTATTAGCTTGTTAGGTTTATGTTTTATAATAAGTTTTGTAAGCGCCAATAATCTGTTTACCAAATTAAAATACTTGGCAATTTTACCATTTTGCTTTTGATCAGGAACAATATTTATATATTCTAAATGACTATCAATCAACAATTTTTCGAGCACATCCTTACTCTTAATTACAATAATTACAGAATGTGACTTTGCTTTTAAATTTTTAATTGTTTCTTTAAACAAATGAAAATGTGCTGGATGTCCGAGATATACGAGAACCGTCATTGTTAATCTAATCTATTAAAACGAATACCATAACGCGATAAAAAACTAACAAATTCTTCTCCAATTTCGCTGGAACCAAATCTTTCTTTACTTTCTAAAGAAATTACCATTTTGCAATTAAAATTCGAAGGCAAGTTTCCTTTACGCAACACTAAAATAGAATTAGAAGTTGAAGTCGAATTTGTAAAAGTATCTTCAAATTTCAAAAAAGCTATGTTTTTTTGATTAGTTATATTTAATTCAAATCCATTTCTTAAAACAGATTGAGTTACATTAAACTGATGATGTTTTAAATAAGCAATGAATTCATTAAAAATATCATCGATTATTTTTTTTGTTTCAATTTCAGATAATGCTTCTGGGAAATTTGATTTCAAAATTTTAGCAGGCGAACCTGCAACTAAAGAATTAGCTGGAATATCTTTATTCAACAACGAATCAGCGCCTACCACTACTCCATCTCCTATTGTAACTCCTGGCATTACAAAAACACGCCATGGCAACCATACTTTTTTTCCAATTGTAATTGGTGCAAACTTAACTGGATAACCTTCTAAAACCGAATTCCATGAACCATGGGTAAATAACAAACAATGTCCACCAATTCCTGAATCGTCACCAATAATAATTGGCTTGGTTGGATTTATATAACTGGCCTGCATTATAATAGTTCTTTTACCCATAATTAATGCAGATTCTGGCGTTTTCATTCCACCAATATAAACCTGTTCATTAATTCGAGCATCATCATCTATAGTAAAAAGTTCGGTATCAATGGCGCTTAATGCTCCAATTTTAACAAAGCGACCTATTTTAATTTTGTTAGCTCTTATAATCGTAAAAAAACCGACACTTGAATTTTTCCCAATTTCAACCTCTTTACCTATGATAACACTTCCAATGCCCAAAGATACATTCTCTCCAATTTTATATCCTTTTAATCTGTAAACTAGTTTTTTTATAAAAGATGGTAAAATGCCAATTGTAGCAATCTGTAGTACTGGAATTCTATTTTTTGGGATTAGCACGTTTTGTTTATAAATTGTAATTGATTTACAAGTTTATTGATTATTTAATGATTTTCAAACATAAATAATTATTAAAAGGATTTCGATTGTATTCTTTTTTTGAAATGACAATTTATTTATTAGAAACAATTGGAAGCGATGGCTCACAGAAATAAATAATTTAGAATACCAATAGAAAAAATGCCTAAATCAACAAAATATAGTTTCCATTTAATTCTAATATCATTCTAATTAATAGTATCATTAACTTGCTTAGTCTTACATTTTAACAATAATACTTCTTTTGAAAATTCAGGATGACGATTTTTTAAAGAATCGTAATCAAATTTATATTTATCACAACCATAATCTATATTAAAAAAAATGGTTTTATCATTGCTTGCTAATCTATTTTGAGAAAAAATAATAATAGGCAGAAATGCAATAACTGTCAAAACAATAATAAACTTTTTCATATCAATCTATTTAATTCAAATCTATCAAAGATTTAATAAAATAGATTAGCTCTATTTAAATACAAATTGCATGTGTAAGAAAATACAGCTTTTAGAATAATTCCAAATACACATAAAATATAGTCCAATTTCAGCAAAGCCTCATTATACAATTTCCATGTAGTATCAGCATAACCAATTATTGAACTTCAAACTACTTCTATATTTTGTAATACAAAATTCGATAAAAAATAGCTTAGATTACAATTTTTCAAGAATATTTTTTGTAAGCGGTTTGTTTAAAAAGATTATATCTTTTGAAATGGCTAATGCTTTCGATACATCCTCAGGAAAAATTGATGAGGTTAGAATTACAATTTTAGGATTATGAAGTTTGGATTCCAAATTTTTCTTAAAGTATTCGATAAATTGAAATCCATCCATTAATGGCATATTTAAATCAACAAAAATTATCTCAGGGTAATTTCCATTAACATTTTCGCCCATTTCAATTATATTAGTAAGAAATTCAATGGCACTCTTTCCACTTGTACATATATAATTTTTTCTTGAAAACAGATTTGATTCCATCATTTTTTCATTGATAAAATTATCTAAATCATTATCATCAAGTAACAAAATATTACGATATTTATAATTAGGTTCTTTTCTTTTCATATATAAAAATTAAGAATATTTTTTGTTTAAGGTAAATAAAAAATGTTTTAATATTTCACATTCATTTTTGTTTCTAGCCATAAATAACAAAAAATCATCCTTTTGTTTTGTTGTAACTTTCCCACTTTTATTATTTGTCTCTTGTTCGAGAACTTTTATTAAACTAAGTGCATTTTGATAATTTTCGATTTTATCTAATTTAATTTTACGATAAATGCTTTTCAATATACTTAATGTCATTTCAAAATCTTTAAGTTTTATATAAAAAATTGCTAGGGTAAATTTAATCTCGATATTAATATGAAAATAATCCTTAAAACTATTTTCATTAATAAGTTGTTGCAAACAATTTATAGCTTCTTTCAGATTATTTTTATGATAATAAACCATTGCATCATATATTCCAATACAAACAGCTGAATGAGTATCGTTAATCTCAGTATTTTTTGTGCCATTTTCAAATTCTAGCAATTCATTTAATCTGCCAGTTTCTTGAATAAATGCTAGTTTTGAAATTAAAAAAATTGGAGTACAGCACACATTAGTATAAAGTAAAATACTTTGAAATTTACTATTTACTGATTCATAAAATATAGCAGCTTGTTCTTTTCTGCCAATTTTAAAATAATATTCAAATGATAAATAATCTAATGCAGTAATCCAATACTTATAAATTGAAGATTCGGGCAATTCATCTATAATCTTTATTGTTTCTCTTAATAATTCTTCAATATTTGAATTATCAGCGCTATCAATTTCACAAAATAAATATAATTGAAGATTTATAATATTTTTAATGATTTTTATTTGCCTAGATGGATTTAAATCGTGCTGAACATTTATTTCTTTTTTTATAAATAAAAGTTCATCTTTTAAGTTTGGGGCTCTAGAAAAGTGATATTGACCAATAATTCTATTAAAATTGCCAAGAATTTCTTCCGATTTTTCAATTGAAAGATTGTAAGCAATATGCTTATTATACAATTGAGAGTAATAAAAATATTTGTCTGTAAACAAATTTACTTTTTTCAATATGCTATAAACAGTTAACAACTCCTTATGCATATCAAATTTAAGCAAATCACTTTCCATTTTTTCTAAATATGGAATAATAATTTCTCTCGGCTCAGTGAAACACATTTGAGGTAATGTATCTAACTTTTTAATAAGTTCTTCTCGCGTAATATTTATTTCTCCAGACAAATGATTTTGAATCTTATCATACAATCTGGATTTTAGAACATAAAAAGAATTAGAACTTAATTTTAATTCTTCGATTATAATTGCATCATTAAGGTTTGCTCTGTATGAATTAAACAAAAATAAGGAATTTTCAGCCTTGTTTTTCTTAAGACTTTCCTCGATAGTTACATATAAACTTTCCTCGAGATGAGATATTATGTTTTTAAGTTTAAGCAATTATAGGATCGTATTTGTCGGTATATTTATATAACTTATCGAAAAAAAATAAACTGAGACTAATTTACAAATTATTTCAATAAAACCAAAAAAAAATGATTTTAATTAAAAAAATGATCCATATAACCTTAATTAATTATTTTGAAACTTCTTATTATAATAAAATTGATCTTAAAACTGAAATGTATCATTTTGAAATTTCATTTCGGTATTTTCTATCTAAAAAATACTCTACATCCTTTGTTGATAATGGTTTTGTGAAAAAATATTTTACCTGAGGATAGTTTTTAGCATTTTCTTTTTCAAAAACATTTGAAGACGAGGTTAAAATAAAGAAATTGCAATATAATCCTGTCTTATTAAATCTATTAATAAACTCCCAACCATCAATTTCAGGCATATTTAAGTCAAGTATCATAATGGTATCTTCATCTATCTCTAATTCTTTAATTTGTTGAAGTAATTCAACAGGATTAGTAAAACTAATGATTGCATAGTCAGACGTAACTGACGAAATAACTAATTCTGATAAATAATTACTGGTGGAATCATCATCAATTAAAACTATTTTTTTCATAAATTATCATTTTTTAATGTAATAATAAAAGTTGTTCCTTTATCTAATTCACTTTCAATTTTAATTGTACCACCTAAGGCTTCAACCTGATTTTTAGTCATGTGTAACCCTAAACCTTTTCCTTCTATTTCAAAATTAAATCGCTTATACAATCCAAAAACATAAGCACCATTTGCTTTCAAATCTAATCCAATTCCGTTATCTGAAATTTTTATGATGATTTTATCATCACTTTTTTTTGCTGAAATTTTAATAATTAATTTTCGTTTACTAGACTTATATTTTATGGCATTACTAATCAAATTAAAAAATATACTTTCTATATAACTTTTAACACTAAATAATTCATTGGCATCAGCGCTAATAGAAGTTGTTATTTTACATTTGGCTTGTTCAATTTGCTTTTCAAGGGTTTCTGTTATTCCATGTATTATTGAATGTAAATAAACCTTTTGATTTTTAGTATTTAAGTTCGATTTTGTGTTTAATACCAAACTTAAATCTTTAATAATATCATTCATCTTTAATGATGATTCTTTAATATGCGTAAGTATAACCAGTTTTTCATCTTCTGATGTATCTTTCAGTTCGAGTAAACTGCTAAGTCCAATTATATTTGCTATTGGAGATCGTAAATTATGAGAAACAATATAGTTAAATTGCATCATTTCATTATTCCTGTTAGTTAATTCAGTTATAACTTTATTCAATTCATATTCTTTATTTTTAATTTCCGTAACATCCCTAATTATTGTTTGAATACCAATATTTTCTCCATTTTCAATCATAAGAGACGGTTTATCCTCTAACCACCTGATAGTAGAATTTTTATGAATACCTTGGTATTCAATTACTTCAGGAACTAGTTTTTTATTAAAAAAATCAGTGTAATATTCATTAACCTTATTAAATGATGTTTTATGGATATAATCTTTCATATTTAAATTAATTAAATCTTCATTCTTATATCCTAATAAATCAAGAAATCTATTATTTGCATAAATGATTTTACCATGTTTATTTTTTACTATTATAGCATCGTTAATATTCTCAATTAAATATTTATATCTTTCATCACTTTTACCTAATTTTTCTTGAGTTAATACTTCATGAGTAACATCATTAAAAAAACTTTGAGTACCAATTACTTTACCATTAAATACGATAGGTGTTGAATTACCTTTAGCAAATATTTTTTTATTGTTTTTAGTAATAAATATTACTGATACATTTTTGTTGCTTTTACCTGATAAAACAGAATGGAAATGGTTAATACAATTTTGATGGGTTTCAGGACTTATGACATCAAACAAATTTTTAACCTTTAATTCCTTTTCAGAATATTTTAATAATTTATTAAATTGATTATTAGTAAACGTAAAATTTCCTTCTGAATTTACGCTAAAAATCATTTCCTGACTATTTTGAATCAATGTTCGATATCTATATTCGTTTTTTTCTAATTTTTGCTCTATTTTCTTACTTTCGGTAATATCAATATGTCTTATAACAACTCTTTTTTGAAAGCCTATCATCCGGTTAACACTTAGGATAAACCATCTTTCTTCTGTTGGTGAATTACAAGGATATTCCATCCTAAATTTTCTTTTCTTCCCATTCAAAACAGATTGAATTCCCAACAATACCTTTTCTGCATCTAAATCGCCTGCTTTAATTGCATTTTCACAAACCGTAAAATAGTTACTTCCTATACCTGTATTTCGAATATTTTCAGTACCATTATTCAAAGAAAATTTATCCCAAGATTCATTTACAGCAATTATTTCACCACTCTCATTTATTACTGCTAATTGGGAAGATAAGGATGATAAAATACCTAAATTAAATTCTTCACTTGCTTTAACTTGTTTTTCTGCTATTTCTCTGCAAATTTCATTAGCAGTTCTATTAATAAAATACTGTATACTTTCTTCTTTTTCACTTAACTGTTTAATCGGTAATTCATCCATTAAAACAATCAATCCTACAACTTGTTTATCTTGATTATATAATGAATAACCTAAACATGAATTTACGTTAAAGCGTTTCAAGATTTTATCTTCAGGAAAAATATCCTGAAGGTTTTTTGGGAAAATTAGTTTTTCATTTTTAATAATTTTATGAAATACTGTTCCGCTTATATTAAATTCGAAATTTTCAATCTCAGTATTTTTAGTTCTAAATGAAATTGTATTAATTGAGTTTTGAACAGGATTGAAAATGCCTATCATTGAGTATTTTACTCCAAGTATAGTATTACAATATTTAGTTAGGTCTGAAAAATAATTAACTCCAGTTTTAACTGAAACACTTTGAGTTAAATTTATCAACTTCCTTTCATGTTTTTTGCGCTCAGTTACATCCCTTGCAATACCTAATATTGAAATAATGACATTTTTGTTTTTTATAGTACTAGGTGTAATTTCAATAATAATATAACTACCGTTTTTTATTTTAACCCTTAATTCATAAGGTTTAACAGGAACACCACTAAATAATTTATTAAAAACATCAAATGCTAATTCAAAATCATCAGGATGCACTAATTCTTTAAACGGTTTACCAATCCAATCAGAAACCTTCCATCCAGTTATTTTTTCAAACGCATGGCTAAGCGATAAAAAGGTACCTTCATTTGAAATTGTATAAATAACATCATTTACACTTTCAATAATTTTAGATAAGCGCTCCTCACTTTCTATTAATTTTTCTTTATAATTAATAGTATCAGTTATAATATTTCTAATTGATAAATAGCGTTCAATTTTATGATTATTGAAAATAGGAGTAATAACAGTATCTACCCAATAATAAGAGCCATCTTTAGCTTTATTACAAATTTCACCCCTCCATGTTTCACCATTTTTAATCGTTTTCCAAAGCGTTTCAAAAAACAATTTATCATGTTTGCCCGAATTAATAATATTATGATTTTTACCTATTAATTCGTCTGAATTATATTTAGAATAAAAACAAAAATTATTGTTTACGTAAATAATTTCTCCTTTTACATTTGTAATAGAAACAATCGAAGCATTGTTTATGGCATCCTGAAACGTACTGAGGGTATTTTCAACGATTTGAAATTCCTTAATTGCAGAAATATCAAATAAATATCCTTCAATCTGCGTGATTTCTCCCAAATCATTTCGAACTGGAAGATGTACATCTTCAACCCATTTTATAGTTTTATCTTTACATACAATACGATATTCTAACTTTGAAGGTAATTCAGTTGATCCTAGTTTATAATTTATAGGGACATTTATTAATTTGTTTTTAAAAATTTCTTTATCCTCAAAATATATGATATCTAAAAATGATTTCTTGCTAGATTTTAACGTTTCTGCTGAATAGCCAATAATGCTTTCAACACTTTTAGAAATAAGATTAATTGTACATTCAGCATTATTTTCTCCCTTATATGCAATAAATTTTGTATTGCTTTTCAACAAATTAATTAAAGCTTCTGATATTATTATATCTGTTTTATGCATAAATCACATTCTATTATTTAAAGTCAGTTAATTATAACAATTTATTAATAATTTATTTACGTCAAAATCTTACATTATTAAAATATAGAATTCTCAATTGCAAATCGAGTTAAATCAGCATTAGTTTTAATTCCTAACTTACTAAATATTCTAGATCTATAGGTGCTAATTGTACTCATTCCTAAGCTAACCTCAATTGAAATTTCTTTAGTTGACTTCCCTGACGATAATAATTGCAATACTTGGAGTTCTCTATTACTAAGAACGTCAACACTAGCCTGAACTTGCCCACCCTTATTAAAATTATTAACGATATTAACTAACACCTTTTCTGAAACATAAATGCCTTCCTTTTTTATTTTATTTACTGCGGTTATTAATTCACTAATAGGTCCTTCTCTTGTTAAATACCCAGAGGCGCCCATTTTTATTGCCCTTAACGCGAAAATAACCTCAGGGTAAATACAAATAATTAAAATTGGAAGTTTAGGTGATTTTTGATGAAGCTTTTTTATTATTTCAGCAGCTGTTTTGCCAGGTTGTGAAATAGCAATTATTGCTAAATTAAATTTATGGCTTTTCACTAAATCAAAAATTTGTTTTTCAGAATTAGCTTCCACAAACTTAATATTTAAAATTTCTTTTGAAAGTTCATTAATAATTCCAATCCTACTTAAAGGATAATTATCTGCAATTAGGACATTAAACATAACTATTTATAAACAAGTCGAATTTATAAATTTAATCGACTTAATGTTAACTAAGTTAGACAAATTTACAAATGAACTAGTAAAAAATAATGCTAATATTTTGTAGAATTAATACTACGTAATAACAAAAATGTCTTAAAATTAAATTTGTTTTTACTATTTTTTGAATAGAAATTATTTAATCAGCTAACATAAATTAATTTCCCGAGTAATGTCTTCCAATTCAAACGGTTTAAAAATATAGCCATTAGCTCCCATATTTAGGGCTTTTTCAATTACATGCTTTTCAACACTAGCCGATAAAAAGAAAAAAGGTATACGTGAAGTCCTTGGCTTACTTTTTAGTTCTCCTAAAACTTGAAATCCTGTTAGGTTTGGCATAACAATATCACATAATATTAAATCGGGAATTTTTTGTTCTGCAATTTTAAGCCCCTGCTCTCCAGAAGAAACAGATATTACGGTGTGATTTTCTAATGTAAGCATTTCGCTTAAATTATCTCTAATTTCAAAATTATCTTCAATTAATAAAATAAATTTTGTGGTTTCTGATTGTCGTATATTCATAAAAATAATTTTTAATTAAAAATTGTAAAATATTTATAAATTTATCATACAATTTTTCTGAAAATCTTACATGCATTATATTGGAATTAAATAACAACTAAATAAAATTTAACAAAAAGCGCTTAAATATTTTAATTACATTACAAAAAAATAACTGGATAACATTTTATTTTATGAAAAAAGTGGTCATTATTGGTGGTGGAGTTGCCGGTTTGAGTGCAGCACATGAATTAATTAAGAGAGGTTTTAAAGTTGAAGTTTATGAAGCTTCAAATTGTGTTGGCGGGAAAGCAAGAAGTGTTGGCGTACCAGGCTCAGGAAAAGATGGAAGAATGGATTTACCAGGAGAACATGGATTTAGATTTTTCCCAAGATTTTATAAGCATATAACGGAAACCATGAAAGAAATTCCTTTTAAAGGCAATTTTAATGGCGTTCTTGGTAATTTAACAGAAACATCCCAAATTAAATTAGCCCGTTTTGATAAAGAACCGGTTACATTACCTGCACGATTACCTCGGTCATTAAATGAATTTAAAAAATATTTAGATGACTCGTTAAATAGCGATTTAGGATTAACAGAAAAAGATAAATCAGATTTTGCAATAAAAGTTTGGGAGCTACTAACAAGTTGCAGAGAAAGGCGAAGAAACGAATATGAGCGAATGGGTTGGTGGGAATTTTTAGATTCTGATAACCATTCTATTGCCTATCAAACTATTTTCTCAAAAGGGTTAACACGTACATTAGTAGCAGCACGTGCCGAAACAGCAAGTACTAAAACTGGAGGGAATATTTTTTTACAATTAATATTTGATGTAGCCACACCAGGTACAAGTAGTGATCGAATATTAAATGGTCCTACCAATGATGCTTGGATAAACCCGTGGTCAACTTATTTAAAAGAAAAAGGAGTACAATTTCATTTAAATTCTCCTACTAAATATGTTAATTGTAAGGATCAAAGTATTTCCAGTGTTTTGGTGTCAAAAAATGGGGTTGATGAAACTATTACTGCTGATTATTATTTATTTGCTGTACCAGTAGAGGTCATGTCAAATTTATTGAATGATGAAATGGTGAAAATTGATCCAACACTATATACCATTAAAGAATTAAGTAATTCTGTTTCATGGATGAATGGAGCCCAATTTTATTTAACCGAAGATTTGGAAATAAATCAAGGCCATACAATTTACATTGATACTCCTTGGGCATTAACATCAATCTCACAAAAACAATTTTGGCCAAATGTTGACTTATCTAAATATGGTGATGGAACGGTAAAAGGAATTCTATCAATCGATATTTCCGATTGGGATTCAATTGGAATACTTTATAATAAGTCAGCTAAAGACTGCACAAAAGAAGAAATAATAAAAGAAATTTGGGCCCAATTGAAAAAAAGTTTAAATATAAATGGGGTTATAATTTTAAAAGATGAGCACTTACATAATTGGTATTTAGATTCTGATATCGAATTTGATATTCCCAAAAAAAATAAAGAACCATTACTCGTAAATACAATTAACTCTTGGGACTTGAGACCATATTCCTATACTAGAATTCCAAATATGTTTTTGGCTTCTGATTACATTAAAACATATACTGACTTGGCTACGATGGAAGGTGCAAATGAGGCAGCCAGACGAGCCGTGAATTGCATTTTAGATACATCAGGAGTTAAAGCTAAGAAATGTGAATTATGGGATTTGCATGAACCTTGGATTTTTTCATTTTTTAGAAGAGCTGATCAAAAACGTTATAGAAAAGGATTGGCTTGGAATGTGAAAATTCCTTGGATTATGTCAGTTAGTATTCATACTATTTTGACAATTAAAAATTTATTATCACACACAAAAAAATAAAATTATGAATAACTATTGGTTAAACACTGATAAATATACGATACCCGAATTAATTTTATTTGGTATAGGTGCAATCTTTTGGGTGCTTTGTTATGCAACTGTTATAAGAGGCATTATTAAATATAAATTTGTTGGAATTTCGGCAGGTGTAGTTGGTGCAAATATTGCATGGGAATTTTTATGGGCATTTGTGTATAAACAAGATATGGGTATGGTTTTGCAAATTGGTTACTACGCCTGGTTTTTTGCTGATGTTTTTATCGTTTATAATACGTTTAAATATGGATACAAACAAGTTGGAGAAAAATTAAGAAGTCGTTTTAACCTTATGTTTGGTTTTTCTATTTTAGCTTGGCTCGTTATTTTATATTTTTTTATTAAAGATGGGTATGACAATTCTATTGGTGCTAATACCGCTTATGCTATTCAATTAGTAATATCTATTACTTGCTTAATAATGTTAATTAACAATTTGCAAGAAAAAGGAATTTCTTATTGGGCAGCATGGTTTCGTATGCTAGGCAGTTTATTTTGTGGTATAATGATTATTAGCCATTGGCCGTCAAATCATTGGATAATTTCTATGGTTATTATTTATATGATGATTGATATTTATTACTTAATAATTGCAACAAAACATAGAATCAAAGCTTAGAAATTTATGTTTTCGAAAATTTTAAATACTTGGAATAAAATTGTTAATGTTGGAGTTAACGAGCAGCAATCATATATTTTTTCGGATAAATTACAATCAAGAAATAAATTATCTTTTTTGTGCGCCGTATTTTCAATTCCTTATGTTTTATACTTTTTAAGCTTAGGATTACTAATACCATTTGTAGCAATTTCATTTGGTGTATTACTGTTTGGGATTTCTATTGTTTTAAATAATTTCAAAAAATACAATTTTTCAAGTAGTCTTATTTTAT
This sequence comes from Bacteroidota bacterium, assembly GCA_038327195.1. GTDB lineage: Bacteria > Bacteroidota > Bacteroidia > B-17B0 > Aurantibacillaceae > UBA4416. Next base: position 56,455 of record JBBQKU010000007.1, on the reverse strand, counting down.
TTACAACCAACTTTTGCGTTTTATTTTTCTCTATTTATTTAGGTTTTAATTCAGGCATCCATTTGTATTTATTTACATCGCCTCTCATTGTGCTTACCTTATTTGACACTAAAAACAAATATTTCCTCTCCATTTCAATGATTAGTTACTTAGTGACGTTTCTTATTATAATTTTATTTGATAAGTTCGCTGAAATAACTTTTATCACTATAGGGCAGAATATGTTAGATTTGTTTTATTTGGTAAATTTCATTTTCTGTTTTATAATAATCATTAGTTTATCACTTTATTTTTTTATTAATAATAATCGAATTAATAATTTACTAGTTTTAAAAAATGATGAGCTAATAAATAATCAAAAATTATTGGAGGATGAAAATAAGACACGAAAACATGCAGAGGAAAAAGCAATATTGTCATTAAGAGATCGAGAAATTCTGTTATCTGAAATTCATCATCGTGTAAAAAACAATTTAGCCGTAGTTAATGGTTTACTTGAATTACAAACAACCTACTTAATTGACGAGAACACAATTGTTGCATTAAGAAATAGTCAAAACAGAATAAAATCCATTGCCTTGTTACATGAAAAACTTTATGAAAACAAAACATTAAAAATGGTGAATATGAGCGATTATATAAAAGAATTGGCTCAATTTATAAAGCTTTCGTCAGCCCCAAAGAAAAAAAACATAAAATTTATTTGTTTAGCAGAGCCTATTAACTTAGAAATGGAAAAAGCCATGCCTTTTGCCTTGCTTCTAAACGAGTTAATGAGTAACTCTTATAAGTATGCTTTTAAAAATAAAGATGAAGGATTAATTGAAGTCCATTTTAAAAAAGAGGCAACAAATTATATATTTGAATTTATTGACGATGGAGCTGGATTTGATTATAATATTGAATTAAAAAAGGATACTTTAGGCCTTAATTTAATTGGCTCGTTTAGTGAGCAATTGAATGGTAAATTTGAATTTGTGAGAAAGGACAATCGTATGTACTTTCAGTTGAAATTTTAAAAATAATAAAATAATTTGTGTGAACTAAAAAACTGGTCCAAATATGAAAAAAGTACTTATAGTAGAAGATGATTTAATTTTAACGATGATAAACAAACGATTTTTGGAGCAACTTGGCCATGCCGTTGTTTCTTCCGTTAGAAATGGGCTGGATGCAATTGAAGCCGTGAAAAATCATAATCCAGATGTTATCATTATGGATATTAGAATTGATGGCAATATTGACGGAATTGAAGCAATGGAAGAAATTAGAAAATTTTCTAACGTTAAAGTCATATACGTATCTGGGAACTCTGAACCTGAAACATTAGCTAGAGCTGAAAAAACTAATATGCTTGGATTTAGAGTAAAACCAATATTCATTGAAGATTTAAAAGAACTTTTAGAATTTTAATTTAGTTACTAAGCTTTTTTTACAAACAGTTTCTTAATACTATTTTTAACATTCTGAAGTATTAATTCTTTAAGCCATAAAACAGAATTATTTGTCCAGCGTTGTGGATGAATATTTAGCATAATAACCGATGGCAAACTATTTTGATTAAATGCAGTAATTATATCTTGTGTAGAATTAAATTTAAAATCATAATCTGTTTTTACTTTATCTCTCACACTTGATGTTTTGTTATTCCATCGTCGGCCAGTATCAGTAATATATAAAACCTTACTGAAATCAATATCAAAATAAGGCTCACCAATAATTCCTAAATCTTTATAATGATACTTTTGCCATAATAAACGATTGTCCCATTTAGACAAAGGACTGCCATGCATACAAATGGTTTTAACAGGATAATAGGTTCTAAATAATTTTAATTTTTCTAAAAAATGTATGTATGATTTCTCGAAATCGCCATTATTAAGAGCCATATCTTCATAATGGTAACCAATTTCGTGATTGAGCTTCTTAATTTGCTCAATACATTTTGGATGCAAACCTTTTTTAACAACTCTAAAATAATAGGAACCTTTTGCTCTTAACTGATTTTCTATAATGGCTGTTTCGACTGAATTATCAGGTAAATCATCCACATCATGTCTTAAAATAAAAACTTTAGAATATTGGTGACCATTAGTAATGTAATCTTCATAAGAAGTTAATTTATAGCCCGCTCGAATTGCTGATTCTAATAATTTTTTATAAGCCACTAATGTAAAATCACGTTCCATTATTATTTATCCGTTTTTAAAGAAATGGTTAATTCGGTTAATGCTAAAAACATCCAAGCTTGCGACCAACGCATGAACGAAATTTTATTAGTATGTGATTTTAATATTCTATAATAGAAAAACCCTTTTTTATCTTGCATATTATCAATAGTAAAATTTGCAATGGTTTCAGAAAAAGTTAAGTATTCAGGATTTAATTTTCTCATACGAGCTAACGTAATTATACCTTGTGATTGATTATGAATTTCAACCGGATACAATTTTGGTAAGCGCCACTTTGATTGTCCATTTTTAAAAAATTGATTTTGTCGATAATAAACAGTTCCAATTTTTATGGCATTGGTATACTTTTCACTTTCAATGCCACAATAGTTTATTATATCATCGATGCAATCAATAACATATCCTTGATGGAAATCAATTTGAGTGCGTTCTTTTCCGTCTTCTGAAATGCTGTAATTCCAATGTCCATCGGCATGTTGTTTCGATACAACAAAATCAACCGCTTTTAAAGCATCACTTTTATATTCTTCTTTTTTGGTAATAAAATAAAGTTGAGACAAAACAACTGCTGCCAATAAACTAGCATTGTAGCAATTATCAATACCTAAAGTTGTATAACTAAAACAAATACCTTCGGGAGTTTCTGTTTTAGGTAAATCTTTTAAAATAAATAAACTAATACTTTTTAAAATATCTAAAGCTTCTTCATTTTTAGTTAATTGATAATATTCGAAAATACCTTTAGCAACAAATGCTGTTACCACAATATTAGGGCTATAAGCCTTAATGTATTTACCTGAACTTGCCCAATCAAAATTATAGCCCCAACAATAACCGCTGTAACCTTTGCTATAATTGATTTTTAAATGATTAAATAAAAAATTAATTTGTTTAGAATAGTCTTTATCAGGAAAGTTTTTTTGCAATTTTGAATATGAATACAAGAGCAAACCTAATGCTTTTGGGTTATGTTCTTTTTTAACGCCTAATAATGGCCTAATATTAATTGGATTTCTTTTTTGAAATTGTAGCGCTAAAACAGGAATTAATTTTCCGAAATACTTAAATTTAATTGGGGAATTAAGCGTATCATAAGGATCGTAGCCTTTAAAATTTTCATTCTCAATATACAAACGAACTTTTTCTAAAGCACTTTCAAATTTAATTAAATTATTGATTTCAATTGAGGACATATTTATAAAATTATTTGCGCACCATTTTTAGCAATTGATTCTTCTACTTTAAATGTTGCAAGCATCGCATTGTATGTTTCATCAAATGGAATTGGACAAGCTTTGCCATTTCTAATTGCATCCAAAAACTGTTTTACTTCTTCTTTATGTCCTTTATCCTGATTGCTCAAATTGCTTGACTTAATTGATTTACCATAAATTGACATATTTTTAAAATCATCAATTACAATAGATTGACCATTAGTGAAAATTTCTAAATATTCTTTCGCTAACTCTTTGCTTCCATTCGAAAAATAAGATATGGTTGCAATACTTCCATTTTCAAATTTCAAATTAATGATGAGTGTATCTCTTAAATTATTAGCACTTAGCATTTCGTTTGCGTTAACCGAACTTATTTTAGAGCCAGAAATAAAGGATACCAAATCAATAAAATGACAAACTTCGCCCAGAATTCTTCCACCACCACTTGTTTTATTATGAATCCAATGGTCGGAAGCAATTGCACCCGAATTAATGCGATAATTGATTGCAATGGGTTGATTTTGATTTAATAACGATTTTACCTTAATAATATGTGGTGCAAATCTTCTATTAAAGCCAACCATTACAAAGGTATTAGACTTATTTTGTAAATCTTTTATTTCATTTAATTCGTCCTCCAATAAGCATAAAGGTTTTTCTACAAATACATGTTTCTTATGCTTAATAGCTTCGATAACATAAGTAGCATGAGAATCGTGTCGCGTTACTACAAAAACAGTATTACACTTTTCATCCGTAAATAAATCCTGACTTTTATCTGTGCAATAATTAAATTTATATTTATCAGCTATGTTACGAGCGTTATTCCCTTTGTTTGAGGCTATTCCAATAAAATTACAATTGTCTTTTAAGGCAGGCAGCAAAACATTATTGGCAAATGAACCAGCTCCAATAAAAGCAATATTTGGCTCAGTTGGATTATGGATAGTATTTTTTAACTCAACTTTAGAAGCAATTTTCTTTGCCGTATCATACTTTAAAAGTATGCCTGTGTAAGATTCAGTTTTATCTAAAATTAATTGGTAAGCTTTTGGAGCTTCTGCAAAATTAAAAATATGTGAGGTTAACTTTTTAATATTAATTTTTTTATAATGAATCAAATCAACAAAAGCTTGCATATTACGATTCTCTGTCCATCGAACATAACCATAAGGATAATCAACACCATTCTCCTCATAATTAGCATCATAACGCCCAGGACCATAAGAGCAAGACATTTTTAACTCTAATTCTTTTTTATAGTAATACGTACGTTTAAAGCCTGTAGGAACACTTCCCACAATAATTACTTTTCCTTTTCTTCTACAAATTTCTCCAGCAAAATCTATTGGATCATTACTACTGGTGGCTGCAGTAATTATAACAGCATCAACACCTTGTCCACTTGTTAATTCTTTAATTATATTTTCAAGACCTTCGCTATCTCTTTCAAATGAAAAGTTAGAACCAAGTTCTTTACTTAGTTCAACCATTTTTTTATTAATATCTATGCTAATAGTTTTAACACCAGAAGCATTAAGCATTTGTATAGTAAGTTGTCCAATTAAACCTAAGCCAATCACTGCGCAGGTTTCTCCTAATCTTAAATCTGCTTGTCTAATACCCTGCATAGCAATAGCGCCAATTGTTGTAAAAGACGCGTCGTCACAATCAACATTAGCAGGTAACTTAACACATAAGTTTTTTGGAACAGCAACCACTTCTGCATGAACCGCTCCTGCGCCAGCACACGCAACTTTATCTCCAATTTTAAATTCTGTAATATCGTCAGCAATTGCTATTACTTCGCCCGAACAGCTATAACCTAAAGGCGATGGTGAATCCAATTTATTCATCATTAATTTGTAGGTTTCTAAAAAGCCAATTGTTTTAGCCGTTTTAATAACTTTTTTCACTTCTTCTTGGCGTGCCATTGCCTTACCAATGTATCCAAGGCGTGCATCTTTTACAGTCTTACCTTCAGTACCAGCACTAATTATTGAATAATGATTTCGAACTAATACGCAACCACTATTTAATATTGGAAATGGAACTTCCAATAATTGCATATAACCATCTTTAAGATTTTGAGTGAGTTGTTCCATTATTCTAAAAATTTAATTTGTACCATTCCTGAAAAGAAATCAATGCGTAAATAATTGATGAATTGTCTTCTTTACCAGATATATGATTTTTAATGATTGAGTCAATATTAGGCATTGAAAAATGATTGAAGTTACTAAAAAATGATTTGTCTAACAACTGATTAACTTTTGCTTCCGAACTAAAAATGCTTCGTAAAGGCATTCCAAATCCAGCTTTACGACGATTTATTATATATTCTGGTAATTCATGTTTAAAAGCATCTTTTAAAATTCGCTTAGATTTTCCTGTGTTTGATAATTTATAATTTCGTTTGATACTATATGCAAATTCTACAATACGTTTATCTAAAAATGGTACACGGCATTCTAATGAATTTGCCATTGAAGTTCTATCGGTGTAACTTAAATTTTTAACCAATACATTTTCTATCTCAAAACGGGTTAAAGAATCAAATACATCTTCATCTTTAGGAAAATAACTTGATAACATACTTTCTAAACTATCTCTATCACCATTATAAACCGAACAGGAGTTTTCAAAATCACCAACTAAATTTAAAATGCCATATTTATAAGTTGGGTAATTGCCATACTTTCCAATTTTATGAATGTATCTTCTATATGCTAAAAACTTACCTTTTCCTTGATTTACTTTAGCCGCCTGTTTATAAAGACCGTCAGCTAAACCGAATGGTACTTTCGACATCATATTTTCTGAAAGAAGTGTTAACATGTGTCCTGCATAACCTAAAAACAATTCATCAGCACCCATTCCAGATAAAATAACTTTTGAAGTTTGTGATGCGTCCTTAGTAATTAAATAAGAAGGTATTTGTGAACCATCAGCAATTAAATCATCCGAATAATAAAGTGTTTTTTTAATTAAATCTAAATTTGCTTGTTCACTTCCTATATTGGCTTCCAATAATTTTAAATTCCATTCCTTAGAAAGTTTATCAGCGTAAAAATAATCTGAACTAGTCCCTTCTTTTTTTAGATCGACTTCTGCTTTTCGTGCACAATAATGTAAAATATCTTTTCTATCTTTTAAAAAGTAAGCAATGATAGAGGAATCTAATCCACCAGATAAAAAATTACCAATCGGAACATCTGATATTAATCGACTTTTAGTACTATCTGCTACTAAATCATACAAAACTTCTTTTGCTTCAGTATATGAAAGTTTTTCATAATCCTTATTTTTTGAAAGTGTCCAATACCGATTAGTTGAATAACTATTTTTAGTTAAATCATATTCTATGTAGGACGCTGGCGGAACACGAAATATATTTTTATATAAAGTGTTATTTTTAGGTGTGTATTTAAAAACAAAATAATTCAATAACTCATCATTAGCTAATGAAGGCTTAATACCAGAGGCAATGATTGTTTTGATTTCGGAGCCATAAACAAATTTATGACCATCCGAATAGTAATAAAGTGGTTTAACACCGACGTGATCCTTAACTAAAAAAACTTTATTACTATTTTTATCATATATAGAAAAAGCAAAGTCTCCGTTTAATTCATTTATAAATTTTATTCCGAATTTTTGATACATTTTTAAAACAACCTCTGTATCTGTTTTAGAATGAAATAACTCTTGATTAAAATATTTTAATTTAAGAGTTTCAAAATTGTAAATTTCTCCATTAAAAACAATGATAATTTGCTTATCATCACTAAACATAGGTTGATTTCCGTTACTCGATAAATCAATAATACTTAAGCGGGTGTGTCCTAAAAAAATTTCTTGATTATTATAAAAATCGCAAAAACCTTTCTGATGATCAGGTCCACGATGCTTTAAAACATTAAGCATCTCATCATTATTTAGTTTTTCGTTAGAAATATATCCAGCAATTCCGCACATGGTATTATATTTTATTTGCCCAAACTAACTGATGAAAACCTATATATTTAGCAAAGAAACGTTCTAGTTTTGGAAATTTACCTCCAATTGGAAAATGTCCCTTTTTCATTTTATCAACTTTAAATCCAGATTTTTCTAACATCTCCTTAATCTCACTTTGGTAATATATATTAGCAATGTAGCAATCAGGTCCGTCGGTACAATGATGTGGGAAATTTTTCCAAGAAAGATAAGTCCAGCCATCATTTTTAAAATTTTTGACATGCAAAGCCCAATTTCCTTTAGAAGAACCGCCAACTTTGTTTTTTAAAATTTCAAATAACAAACGTAATCTAAAATAAAATTGAATACGTACCCAATAATTAAAAGAACCTTTGGCATAAAGCATTACAATAAATTGTCCATTTGGCTTCAAAACTCTGTAAACTTCGTTAAATGTTTGTTGAGTATTGGTAGTATGATGCAAAACACCATGAGAATAAACAATATCAAAATTATTATCTGGCAATTCTAATGCTTCGGCATTACCTTGAAAAATAGTGCCATTTAAACCTAAATGTTCGAAATGTAATTTTGTTGCATAAACCGCTTCGGCAGTTAAATCAACACCTGTATAAGATTTTGCAAATTCTGCCCAACGAGTAGCATCAGCTCCAATACCTAAACCAATTTCTAAAACATCTTTATGTGTTGCCGATTTCCAATCGATATAGGAATCTAAATGATGTGTTTTCTTATAACGAAAATCGCGGTAATATTTATAAAATTCTTTTGATGGAAATTTCGCATCAACAAATTGTTTACCACACAAATTGCTATTCCAAAAATCTTCTACTTGTTTGATATCAACTATTTGTTCAGTTTCCATTTTTTATTATTGTATTAAATACCGTTGTGTATTTTTCTATCATTGTTTCTTCTGTAAAATTTTGAAAGTAAAGTCTAAAACTTTCTTTTCCCATTTGTTCTCTAATTTCCGAATTTTCTATTAATAATTTCAGTTTTTCTGCAATCATTTTCGGATTGTGAGACTCAACAATAAAACCATTTTTAGAGTCTAAAACAGACTCAACAATTGCGCCTTTGTCAGTTGAAATAATAGGTAATTTAGCAGCCATTGCTTCAACAATTGCCCATGGATGACCTTCTGGTTCACGAGGAGGAAAAACAAAAATATCTGCATCAGACAAAAATTTAAACTTATCATCTCCACCTTTTGGAGCGTGTATGGTAACAGGTAAGTTGCTTTTTTCTAAAAGAGACAAACACCTTTCTTTCACATCATTTTTGTGCCAAGCGCCCACCAAATCGATAGAAAATGCATTCATTATATTTTCTTTTGATAGTAATTCCATAGCTTTTAAAACATCTTCAACACCCTTAGATTCTAATAAATTAGAAAAATATAGTATTTTAATACCAGCATCTTTATCTTTTTTTGTTTTTGTAAATGTGTAATTTCCGCCATTTGGGATTACAAAAATAGAAGCGTCCGAAAAATAATCTTTAAATAAATATTTTAAATTTTGTCCCAATACAATGACGCCTTTGGTTCGTTTTAAAATAAATTTAAAATATTGGTTTGTTAAATAAGTTGATTTTGATAACCAATTATTTATGTCACTTCCTCTTAATTGAATCACAATTTTCTTTCTGAAAAAAGACGCAAATAAAATAAAAACAGAATCTTTTATAAAACCAGTAGTTGTTTGGCTAATAGGTATAAGCACTAAATCTGGTTTATGTTTAGTAAGAAGGCAAATCATTTTAATGTAAACAGACACATTTTTAACCACTTTACCAAAATTCCATTTACCAAATGAGGCTAAACTTGTATTAATTTTTGTATCAAGGTGAACTAAATGAAATCTATTTTTAAGATCTGATTTTAATAATATTTCCGTGGCAATAGAAGGCCCTATAAATGGAGGTGGAAGTTTTCCTAAAATAATTACTGTTTTATTTTTCATTTTGATTCGGATAATACAGATTTAGGTAAAGCCAAATAACATAAAATACTATATATTATATAAATCAATGGAGCATATAAAGTAGGACAAGTACTAACTGAATACATAAACAAAATCATAAATGTACCAAGGGCAAGAAAATAATCACTAGAACATAAATATTTTAATCTTCTGAAAATATTTATGAGAATTAATAAATAAACTGTTAAGCCAAAAAAACCTGTGAAAAATAAAATTCTAACAAAATCATTATGCGAACCAGTTCCAACATAGGGATAGGTTTCTTTAATGATTAAAGGCATTCCAAACAATTGAGCAGCAACTGGGAATTCAGAATATTCTTCCAACATCATTTTCCACCGACCTACTCTACCATGAAATAAACGCTCATTAGCCTTTTTTCCTTCATAAACAGCTAGATCTGTTTTAATTAAAGGCGCAATCTTTTCTTCGATGGTTGATGCACCAAAAAAATAACCTAATGATCCAATAACAACAATTAGCACAATACCGGCTGTTTTATTTGTTTTAAGATTAAATAAAATAAATAATGCTAATATTACTATAAATACACCGTAACTGGCAGTATGGCTAATTTTAAATAAACAAGCTAAAGATAAAATAATTGTAATGATAAGACTTCTGTTAGATTTTATCATTGAGCCAATATTTTTATTTCTAAGATAAAAATAACATACAATTAAAAATCCTAATGAAATATAAATTGCGTAATTCATCACATCCCCATAAGTCCCCTGAATACGTTCTAGTCCACGTGTTTGTTGAACTTTAATTGGTTTTACTAAAATCTCAAACAAAAAAATTGCAATTACAAAAAAAGAAGAGTAGATAAAACTCTGCAAAACACCGTCTAAATCCCTTCGAGAACGAATTAATAATCTTAAAAAGAAGAATAAATAAACTGGCATGGTTAATTTAAGCAGATATTCTAAAAAGGTTTTTGAAAGAGGATCAAAAATAAACATGAAGAATAACGAAATCAACATAAGCGCTGTCCAAGTTCCAAAAAGAAAATCGAAAACGGATTTATCTTTTTTTCGATAAAGCGTAATTGCTACAATACACAAAATGGGAGTTGCAATTCCAACAAAATATAATGGCGACAATAAAGGAGAAATATTTTTTAAGTAATAAAAGTTATCTACGATTGGTCTAATTAATACCAAAACCACAAACCATTTTAAATGCCATGGTAATGCTGATATCCATATTTTCCAATCTTTATATTTCATTCTTACTTACTAATAACTGTATTTAAAATTTTTTGAGCAATAGTATCATAAGATAAACTTTTTGAATTTTGAATTGCCAAATTTTCTCTATCTAAAGTAGTTTTGCTTAAAACATCCACAACGTTACTTATTGTAGACTCAAAAGTGTCATTATTAAAAAACCAACCATTAATTCCCTCATTTATTAAATGATTAACACTGGGTTTGTTTTCTAAAATAATTGGCAAACCTGTACCCATTGCTTCTTGTATTGAAATAGCCGCTTTTAACCAAATACCAACATCGGCTGCACAATATAATTTCCGAATTTCTTTAGAATTTAAAAAAGGGAAACAGTTAAACTTATTTGGAAAAGGTTGTTTGTTAATAAAAGATTTCACTTCTTTTTCATATTCATCATTTAAAAAACCAACAATGATGTAGGTAACGTTTTTACCTTCAGAATTTAATTTGGAAATTAATTTAATTATTTGCTCGATATTTTTTCGTTTATTAATACGAGTAGATGTAATAATTACAATTTCTTTAGAATCAATATTCAATTCTTTCCGAAGAGCATTTCGATCTTCTGCAGTAAAAAAGTATTCATCGGGGTCATAACCCAAATTTAACATTACTTTTTTTGAGTCAAAAGTAGCTTTGTCTTCTTCATTTAAAAAGTCATGAAATAGCTGATTAGTCTCAGGAATATTTAAAATAAGTTTATCTCCATAAGTGATAGCTTTGCGATATAATGGATGCTTAATAGTAGAATAGCCTATTTCATGCAAAAATGTTTTTGCTTTTTGAGAAAATGTACCACGATCTAAATATTCTTTTGCATCCCCATAAACTGAAATGATTTTCATTTTACCAATAAAATCTTTATTGAATACTGCCATAGGGAAAATTTTGGCTACTCCTAGAATTATTAAAACATCCGGATTAAATAGTGCTACATTTTTTTTCAGCCTAAAAGGCAATACTTTTGATTTGTAAGACAAGGAAGGTAAACGTTGAATTTCGTAACCATATTTTGAATCAATGGTTGTACCAGTTTTATAACTTAATTGATTAATACTTCCACCCAAATTTACAGAAGCAGCAGAAGTAAATACCTTAACAATATATCCAAGTCGAGCATATGCTTTAGCCAAATGAACTTCCTGATAACCAATTTCAGGCATATAATGGGCAGATATAATTGCTATTCGTTTCAATTTCGTTTATAAATTTAAAATTTCACTTTAAATACTTCTGCCCATTTTAAAAAGGAAATTAATTTCCAAAACTCACTTAAATGAGATGAATCATTTATATCAGCAATATTTAATTTTTGTAAATAGGCTTTATCCAAAAAATCTGGAATTGAAGAATCATTAATAAATTGAGTTAATTCCTTATTCGATTGCGATTTCCATAATTTTTGAGGTGTTAAAAATCCCATTTTATATTTTCTCCAAACAACTTCTTTATTTAAAACAGGTTCGGCTGTTTTTCTTAAAATATATTTTGTCCAACCATTTTGTATTTTCCAATCATTTTTTAAGGCAATTGATAATTCAACTAACCGATGATCTAAAAAAGGAACTCTACTTTCAATTGAAAAGGCCATTGAGTTCCGATCTTCATACCTTAATAAATCTTGTAATCCATATTGAATACTTAATAAAGATTGTTCTTTAAATGATTTCCCTCCACGCTCAGGCACATGCAACTTTGCTAATTCTGATTGGTATTTTCCGGAAATAGAACCCATACCAACTCTTTTTTTAGCGCGAATGCTTTTTTGTAAATATTCAGGTAAAAAATAATAACCTGCTTTTCCAATGGTATTATTAATGTTTGATGAAAATTTTTGCTGTAATTGTGTTCGTTCTTTAATAAACGAAGGAATTTGTAAGTGTTTTAATTTTTCAATTAAATATATTCCTGCAAAATTATAATAACCACCTAGTATTTCATCTGCACCTTGCCCATCCAATAAAACCTTTATACCTTGTTGATTTGCTAATTTCATAACTTCCCATTGCGCAAACATGGAAGTAGAATTTATTGGTAAATCCTGATGCCAAATCAATTTATCAAAATCTTCCCAATAGGTTTTTGCATTAGGATAAATAAAATGAGCATCAATGTTTTTAAAACCTGAAATTGCTTTTTTTGCAAAATCCGATTCATCTATTTCTTTTTCGTGATACGCTGCAGTAAATGTTTTAAACGCTTTACCATTCATTTTCATTGCAGCCATTGCAACTATTGTGCTCGAATCGAGTCCGCCACTTAATGTAGAACCAATTGGTACATCTGCTCTTAAATGTAAATCAATGGACGATTCTAAACTATTTGTAAATGTATTTTGAATTTCATTTTCACTAGGTAATATATAATTATCTACTTTATTTTTTAAATTATAATAACTATAAATTTTGATTTCAAGGGTTTTGGTATTGAGAATTAAATTGTGAGCGGGTTGTAATGCATTAATATTTTGAAATAGATTAGCAGATGAATCCGAAGTAGTTCCAAATGAAATGTATTCAAAAACAGAATTCATATTAGCTTCAGGTTTTATCATTTCTAAAGATAAAAGTGCTTTTATTTCAGAAGCAAAAGCAAATATTGTATTGTTATTAAAATAATACAAAGGCTTAATTCCAAACCTATCTCGAGATAAAAAAACATGTTGTTTTAATTGATCGTAAATTGCGAACGCCCACATACCAATAAAATGTGTTACACAATCTTCTCCCCAATTTTGATAAGCTGCTAATACAACTTCGGTATCTGAATCTGAATTAAAGTGAAACCCTTTTTGAAACAATTCAGATTTTATTTCCTTATAATTATAAATTTCGCCATTAAAAACAATTGTATAATTTTCATCATGATATGACATTGGTTGATGACCTGCAGCACTTAAATCAAGAATTGATAATCTTCGATGAACAAAACCAATTTGATAAGCGCCATTTAGCATAGCCTCAGTAATATGATTCAAATCTTTAAATTGATTAATTGAATCATTTCCCTTGTAATAGATATTTGACTGAGAATTACTTAACAAACAAAAACCTTCATCATCAGGACCTCGATGTCTCAGTATTGTTGACATGGTTTGAAGGTTTGTAGGAACAACACCTTCACTATTTATAATACCAGCGATACCACACATAAAACCTTGTAAACAAATCTAATTATTAGCTTACAATTTATGGTTTTTTAATGAATGAAACATATATATCGACCAGTTTTTCACCGAAACTTTTAAAACCAAATTTGCTTATAATTTCATTCCGAATTTCTTGCGAATGATAATATTTTAAATTAGAAATCATGTATTCCATCGCTTTCGCAATTTCAGCAATATCATTATATAAAACTACTACTCCATTTTTATCATTTACAAATTCAATTGGAGCCGTTTTATTTCCAACAATAACTGGTAATCCTGATGATAAAGCTTCAGTTATTACCAAACCGAAACTTTCATGTTTGCTTGGAAAAACTAAAAAATCGGATTGTTGCATTTCATTTGCAATTTCAGATTTGGATAATTGTCCAGTTAATTTCACTTTTGATTTAAGAGATGAATTATTATTTAAATAGCTTAAAATTGGCTGATAATCTTCTCCATCTCCAACAATAGTAAATTTCCAATCAAAAAAACGGTCATTTATTAAATTAAAAGCTTTTAAACATCTTAATGCTCCTTTAAAATTATCGAGTCTTCCAACAAATAAAATGGTTTTATTAAATTGATCACTTTTCAATTTAAATAAATCAGTATCAACTGGATTGTGAGTTACAATAATTTGTTTTGGATGAATTGAGGTATTAAGAATTTCTTCTTTAAGATGATTACTGACAGTTAATACAGCATCAGCTTTTTGCATAATAAACTTTGTCCAGTTTCTTTTCCAAAAATTTTCAGAAGTCATGCTAAATGGGCCTTGATGTTCAGTAATGATAAAGGGAACTTTTAGTTTTTTTGACAATAAATAACTCAAAGTTCCACTTAAAATTGTACCATGTGCATGTATAATATCCGTATTTTTAAATGTTTTACCAATTTGATAACCCTTTTTAAACCACCATAAATAATAAAATGGTTTTAAATAAAACGGGACTTTTTTTGAAGACATTGAAAAACGATACAATTCATACTTCTCATTTTTATCTATACTTGTTCCTTTTTTGTCTGAGGTCAATCTTCCGAATAGAGCAGTATTATTACAATATAGAGAAGTTGAAGTAAGGTAATCTAAAACAAAAATACCTTGAACATCTCCTTTAAATTTAGGAAACAAGTCAGGAATGACTAGTACATTTATTTTGTTTGTTGAATTCAATTAATGTTTTTTTAAGAAATCATCGGCTAAAGACTTTTTTTTTTTAAAAGATAAGTCACATCGCTTCCCCATTTGGCATGTTTATTATGCTCGGCATCACCAAAAAAACGACGTGTTAATTTATATTTTTTTTCATTACTAAATAAATTAGAAAATCCTAAAAATGATTGATTATAACGAAACTGTTTTTTTTGTTCAAAGCCATTTTTTTCTAATTCATTTTCTAAAAAGGAAGCTTTTACTTTATTAAGTTGATAGGAAGATTTTGAAATAATACGTTTTAACCCTAAATAAAATCGAATTAAATAGCTGTAAAAGTGGTCAGAATCAGTATTTTGAATAATTAAATAACCATTAGGTGAAATAATTTTTGATAGTTTAGTTAATAATTGTTCTGGAGAATTAACATGAGCTAACAGTCCTAAGCAAATAACCAAATCATAAGAGTGATCAGGAATTTCTAATTTAAAAAAATCATCATTGATGCAAATTACTTTATGTTTATCATTATTAGGAATACTTTTCTCAGCCATTAAAAGCATATTTGAAGAAATATCAATAAGCGTTAATTTTTCTGTTTTTTGTAGTAATGGGAATGAAATTTTACCCGTTCCACAAGGCATATCTAGAACAGATTTAAATTGCATATTTTTAGTAAAATACTCTAAGGTTTCCTTTCTAATTTGCAAATTATAATCATAGGTCAGATAAAGTGCTGTATCTTCAAAAAGTTCTTTTACTAATATGCTTTTGTCTGTCATTTTTGAAAATTTATTTTCTTGTTGCAATTAATTTTAATGGATTTCCGGCATAAATTCCATATTCTTCAATGATTGATTTTCTGGTAATAACAGAATTTGAACCAATAAAAGCACCTTTACTAATTTTAGCGCCCATTAAAACTACACAACCAGCGGCAATGCCGGCATCTTCACCAATTTCAATAGGTTCGCTGATACTATCCTGCAATCTATAATATTGATTTTTAGAAAACTGATGATTGCCATCACGTATGCTAACATTTTCGGCAACAGCAGAAAATTTACCAATCTTTATTTGATTATTACAGCTGATTAAAATATTTTGGTGCAATAAAACATAATCATCAAATATTATTTTCCCATTTTTAGAAAGTTCAAAAGTGTTGTTTCTCCCTAAATCCACATAATTACCAAGAAAAATATTTTTATTTGGGAAACCTTTAAAATAAGGAAATGACGCACATTTTAACCCCTTACCTACTTTGCAGCCGTGCAATAATAAATATAACTTAAGTAACATTCCCTTAAATCGAGATGATCGATTAAGCCAAACTGCTTCTATATAGGTTAAAAAATTAATCATGTATTTTGACTCTAATTTATAACTTTTTTTATAAATGTTTTCAAGTAACATTTTATAGTTCTCCAAATCACTTGTTTATGATATCCTGTTTGATGAAATTTCATAATCTTATACCCTTCAATATTACTAGCACAAGAAGCACTCATTCCACCAGGTCTAAAATGACATAATACCTCTGGTATATAATTAAATTTGAATTTATGTTTTATACATCTCAATAAAAAATCATAATCGGCCGAAATTTTATACTTTGTATAAAAACTACCAATTTGATCATAAACCACTTTTTTCACGAAACATGTTGGGTGAAATACAGAAGGTTGCTGCATCATTTTACTAAAATCAGGTTTCATTTTTACAGATCCATTATCTGTTAGTAATAAAATATCACCATGAAAAACATCAGAATTTGTTTTTAAATAAGCTTCTACAATAAGCTTTACGGCATCTTCAGTATAATAATCATCTGCATTCAGTATGCCAATTAATTCTCCTTTTGCTATTCCGATTCCTTTATTCATTGCAAAATAAAGTCCTTTATCAAATTCACTTTGCCAATAATCAATTTGATTATTGTATTTTTTAATAATATCAATGGTGTTGTCTTTAGATCCACCATCAATTACTATATATTCGATATTTGAATACGATTGATTGAAAACACTCTTTAAAGTTTGTTCAACAAATTTTTCACCATTAAGCACAACGGTAATTATAGTCACTAACGGAAGGTTTTCTTCAGATTTTTTCTCAACACCAATTGTTCTTAATCCTCCCTGCATTTTAACGATTTTCGATACGTTTATAAATTTTTTCTACAATTTTAGGCCAAACAAACTCCTGATTTGCATATCTAACAATATTTGGAAATACATTTGCTAAAAAATCTGGGTTTTCAATAAGCTCTTGCATTTTTTTTGCCATAGCATTATCATCATCAACATTTAAAGTTATTCCATATTTTCCATTGTGAGTTAAATCAAACATACTTACAATTCCATTTGTACCGATGATGTAATTTCCAAAATACAAAGCTTCACCAATCGAATGACAAAAAGATTCATTCCAAGAAGTCATACAAAACACTTTTGATTTATTATACCATTCATATAATACTTTCCGATCTTTTATTTCGCCAGTAAAAATAAGTTTCTCTTTTAGATGAGGAAAAGACTTAATCCATTCATTATAAAAAACTTGAAATTCTGGATTAATTGCTCCAACAAAAACCATTTTCCAATCTTTTAAATTAATTTGAGACAATGCTCTTAACATCATTTCATTATTTTTAATCTTCTCCCCTATTCTGCCAACGGTAAGAAAAATATTTTCTTTTTGGTCAAAAGATTTAATATTGTTTTTAAAATTATCTATCAAATACAAATCATTTACCCCAACAGGGAGATACATTATTTTAGATTCAATTTGTGGGTATTTATTTTTAACCAATTGCTCACCTAAACTATTCTCAATAGAAATTAAATCAACCTTTTTTAAAAATTTATTTTCCAAATACTTTAAAAACAAATTTTTAATGAGATTGGTTGAATGATTAATTTTATTAGATTTCGCAAAGGTTTCATTATATCCATCTAACTTTAAAAACAGAAATCCTTTAGGGTTTAATATTTTATAATAAATACCATAAACAAATGTAAATTTTGAAAAAATATATAAGTTAAGAACGTCAATATTTTTTGAATTATTTTTAAGATATGATAAAACACTTTTTTCCAAAAAACTAAACCTGCCCCTATTTTCAATAAACTCAAGCTTTAATCCTTTGACTTCTCCATTTAAATTAGAATATTCTTTATTATTTTCGTAACACACAATACTTGAATCGTAGTTATAATTATGATTCAAAAAGAAAGGAATCTGTCCTAAGTCCTTAGTTAAATGGACATTTTCACATATTGGAAATATCGTTACAAATTTTTTATTCATGCCCTAATACTCAATAATAAATTGATGAATACCTAATATACTAAATACTTTTCGTTCAAAATTTCTAAATATCATTTTATATTTATTTCTATTTAAAGTGCCACCATAAGAGCCAGAAAAGCCTGTAATTATGGGGTTTTCATTAAAAAGTTCAACATTATTTAAAATACTTTTCTCAATTAATATATCATAAACCACATGCTCAATAAATTTACCTTTTGAGTCATTTACTTTTAAATAGGAATCTTTTAAATAAGTTTCGTAAAATTTTGACGTAACGTAAAACACATTGGTTTGAGTCACTTTTGACTTTTTATGTGAATCTGCAATCATATTCATACACTTACGATTAGTTAATTTTTTTAAATTCAAAACTTTATAACGTCCAGTAATTTTTATAAATTCATCATATTGAGATTCTAATTTTGCAATAACAGAATCTAACATTTCAAACTCCTGATAGCCTTTTCCTTCATTAAAATGAATGGATTCTTTAAATTTCATCAATGTAATACATTTATCCTGAAACAGTTTTTGAAATTCCTCATCCCTATCAAAATTATAAGCAGAATTCTCTAAAAAAAATAAATCGTCATTTGGAAACTGGCTTGAATAAAACACTAAACCATCGATATATTCCTGTCTTCTTTGTTCAACATTTATATGTTCAACAAAATTACTATTGGGAATAATAGTACCAGTAATTAATAATGCGCGCTTATTTTGCACTATTTGTTCCATATACCTTTTGCTGTATTTGTAATGATTTTTTTATATTGAATTGGGTGGAGAAATACTTGAGGTAAAACGCAAATACAAGTACCTATTATTACACCAGTACTGCCAAGATTTAAATATTTTGCTAAAAAAATAGATAATGGGATATTAATTACAATCATTGCAAAAGAATGGTAAAGACTTAATCTTATTTTACCAACACCACTTAAAAAATTTCCAAATAAACTAGTCCAAGATGAAATTAAAACCCAACAAGCCATTGACGCCGATAATATAAAAGGGATTTTAATTTGAGTTCCTATCCATATTTCATAAAAAGTATTAGCAAAAAACAACATCCCAATAACTCCAACTGCCAGTATAAACCAAAATATTTTTAATTTTTTAGTAATTCGTTGTATCCAATCAAAATCTCTTTTATGATAAGCATCTGTGTATGCAGTCCAAAATGGAGTCGTAATAATTGCAAATCCCATTGTTACTAAACTAAAATATTTAAAAGCAATATTATATGGAGTCACTTCTTCAGGACCATATAACTGATCTATAATAAAACTATCCGTTGAAAATAAAATTAAGGCGGCAAACTGCATGATGAAAAATAAAAAACCTAAACCCATCAAATCTTTAGCGCTATTCAATTTGACATATTTTATTGAGGGAATGAGATGTTTATAATCAGTTCCAAAATACCATAAAGTGGCAATAAGCGGTGAAATTAAATTTGCGGCACTAATCCCAATACTTAGCCATAACAAAGAACCTTGAGTTGTTTTAGTTAAAACAAAAACAATAATTAATGATAATAAACTAGCAAATGTATTTATTCCACCACTAATTGCCGAACGTTGATCGGCCTTAAGTATCATTGAAATAAGCTTAATTATAAATTGAAGGCAAAAAAAACTAAATACAATAAAGATTAAACGATTGATTTCTTCATTCATTTCTGGTGGGGTATTTAAAATAAAAGACCAGTTAATAAATGGGAACACTAAAACGAATAAAAAATATACTAAACCAATGGTTATGGTCATTATAGCATATGAAGTGCTTATATAGGTTCGCGCTAACTCTTTATCATTTTTCGCAAGAGCTTCAGCTAATTTATTTCTTAACCCATTTCCAAGGCCAAGGTCAAAAAATGCAAACCAACCAATCACGGAAGTTAATGTAAGCCAAATCCCATATTTTACAGGATTTAGGTAATTAAGCGCCAAAGGAATTAATAAAAAACTAATGACAATACTTACGCATTTTATTAAAATAGAAGTGAAAATATTTTTTTTAGTTTTCACACTTCTTTCATGTCCTTGAGTTAAAAAAGTTTTGAAAGAAAATTTTGTCTTTATATTCCCTTCATAAGCATTGATAAACTTATCAAACCCTTTTTTGAAATCAAACTCTTCTGAAGCTTTTAAACAATTAACAGAATGTTCATTGTAATTAAGTTCAATTTTTCGAATTGCATTATTTATTTTTTCCGAAGTAACAGCTTCTAATAATATACCAGCATTAAAATCTTTTACACTTTTTAATCCTATTATATCTATGCCAATAACTGGAACCCCAGCAGCATAATAATTAAATAATTTACCAGCAGGTGAAGAAAAATAATTAAAACTTTTTTTCGCAAGTTCAATATCATATCCAGTTATTCCAATATAGAAATGAGAAACATATTCAATGATTTTTGTTTGATCAACATAATTAAAATCAAAATTTAACTTCCCTGATTTTATAATATCATTGTACCTTTCATGCAACCAATTAAAGTACTTATCGTTTTTTATTCCTTTTAATGTTAATGTATAAGCATCATCTAAATCTTTTACACAATCAATAAAATATTCTAAACCATAGCCAAACTCAATATTGCCCATGTATAAAATCCTTTTATCCTTTGTCCCAATATATCTGTTATTATTTTTATCAAGAATTGGAGAATTTTGAAGGTAAAATACAGATATAGATTCGTCATCATCAATCATAAAATCCTTCCTCTCTTTACTTTGAATCAAGAGAGTCTCTATCCCTAACTTTTTACTCAACCGATAAAAAACATCCTTCTCAGTTTCAAGAGAAAAATAAATAGCTTGTTTAAAGAATAATTTAGTTACTAAATATCCTGATGAATCAATTGCAATGACGGTATCGTATTTTTTATCAAATAACTTTATAAAAAAAAGAGTTATAAATAATCTAAGAACTTTATAAAATTTATATCCAACTGTTTTTCTCCAAAAATAGGCAGCGGTTTTTCCAATTTTAATATTTGAATAATGCTCAACTAAACTATCATTCTTAAATCTACCATTATCAACATATACTAACTTGGTATAATGATTTTCTTTACAGCATTGATATAAGTTTAATACCGATGGAGAGTACTGTAACCATTCATCTGGAAACACAATTAATATAGATTTATTTTTACTCACTTTTTAATCGGTCCAAATCTTTCAATAATTGCAGTGTTCTTTTATCCACTCCTAATTTATTTAAATGATAATAAGAATTAAAAAACAATGAATCATTATAACAAAATGATCTTGGTTCACATTCAAAAGCAATATCGTTGTTTTTTAATTCTTTGGCAATTTTAGTTATGATATTAATTTTGTTATTAAAAGAGGTTTCATCAATCACAGGAGGAAAAATAAGCAATCGAGCACCTTGTTTTTCAGTAAAAAGTTTAAATTCTTTCAAAAAAACAATTACTTCCTTGTTCACATTTTCAATATGATTAGATTTTGGAGCATGTAAATAATTTTGGTTTGGTAAAGTCCAATGTAAAAAAGCATCTCCATAAGTATTAAACGATTTTCGATGATAAATATCGATAATTCCCGTTTTTTCATTAAATAATGAGGGGACAAAGTTCTTGATTTTTTTTGCAGAATAAGTTGGGAGGTATTTTATGAGATGCAGCCATTGATTAGTATTTAATAGTTTTTTTGATGCTGGCTCAATTTCAAAAACCATTTGAACTAATTCCATATCTCCATAAAAATCATCCGTATAAAAATGCTCATATTCAGGAATCAAAACTATCAAATCTCCTTTTTTCACATAAGGTTTAATATCATTAACGATATATTCTAATCCAATACCTGCATGAATACCCATATTCAAAATAGGTATATTTAATTGGCTTCCAATAACTTTACTATCCAAACCGAAACTAACATTTGAACCACCTAACACCATAATTTTTGGATATTTGATAGTATCTAATAATTGATGCTTATCAGGTAATGCGGCTAAAATACTAGATTGTGCAACCCTATCTCTAATAAAAAATAGAGAAAATATCAAAACAGCAATTGTTAGAAACACTAATTTTAATATGTTATGTAAAAATAGTTTCATTAAAATTGAAAATAAATAAAAGATTGATTCTGTTTAAAAAAAGCTAAACAAATGATTATCATACACAAATAAATTATCCATCTTAAACCAAAATGTATATTTTGAGGTTGAAATAATTCAATTTCTTTTTTCCGTATCCATTCTACGCCAAACAATACTGTTATAAGTGGTATTGTAATTGCCATCCCATGTTGAACAGGATATGAAAATAATGATTTAGAAAAAAGTCCGTTGATATATTGAAATGCTTGAGCTACATTATTTGATCTAAAAAATATCCAAGAAAAAGTAATTAATCCGAAGGTAAATAACATGGAGGCAATGCCAAATAAATTATTTTCTGAAATAACTTTTTTGTTTTTAAAAATCAAATTGGGAATTAAATATAGCCCATTTAGTAAACCCCAAATAATAAACGTCCAATTTGCTCCATGCCAAAATCCACTTAAGGCAAAAACAAATAGCGTATTAAAAATAGTTTTAGGTAAACTACAATGGCTCCCTCCCATAGGAATATAAACATAATCACGAAACCAAGAAGTTAATGAAATGTGCCATTTACGCCAAAATTGAGAAACACTCGTTGAGAAATAAGGATAACTAAAATTTTGCAACAATGTAAAACCAAACAAGCGAGCTGTGCCAATTGCAATGCTTGAATAACCAGAAAAATCACAATAAATTTGAACTGAAAAATAAATTGCTCCTAACAATAAAGTGCTTCCAGGTAAAACATCATATGACGTAAAAATAGCATCAACATATGTAGACAACGTATCAGCAATTACAATTTTTTTAAATAAACCCCAAAGTATTTGACGCATTGCTTTAATAGCTTCGTCTAAATTAAACACTCTTTTATGATGAAATTGAGGCAATAAATGAAAGGCTCTTTCGATTGGACCAGCTACTAATTGAGGAAAAAAACTAATAAAAGCCGCAAAGGAAATAAAATCAGTTGTCGGTTTCATTTTACGGCGAAAAACATCTGTTGTATAACTCAATGACTGGAATGTATAAAAACTAATACCAACTGGTAAAATAATTTTTAATGAAACCGAAGGAATATGATAACCAATAGTGTCAAAAGCGGAGATAAAGTTATCAATAAAGAAATTAAAATATTTAAAGAATCCTAAAAGTCCAATATTAACAATACAACTGGCAGCAAATAACCATTTTCTTTTTTGCGAATGAGTTGCTTTTTCTAATAAAATTCCAATAGTAAAATCAAAGATGGTACTAAAGGCAATCAAAAATAGAAAACGCCAATCCCACCAACCATAAAAAACATACCCAACTATTAAAAGAAATAAATTTTGAAGCTTGATGGTTTTATTAAACACAAACCAATACAATAAAAAAACAATTGGTAAAAATATGGCAAATTCAAATGAATTAAAAAGCATTATCCTTAAATCTTATTTCTACAAACATAGCAGGCATTCCAGCTATCTTCTGTTAATATATTTTTTGTCATCCATTCTTCAGCATGGATAATTTCTAATCCGTTTATTTCGGCAATACTTTTAATTTCGTCAATAAACAAATAACGCATGCTATGTAATTCATGTAATTTTATTTCATGATGTGATGCTTTATTTTGAATTAAAATCTCAAAATCCACATCTACTCTGTTTTCTTTTGGTACTAACGTTGGTGTTGAATTTCTAGTTATGGAAACAACTTCGTTTTCAAAAAATTTAGATCTCGAAGTTGGTTTATCTTTTAAAACACCAGGTCCATGCCAGCAATCAAAAATAAATATGCCATGAGGTTTTAAATGTTTTTTAACTGTTTGAAAAGTCTGATTCAAGTCTTCATTAGTTATCATATAACTCATCACATGAAATAATGAAATAATACTATCAAATCTTAAAGCACTTTCATAGGTTCTTATGTCTCCTTCTAAAAAAGACAATCTTTCGGAAACCGCTGTTTCAGATTCAGATTGTCTATCAATTGCCAATCTTAACATCGTTTCACTGAAATCAATTCCTTCCACATAATAACCAAGTTCAGCTAATTTTTTAGCATGAATACCAGTACCACAGCCTAATTCAAGAATATTTTTTGCAAGTGGGAAAAATTGTACAATTAAAGAATTTACATATTCTGTTTCCTTTACATAATCTTTATCCTTATACAATAAATCATAATATTGACTATATGCTTCAAAAACTTTTTTATCCATTAGTTTAAAATTGCTTTTAATGTTTTAACAACCTCATGAACTTGTTCATTTGTTAAAGCCAATCCACTTGGTAAATAAAGCCCATAATTATACATTTTTTCTGCATTTGGATAAACTTCATTTTCAAATAATCCCATTCGTTTTAAAACAGGCTGCAAATGCATTGGGTAAAAAAAAGGTCGTGTACCAATTCCTTTTTCACCTAATTTTTTCATTACTAATTCAGCTGAATTATTTTCGTCTTTTAATAGAAATCCAAATACCCAATAAATATTATCAGAATAATCTGTTTTAATTACAGGCAAGGATAATCCTATTTCGTCTTTCAGTAACTCAGTATATAAATTACCAATTTCTCTTTTTCGCGCAATACTCTCATTCCAGCGTTCCAATTGCGCTAAACCAATAGCAGCTTGCAAATTTGTCATACGCATATTCCAACCTAACTCTTCATGCACGAATCGTTTTTGAACCGTAAAACACAAATTTCTTAGGGATTTTAAATGATCAGCAATTGAATCATCATCTGTTAAAACCATTCCACCTTCACCAGTCGTAATTAATTTATTTGGATAAAAACTAAATACACTCACATCACCAAAACTTCCACAAGGCTTACCTTTATAGGTTTGTCCGTGAGCTTCTGCGGCATCTTCAATAATTTTTAATCCATGTTTTTTTGCAATTGCCAATACAGGATCCAAATCTACAGTTAAACCATAAATATGAACTACCATAATAGCTTTTGTTTTGGACGTAATTTTTGATTCAATTTGGCTGACATCCATATTCCAAGTTTCTAAATCAGAATCCACTAAAACAGGAATTGCACCCGATTTAATAATGGCTGAAGCGCAAGAAATAATTGTAAATGCAGGCATAATGACTTCATCACCTTCAGTAATACCTAGCGACTCAATTGCAATTTCAAGAGCAGCTGTACCATTACAAACAGCAACACCATGTTTTCTTTGAGTTTTTAATGCAAACTCTTCTTCAAATTTTTTAACGAATGGTCCTTCAGAACTAATCCAACCAGTGTCAATGCATTCATTTAAATATTTTTTTTCGTTACCATTTAATAATGGTTCATTTACAGGAATCATATTATTTATTTTAATGGTGCATTAAATCTTGTTTTATCAGATTCTCCTTGATATGGCCCTTGTTTTACCTCTATCATTTCTAGATCTTCTAAAACCTCAAAACCATGCCCACCAGCAGACAATAAAATAATGTCTCCAGTTTCTAATATTCTGCTTTCTGCATGGTTCAATTCATCATCATAAAAATCCACCTTTAGTTTACCCTTTTTTATAATTAAAACCTCCTGGGTAAAAACCACATTTCTTTGAACGGCATTATGATAATGTGGTTCAATGATTTTACCAGCAGGATGATTCATATAAGCCAGTTGCTGTGAAAATTCATTGGGAGTAAAAAAATGAATTCCTTTTTCATTAAAACGATGACTGATAATAATAGCCATTATTTGTCCGTTTGTATTTAATATTTGTTCTATATTCTGCATATATTATTTATCCCAAATACCTTTGGCTTTATGATTAACGATTTTAAAATATTGAATTGGTATAAAGATAAGATCCGGAATTAAAGAAACACTTGAAGCAACGATAACGCCAGATAAACCCCAATTTAAATATCCAGCAAAAAAATAACATAATGGAATGTTTATAACAGCAGTAATAATGGTTAAATAAAATGCTAATCTCATTTTACCAACTCCATTTATAAAGTTACCAAATATTTGATTCCAAGACGAAACCAAAACATATACAGCCATCCAAATGGTTAATTGCAATGAAGGTATTGAAACTTCTTTTCCAACCCAAATTTGATAAACAAAACTTGACACTGCTATTAATGGAATAGTGCATAAAAAAATGAAAGCCCATATTTTCATCATTTTTTTTGTAATTCGTTTAATCCAGTCCATGTCGTGTTGCGTATGAGCTTCAGTATAGGCGCTCCAAAGAGGAGCAGATATTAAACTAAAAATAATAGTAATTGGAGATAAATACTTTAATGCAATATTATAGGGAGTAACAGATTCTGCACCCAATAATCGAGAAATGATAACATTATCAGTTGCTACAACAATCAAAGCAGTTGATTGAAATAAAAAAAACATAACACCCACATTCATTAAATTTTTAGCATATTTAAAATTAACAAATTTCAATGAAGGGGTGTAATCTTTATAATGAGTTTTAAAAAACCAAATACTAATAACAATTGGAACAACAATATTTATAAACCCGATAGAAATAGCAAGATACAACAATGATTCAGATGTTGTTTTAGTAAGAACAAACACCACAATTAATGAAATAACACTAGAAATAGTATTGATTGCACCAGCCATTGCACTTCGCTGATCAGCCAATAAAACAGAACTGATTAATTTTACTACTAATTGTAAACAGAAAAATCCAAACAAAATGGCCATTACTTTTCTAAGTTCAAAAATTTTATTTGGATCAACATTTAAAATATTTGTCCAATCTAAATATTGATTCACAAACAAAAACAAAATGCAAGCTAAACCCATTATAATGGATAGCATAGCATAGGCCGTGCTTAAATAAGTTTTAGCACTTGCTTTATCATTGTTAGCTAATGCTTCAGCAAACTTGTTTCTCAATCCATTACCTAGGCCAATATCTAATAATCCAAACCAACTAATAACACTATAGAGCGTAAGCCAAATACCATAATTAACAGGGTTTAAATAGTGAATTGTTAATGGAACTAATATAAAACTGGTAATGACACTTATACCTTTAATTAAAATAGAAGCGAAAATATTTTTTTTTGCTTTTACCGTCCTTGCATGACCATTATTTAAAAAATAATTTAAATTTATTTTTTTCTTAAAAAGAGATAATATATTTGATTGAGGCATCTTTATTTAGATTAACCAGATTTTTTTTTACGAAACATCCCAGCTAATTTACTTTTTGAAGTAGGCTTTACATCTTCACCATAACCGTATCCATAACCGTAGCCATATCCGTAGCCATAACTAGAATTTGAAACTTTAACAGAATTAAAAATTATTCCTAGATTACTAATTTTCTTTTCGTTATACAGTTTATTAATAAATTTCAAATGCTGTTTTCTTGTTATATCTTGCCTCACAACATAAATATTAACATCTGAATATTTAGTTAACTCAAGTCCATCTGGTACAAGGCCAATAGGCGGAGTATCAACAACAACATAGTCATATTTTTCTTTTAAATACTCAAACAACTTAGTCATTTTTTCTTTCAAAATAAGTTCGGAAGGATTTGGAGGAATTGGACCTGATAAAATAATATCAAGATGAGGAATAACTTTAGAATTTTGAATCACTTCATCAATTGTTGATGAACCAGATAAATAACTTGAAACTCCAATTTCTTTATTTAAAACAATACCATCAACAATTTTAGGTTTTCTTAAATCTAAGCAAACTAAAATAGTTTTTTTATCAGAAAGTGCTAAAATTCCTGCCAAATTATATGAAATAAATGTTTTTCCCTCACCGCTAATTGAAGAAGTAATCAGGATAACATTTTGTTTTTTACCTTCACTATTATCATTTAAAAAATAATTAATATTTGTTCTAATAGATCGCAATGCTTCTAAAATAAAAGGGCCTGGTTTCACTTCAGTGAACAAATTAGTATTTTCATTATTTCGTCCGATTATACCAATTAATGGAATTTTTGTTTGCGATTCAAGGTTATCCTTATCGGTAATTTTATCATTTAATAATTCCAAAATTGAAATAATTAAAATAGGAATTAATAATGCCAAAACTAAAGCAATAGCATATGATTTAGTTTTAACAGGTTTAATAGGGCTGTAAGAAGGAACTGCTTTGTCAATTACCCAATTATCAGAAGTAGATGATGCTAAAACAATAGCTGTTTCCGAACGTTTTTGAAGTAAATATAAATACAAGCCTTCTTTTATAGAAAATTGTCGTTTTATTCCAATCAATTCAATTTCAGTTTTTGGCATCGTTTCTAATTTTCCCTCAACTTTACCAAGACTAGATGCCATCTCTTTTTGTGAAATCAAATATTTTTGTTTTACACTTTTTAAATTTTCGAGAATAGACTGTTTCGCATATTTAATTTTCTTATCTAAATTTTCAAATATTGGGCTTGTAGGTTTAGAATCAATTTGACGGGAACTGTATTCATTTTCTAACTCGCTCAAATTTGAAATCAACTTAATTAATTGTGGATCATCAATTCCAATACTAGTGGGAGCAATATCATTAATTTTTTTATTTTCTAAAATATACTTTTCTACATACTCAATAAAACTTATTTGAATTTTATTTTCAGATATTTTTTCATCAAATGTTTTTACTCTGTCTAAAAACAACTTTGATTCATCGTCCACATTAATAATCCCCTTCTCTGTTTGAAACTCTAACAACGTTTTTTCAATATCTTTTAATTCGCCAGAAATTTGTAATATTTGAGAATCGATGAATTTAATAGAATTACTAGCTAATAAATTTTGTTGCTCGGAACTATTTATAATATAAACTTCCGTTAATTTATTTAAATAATCAGAGCAAACTTCAGGAACACCATCAATAATACTCAACTCCAATATTGAAGAACCTGAAGAAACGATATCAACCCCTAAAGATGAAGAGTAATAATTGGCGAGATTTTCAATAGAATTAAAATGCACTCTATAATTTTTTTTATTATAGGAAGGATTATTAAATATCTTATTATCGAAATTTTCGCGCTTAACTATTTTAAACTCACCAAATTCGTTTTTTATACTTTCTCCAAAATTATGTTTACTGATTTTGTCAGCATCGTTTTTATTTAATTTATAAGAAATATTAAATGAATTTTGGTCTAGTATGGTAATATCTAAATCTTTAAAATAAGCAAATTCATATAATGTGTCCGCTTTTAAAATAAATGGTGATTTATTATATAATTCAGACGATTTAATATTTCCTAATAAAATGTATGATACATCTAATTCTAAATCCTTGATGGCTTTAGTATTTAGAGTTTTAGATTTAAAAATTTGTATTTCATTTTCAAGATTAACATTTCGCTTCATATTGCTTAAATCCTTCAAAATATTTTCAGTGGAACTATTTGAATTCTCATCTTTAATAATAATACGGCAGGATGATTTATAAATTGGAGTAGTATACCAATTATAATAACGCGCAATAAAAAAACCTAATGTGATAGAAATAGCAAATACATACCACAATTTAATATATTTTAAAGCAAATCGTTTGAAATCAAAATTTCGTTCTTCAATTTCATTTCCTGAATTTATACCATTTTCGCTCATTCTTATTTTTTTTGCCTCTCAGTATTGGTTTATTTTTAATTAAATAAATCCTTCTAATTACGTTAAATTCAATATGGTAAATTTACATATTTGAATTTATTATAATGGATTAGAAGTATAACTTTTGCGCACTAGCAAAGATTTAATCCAATTAATTAAGACCATAATTTATACATTATAATTTACGATCTTTTAACTCAATAAAAATTCTATTAACAAATTAGAGTTTATTTAATTCTTAATAAAAAGCTGAGTTAAATGCTATTTTTAAGATTTAATCTTACATTAAAAATGAAGCATTTTCTATTTTTTACCATTTTCTATTTTTTCATTTCTATTTGCTTAGGCCAAATGGGCGAACTCGAGCGATTTGATTGCACCTATTCAAAAGAAATTACAGTTCCGTTCGATTTTTCGGAAACAAATTCCATTGCTAAGCCACAACTTAATCAGGTAGTATTTTATAGTTACCGAGATCAATTTACCTACTGGTACAAAATTACTGCTAAGGCTAATGAAAAACTATTTTTCAAGGTTTCAACAATTAATGACAGCGATTCTTATGTTGTTTATATTTACCAATATAACAACCCTGACTTTTGTAACAAATTATATTCTCGAAAATTGAAACCTTTTGCTACGCCTTATTATGTAGGAAATGGAAGTGAATCGTCCGAATTAGCAATCAATACATTTGATGTAAAAAAAGATAACATTTATTATATTTCAGTATTAAATACTTCCCTAAATAATTGTGGACACCATTTTAAATTGAGTTATGGCAAAGATACCTTAAAAGTAAAAGCCTTTCATACGCCATGTAAAAAAGACATTTCAACACTTTCTGCAACACAAAAAACAATTATACCAATTAAACCAATTATTAAAACTAAGGATACAATTACAACTTTAAAACACAACATTATAATTAAGGATACCGTAAAAAAAATTGATCCAATTTTAAAACCAATACCACTCGAAACCAAAATTGAAATAGTAGTAAAAGACAAGGAAAATTTAAATTTAATAAATGCCAATTTAATGGTTATAGAGCTTGACACCAAAGAAAACAGCCTAATTCAAAATATTACAAAAGGCACATGGGAAATGATTTATGATGGTTCAAAAAAGTACAAAATAAAATGCATGGCATTAGGTTATACAGATTTGCAAATGACTTTAGAATATAAGAATACCAATATCGTTGAAATATTATTAGAACCATTAAAAATTGGAGATATTTTTATAATGAAAAGCATCTATTTTCATCCAAATACATATGCTCTTAGAAAGGAATCTGCCAATGAACTACAAAGACTTTTGAATTATTTAATTGAAAATTCAGATGTTAAAATAGAAATACAAGGTCATACAAATGGTGATAATAAAATTTATAAAAATAAAGCTTATGAAAATTTAGGGGAAGAATGGAATTTTAAAGGAAGTTCTAAAACGCTTTCTTTAAGGCGTTCAGAAGCTATAAAAAACTATTTAATAACAAATGGAATTAATGCTGAAAGATTAGCGCCTGTTGGAAAAGGTGGCAGTAAACCAATTATTGAACATCCAGAAACAATGGAAGATGGGCAAAGAAATATTAGAGTTGAAGTAGTTATTTTAAATAATTAATTGAAATTATTTTTTTTCTAGCTTCGCTGCTTCAACCAATGTTATTTTCTTTTTGTTATAGTAGGCAACTATAAATGCATCTGTCAATCCCATCGCATTTACATTCTTTTTCGCCTCTCTGGCGTCAGATAGTTTTTCAAACAAACCAGTTGTATAACAAACTCCTTTATCTGTCATTTTACTATAAATTGGTGTTAATCCTCTGAATGTTTCTGGCAAAACACTTGCCTTAAAAACACCTAATTGTACTTGATATACTAAAAATACTGGCAAATCGGCATCTGTTTTAATTGGTTTATTCCATTCATCTTTACTATTGCCAATTGTTTTTGAAAAAATGGTATCCTTTTGAGTTTTAGAATCAATTTTATTTTTTTCGTTTTCAGCAATAAGATTATTGATAGTTGAAAGCTTAGTTTGAGCATCACTATTCATTTTTACAAGTTCCTTATCTTTTAATTCTAGTTTTTTTATTTGCGATTTTAAACTTGCTATTTTACTTGGATCTTTTGTTTTTGCTAATTCAGCTGAAAGCTTTTGCAATTTATCGTTATTAGTTAGACTTTTTGCATTTAAATCTTCTTTTAAAATCGTAAATAACGTTTGGTCAATATCAAGTTTTGTGATTTGTTTTTCAGAAACAATCGAGTCTTTTAAATCCTCTTTCTTTTTTCTTTTTTTATTACCGGCAAAATAAAACGAAGCATGGTAGGCATCAATAGTTGCGTTTTCTGAAAACACCATAGCTTTTTTTAATAATGCTTTCTTTTCACTGTAATTATGTGCACTTTTTGCAATAACTAGTGCTTTTTGAGCTTTTTTCTGAAATTCCAGAGAAATTTTGGAATATTTTAAAGCCATTATTGCAGAATCTGAAGCCATAATAATTGCAGAATCTATACTAATTATAGCATCATTAATTGAAAAAAGAGCTGTATCAATATTATTTGAAATTAAAATTGGTTGCTTTTCAAAATAACTTTGTTGAGCAAACAAGTATGTTTGATCTGATAATTGAGCACTTTCGATGGCTAATTTTTTACAATAATTACTATGATCGAATAGTGAATCTGTTTGAGAAATACATTGAAATGAATTCAGTATAAATACAGAGAATGTTGACAAAAGAATTCGTAAATTGAAACTAACTAAAAATTGACGATTCATTTTATAAACCTAGTTAAAGTTAATAAATATAGTATATATTTTGTAGAATTGGAAAAAAAACACGAAATTGCCGTATTAATAAATAATAAGTAAGATGGTAAAAAAAATACTTTGTATTACAACATCACCAGACTTGGTTGATACTAAATTTAATTCCTTGTTTTTAGGTATTACATTTATTTTGACTTCTGTTTTTTGTTATTCGCAAAATGCAGATACTTCATCCTACAAAAAGAGTCAATACGAAAATCCAGAACATAGTTCTGAAAACTACATGAGCCTTAAACAAGGCTGGTTTATTGGTGCTGACGTTGGTCCAACACTATTTTACGGAGATGTAGCCTTATATAATAATTTACCAAAACGAGGAGATTTTTCTAAAAGTGCAGGTAGAGGATTTAGTGTTTTTGGAGGTAAAAAATTTAAATTTGGTCTATCTGCTGAAATTCAATTATTCAAAGGAACTTTAAAGGGAGAAAAACAAGCAGATAAATTATACAGAAGACGCTTTAATGCTGACTTAATGGGATATTCTGTAAGTGCAAAATATAATTTATCTCAATTATTATTTAGAGATAAAAATGATAGGAAATTTTTTAATCGTATGAGTGTTTACTTAACGGTTGGAGTTGGCCAAACTTTTTTTAGAAGCAGATTGTATAAATTAGCTGTAAACGATCAATGGTATCTTGAAAAAGTAAGTGGTTTTTCTTCTACAGGTATTGATAGCGCTAGTACTACTCAGGCTGGTGGACTTGTGCAAGACAAAGCAAAAACAGTTAGTGCAATTATTTTACCTATTGGTGGAAAACTAAATTTTAAGTTAAATCAAAAAACGAATATAGTTTTAGATGTAAATTATGTGACTGCATTTACTGATCAAATGGATTCTTGGTCGAGAAGTTGGAGCCATAAAGATCGCTATTTATACACAGGAGTTGGTTTAATGTACAACTTTGGAATGGCTAAAGAAAGCGACTTACCTGATGGAGATAAATTATTAAGACCTAAATCGAAAAATAAATCTGCTGGAATTGATGATGGTTATGAAAAATCAAGTTCATCAAGTAATGGCTCTAAAAAGACTGGCTTATTTAAGAAAAAAGCAAAAAAAGAAGATAAAGATTTAGAAATTAAGATGAAGTTGTATGAATTACAACTTAAATTGTTTGAAATGCAATACTTAGTTGAGTAAAATTTATTTCTTAATTAATCTTTAATAAAAATAGTATTAAAGATTTTCATTAAATTTTCTATAATTATAAAATCTTAAAACCCAATATTTACTCCTAAACTAACCGTTTTGGTTTTACCTTGGTAAAATGTTGGAGAATAGGTTGTCGACAATAATCCTGAAACATCCGAATAACTGCCTTCTCCAAATACAAATACATCATTAACTATTTCATAATACGCTTTTATAGAAGCAGTATTTTTTAACCACATAATACTCTCCATGTAATTTGTGCCAGCAACAGTATTAATACCATTAACTTGTGTAAAATCTCTTATAGGGCCTTTTATAGCTTGTGTATAACTAAAATCTATAGCCAAACCTCTCATCGGTTTTATTTTTAAACCCATATAAACTTCTTGAGCATTTTGCCCTAAATAATGTCCCATATTATAATTGTTAGAGGCAAATGTAGTTGTGGAAATAGGATGAACGTAAACCCAAGGATTAGTTCGTGTATATTCTAAAGTGAATGCTGTATTTTTTATTAAGTTAGTTATTCTGAAGCCAGCTTTAAAACTCATTAAATTGGTTTGGTATTTTGAACTAAACATTTTGCCTACGTTTACTTCATCAACAAATACAGAACCATAAATATGAGTTTTGGGTATCATCCGACAACTCACATCTAAAAACATTTGCGAATTTTCTCCCAATGCATTACTTCCTGCTCCACTCATGGTTCTATCGCCAGACTTAAAAAACATAAATGGAATTAAATAGATAGGTTGAATATATTTATCACTGTACACTATTGAATTCCCTAATGATATATGTAACCCTTTGAGTGGTTTGAATGTAAATAAATTGGCTGCTAAAAATTTCGGATAAAAACTTTTTCGTAATCCACTTCCAACTCCATATGTTTTAGAGGAATCTAATACTTGTGAAACCAAATTACCATGAATGTAATTAAACTCAAACCATTTACTAGGTTTCATTTTAAAGCTTAAATAAGCAAATGAAGGTTGTCTGCCAGAAAAAATATTCGCACCATTATAATTATTTCCCCAAACAAAATTATCTTTTATTAAACTAATTGATCCCCATTTCCAACCATAACTTACCCCTGCTCTAGCTTCATCAAAATCAGTTCTTGCATTGTTAGTTCCTTGGTAAGGCTTATAATTAGCGCCAGGTGATTGGGTTAAATAATTTGGAGTAGTTAATACATTATAATAACCATTATCACGTAGGCTAAAATAAAAACCAAAATTTTTACCAACCTGCCCATTCATTTCTAGTCCATTCCAACGTTGAGTAGCGTGGCCATTTTCGTTAGTTGCGTATGAATATCCTAAAATTGGATTTAGTGTAAATTGAAAAAGAGAATCTCTATAATAAAATAAATCGTAACGGCGTTTAAATTTTTTATTTGGAATCACCTCTTTATTGTAATCTTTTAAAAAGAATGCTAAATCTTTTTGTTGTCTTTTTGTTAAAAGCTCAGGTTTCCCTTCAGCTTCATGTAATTTTTCATAAATCAATTTACGAGAGTAAGGTTTTACAACTGAACATAATTCTATAACCTGAATATTAGCAAGTTCATCTAGGTAATCATATATACTAGTGTATGAAATATGCTTGTTTACTTCCTGAGAAAATAATGTATTCGTGAAAATTGAAAGGAATACGATAAAAAGTACAATTTTTTTCATTTTAAGGAATTATCTTGTGATTACTATTTCTTAAAAATACAATTAAATTCTATAAAACTTACTTTTGGATGAAAACAACGCATTAGTAGGTTTTACAGAAGACGAATGACATAATTTTAAATTAAGAAATTCATAAATGTTTAAATGAAAATAATTACATTTAACATTAATTAGTTTAATACAATATATATCACTTTTATAACTGATAAATGTCATATTATTTCATTTCTAAGCTTAATAACTTCGTCTTATGTATTCTCCAGAATTAAATTTTAACATTGCTGAATTATTTGCTAGATGCTTTTTAGGCATACTACTTATTTTTCAAGGGTATGACAAATTGTTTGTTGTGAAAATAAAAAACATTGTGAGTGCTTTTCACAATGAATCTGAACGTAAAAACGTGCCTAACATCTTTGTTGTTCTTATCTCTTACTTTACATCTATTGTTGAGTTCTTTGGGGGGATTTTATTAGTGATTGGTTTATTTCATAATTTCATTCATATCTTACTTGGTATTGATTTACTTTTGGTGACTTTTGCATTTTCATATGTTAATCCAATGTGGGACTTAAAACATGTTTTCCCAAGAGCTGCTTTAATTATTTCAATATTTCTTTTGTCAAACTATTTTTATTTTGGAATTGATACCCTAATATTTAAATAAATATGAAAACCATATTAGTAGGCGTAGACTTCACAAAATCATCAGAAAATAGTTTAAACTATGCTATTCAAGTTGCAAAACAATCTCATTCAAAAATTTTATTATTTCATGCATTAACTGCTCCAATTGTTCATACGAATTCAGGCTTGTTTTTTATTGATAACGTTGATATATATCATAATGTTGAGAATAAAATAAATGAATTAAAAACTAAATTATCTGAGGAATATAAAACTATAAAATTTGAAACTGAAATTACTTATGATGGAATTAGAAATAGGGTGGCATTTCTTTCTAAAAATCATAAAATTTCGCTTGTTGTTATTGGTTTAGAAGTTAAAAATAAATTAATGAAATTATTAAGTGGCACAACTACACTTGATTTAACAGGAAAAATAAGCTGTCCAATTATTACAGTACCACAAAAGTATAAAGTTCACCGCATAAATAAAATGCTTATAGCACTTGATAATAAAGAGCCAATCCAGCTTAAACTTTCAAATTTGATTCATTCTACAATTAAATTATTGGCTGTAGAAACTGAATTTGTTCACATTGATACTAATAAAGAAACTATAATAAACCCAATAAAATATAAGCGAATCAATATTACAAACTATAAATCTTCAAGTTTCGAGACTGGCTTAAAAACATATGCTAAAAAATCAGATGCTGATTTAATCATGGTTATTAGTCATCATTATAGCGATTTACATAATTTGTTTATTGAAACAAATTCTCAAAAAATAATTTTATCATCTAGTGTTCCCGTAATATCAATTCATAATTAAATATAAAAACATGATTAATTTAAAAACAAAAAAAATTGTAGTGCCTTTTGACTTTTCAGAAACAGCTGAAAACGCAGTAAAACATGCCGCTTTTATAGCAGCATTAACCAAAGGAGAGATTATTATTCTAAATGTTCAAAAGAAAAATGAACTTTTAAATATGCTATTACCAATTCTAAATGTAACAAAGCCAAGCGCTATTTCTGAATTTTTATCAGAGAAACTTTCAGCTGAAGCCACACGAATTCAAAAACAATATGGTGTAAAAACAAGTTCTATTTTTTCTACAGGAAGCGTTAGCACAGAAATAGCAAATATTTGTAAAGAAAATAATGCTGACTTAATCATAATGGGAACACAAGGTGGCGACTCAAATAATGATTTATTTATAGGAACTAATACATACAGAACTTTAACTAAAACTGAAATACCTGTTTTAACAGTAAGAACTAATCCTTCGCAAAAAGGATATGAAAATATTATATTACCTATTGATTTATCTGCTCATACTCGCCAAAAAGTTAATGTGGCCATTCAACTCGCTAAATTATTTGGTGGACAATTAAATGTAATTGCCCTTTATAATGAAGCAGAAAAAACAGATAAATTTAAATTAGAGGTATATATAAACCAAATTGAAAAAGAATGTAATAAACGCAATGTGCTTGTTACAAGTGAAATTTCAAAAACTGAGCATAAAGTAAAGAAAACTTTACAATTCGCAAAAAAGGTTGGTGCTGAAATCATTGTTTCTATGACAGATCAAGACACTGAATTTAAATCCATATTACTAGATAATTTTATTCATCAATTAATTAATAATTCTAAAGTGCCAGTTTTATGTATTAAGCCTGAATTAAGTCTGATGACTGAAGGTGGAACTCCAGGTGTTCCTTTTTAAAAATTGGATAAATTATTACAATCAAATAATTAATAAAATAAAAAAGGAATCTAAAATTAGATTCCTTTTTTATTTGGGTAAAAAAATAAATTAAATTTGACTTAAATCTAAACCTTCTTGATTTTGTTTTTTCAAACTCCAACCATCTGTAAAGGTAGTTTCTAACCATGATTTTCCAGACTTTCTAAAAACCTGCACTGATAATTTAAGTTTATCTTCAAACTGTTTTTCTAATTCAGAAACTAACATATCGTCTTTAAATTCAATTGAACCACCATCAGAATTAATTATGAAATCTTCAGCTATTAATTCCTTTTTCAAAGAACCTTGTAAAGCTTTATGTTTCTTTTTAAAAAACTCAATTCTCAAAAATGGAAATTGGTTATTAAATGTTTTCTTTACTTCTGATGCCTTTATTGGCTTATTTGTCTTAATCGTAGTCATTCTAATTTTAAATATTACAAATACAAAAGTCAGAATTTTATAGAACAGTTTTAATGATTTGCGTCAGTTCAAAAACTGATTTTTGTCAAGTATTTGATTCAATTCCTAAATTTTATACCGAAAGCATATCTGTTATAGACCAATTACATTGGTCTAAACAGCTATTGCATCGGCATTATACAAGAAATTTTTGGTCTGTCCAATAAATCAAATTGGTATAAAATCATAAAAAAAGCCGTTCTTATCGAACGGCTTTTGAAAAATTATGTTTCGAGTAATTATTTTACTTGATCAACAACTGCTTTAAACGCTTCTGGATGATTCATTGCTAAATCAGCTAAAACTTTACGGTTTAAACCAATGTTTTTTGAATTTACTTTTCCAATAAATTCGCTATAACTCATTCCGTATTGGCGAACACCTGCATTAATACGTTGTATCCACAATGAACGCATCGTACGTTTTTTGTTTTTACGATCGCGGTAAGCATAAGTTAAACCTTTTTCTAAAGTATTTTTGGCGATTGTCCAAACATTACCTCTAGCACCCCAATAACCTTTAGTTAAAGCTAGGATTTTCTTTCTGCGAGCTCTACTCGCAACGTGATTGACTGAACGTGGCATTTCTTTTTAATTTTTTGATTTTACGTGGCTAATTTTTAGCACTTTTAAAACGTAGTTTCTGGTTAATTTAATAACCGTTTTACTCGGGTTAATTATAAATTCTAAAATATTGCTTTTTCTTCGTTGAATTTAAATTTTTAAATCCTCGTTTACCTTAAGTAAACTGTGGTTTAAAAATTTGATTCGCCTTAAAAAATCTAATTTTTTAGTAACTTATAAGATTACATACAAAGCATAAACTTCACGTTATTCATATCACGCTTATGTACTAAGCCTGTTTTTGATAACTCACGTTTACGTGTTGTAGCTTTCTTTGTCAAAATATGACTTTTGAAAGCGTGTTTTCTTTTAATTTTGCCGGTCCCAGTTACAGAGAATCTCTTCTTTGCACTAGAGTTTGTTTTCATTTTTGGCATTTTACTTTATTTATTTTATTTGTTAGTACTCTAATTTATTTTCCTACTTTTTTAGGAGCAAGAACCATTAACATCTTTTTACCTTCTAAAACAGGCAATTGCTCTGCTTTACCCCACTCTTCCAACTCAGATGCAAAACGTAATAATAAAATTGTTCCTTGCTCTTTAAATACAATTTCTCGCCCTCTAAAAAACACAAACGCTTTTACTTTACTTCCTTCTTGTAAAAACTTCATAGCATGATTCTTTTTGAATAAATAATCATGTTCATCAGTATGTGGACCAAAACGAATATCCTTTACCACAACTTTTGAAGCTTTTGCTTTTACTTCTTTCGCTTTCTTCTTTAATTCGTATAAATACTTACCGTAATTAATCAACTTACAAACAGGAGGATCAACATTTGGAGCTATCTCAACTAAATCTACTTCCATATCACGAGCCATTTTAATAGCTTCAGCAATGGTGTAAACTCCTGGTTCGATATCATCTCCTACTACACGTACATTAACAACATTACGAATGTTATTATTTATACGATGTTGTTCTTCTCTAACTCCTGGACGTTTAAATCCTTCTCTTAAACCACGTGGACGCTTTGCCGGAACTGGTGTTGTAGGAGCAGTACCAGGCTTAATTGGCCCAGTATTTTTGTTGTTGTTGTTTATTGGTTTTTTAAATACGCTAATAATGACCTCCGCTTTTAATTAATAATTATATACTCTTTTGTTTAAAATCGCTTTCAATAGTGGTTTGTATCAATTTTGCAAAGTCTTCAATAGTCATTGTTCCTATATCGCCTTTACCATGTTCACGCACCGCAACTGTTCCTTCTTCCGCCTCTTTTTCGCCAACTACAAGCATAAACGGTACTTTGTTTACCTCATTGTCACGAATTTTCTTCCCAATTTTCTCATTTCTCTCATCAACAAGGCCGCGAATATCGGAATTATTTAGCAATTCTGAAACTTTTTTCGCATAATCGTTATATTTTTCACTTATAGGTAAAATGGCGTATTGATTTGGCGTTAACCAAAGTGGAAAATTACCACCACAATGCTCAATTAATACGGCAATAAAACGCTCTAATGACCCAAATGGCGCACGGTGAATCATTACCGGACGGTGTTTTAAATTATCTGAACCCGTGTATTCTAACTCAAAACGCTCTGGTAAATTGTAATCAACCTGGATCGTTCCTAATTGCCATTTACGACCAATTGCATCTTTAACCATAAAATCCAATTTTGGACCATAAAAAGCCGCTTCGCCAGTTTCAACAACTGTACGTAAGCCTTTTTTGGCGGCCGAATCAATGATAGCTTGTTGCGCTAAATTCCAATTTTCGTCTGTTCCAATATATTTTGTTTTATTTTCAGGATCGCGCAATGAAATTTGGGCCGTATAATCTTTAAAATCTAAGGCATTAAATACATACAATACCAAATCAATTACCTTTTCAAACTCCTCTTGCACTTGATCGGGACGAACAAATAAATGGGCATCATCTTGAGTAAAGCCACGCACACGCGTTAAACCATGTAATTCGCCTTTTTGCTCGTAACGGTAAACGGTGCCAAACTCAGCATAACGAACCGGTAAATCTTTATAAGATTTTGGAGATGCTTTATAAATTTCGCAGTGATGCGGACAGTTCATTGGTTTCAAGAAAAACTCTTCACCTTCATGAGGCGTTTTAATTGGCTGAAACGAATCAGCACCATATTTTTCATAATGGCCAGAACAAACATATAATTCTTTTTGACCAATATGAGGTGTAACAACTGGTAAATAACCAGCTTTTAATTGCGCTTTTTGTAAAAACTGAATTAAGCGTTCGCGCAACATTGCTCCTTTTGGCAACCATAACGGTAAGCCTGCTCCTACTTTTTCGGAGAAACAAAATAATTCTAATTCTTTACCTAATTTACGATGATCACGTTTTTTTGCTTCCTCTAATAAAACTAAATATTCTTTTAATTCTTTATCTTTTGGAAAAGCAATTCCATAAATACGAGTTAACATTTTATTTTTTTCGTCGCCTTTCCAATAGGCACCTGCAATGCTTAAAACCTTTACAGCTTTAATAAATCCAGTGTTTGGAATGTGCGGACCACGGCATAAATCCGTAAAATTACCTTGTGTATACAAGCTAATGTTTCCATCCTCTAAACGCTCTAATAAATCTAATTTATACGAATCATCTTTATCAGTAAAGTATTTGATAGCATC
Organism: Bacteroidota bacterium; assembly: GCA_038327195.1. Lineage (GTDB taxonomy): Bacteria > Bacteroidota > Bacteroidia > B-17B0 > Aurantibacillaceae > UBA4416. Next base: position 14,802 of record JBBQKU010000007.1, on the reverse strand, counting down.
TGCTTTGCTAATTTCTTTACGAATAAATACACTATTTAAACGTGCTAACTCTAACATCTTAGCTTCAATTTTTTCGAAATCGGCAGGTGTTAAAACTTCTCCATTTAAATCAACATCATAATAAAAACCAGCCTCTAAAGGTGGGCCAACCCAAAATTTAACGTTTGGATATAAGGCTTCTAAAGCTTCGGCTAATAAATGGGCTGATGAATGCCATAAGGTATTTTTACCATCATCATCATTCCAGGTTAATAAACTTAAGGTGCTGTTTTCGTTAATGGTTGTGTTTGCATCAACAACTTCACTATTTAACTTTGCGGCTAAAACATTGCGTGCCAAACCTTCGCTAATGCTTGTTGCAACTTGCATTGCAGTAGTTCCTTTTTCGTAATCACGAACCGAACCATCGGGTAATGTAATTTTTATCATCATGTGTTTCCCATTTACAACATGGGTTTTTAATTTAGGGAAACAAAGATAAAAGAATTAGTGTAATCATAACGCTGATTTTTGTAAAAATTTTCTCATTATACCATTTGCTATTTAGTTTTAGTCCAATGTCAGTTCGAGCGAAGTCGAGAACTTATCGCGGCATCTCGACTTCGCTCGATGCGGCAAATGTTTTATTGGATTAAAACATATAACAATTAGCATTACCTTATCAAAGTAATATACCCATTCAGTTTTTTTTGTTCGCCTAACACATTGCTGTACTCTAAAGTATAAAAATAAACACCTGCTGTACATGGCTCTCCTGCTGTGGTGTAGCCATCCCATTTAATAAAACTTTGTGTTTGTATTTGGGAACTTTTTATTTCTAAACCCCAGCGGTTGTATATATGTAAACTTTTAAGGTTGTTACCTAAGCCTAATGTAAATTGCCAGGCATCATTGGTGTTATCTCCGTTTGGGGTAAAAACATTAGGAATCATAAATTCATCTAAGTAATTAATGTAGGGGCAGGTATTTGTAACAAAAACAGTAACAGTGCTGGTTGTAGTTACCTCGCATTGTTGTTTTGTAACGGTGTAGGTAGTTGTAATGGTTGGGTGAGCAATTGGCATTGGAACTTGTGCATTTGCTAAACCTGTGCTTGGGAACCAAGTATAGCTTGCTGCCCAAGCACTATCCAAACCTATACGCACACTATCTCCGCAGGCAATAGTTTGGTTTGCACCAGCATCGGCATTTAAAACTTCTTCCACTGATACGTCATCGAAGTAATAAGCTGTAGCAAGATTTTGTTGATATGGCAAAATAGGTAATGACGTATCGCATAAAGTATCTGAATTTGGCAAAGGGTTAAAATTACCTATAGTTAAATACTGTTCATTTCCGTTTGCCGTAAAAGTGCCACTAATTACTGACCAATTTTTGGTATCAGTAATAATATTAGATAAAGGATTTTTGACTTGTGCAACTCCTGTAATCATTCCATCTAATGAATTATATGTGCTTATTATTGAATTTGAAAATAAAGCTCCTAAGCCACTAATACCATAACAACCATCATTCCCTGAACGACTCACATAATATTTAACACAATAAGTTTTATTTGTATCTAACTTACTTATAAGTTGGCATTCAATGTACTCTACCCCCCAACCATTAACTCCAGGACTTTTTGTATACATGACACCATTCATATAAGCATTTCCTGTTTTCGGATTACGAAATCCCCAGCCATTATTTGGCACACTAAATGTAGAAACAGAAGAACATACATTGAAATAATTTGGAGATAAATACCAGTAAACACAAAACCAATCTTTTACAGAAGTTATTGTTGTGGATGGAAATTGACATGTACATGTTGTGTAATTAGGACAAAGCGAATATTCCTCAAAACTCCAATTAGGCACTAAATTTTTTTGAGCACGAACATTACTAGCAACACATATTAAAATTATAAAAATAATTATTTTAAAATGAGACTTAAACATGTGTAAATGTAATAAAAAATTGATTTTCAATTTACAAATAAACCTATCCTCGCTCATTAGCGAGGATAGGATTTTATCTCTTACCTTATCAATGTAATATACCCATTCAGTTTTTTTTTGTTCATTAAGAGCATTACTATACTCTAAAGTATAAAAATAAACACCTGCGGTGCAAGCCTCATAAAAAGAGAGTTTCAGTAAATACTGAAACTCTCTTTATTAATAACAATATTGTTTGATAGATTTAATAAACAATTAAGGATTATTCGTTTAAGAATGCTTCAAATTGAGCCCAAACACCTTTTATTTCTGGTTTTTTTGGATCGCCTTCAAAAACCTTTTTAGCTTCTTCCGTATATTTTAATTTAACAATACCTTGTGCTATTAAATCTCCGTTTTCTCCATCTCTATGAGCATAAAATTTCACTGTTAAATCATACGTTTGTCCAACTTTGAATTTATCTTTGTTGTTATATAACACCTGTATAGCAGCATAATCTTGTACAAATTGGCTTTGGTATTGGTTATATTCGCGAATTGAACGCGTTTCTGATTGACGACAATCCCAAGTTTTAGTTTCAAGAATCTTTACCATATTACTCCAAGCGGCCGATTTTTTTCTTAAAACCTCTCTGCTTGTTTTTTGTCCATTCATTTCATATTCAATATTTAATTGTTGACCAGGATATTTTACTGATGGTGGATATTTAAAGAAAGCCATAAATACCATGTTTCCTGCCATATCTAATTCTGTTTTAAAGTCAGCGCCAGTTACTGCAATTTTATTTGAATAACCTTGTTTTTGAAGATGATACCATTGATTTGCAAATACTACTTTTTCAATGTTTTTAGCATATACTTCATTTTTCATCCATTCTGCTGTTTCCTTTTCTAATTTCTCAGTGTTTAGCGACGCAATAATCATATCAACCTTTGCTTGAGCAGTTTCTAAATCCCAAGTATCTATAGTTGCTTGGTCTTTAATATAAAGATCTGTAACTGTTCTTTTTGCATCAAGTGGAATTGGGTTATCATCATTCTGACTTCTATCACCAGCAATTTGAGCTATTACGCCTGGTGCAATTTCCATAACCTCTACATAACTAGCTGCACTTGTGCTAACCCAAACATAAAAAAGTTTTACTTTATTTTTTGTATAGTAACTTTCTTTTAAAGTAAGTTTCAATTGTGGCTCAACGCTTTTCTTTTTTTCAAAATAATCTAGTTCATTTATAATTTTGCCGTTTGCCTCTTTCACAAATCTTAATCCGTACGATTTTTTATCTGATTTTCCGAAGTATTGCCCTGTAATAGCCAACTCATCTTTTTCTTGATTGAAGGCTTCGAAATTTCCTGGTTTTTGCGCATTAACATTAGTTACAAATAGGCCAAACATGGCTGCTGATAAGATAATTTTTAGTTTTTTCATTTTTGTTTTTATTTGTTTTTGATTTTATATATTTATTTAGTTACTATTCCGTTACTGCCGGTACTTCCGTTTATGCCATTATTATAAACTTGGGTTTTTGCTTTCCCTCCTACACCACCTTTTCCACCGTAAGTTGTCGACATAATTTTTAACGATTCAATTCCGTTACCAGATAAAATAATGTTACCACCATTTCCGCCGTGTCCGCCATTACCGCCATTATCTTTTCCTTCAGTTCCATTTCCTCCACTTCCACCATTAGTGTTAATGTTTAATGTATAATTAACCTGTATTTTTGATTCCGTTAAAAGCTTTCCGGTTGAAGCATCTGTAATTGATAACTTGTTAATTTTTTCATTATTGATAGTTATGGAAGTAACAGTAATATTCACACTCTTTCCGTCCATTCCATTAGTTCCATTTACAGTATATCCTACAGTATAACCTCTACCACTAGCACCAGAAGCACCTTGAAAATTATAATTCACATCTTTTTTATAATTAAGTGGAAGGCTATATTTGCTCTTAATTTTTTTATCGTCAAATTTTGACCAAGCTGTAATTTCTATTTTATCATTCACTATTTTTCTGCTATCATCAGCAATCTTAAAATCACCACCAGCAAAATCACCACCACTAACTTCTGTTTCAATATCTGTATATGGAGTAAACCCACCAAGATTTGTTGTTTTAAGTATTTTCCCGTTGTCTAATTCAAATTCAATACCGATGGCAAGTATAGATAATAAGCCAATTTCTGTTGAATTATTGATTGGGATAATTTTAACTGATTTTATTTTTTTTCCTTTTAACGTATTTTCTTCAGCAAGTTTTTCTGCAATGGCATTATTTTCTTCAATTCTTTGGCTTCGTGCTGAAATTTGAAGTTCTTTAATTGAATTTCTATAATTTTCTAGTATAGTTTTTTCATCGAGATAGTTTTTAACTTTTGATTCAGAAAAAATATATTTAATAGTGGCACCCATTTTTACACTCCATGTATAATAATAAATTTTTTTGTCAATTGCTGTAATAACTATTTCAGAGGTAGTACTTTTATAATATGCAGGAAATCCAGGTAAATCAGCCTGATATTTTTCTTCAATAATACCTGCTCTGTTAATTACTATTTCTGTAAATCGATCACCTTCTTTATTAAAGCTTATTGGCCAAGGCTTTGCTGAAGTTTCAAATTTAAAATTGCTTCCACCTTCAACTACTTTATTGACTGTAAAATTACCTGATGTTAATTTTAAAAGCTCAACATTTTGATTTTCCTGAGCATTTAAATTAAACAATACAACAGTTAATAATTGAATAAGGATAATTCTGAATTTCATATTTTGTATCTCTTTTTTTTAATTGAGATGCAAACATATAACAACAATTAAGTCTAAATTATAATTGTTCAGCAACGGACAATTTAGTTTAGGAATGGATAAAAACTAAGCTAGAATTGAAGTTTCAAATTCAGCTTTTTTATATTTAGATAATTTAGCGATAAGTCCATTATTAAGATAAATGGAAAGCTCCGATTTTGAATAATGTCTTATAAACTCTTTATTAATAATCCAAGATTTATGAACTCTTAAAAAATTGGGTAATTTATCAAATATTGTCTCGAAGTGTTTCAAATTTTTACTTACAATATGTTTTTTATCAGCCGTATGAATCGTACAATAAGATTCCATTGCTTCAATAGCTATTATACTATCTATAGGTAATACACTTTGATTTCCTTTATCAAAAACAACAATATTTTTAAGTTGTTTAGTTTCTAAAGATGTACTTAAAACAGATAATCGTTGTGATTGGAGCTCTATATTTTGGCGTTGCTTCACTCTATCAACAGCATGTTTTAGGCGGTCTATATCAATAGGTTTTAATAAATAATCAATAGCTGCTATTTCAAATGCCCGAATTGCATATTGATCATAAGCAGTAATAAAAATAATTTCAAAGTTAACTTTATCAAAAAATTTAACGATTTCGTAACCAGCATAATTAGGCATTTCAATGTCTAAAAAAACTAAATCGGGCATTTCTTTTTTTATTAATTTAACAGCTTGTGGTACATTTTCACATTTTGCTATTAAACTAACCTCAGGGCAAAAACGCAATAGTAGATTTTCAAGAACATCTCTTGCACTTTCCTCATCATCAACTAATATGGCTTTTATTTTATTCATTTAATGCAAAATAAGTATTAAAGGCTTTCATAACTATTAAACTTTAGTAATGGACAATTTAATTCAGTAACAGATTAAAATTTCCGTTTAAAAGGTATTTTTAAAGTAACCCTAGTTCCAATTGACACATCGCCTTCAAATAAATCCTCGAACATATAACCAAAATTTCCTCCAAAAACTTTACTTAATATTTCAAATCTTTTTTGAATTGCATTTCCAGAAAATGATTCGTGTTCTACCTTTTGTCGTTGTTTAATCTGCTTTGATTTTTCTCTACCAACTCCATTATCCTCAATGATACAAACAAGTGTATCTTCAATTTTGAGTGTAATTAAAAGTATTTTTTTTCCTTCTTTATGCAGCAAACCATGTACAAGGGCATTTTCAATAAATGGTTGAATTAATAAAGGAGGAATCATTATATCTTCCATATTTTCAATGTGAATTTTGTAATCTAAATCTTTTTTAAATCTTAATTTCTCTAATGATAAATACAATTCAAGTAATTTTAGTTCTTGATCAATGTCAATAAAATCTTTTTCGGAGTAATTCAACGTTCTCCTTACCATGTTCGAAAAAGTAGTAATATATGAATACGAATTTTCAACATCTCCTTTTAAAATCAAATCTTGTATAGAGTTTAAGGAATTGAAAATAAAATGAGGATTCATTTGTGAAAGGATAGCTGTTAACTTAGAAGCATTTAATTCGCTCAGCTGTTCAGATTTTTTACGTTGAACGCTAATTTGCCAACGATATAAAAATATTACTGAAATCATAAATATTAAAATTGTAGCAATTATAAACCACCACCGCAAATAAAAAGGAGTTGAGATTGTAAAATTATAAGCTAAACTCTCACTAAACACGCCTTGATTTTCAGCCTTTACTAAAAAAGTATAATCTCCTGGAGCAAGGGCATTATAAATAATTTTATTATCATAAAATCCAGCAATTAACCATTTACTATCATAACCTATTAACTTATAGTGGTATACTATATTCTCACTATTACGAAGGGTTGGTGAAGAAACAATAAAACGAAATTTACGTTTGTAACTATCAAATAGTGTCGTTTTATTTATTTCATAAATTAAACTATCATTGACCTCAATAGATTCAATTTTTATAATTGGTTTTTCAATCTTAATTTCTAATTGATTAATGTCAATTTTCTGAACTCCTTTAGAATGGGTTATCCATAATTGGTTACCAACAATTTCAAAATCAAAAATCTTATTAGTAGAAAAGCCATGCATCTTATTGAGTTGAACCAACAATTTACCTTGTTTGTCAAAAACAAAAAATCCAAGTGAAGAATTGGCATATATTCTGTCATTGGAAATAATTAATTTAGAGATTTCAAACTCTTTATTATTTACTTTTAAAATAATTTGTTTCTGAAATTTTCCATTCTCAAATGTTAAGATTCCATCTTTTTTAGTTACAACAAATAGTGTGTTTTTTTCGATACATAAATCATTTGCAAAAATTTGTTTACCATTAAATACAGTATTTACAACACTTCCATCATTTTTAAGAATTTTTAGTCCGTCAGCTGTTGCCACAAACACATTATTTGTGTTTGGCTCAATTTCTATTGAATAACAACGCATTTTTAAAGCGGGTATCTGTTCTGTTTTAAAAGAATTGAAATTATTAATGGTTACTTTACTAACACCAGTATTTAAAGCTAAATAAATATCCTTTTCATTATTTATTACTGCGTCTTTAAGAGATGATGTATTTATTGTAAAAACACGGCTAGTTTTTTTATCGTAGGCTTTTATTGGACCATCATCATAAATAACATAGGGGAAATTTTTCCAACTGTAAAGAGTTTGAAGCGGCCTTGTTCCATAATTTGATAATACTTTACTTTTATCATTTTGAAAAGATATTAACTCACCATTTAATGTTCCCATGAGTAATCCAATTTCATCATCATTATGAATACTTACAATAGATTGATTTTCGGGTAGATTTATAACATCTGGAATTTTTAGATTCGGAATAACGAGAACACCATTATTAAAAGTACTTAATAAAATATTACCTTCATGGTCTTTAAAAACATCTGAAATTAGGTATTGGGAAAACATTAATTCTGATATGTTTTTTTTAACTAAATCTGTCAATAATCTTACTCCAGAAATTGTTCCAGCAATCCACAATTGATTATTTTCATTATAATACCTTAAATGTTCGTTCGTTTCTAATAATTTACTTTCAGATAATGGGCTTAATTCATTATTATTTTCATCAAATGCGTAAATAGATTTATCAGACGAACTAACTGCATACGAGTTTTTGTTAATCCTAAAAAATTGAAGAATACCACTTATTTTATTTCCTTTATTTAATAATTTCTCTAATCGAATTTTATCACCATCAATAATTGTAATTGAATCTTTTCCGGAAGAATGACATATCGTAGTTTTGTCTATTTTATTGAATAATGGGCCATAATAATTTAATCTATTTGTAATCCTATTTTTTTGTATACTCGATTCATTAAAAATAATTAGTGTTTTTGAGGAAATTATTAAATTACCACTATTAGAAATTGCTAAATAAATATCATTTGATCGCTCTTTTTCATTTAGTTCATAAAAAACGGAACATACACTATTTTTTATTTTGAGTATTTGATGATTTAAATTATAGCAAAATATTTCCCCGTTATTATTAATAACAAAACCAAAGGCGAAAAGCCCTTTCATTCCCTCACATTCTATTTTTTCAAAACTATAACTATCATATTTATAAAAGCCTTGATCTGTAGCAAACCAATAATTAAGCTGTTTATCCTGTATCACATCATAAATTTGAACTCCTTCAAATTGTTTTTCTCCTAATTTATAATAGGATGGCTGTTGGCTATAAACTGACTGAAAGCACAGTAAAATAAAAATTATCAGTTTTATAAATTTCATTATACTAATATAGTTTATTTATTAAGAATGACTTAAATGATATTGAACGAATTGACTTTCTGAATATTTAAACAATTCTGTAATAAACGCTACTTGATTTCGTTATATTTATAAACTAATAAGTATAACATTTGAAATGAAAAAATTAACTATTAATATTTTAGCACTTACAGCTATTTTATTTAGCAATTGTGAGAAACACTATAATTGTAAATGTACAAACCCAGGGGGTGAATTTATTGCATTTTCTAAAAGATGCTCAAAAAGTCAAGCAAAACAAAAATGCGACGATTATTATAATTCAAATTATGGTAATGTTCCAATGAGTGAAACATTTTGTGAGATTAAATAATAGATTTCAATTTTATTATTCCATCTCATAAAATTCCCTTAAATACTTTTATTTATTCTATATTTTTTGACGCATTTTCTAATTCAAAAAAACTACACATTTCAAGTAAATATAACGTTACTAAATATACAAGAATACTACAGAAAGGCTTTATTTATTGGTGTTTTAACAATAAAAATAATTGTTTTTCAAAATTTATTTTTAGTTTTGTAAAAAAAAAGCAAAATTTATTATGAAAAAAAGTTTATTTAATTTATCAATGTTGGCAGTGTGTTTTTCTGCATCTTTAGCTGCACAAACAGCAGGCACTTTAACATTTACCTTTACTCCCGTTACAAAATCACCTTGTTATTCTGGATCTAGAAATGCAATTGCTGTTTGGGTGCAATCAAATGCTGGTGCATTTGTAAAAACAAAATTACGTAATGCAGGTCCAGGTGGTGGAACTAGTGACCATTTACCAACATTTGCAGTAAATTCTGGCGGAACTGCGTCAAATTGTATGTCTGCTTCTTGTAACTGCGTGAGTGCAACTACCGGAGCTACAAGAGCATCATTTTTAGCAACTACAATTACTTGGGATGGCACCAATGCTGCAGGAACTTTAGTGCCAGATGGAATTTACAAAGTAACTATTGAAGAAACATGGAATCATGGAACTACCAGCACTGCTGTAACATCATACACATTTACAAAAGGAGCCATTGCCGACAATCAATTACCAGCAGCAACAGCTAACTTTACTGGCGTTAAATTAGATTGGGTACCTACAATGCCAACATCAATAAACGAAGCTAATACTAATAATCCTGAAGTGGTTATTTATCCAAATCCAAGCAACGGAATTGTAAATATTGATTTCAAGAAAACAAATAACATCAAAGTGTTAAACACAATGGGTATGATTGTTTATGAAGAAAAAACAGACAACACAACAAGTGGAACAAAAAATATTGATCTTTCAAATTTTGCAAATGGCATATATATTATTAATGTTTCAAACGAAAATGGAGCATCTAATTATAAAGTTATTTTAAATAAATAATAATAAATATTCTAAAAATATAAAGAGGCTGTCTTAATAAGGGCAGCCTCTTTTTTTATAATATGAAATTTGAAATATATAAACATCTTATTATTCATCAATAAAACAAGTTTGATACTAAATTATAAGGTTAGTAATCGAATTAATTTAGGATGAATATTAATAATAACTTAAACCAGAAAGGTATAATTAAGAATCTTCAATTAAAATTACTTTTTTACCAGTATCATTGGTAATACTTAATGAGACAAAAAAACTCTTTCATTCAGATATTGAAAAGGATTATTCCTCAGCCTCAGACACGATTGACTTTAAACCTGGCGTTTCAAATACTTGATAGTTTCCTTGATCATCTGAATAAATTAAATAAGCTTGTATTTCTGGATGAGATTGCAAAAACACTTTTGATTTATCAAGTCCCATTACTAAAATCCCAGTAGCATAGGCATCCGATGTAATACAATCTTTTGCAAAAATAGATGCACTTAATAAATTATTCTTAGTTGGATACCCTGTTTTTGGGTCCAAGTGATGAGCATATTTTACGCCATCTTCAATAATAAATCTTCGATAATTACCAGAGGTTGCAATTGCAAGATTTTCGAGATTAACAATTGCTTTTAGTGGATTTTCACTGTCCTTGTTATCAATTGGCTTTTCAATCCCAATTTTCCAAAATTCTCCAATTACATTTTTTCCCTTTGCGTATACCTCGCCACCAATTTCAACAATATAGGATGTAATTCCTTTTGAATTTAAAAATTCAGAAACCACATCAACAGAATAACCTTGTGCAAAGGCATTAAAATCTAAAGCAACGCGAGGATCTTTTTTAATAACTTTATTTCCCTTCAGTTTAATTAAATCAAAACCTACAAATTTAAGAATGCTATCAATTTTTGATTTTTCAATTTTTTGTTTTTTTCCTGGGCCAAACCCCCAAGCATTAACCAATGGATAAACGGTAGGGTCAAAAGCACCTTCAGTATTTTGCCAAACCTCTTTAGCTTTATTAAAACAGGTAATAAAATAGTTATCTACAATTACATTTTTTTGATTTGAATTAATTCTAGAAATAATAGAATTGGGAATATAAGTAGATAGTGAATTGTCAAAATCAGCTAATATTTTTTCGATCTCAGCTTGAAAATCTCTACTTTGCTTATCAATGTAGGTTATATGATAGGTTGAACCTTGAGCATAACCATCAATTTTTATTTCTTTATCTTGAGAAAATAATGAAACTGTATTCAAAAAAAATAATCCTATAATAAATCCAATTTTATTCATTACTAAACTTTAAAATATTTATAAAAAACTAATATCTGCAAAGGTAAACTATTAAATTATTTTACATGCCGATTGAATTTGTAGAATTTTAGGATAAACAAAATTAAATTTAATAATTGATTTAAATCCGAGTAATTCCTGAAAAAAAATTAATTTTACACCATATTTTAATATTAAAAATGAATCGACTAAGTATTTTACTTCTAATAATATTTTCAATTTCAAATTGTTTTTCTCAATCAAAAGAAGATTTAAATAAATGTGCTGTTGAAAAATTTAATTTAAAAGATTACCAAGGTGCAATAGAAGAATTTAGTAAGATTATTGAAATCAATCCAAACGATTCCATGGCCTATTTTGATAGAGGTTTTGTAAAAGAAACAATGCATGATTATAAAGGAGCTATTGCGGATTATAGTCAGCAAATTAAAATTGACAAAAACCATACAGATAGTTATTTTTTAAGAGGATTAATTAAAAATAATTTGAACGATTATAAAGGAGCGATTCTAGATTTTAATTCAGTTATTAAACTTGAAACCTTAAATGCCGATGCTTATTATTACAGAGGCAATGCAAAAGCAGAATTAAAACAATTTAAAAGTGCAATTGAAGATTACGGAAAAGCAATAAATGTAAATGCAACAATTCCTGATTATTATTTACGAAGAGGAAATTTAAAAATCAAAATAGGACAAACAGAAAGTGGATGCCTCGATTTAAAAAAATACAATGAAATAGCAACAGAAAATGAAAAGGTTCAAATAAAAAGCCCTTGTCAATAGTTTAAAATCTGTAAAAAATTAGTCAATCACATGCTTTATAACTCTTAACATGTGAGAGTATTTTTTTGTATCAGAATTAAATATTCCATAATGATCAAATTTATCAATACGCACGCAACCACTAGCGTGTATAATTTGTTGATTGTCTATTACCATTCCTACATGAACAATATGACCTTCTTCATTATCAAAAAAAGCTAAGTCACCACTCTGGGCCTCTTCTACAAAACTTAAAGCTGTTCCTAATTCTACTTGCTGACTTGCATCTCGCGGAATGTGATACCCATTTAATTTAAAAACTAACTGAGTAAATCCACTACAATCAATCCCAAATGGACTTCTTCCTCCCCATAAATAAGGAGCATTTAAAAACAAATAAGCTGTTTGTTTTATATCTTCTACATTTTTTTTAATAGAAGCATTAGTTGTCATTCCTTCAAAAGTGAACGAATGATTACCGACAACAACTTGGTTGGTTTTTAAATTTGGTATGGTTGCACCAATTGTAAGTGGAAAAAGTGTATTAGTATTTGAATTATTAATTACTTGAACCATTTCAGAACTAATAATAGAAGCATCTAAAGCATTAAAATCTTTTTCTGAAAGTTGATTATGCTGCTTAGCACTTATCCAACAAGCGTAATTATCAAAATTGGTTATTATTTTTAACCAATCTTCATTTTCTTCAATAACTTTATAAGTTTCCCCAAAAAGCAATTGCGAAACCATTTCGCTAGTACTCGAAGGTTCCTTACGGCAAGGAATAACGCTTAATAAACAAATACCAAAGTTCATACTGTGAAATTAAATGTTGTTTAGGAGATTTTTGTTATTCATTTAATTAGTTATTCACTTTTGGTTATTAATAGTATTTGTTTTAATAAATTTATGACCTTCTAAAAATCAAAATTTCAAAAATGAAAATTCTATATTCTTATATAAAACAATACAAAGGCATTTTATTCTTAGCCTTAATATTAGCAGCAATTAACCAATCATTTTCGATGTGCGATTCAATTGTAACTGGTAAGTTATTAAACAAACTTGGAGTAAACCTAAAAGATTATAATCATGATAAATTTTGGTTTATGAAAGACTTAGCGTTTTTCTTATCACTGTCAATTGGAGCAGCTATGATGTCTCGTTTGGCTAAAAATTTTCAAGATTATTTCACAAACATCATCATTCAAAGAGTTGGTGCACAAATGTATACAGATGGCATTAAAAAAGCTTTAGATTTACCGTTTCAAGACTTTGAAGATCAACGAAGTGGTGAAACTTTAGGTAAATTACAAAAAGTAAAAATTGATTGTGAAAAATTTATTACTTTATCAATTTCCATGTTATTTCAATCAATTGTGGGTATTGTATTTGTGGTTGTTTACGCTATGCAAATTGATGTGTTATTGGGGCCATTATTTTTAGCCACCGTTCCTGTAATTGCGGTATTAAGTTCGTTTTTAGGAAAAAAAATAAAAACGGTTTCAAAACAAATTTTAGGGGAAACAACTGCGTTAGCAGGAGCAACTACCGAATCGTTAAGGAACATTGAATTGGTTAAAAGTTTAGGTTTAACTAATCAAGAAGTCAATCGATTAAATACAACCACTATAAAAATATTAGGTTTAGAATTAAAAAAAGTTCGTTTTGTTAGAAGTTTAAGTTTTATTCAAGGTACTACTGTGCATTTTATGCGTACGTGTTTAGTATTTGTTTTATATATGTATGTGTTTAAAGAAACTATTAAACCAGGTGATTTAATAACCTTAATGTTTTTCTCTTTCTTTATTTTTGGGCCTTTACAGGAGTTAGGAAATGTAATTACAACTTACAATGAAACAAAAGCATCAATGGATAATTTCACAAAATTATTAAATTCTGAAAGTGAAAAGAAACCTTTAAATCCAAAAACGATTGGTAAAATTAATAGTTTAAAGTTTTCATCTGTTTCATTTAAACACCAAACTGCATCAAGCTACGCTGTTAAAAACATTTCTTTTAATGCTAATGCTGGCGAAACCATTGCTTTTGTTGGCCCATCGGGAAGTGGAAAAACAACTTTAGTTAAAATGTTAGTTGGATTATATACGCCACAAGAAGGGGCCGTTTATTATAATGACAAAAATGCAAATGAGATTGATTTAATAGAATTAAGACAACAATTAGGTTTTGTAACTCAAGACGCACAATTATTTTCGGGCAGTATAAAAGATAATTTATTATTTGTAAAACCAGATGCAACTGACCAAGAGATTTACTCTGTTTTAGAAAAAGCTGCTTGTGGAAATTTATTAAAACGTGCCGAAAATGGAATAAATACAACAATTGGTGAAGGTGGTATAAAAGTATCCGGTGGCGAAAAACAACGTTTATCGATTGCAAGAGCTCTTTTAAGAAATCCTAATTTATTAATTTTTGATGAAGCGACTTCGGCTCTAGACTCAATAACGGAAGGGGAAATCACAAATACAATTCGCGAAATTTCATCTAAAAAAGATCAAATTACGGTATTAATAGCTCATAGATTATCTACAATTATGCACTCTGATAAAATATTTGTGTTAGAGCAAGGTTCAATTATTGAATCTGGTAAACACCAAGATTTATTAAACGAGAAAGGTTTATACTATGCCATGTGGAGACAACAGATTGGCGAAAGAAAGTAGTTTATGGTTGAATATGATTGATTTGGGCGAGTCTGGCGGGAGCCAGAACGGGCTGTCGTTACAAGTTTTTTAAATGCAAGCATTTTCAAAAGCTTTCCTCTTGCATCCCTCTCGCAGTTAACGGTTCATTTGAATTTAATACTTCAAACTTTGATTGAATATGCGTG
>JBBQKU010000006.1:0-169878 GCA_038327195.1 Bacteroidota bacterium | reverse complement strand
TTTTCCGCATCAAGAATTGGGAAATCACCTTCATAACGTAAGGTTACTTTATCACTTATGATATTTCCTTTTTCATCTAATTCAACGTTTGCCTGAGCAATATTTTTTTGATCTTCTTCTTCGGCAGTTAAATAAATTACTGGTTTGTTGAAATCTAATTTACCATTAGTAACTGTACGGTAAGGTGTTTCAATAAAACCTAATTTATTAACTTTAGCGAAAACACATAAAGAAGAAATCAAACCAATGTTTGGTCCCTCTGGTGTTTCGATAGTACAAAGACGACCATAGTGAGTGTAGTGAACGTCACGAACCTCAAAACCTGCACGCTCACGAGATAAACCACCTGGCCCTAGTGCCGATAAACGACGCTTATGCGTAATTTCCGATAATGGGTTGGTTTGATCCATGAACTGAGATAATTGATTTGTTCCGAAGAACGAATTAATTACAGAAGATAATGTTTTTGCATTAATCAAATCCGTTGGAGTAAATACTTCGTTATCACGAACATTCATACGCTCACGAATAGTACGAGCCATACGTGCTAAACCAACACCAAATTGAGAGAATAATTGTTCACCAACAGTACGAACACGACGATTAGACAAGTGATCAATATCATCCACATCAGTTTTAGAATTAATTAACTCAATCAAATATTTCATGATTAAGATAATATCTTCTTTAGTTAATACACGAATATTCATAGGAATATCAATGTTCAACTTTTTGTTGATACGGAAACGACCTACTTCTCCTAAATCATAACGTTTGTCAGAGAAAAATAATTTATCAATAACACCACGAGCTGTTTCTTCATCAGGTGGTTCGGCATTACGAAGTAAACGGTAGATATACTCGATTGCTTCTTTTTCAGAGTTTGTAGAATCTTTTTGTAATGTATTGTAGATAATAGCAAAATCAGCCGTGTTTACGTCTTCTTTGTGCAAGATAATAGATTTTACACCAGCATCAGCAATTAAGTCAATGTGAATATCATCTAAAATCGTTTCACGATCTACAATAACTTCGTTACGCTCAATAGAAACAACTTCTCCAGTATCCTCATCAACGAAATCTTCAATCCATGTTTTTAATACACGAGCTGCTAATCTACGACCTACTTCACGTTTTAATCCAGCTTTTGAAACTTTCACTTCATCAGCAAGACCAAATATTTCTAAAATTTGTTTATCACTTTCAAAACCGATAGCACGTAATAACGTGGTTACAGGTAATTTTTTCTTACGATCAATGTATGCATACATCACATTATTAATGTCTGTAGCAAATTCAATCCAAGAACCTTTGAAAGGGATAACACGAGCACTATATAATTTAGTACCATTGGCGTGACGGCTTTGGCCGAAAAACACACCTGGTGAACGATGTAATTGAGAAACGATAACACGCTCAGCTCCGTTAATTACGAAAGAACCTTTCGGAGTCATGTATGGTATTGTTCCTAAATAAACATCCTGTACGATGGTTTCAAAATCTTCATGTTCAGGATCAGTACAATAAAGCTTTAATTTAGCTTTTAAAGGCACTGAATAAGTTAAGCCACGGCTAATACACTCTTCAAGAGCATAGCGTGGTGGATCTACGAAATAATCCAAAAATTCTAATACGAAATTGTTTCTCGCATCAGAGATAGGAAAGTTTTCGGCAAACACTCGGAATAAACCTTCGTTTTTACGATTGTCTGGTGTTGTTTCTAATTGAAAGAAATCTTGAAAAGATTTCACTTGTATATCCAAAAAATCTGGATATTCAATTGGAAATTTGTTCGAAGAGAAGTTAATTCTCTGTGATTTTTTTATTTGTGTAGCCAATGTGATTAAGTTAATTAGTTAGTATTCTTAAAAGATTCACGACAAATTACTAAAAATAGAAAAAAGGGTTAAGGTGTTTTGACTAGCAAACACACCCTAACGCCTTAGTTTTGTAAGTAAATTATTTTACTTCTACTTTTGCACCAGCTTCTTCTAAAGTCTTTTTGATAGACTCTGCTTCTTCTTTAGAGATACCTTCTTTAACTGGTTTTGGAGCACCGTCAACTAAATCTTTAGCTTCTTTTAATCCTAAACCTGTTAAGTCTTTTACAACTTTAACTACACCTAATTTAGCTGCACCAGCTTCTAACAAAATAACATCAAAAGATGTTTTTGCTGCTGCTGCGTCACCGCCTCCACCTGCAGATACAACTACTGCTGCTGCTGCTGGTTCAATTCCGTATTCGTCTTTTAATACTGTTGCTAATTCTTGAACTTCTTTAACTGTCAAGTTTACTAATGTTTCAGCGATTGCTTTTACGTCTGCCATTTTTTTATTAGTTTAATTTGTTTTTATTATTAATTTAATTGTTTTTCGCTTACCTTACGTAAGCATGATTTATTCTTTTTATTCAGTACCAATTAAGCTGCTGCTTCTTCCGTTGCTGCTGCATCCTTGAATTTATTCTCTAAACCACCAATTACGCGTTGTATTGGAGCTTGTAATAAGCCAATAATATCGCCAATTAATTCGTTTTTCGATTTCAATCCTGCTAAAGCATTTAATTTATCGTCACCGATAAAGATCATGTCTTCAACATAAGCTGCTTTTAATTGAGGTTTATCAGTTCCTTTGCGAAACTCTTTAATTAACTTAGCTGGAACATTAGATGTTTCTGTTAAGATTAAAGCTGTTTGGCCTTTTAGTGCTGGTATAAGTTGCGCTAGGTTGCTATCGTTAGCACGCTCTAAAGCTTTCGCTAATAAAGTGTTTTTAACAACAGTCATCTTCACGTTTTTCTCATAACAAGAACGGCGTAATTGATTTACCTTTTCTACTGACAAAGAAGAACAATCTGCTAAATAGATTTTTGTATTAGCATTTAAAATGCCAAGTAAACGATCTATTTCTTGTGTTTTTTCTTGTTTGTTCATAGTAATAAAGTTTGTTTATTAATTAAATGTTTTTGGATCGATTAAAATACCCGAACTCATAGTACTGCTCATGTATACCGATCTAACATAGGTACCTCTTGCAGACGATGGTTTTAATTTTACGATAGCTTGTAAAACTTCCATTGCGTTTTCAGTTAATTTTTGAGCGTCGAAAGATGCTCTACCAATTCCTGTGTGTACAATTCCAGCTTTGTCTACTTTAAAATCAATTTTACCACCCTTAGAATCAGTTACTGCTTTACCAATATCCATGGTTACAGTTCCTGTTTTAGGGTTAGGCATTAAACCACGAGGACCTAATACACGACCTAATGCACCAACTTTACCCATTACTGAAGGCATAGTGATAATTACGTCGACATCTGTCCACCCGTTTTTAATTTTTTCGATGTATTCGTCTAATCCAACGAAATCCGCACCTGCTGCTCTAGCTTCTGCTTCCTTATCAGGAGTAACAATTGCTAAAACGCGCAATACTTTACCAGTACCGTGAGGTAAGGTAACAGTTCCACGAACCATTTGATTAGCTTTACGAGGATCAACTCCTAAACGGATCGCAAGATCCACGGATGCATCAAATTTTGTAGTTGTGATTTCTTTCACAACTTTTGAAGCTTCAGCTACAGTGTGTGCTTTGTTCGGATCGAACTTAGCGTCTGCTACTTTTCTTTTTTTAGTTAACGTTGCCATTTTTTAAAAAGCTTGTTTTTTGATTAATAATTAATTGAATTAGTTTTTTACAGGTGCTTCTCCTGTTGTGGTGATTCCCATGCTACGTGCTGTTCCCGCAACCATTGACATTGCAGCTTCAATTGTAAAACAGTTCATGTCTACAATTTTGTCTGTTGCTATGGTACGAATTTGATCCCATGAAATAGAACCAACTTTCTTACGGTTACTTTCGCCTGAACCTTGTTTAACCTTAGTTACCTCTAAAATTTGAACTGCTACTGGTGTACGTTTGATAATGAAATCAAAAGTTTTATCAGCGTATACATTAATTAAAACTGGTAATACTTTTCCAGCTTGTTCTTGAGTTCTAGCATTAAATTGCTTACAGAACTCCATAATGTTTACACCTTTTGCACCTAAAGCAGGACCAATTGGAGGCGACGGGTTAGCAGCTCCACCTTTAATCTGAAGCTTTACAATTGCTGATAACTCTTTTGCCATTTTTTTGTTTTTATTTGTTTGTTACATTGTTGGGTATAAATCGGTAAGTTAATTTGACTTTGAGTTGGAAGCAGCAAAGGATCTCATTTTAACTAGATTTATACCATTCAATTTTTTTATTTAATTATTCTCTTTCAACTTCGCCGAAACTTAATTCAACAGGTGTTTTACGACCAAAAATTTTAACGGTAACTTTAATTTTTTTCTTTTCTTCGTTAATTTCTTCAATTGTTCCATTAAATCCATTAAACGGTCCGTTAATTACTTTAACTGATTCACCAACAATATAATTACTTGTAACTACACTTTCTGATTCCGTTAATTCATCAACTTTACCTAAAATACGATTAACTTCTGACAAACGCATTGGAACAGCATCACCACGTTTTGATTCTCCTAAAAAACCAATAACGCCAGTGATATTTCTAATAACATGCGAAACCTCACCAACCAAAGCTGCTTCTATTAAAACATAGCCTGGGTAAAATGAACGTTCCTTTTGAAATTTTTTCCCATTACGAATTTGAATAAATTTTTCAGTAGGAATTAAAACTTGAGCCACATAATCATTCATTTTTAAACGATTAATCTCAACTTCAATATATTGTTTTACTTTTTTCTCTTGACCACTAATAGCACGAACAACGTACCATTTTTTCTCAATAGAAGAAGGTTCTTTATTTATTATTTCAGCCATTTTTGTAAGTATAATTAATTATAACCCATTAACCATTTGATAAGCTAATTCCATTAACTTACTAAATGCCATATCCATTCCCCAAACTAATAACCCAATAATTGTTGAAGCTACCATTACTAATATTGCGCTGCTTTGTAATTCAGGCCAAGTTGGCCAAGTTACTTTATTAAATAACTCGTCTTTAGTTTCTTCTATGTATGTTCCAATCTTGCTCATTCTGTTTTTGATTTAAGATTAATTATATAAATTTAGGAATCTGTAATCACCTAAATTTTTTTCAATTTTGTTTCCTTTAGCACGGGTGGAGGGATTCGAACCCCCATCAGCGGTTTTGGAGACCGATATTCTACCCTTGAACTACACCCGTAAAATAGTGTTTTTATTAAATAACAAAATGGCTAAGCCTTTCGGCAAGCCATTTTGTTAAAAAATAGGACTTTAAATTACTCAGTAATTTCAGTTACCTGACCAGCTCCAACTGTACGTCCACCTTCGCGCATTGCAAAACGTAAACCTTTAGCCATTGCTACTGCAGAGTGTAACTCAACATTAATAGTAACGTTATCACCAGGCATAACCATTTCGCGTCCAGCTTCTAAAGTAATTTCACCAGTTACGTCAGTTGTACGTAAGTAAAATTGTGGACGGTATTTGTTATGGAATGGAGTATGACGTCCACCTTCTTCTTTTTTCAAGATATAAACCTCAGCTTTAAATTTTTTGTGTGCTTTAATTGAACCTGGTTTAACGATAACCATACCACGACGGATATTAGTTTTATCAATACCACGTAATAATAAACCTACGTTATCTCCAGCCTCACCGTAATCTAAAATTTTACGGAACATTTCAACACCTGTTACAGTTGATGTTAATTTTTCATCACCCATACCAAGTATTTCAACTGGATCATTAGAGTTAATTACACCTGTTTCAATACGTCCTGTAGCAACAGTACCACGACCAGTAATTGTAAACACGTCTTCAACTGGCATTAAAAATGGCTTGTCTTTTTCACGTGGAGGTAATGGAATGAAAGTATCTACTGCATCCATTAATTCCATAATTTTATCAACCCATTTTGGATCGTTATTTAAACCACCTAAAGCAGAACCTTGGATGATTGGAGTGTTATCACCATCAAACTTGTAGAATGATAATAATTCACGAATTTCCATTTCAACTAATTCTAACAATTCAGGATCTTCAACCATATCCACTTTATTCATGAATACAACGATTGTAGGAACACCAACTTGACGAGCTAATAAGATATGCTCACGAGTTTGAGGCATTGGACCATCAGTTGCAGCTACTACTAAAATAGCACCATCCATTTGTGCAGCACCAGTAATCATGTTCTTAACATAATCAGCATGTCCTGGACAATCTACGTGAGCGTAGTGACGGTTTGCAGTTTGATACTCAACGTGAGAAGTATTAATAGTAATACCACGTTCTTTTTCTTCTGGAGCATTATCAATAGAAGAGAAATCTCTAACTTCTGATAAACCTTTTGATGCTAATACAACTGTAATTGCAGCAGTTAATGTTGTTTTACCGTGATCTACGTGACCAATTGTACCAATGTTTACATGTGGTTTGGAACGGTCGAATTTTTCTTTAGCCATTGTTATTTTTTTTAATTGTTATTATTTATTGTTAGTTTAATTTACTCTTTTTTTTCTGTTGAGCTGTTGAGCGGGATTGAACCGCCGACCTCCTCCTTACCAAGGAGGTGCTCTACCACTGAGCTACAACAGCTTATAAATATGTCTTTAAAAGGCATCTCTTGGCGTTAGACTGTCAAAACTAAAGTCCTCATTTACCAATGTAAACTGCGGTTTTAATTTTTTGTCTGCCTTGATAGCTGACTTTTAAGAGCCATATTAGACTCTGCTGTTCGCTATATTTTAAAGAACTGCACTTTTGTATACACGAAAAGTCCCATGAAATGTAGGGACTTTCAAAAAATGTTAAATCGCATGCGCCAATCCTTCCTTTTCTGTCCGTTTATACGGTTATTCATCAACTTCACTTTTCCATTTTAATATAGAGCGAAAGACGGGTCTCGAACCCGCAACCTCCAGCTTGGAAGGCTGGAGCTCTACCAATTGAGCTACTTTCGCTTAATCTTGCTTCAATGCGACAACCATTGCTTAGCTTGTGGGGACAGGAGGATTCGAACCTCCGAAGCTCGCGCAACAGATTTACAGTCTGTCCCATTTGGCCACTCTGGTATATCCCCAAATTAAGAGCCGAAGAAGGGACTCGAACCCCCGACCTACTGATTACAAATCAGTGGCTCTACCAACTGAGCTACTTCGGCTTAAATTTATACTTTAAAAGAACGTCCCCTTATTTTTGGGATTGCAAATTTAGTAACAATTTCCATTGTTGCAAAAAAAAATATAACTTTTTTCGGTTTTTATCGAAAATAGTTTTTATTAGCTGCTTTTTTCGTCCAGCTTGCTTAAACTAAATGAGATAATAATCAAATTATTCCAATTAAAAACCAGCAAAAAGCTTGGTAATATAGCCATAATGGAATTTAAACCGTAATTTCTGTTTTTATTTCTGGATAATAAGTTTTATTGGCGTAATATCATCTTTTCTATTACTAACAAAATGACAGATATAAACACCTTCATTTAGTGATTCAAGAGAAAAAATCTTTCCTTTATCTATGATTTCTATATATGAAAATGAAGCTACAACTCTCCCAAATAAGTCTTTGACATCTAATCTATCAAAATTAAATTCGCCATCAAAATTAACAAAAACGAGTCCGCGAGAGGGATTTGGGTAAAGGTTAATTATTTTTTTTTGCATGCTTAATTCGTGGATGCCAACTGTTGAACAAGCTCCGTCTCCGGGCATATTAATGTCAAGCCATGCAATCCTCTCGGCTATCCAAGCTTTAAACAGGCTAATGTCTGCTTTAAACGTAGTTGGAGGAATGCCAATTTCAGGAGTTCCAACGTCAATTCCAAGTGTGGCCCATTTTTGCTGATGACGGTTTTGTGCTGAATCTAAAGCAATAGAAGTTGAATCAATATAGTGAAATAGGCTATTAGTATCTAAAATTGTATTTCTTAGTTCGAGCCACCTACATTTTAATTCGTTTGTAAATGCTGAGTCTTGCATCATCCGCACATACCAGCCGTTTGAGTTTACATCAGGACCACAATCATTTATCTTATATGCCCAGCCAGCACCTGTGGTGGACGAAAAGATACTACAGCCCGGAATGTCAGTCCATGCCCAATCAAAATCCCAAACAGGGCCTGCGTGTAGCTTCCCGCCCTTGTCGTCTCTGTTTTTATACATGTACCAACTTTTCTTAAAGCCATCATTATTGCGAGACAATTCATTAATAATAAAATAATCTATAAAAGACCTTGTGTTTAAATAAGCCTTATAACCAGTGGTTACATTTGTATAAGTGGGACTGTATAACGCAGTTTCTAAAGCAGAAACATAATTTTGAATGTATGTTTTTTGCTGGGGTGTAATAACATCGGGCTGGGGGTATTCGTATACTAAATGAACAGGAAAAGTTGGATGATCAATTGGATGAAAACCTAAAAGCCAACTGTTTGTAGAGTTCCAATAATCGTTTTTAATAATATAACCTCCAGTAAGCTGCATGCCACTATTATCGATTGTATCAAGTTTCGAAATATTTACTCTACTACTGTCTCTCTTTATTTTTTCAGATAAAATATATATTCCTTGATATTGTCCATTAAGTATGACTTCGCAATGCTTTGATTTAGTTGCATAATGACCCATTTCTGAAAATAATTTATTTGCTAAAGTGTTTCTAACATAAACTTTGTCATTATACATTGCTATTAAACTCCATTCATGTTCAGCCGGCATGCCTAATATTACAGTGTCGTTTTGAAGATTAGAAACATTTCTAGTTTCAAAAGCATATGGTTTTTGGGGCAAACTTGCAGAAAAATTTCCGCGTATTTCTATCCCAATTTTATTATTAAAAGCATTGGGAGGATCGGTAGTATGATTTAAAACACCAACTCCATTATAAATTATTTTCATTCCAGCATTAATTTTTACTGCATTAACTATGGTTTGAGAATATGTATTTATGACCACAATTGGTAGGTTGGAAGAACTAAAAACGATTGGTGTTGGGGCGCTCGTTCCAAATGTTATGTTCCAATTTAATAGGTTTCCTGTATCGACGGCATAATTATCTACAATTCTTAATTTCCAAATTCCATTCCCATTTTGCCCATTATTGACACCACCAATAGTGTTCATTGGTTTAAAAGTACCTGTAAAAGGGGCTGAACCAGATGCAATTGAATTTATAGCAGTTTGACTAAAACAAGTATTTGTAAAATTATCGTTACTTCCTCCAACTCCAGTTAAAATATTAATTATTGTTCCATCAGGAGCAATTAAGTCAATACCTAAATCTGAATCATAAGTGTGCGTTATATTCAAACAAAGGCCAATAAGTCCATGGGCTCCATTTATATTTGTTGGAGTTAAACCAGATACCGTTATTGGGAAATAATTATACAATCCATCGTCAGATATGGCTCCACCAGTTCCAGAATAAGTCTGGGAAAATCCAAATAGAGAGAATAGGCAGGAGATAAATAGAACTAGCTGTTTCATAATTAATAATATAAATCTTGATGAAAAAATAATTTCGAATTTACATTGTTTTTTGTATAAAGCAAATATTAATCAAGAACGAAATAAGAGTAACTCATAATTGTATATATTTACATTCTCTAAAAAATATGAAAGAATTCTTTATTTTTATCAGATCTAAACAGTTTTTTAAACATTTAGCACTAGCATTAATTAGCTTACTAATTTTATTATGGTGTTTATTTAAGTTGTTAAATGTTTATACACACCATGGAGAAACAGCTGAAGTTCCAGACTTTAAGGGAAAATTAATGTCTGAATTAGATGGTTTTATCAAAGAGAAAAACATAAGGTACACGATTATTGATAGTATTTATGATCCAACTCAAAAGTCGGGAATTGTAATAAAACAAGACCCGGAAGCAAAAACTTTTGTCAAACACAATAGAATCATCTATTTATACGTTACAAGTACTCAAGCTCCACAAATTTCGATGCCAAAATTAGTTGATAGAAGTGAGAGGCAGGCAATTTTTATGATTGAGAGTTATGGCTTAAAAATAGGAAATATTAAAGAAATTTCTGGTGATTGTAAGGGTTGCGTATTACAACAATTTTATAACGGCAAAGAAATTGAAGTTGGTGCACCAATAAAAAAAGGAAGTAAAATAGATTTGTACATTGGAAAAAGAGAAAGCGATTATGATGTATTAATAACAGATAGCGCAAGCACACCTAGTCCAGAAGAATAATAGATAATGATTAAATTAAATATAAATAAATTTTTAGCATCGATACTGCTTATCGTGGTGTTTTTTGTTGGAATTGCTCAAGAACAACTCCGCCCATTAAGTGGTAATATAAATTTACCTCCTATTAAAAATCAAAACACCTCAACAAATAAAACAACAACGGTAACGGTTACATTGGACACGATTCCGTTTTTTGATGATTTTTCGTATGCTACAAAAACACCATATCCAACAAATAAACATTGGATTGATTCTAATGTTTATGTTAATACTGGATTTCCAATAGCACCAATTAGTATAGGTGTAGCAACTTTTGACGGCCTAAATAAAAAAGGATACCCCTATAATATTATTGCTCCTATTGGCAGTTCAGCAAGAGCTGATACATTAACTTCAAGGCCAATAAATATGCAAAAAAAAGGGGCGTTATCTTATAGTCCTGCGGATAGTGTTTATTTAAGTTTTTACTACCAAGCAGAAGGAAGAGGAGATGCTCCAGAAGCATTAGATGAGTTGGTGCTTGAATTTTACAAGCCTAATCAAAAAATCTGGAAAAAAGTTTGGAGTAAAGCTGGCTATAATCCAAGTGCCATAGATACAACATTTAAAAGAGTTATGTTTCCAGTTTTAGATACAGCCTATTTCGACAGTCTTTTTCAATTCCGATTTGTTAATAATGCAACCTTAAGTGGTAGTTTAGACCATTGGCATTTAGATTATGTTTATTTAAATAAAAACAGAACTAAAACAGACACAATAATTGAAGATGTAACTTTTGGATACATGAGTACGCCATTCTTAAAAAATTACTCAACAATGCCTTATCGTCAATTTGTAGCAGGCGAAATGGCAACAAACATTCATAATTACATTAGAAACAACTCTTTAGTTACTAAAACTAAAAGCTATAAATTTGATATTTATCCGAAAAGTGGCGGGCCAAGTTTATTTAATTATTCGGGAGGAACTAACCCTATAACACCATTTAAACCTAATGGCTGGCATAATAATCCTTCAGATTTTAATCCAACATTTAGTTATGTGTTTCCTACTTTAGTTGATTCTACTTTTTTTAAAATTGTACATACAGCAATTGCAACGCCCGATAACGTTAGATCTAACGATACTCTTGTGCAAATTCAAAAACTCACAAATTACTATGCGTATGACGATGGCGCTGCCGAGCAAGGTTACTATTTGAATACCTATGGAGCAAAAACTGCTGTTAGGTTTACATTAAATGCAAACGACACGATTAAAGCTTTGAATATATTTTTCGATCCTATTGTTGATGGTATAGCAATTACAGGTTCGCCATTCAGAGTTATGATTTGGGCGGATGGCGGAGGAAGTCCAAGCAATACAATTGTTGTATACAAAGACAGTTTAACGTATCCTCAGTATTTGAAAGGTAGTCATAATTTATTTCCAACTTATAGATTAACTTCTTGTTTACCGCTTAGTGCAGGCACCTATTATTTTGGAATACAACAATCATCAAATAAAGCTTTAAACATTGGTTTTGATAGAAACACAAACCATATGGATGCTTTATATTATGATATAGGTAGTGGCTGGACACAATCTACTATACCTGGCTCAATCATGATAAATCCTGTATTAGGATGTTACGAGCCTCCTGTTATTATTGGGTTACAAGAAGAAAACAAAAAAATGGAGTTTACTTTATTTCCTAATCCAGCGCAAAATAATATTACCATTAAAACAAACTCGCAAAAGTTAGAAAACTCTCGAGTTGAAATATTAAACAGTTTTGGTCAATCTGTTTTAAAAACCACATATGCTAATAATGAACAAATTGATATTAGCGAATTAACAAACGGTATATATTTTGTTTTTCTTATTGGAAGTGAGCAGACCGTTAGTCCTAAAAAAATAATTATTTCAAGATAAAATGATAGACGATATAGATGAAGTTGAAAATGGTGAAGAAGAAAAAGAGCTTTACGAACACAGCAAAATTATAGTAGAAAAAGGGCAAGTGATGATGCGCATCGACAAGTATTTGATGATTCGCGTTCCAAATGCAACCCGTACAAAATTACAACACGCCATTGATGAGAGTTGTATTTTAGTAAATGGAAAATCTATAAAATCAAATTATAAGATTAAACCATTTGACGAGATTTCAATTTTAATGACTACTCCTCCGCGTGATGTGGAAGTATTTGCAGAAGATATTCCAATTAACGTGGTGTATGAAGATGATTATGTATGTGTTGTAAATAAAGAACCTGGAATGGTTGTTCATCCTGCATATGGCCATTATTCTGGCACATTAGTAAATGCTTTAGCTTACCGTTTTAAAAATTTACCAACTTCTAAAACTCAATTAACAGCCGATTTATCAATTGATAGGCCAGGATTAGTGCATCGGATTGACAAAAATACTTCTGGAATTATTATTGTTGCTAAAACAGAGTTAGCAATGACGCGATTAGCAAAAGATTTTTTTGACAGAAACTTAGATCGTAAATATATTGCCATTGTTTGGGGTGATGTAAAATTAGATGAAGGAACCATTACTTGTAATGTAGCGCGCGATTTAAAAAATAGAAAAGTAATGGCTTGCTTTCCAGATAGTGAACATGGTAAGCATGCAATTACACATTATAAAGTACTTGAACGATTTGGTTACGTAACCGTTGTTGAATGCAAATTAGAAACAGGGCGTACGCACCAAATACGCATACATATGAAACACTTGGGCCATCCATTATTTAATGATAATGAATATGGCGGTGATCGTGTTTTAAAAGGATTGCCAAGTAATAAATACAAACAGTTTATTGAAAATTGTTTTCAAATTTTACCAAGACAAGCGCTACACGCTAAAACGTTAGGCATTACTCATCCTATAACAAAAGAACCCATTTTTTTTGAAAGTGATTTACCAGATGATATGCAACAGGTAATTGATAAATGGAGAAAATATTCTTATGTAATTGAAGATTAAATTTTCTCTTGAAAACCTAATTACAAAATCATTCCTTAAAAATAACTACTGAAGCCAAACTGAATTATATTGGTTCTGCTTAATGAATTATTTAATAAATCATGCCTGCCTTCAAAACGGTAATTAAAGCGAATTACTGTGGTTCCAGTTGGTCTGAAGGCTAGCGATGGTGTAAATGCCCAAACATCGTCGCCAATATTTGTATTTGTTTCTTTAAACGAACCAACGTTGTAGTCGGCGTATTCGGAACGAACCCCAAAATTTAATTTTGCTTTTTCCCAGCCTAACATTTTTCGTTGAAGTATTGTGTAAACAATATCTGTATAAGCTCCCCATTGTTTTGAGCCATACTGTTGTGTAAATGTAGTTGGAACATCAACTACAACATTAGAATACTCGCCTGTAATATTTAATTTGTTTTTAAATAAAGAGGTGTTGTAATCTACAGCAAACACATTAGCGCTTCTTTGACTATCAATTATTAAACCATCAACTTTGTATTTATTATAAACGCCAGTCATATAACTTATTCCCAACTCCCCTACTTTTCTATTTCTTATTGCAACTTTACCAGTGTATAACGGTAAGCCACTGTTACTTTCTTCAAATTTATCTACATTTTCTTTTCCAGCATGCAAGGATGTTCTTCCCTCATCGTTATCAACAACTTTATTATCAAAGCCGTTTGTTAAATACATTTCGTAACCTACAATCCAATTGTGTGCAAAATATTTACCATGAATTCCCATTCCAACATTACTTAAGGTAGATGGAATAATTGAAGTTGCGCTTATTGGTCTATCAATAAAATCCCAACGTGGCGCATCATGATTTTGATTAAATCCACCAATTGGATTCATTACAATTCCTCCGCGTAAATTAAGTAAAGGGTGAAACTCAATATCCAAGGCACAATATTCAATATTTATTTCTTTTGTTCCGCCTTCAAATTCTAATTCGGATAAAAATTTTATTTTTTTTGTAACTGTACTTGAAAAAAACAAACTCATTCGTCTCATTTGAAAAGAAAAACCATCCGCTACACCATCAGTTCCGGCATATTGCGTATTCATTTCTAAATAACCACCAATAGCTATTGGCAATTTTCCTGCCACTAAAAATGGACGATTATAAACAGCATCCATATTTAATTTTGGATTGATTGTGTCTCTCGGAATACGTTTAATCAAACTATCTTTTTGAGCTACTCCATAAAAAGAAGCACCAATTAAAAAAATAATTAAAAAATTACGAAAGGTGAATGTAAACATTTTCATTGTCGTGTGTTGTTTTAAATGATTGTAAATCTGCATCAGCAGGTGGATTTTGAACATGTCCTAAATTGTTAAATTCACTGCCATGACAAGGACAAATTAAATAGTTGCCGTGCGGGTTTAATTCACAGCTTTTGTGAGAACATTCCATTAACAAAGTGGAATAGGTGTTTTCATTAAGTTTAAATATGCAAAGCGGAAAATTTAATTTTTCGGCACGTATTAAAACATACTTTCTTGGTTTAGAAACGCCGTCTTTGATTTCAAAAAATTCAGATTTTTTTACAACTATATCATTATTATTCGCACTCGTTATAGCGTAATAATTTGTTGTACAAGATTCCAAAAGTCCACCAACTATAATACTACCAAAGCAAAGTTGACCACATTTTTTTATAAATTCTTTACGTTCCATCTTCTAAAGTGATTCAAGAAATTTTGTTAAAGCTAATTTATCAGCCTCATTTAATTGATTGTATTTACCTCTGCTAATACTTCCTTCACCACCATGTAATTGTATAGATTCAGGAAAAGAACGCGCTCTACCATCATGCATTAAATACATTATACCGCCTTGAGACGAGCTTGATAAACCAACTCCCCAAAGTGGCGTGGTGCGCCACTCCGAAGCCATCGCGGATCCTTCTGTATAATTGTCGTTTAACTCAACGCCCATATCATGCAATAATAAATCTGTGTAAGGATGAAATTCTTTATAACTTAATTGTGAAACTGCAGAGTTTCCTGTTTTTAAAGTTTGTTTATGACAAGCCTCACAACCAATTTGAATAAACACATCTTTACCTCTTTGAACTTCTGCATTCGATTGATTACGTTGAATTGGCGTTTGCAAAACTTGTAAATAAAATACAGTAGCATTAATTCCATAATCACTTATTTCAACATCATTGTTTGGTGATGCAGTTGTTGCTTCAATATAATTAAATGGATTAGTTGGAATAAATGATGATGTAATTCCCATATCATTATTAAATGCTCCAACCGTTTGTTGATGTAAATTATAGGTACTTGCCTTTCTTCCAAAACGACAAATATGTTTTCCGTTTTTAATAACTGCATTAGAGAAAGGCGTAACCCAACTTGGTATGGTGTTCCAATTTGGTATACCCGAAATCCCATCACCATTAACATCATTTTCATCAGCCATTGCTAAAATATCCTGATCAGATACTAATTCTAAAAAACCTACGCCAGAAGCAATTGGTGCAATGAATTTAGTAGATGAAGCGCCAGCAGGAACCGTTTCTCCAACGTGTCCTGGAATTGCTCTATGTTGAATTTGTGGGGCTCCAAATGCTAAAAATAAATTTCCTGTTGTATCTGTTTGTCCAAAACGAGTAAGCGCAGTGAAAGGATGACCTTTGTTATCGCCTGCATGACAACCGCCACAAGAAGTAGCAACAAAAATTGGCCCTAAGCCAGTTTCTGCAGCATACATTTTATCAAACTCATCTGCTCCATCTAAAAACAATTTATTTTGAGCTTGGTTTAATCCTTCAAGAGGCGCGTCCATTACTTCATCAGCCTTTGGAGCTTTTGGCAACATTTTTTCGCATGAATAAATAATGAATACAAGACTCATTAGAAAAAGATAAGTGAACGATTTTTTGGTCATTTTCGTAAATATTTATGCAAATAAACTATTTAGATAGATTCTAAACAATACCATAAATGAGGTATAATAAGAATTACAATTATTTTAAATCCAATAACTAATTAGGGTTCAATTAAAAAGTACTTTATTTTTCTTTTTCTTGAAAATAAAAGAAACAAAAATTCAAGACGAAAAGCCACAAAAAAAACCAACATCATATGATGTTGGTTTTTTTTGTTTATGTGATACATTTTTATTTAACTACAGAATCGTTGTGGGGATTTTGTTTAGCTGTTTCAATCTGTTTGTCACATTGATGTGATTCTCCACAACAATGATGCTTATTAAAATGTGGCGGTCCAACAAAAGCCATCAAGCTTCCAAATGTTAATACTGCAGCAAATAGCCCTAAAAAAAATTTTGATTTTCCTTTCATGATTTTATTTTTTATGATTTAATTAGTTAACGTTTTCTGTTTTTGGGTTATAACAACAAGAGCGTGCTTCCATCTTATTTTTAAATTCTGAATATTCATCTTCATTCATATTGCGAATTTTATCAGCATAAACAAATTGATATTTATTAAATCTCCCGTGCCCCATTCTGCCCCCAACTAATAGTCGAATAAGTACGAAAAATAAAAATATGCTTACTAAAATTTTTGGCATAAAAAATAAGGCTGCTCCAACTAAGGAGCCAAATACTACTGTTTTTAAAATTGATTTTGTCATTGTTTTGTTTTTTAAAATTTAATTAATATGTTATATATTAAGTAAGACGATGGCAATTAGTTTTTACTTTAAATTATTGTGATTTTTATTGAATTATTTTTTATTCCTGAATATGATTATTAAACGATGGAGATTTCAATGAAAATTCTTTATATAAAGTGGGTAATAGAATAAAAAAAGCCCAGTCCGAAGAACCAGGCTAAAATAATTAAAAAAGTAAAAAAAATTTATTTACAACGTTGTTTCCATTGCTCTTTAAATTCATTTTTTTCTTCTTCTGTCATATTAATTAATTTATCTCTAAATGCTGGGTTGGCAAACATGGCCTTTCTTCCTTCTGGTTTTTTAAAATGAAACCCACCAAATAAAATTCTACAAAAAACTAGTAATGCCATAGCTTGCCAATAATTTAGACTAGGTAAATTAAATAAATCGGGCATGAGGTAATTCCATAAAACCATTACTAAAGCACTCAAAGTAAATGCTGCAGCAATTGCAAAAGGGATAAACATAAAATATTTCTTTTTCCAGTTATTTTGGTTTGGTGTATTCATAATTAATAATTTAGTTCTTGATATAAATAATTGAGTTTGTTGCGTAAATGTTTAACCGCATAATTCTTACGGCTAATAATTGTTTTAATATTTTCTCCCGTTTTATCGGCTATTTGTTGTAAAGTTAATTCTTCTATTTCGTTTAAAATAAAAGCCTCTTTTTGTTTTTCAGGTAATTCATCTAAAGCTGTCATCAATTCTTTCCAAAACAACTCTTTAAAAAATGCTAAGTCAGGATTATTTGTGTCATCTAATAATAAGATGTCCTTATAATTAAATTCTCCATCTTCATTTTCGTAGGAATAATCTTCTAAAGCATATGTTCTTTTTTTTCGAAAGGTGTCTGTAATTTTATTTCTTGCCACTTGATATAGCCAAGCGCTCATGTTTTCTAATTCGTCAATATTGCTGATGTTACTTAACTGATACCAAACATCCTGCAAAATATCTTCAGCATCTTCATTTGTTTTCACCTTTCCGCGCACAAAGCCAAACAATTTTTTCCCAAATTGTGAAATAGTTTCTGTTACGGAAATTGTTTTTTCTTCAACCATTTTTAAATTAATTGCATACTCCATATCTATGAAGACGAAGCAGAATACAAATTACTTTAAATGTATTAAAAAAAAATTAGGATTAAATAAAATGGGGAAATCATCGAAAACTACGTTATAAAATAAGCGCCAAAAAAATCAATCTAAAAAAGACAAAACTGAGAAATTTGACTAAAAATTAACTAATAAAATGTAATTCGCATACAAAATTACGCATTTGACAACATTTTTTACTAAAATGCACGTACAATTATTAGTTTAGTTAATTATTTGACATTGAAAAAAAAATTACAACTAATAATCTATTTCAATCTTGTAGTATTAACTTTTGTTGATGCTCAAAATTCATTCATTGAAAAAGCTAAAGCCTTTCAAACTATTGATTCCTCAATTATTTATACTGAAAACATTTATAGTGAAAATAAGGCAAAACAAAATTATACTTTCTTTACTCAAACTACGGATTATTTAATTAGTCTGTATTTACAAAAAGGAAATTATGAAAAATCAGAGCGATTAATAAAAGAAAAGATACAGAGGGCAAAGGACACTCGTATGGTTTTAGATGAAGCAAATGCTTATTTACAAATGGCTAATTCTTTGAAACAAAATAAAAAATTTCCTATTGCTTTAGTTTACTATCAAAAAGCAAATGATATTTTTAGTAAGGAAAAGCATTGGAAAGGCATTTTGGATTATCATATTTACCTTATTGAGTTTTACAGAACTATTGCAGATTATAATGAAGCTCAAAGGCAAATTGGTTATGCTAATGGTTATTTAAATAAAGTGAGAGATGTTAAACTTCTAATTCGCTATTATAATAGAGTCGCTGCTGTGAAAAACGAAACGTCGAAACCAGATTCTTCGATTTACTATTCTAAAAAAGCAATAAGTTTTTGTGAGCAAATAAATGATAAAAATTCAGCTGCTATTTCTTATAATGAAATGGGATTTTCTTATAAAAATTTATTGAAACCAGATTCCTCAGACATCTATTATAAAAAGGCGGAAGAATATTGGAGATCCATAGGAGATTATCAGTCAATGATTCATGTGATGAACAATCTAGCAATGTTATATGGCCAGACTCATAATTATGATTCAAAAGCTAAAGCTGAATCAATGTTTTATGACATTGTTAAAATTGTTGAATCAAAAAAAATTGATTTTAATTTAAGATACGCTTATCAAATACTAAGTATAGCTTCGTTTACCGAAGGCGATTCGATTATGGGTTTAAAGTACCAAGTGAAGTATTACTCATCCGAAATGGAATATTTAGTAAAGACTCATGATATAGAGACAAAGAAGGTAAAGGAAAAGTATGAAAATGAATTAATACAAAAAGAAATGTTGGTTGTAACTAACAACCTAAAAGAATCTAAAATAGAAGTTGCACAAAAAACTAAAGTTAATTTATTAATTACTCTTTTTTTAGTTGTTTTAATTGGCTTAGTGATTATTGTAATTTATTTATTAATTCAAAGAAATAAATCCTATAAAATATTAAAAACACAAAACAGAGAAAAGGATGTGTTAATTCAAGAAATTCATCATCGCGTAAAAAACAATTTACAATTTATTGCTGCTATGATTAAAATGCAGCAAAATACGATTCATAATGAAAGCGATAAACAAGTTTTAAATGAAGCGTCAAGACGAATAAACACAATGTCGTTAGTACATGAGATGCTATATAATAAAGACAGGTTGGCTTATGTTTCATTAAAAGAATATATTTCTGAATTGGTTTCGAAATTAAAAGAACTAGTACATGGTTATGACAATCCGATACAATTTATTCAAGAGGTTGAAGATCTAAAATTTAATATAAATAATAGTGTTGCGCTTGGCATGATAACTTCTGAAATAATAAGCAATGCGATAAAACATGCTTTTATAAATGTTTCAAATCCAACAGTTAATATATCCTTAACTTATAATGCGAAAGATAAATGTATTATATATGAAGTTGCAGATAACGGAATAGGGATGCAAATAGATAAAATAAAACAAGGTTTAGGAATGAGGTTAATTGATATTTTTTCGCGACAGATGGAAGCAGAATACGAAGTAAAAAAGGAAATTGGGGTTAAGTACATATTTAAAATACCATACAATATCAATGAAAAATGATTTTAAAATATTAATTGTAGATGACGAAGTTTTAATTGCGGAGTTTTTAAAAGATGAACTGATTTCTTTAGGTTATCAAAACATTAAATTGGCTCATCATAAAACACAAGCATATAAAGTAATTGAAGAGTTTGAACCTCAGGTTATTTTGTTGGACATTAGAATGAAAAGCGAAAGAGAGGGAATAGAAATTGCTGAACAAATTAATCAATCATTCAAAATTCCATTTATATTTATTACAGCTCATTCGGATAAAGAAATTATTAAACTAGCATTAAATACTAAACCAGCTGGATACATTACAAAGCCATTTAAACAAATGGACGTATATGCGGCGGTGCGTTTAGCAGAAGCAAATAGTGAGAAAGAAACAGAACGTTATTTACTGTTTAAAGATAGTTACGATACTATTAAATTATTGGTAGATGATATTTTGTATGTACAAAGCGACGACAATTACATTCATATTTTTACGGAAAATAAAAAATACACCTTGCGTAATACATTAGAATGGTTTAAAGAAAATACACCTGAGGAATTATTTCATCGCACGCATCGTTCCTATATAGTTAACATTACTAAAATCACCAAAAGCAATTCGAAGAGCGTTTTTATTTACGATTTAGAGATTCCTGTTTCTAGAGGAAATCAAGTTAAACTGTAAATTAAAAAGATGTATGTGTCATTCACATACAAACTTTGGTTATCTACCCCATTTCAGAATTTTATTATCTTATTATTAATATGTTTGAATTTCAGAAATCAAACGTATATGTGTATGTTTTGATATACATTGAAACAATAAAAAGTGCGGCGTCATCACGATAATCACTGACACAAAATAATGAAAAACAAAAATGTAACGTTGAGTGCATTACTCTTGTTTGGCGCAGGCCTCTCAGCAGGATACGCTCAACAATCCACAACCGCTTCAGGCGGAGATGCAACAGGTAGTGGAGGCTCTATTGCTTATTCTGTTGGGCAAATTGTGTACACGACGATTAGTGGAACTAATGGTTCATTATCTCAAGGCGTACAACAACCTTACGAAATTTCAATCAACACAGGTTTGGCTGAAGCTGGCATAAATTTAAATGTAGCAGTTTATCCAAATCCAACAATTGATGCTCTTAAGCTTAATGTCGACAACTTCGATAACGAAACGTCATATCAACTTATGGACGTTAATGGGAAGCTTTTAGAAAGTAATGCCGTAGCAGCCAACATCACAACTATTAAGATGGAACATTATGCGAGCGCTACTTATTTTTTAAAAGTAATTAGAAATAATCAAGAAATTAAAACATTTAAATTAATTAAAAACTAAAATCAATGAAAAAAATTTATACCATAGTAGCTGCTTTAGTATTTACAGTAAATGTATATGCTCAATCACCTCAAAAAATGAGTTACCAAGCTGTATTACGCAGTACAAGTAATGCACTTATTACAAGCGCACCAGTAGGGATGCAAATTAGTATTTTACAAGGTTCGTCAACAGGTACTGCAGTGTATGTAGAAACACAAACAGCAACAACCAATGCTAATGGTTTAGTAAGTTTAAGCATTGGCGCCGGAACAGTTGTATCTGGAGCGTTTTCTTCAATCAATTGGGGAGCAGGACCTTACTTTATTAAAACAGAAACTGATCCATTAGGTGGAACAGCCTACACGATTGCTGGAACAAACGAATTAATGAGTGTACCTTACTCTTTATTTTCAGCTAATGGAACTCCAGGCCCAACTGGTGCTACTGGTTTAACAGGCCCTGCGGGTCCTACAGGTCCAACGGGAGCTACCGGATTAACAGGAGCAACTGGCTTAACTGGTGCTACTGGTTTAACAGGCCCTGCGGGCCCTACAGGTCCAACGGGAGCTACCGGATTAACAGGAGCTACCGGATTAACAGGAGCAACTGGCTTAACAGGTGCTACTGGTTTAACTGGCGCAACGGGACCTGCTGGTGCTACTGGATTAACAGGTGCTACTGGTTTAACAGGTTCTACTGGTTTAACTGGTGCAACGGGTCCTGCTGGTGCTACCGGATTAACAGGAGCAACTGGCTTAACAGGGGCAACTGGTTTAACTGGTGCAACTGGCTTAACAGGAGCAACTGGTTTAACTGGTGCAACGGGTCCTGCTGGTGCTACCGGATTAACAGGAGCAACGGGTTTAACTGGCGCAACGGGTCCTGCTGGCGCTACTGGTTTAACTGGTGCAACAGGTCCTGCTGGTTTATTAACTTCTGGCGCAGTTGCAGGTAATACTCCTTATTGGAATGGAATTAGCTGGGTAACTAACAGTAGTAATGTTTTTAATAATGGTGGCAACATAGGTATTGGAACAAGCGCACCGGATTATAAGTTAGATGTAAACGGAACTGTTGGTATTGGACCTGGAAGTGCTGCAGCTTCAAGAAAGACACTAATTCTGGAAAGTTTTAACAGTACATCCTTCATAATTTGCAATGGTGCTGGTCAAGGTGCTATGGTAATGGCAAATTTTTCACCAAACTGTGGCGGTTCTGCTGGTGTTATCTTGTGGATTACTAACACAGGAGCTGTTTCAATTATGTCATCGGCAGCTACCGGCTGTACCGTAAGTGCTGCAGGTAATGTTATCACTGTTAATTCTGGTGGTTGTGGTGGTGCTTACACATATACCTTTTCTGTAAGTGCTTGTGTGGCTACAGCAACATTTTTCCAACCAATAGGTGGTGGTATGGAAGCTAAATGGATAGTTTTACCTGGGTATTAACCAGATATTGTTACTTGTAATATCATTTGAAAGAGAGGCAACCTTTAGAGGTGGCCTCTCTTTTTTTTGTTTGAGGTAAAATGTATACTTTTTCAATAAATCTAGTATTGAATTATTCAAGTACTGCTGAGCCATATTCGGAAGGAGTTTCATATAACGGAAGTAGTCCATGAATAGCAGGTGTAGGAAGGGATATTTATTTTAGAGGTGGAGCTAATACCTTTTTCCAAGGATTTAGAGGACTAAGGTATAATTTAAAACAAATAAAGAAAGCCCTCACATTAATTTGTGAGGGCTTTCTTTATTATTTAAAATACTGCATAGAAATTTTATTACTCTACCGTTACACTCTTAGCTAAATTACGCGGTTGGTCAACATTACAACCACGCATTACTGCAATGTGATAAGATAATAATTGCCAAGGTATAACAGAAACTAATGGCACTAAGGATTCGTCTGTTTCAGGAATTTCAATAACATAATCAGCAACTTTTTTCACTTCTGTATCACCAGATGTTACAACAGCAATGATTTGTCCTTTACGAGCTTTTACTTCCTGAATATTACTAACTACTTTTTCATAATTAGGACCTTTAGTTGCAATTACAAAAACCGGCATTTGATCGTCTATTAAGGCAATTGGACCATGTTTCATTTCTGCAGCTGGATAACCTTCAGCATGTATATAAGAAATTTCTTTTAGTTTTAAAGCGCCTTCTAATGCAACTGGAAACGAATAACCTCTTCCTAAATATAATGCGTTTGAACAATCTTTATACTTAGCGGCAATTAATTTAATGGAGTCATTTAATTTTAAAACTTCCTCTACTTTTTTAGGAATAGATTCTATTTCATATAACAATTGACGGTAACGACTTTCTGCTAATGTTCCTTTTATTTTTGCAACATGTAATGCCATTAATGTTAACACGGTTACTTGCGCTGTAAATGCTTTTGTAGAAGCTACGCCAATTTCTGGGCCTGCATGTGTATAAGAACCTGCATGTGTAGCTCTAGCAATAGAAGAACCAACTACATTACAAACTCCAAAAATGATGGCACCTCTTGATTTAGCAAGTTCAATAGCTGCTAAAGTATCTGCCGTTTCACCACTTTGCGAAATAGCAATTAC
Organism: Bacteroidota bacterium; assembly: GCA_038327195.1. Taxonomy (GTDB): domain Bacteria; phylum Bacteroidota; class Bacteroidia; order B-17B0; family Aurantibacillaceae; genus UBA4416. The sequence continues at coordinate 145,933 of JBBQKU010000006.1, read as the reverse complement.
AATATCATCAGGATAAATAATTGGATTACGGTATCTAAATTCAGAAGCATATTCTACTTCAACAGGAATTCGAGCATACTCTTCAAATAAATATTCGGCAACCATACCAGCATGCCATGATGTGCCACAAGCAATTATAATTATTCGCTTAGCGTTTATAAATTTCGTTTCATGTTCTTCAATGCCACCCATTTTTAAATGCCCAGTTGAAGAATTTAATCGTCCACGCATACTGTCAAAAATAGAACGAGGTTGCTCATAAATTTCTTTCAACATAAAATGGTCGTATCCACCTTTTTCAATGGCTTCTAATTCCATTTCTAATTCTTGCACATAGGGCGTAATTTCTTTATCACGAATAGTGCGAATTTTTAATTCTTCTCCTCTTCTAATAATTGCAACATGTTCATCTTCGATATAAACAACATTTTTTGTGTATTCAACAATTGGTGAAGCATCAGACGCGATAAAATATTCATCATTACCAACACCAATAACCATAGGACTTCCCTTCTTAGCAGCGATTAAAGTATCAGGATCATTTTTATCTAAAATTACGATAGCATAAGCGCCGTTTACTTGTTGCAATGCAGCCATAACAGCATGTCCTAATTTCATTCCAACTTCATGCTGACGAATATCTTCAATTAAATGAATGAGTACTTCAGTATCAGTTTGTGATAAAAATATATGTCCGCGTTTTTCTAAACCTTCTTTAATTACAGCATAATTCTCAATAATTCCATTATGTATTATAACTAAGTCTTTACTTTGAGAATAATGTGGATGTGAGTTGACGTCATTTGGTTCGCCATGTGTAGCCCAGCGTGTATGGCCTATTCCAATGGTTCCAGATAAATCTTTTCCTTTACTAAATTCTAGTAAATCGGAAACTTTTCCTTTCTTTTTATAAACGTTTAATTTTTTCTCGGGGTTTAATAAAGCAACGCCAGCGCTATCATAACCACGGTATTCTAATCGTTGTAATCCTTTAATTATAATTGGGAAAGCCTCTCGGTTTCCAATATATCCTACAATTCCACACATAAAAATTAATTAAAAATCTTAGGCTAATATAACACTATTTTCCCTAAAATATTGTGAAGAATTCATAATAAAAGGAGGGTTTATTTTTTAGACACAATTTCCTTTAAAGCCTCTACGAGCAAAGGATATTTGAAACTAAATCCAGAGTCTATAAGCTTTTGATTACTAACTCGTGAGCCTTCTAACAATACGCCAGCCATTTCGCCAAATACTAATTTGAGCATAAAGCTTGGTACTTTTGGCATAAAAAATGGTTTGTTCAAACTTTTTGCAAGTTGTTTTGAAAAAGAATAATTAGTTGTGCTTTCAGAAGAAACAGCATTATAAACCCCCTTATAATTTGGATTAAATAACGCATCGTTAAAAACAGAAACTAAATCCTCTAAATGAATCCAAGGCATATATTGATTTCCAGAGCCCACAGCTGAACCAAGACCTAACTTAAATAATGGCAACAAACGTTTTAAAGCTCCACCATCTGCACTTAAAACAACAGCTATTCTAATAGTACAATTTTTATTCGATAGTGTTTGAATATCGTGGTATGATTTTTCCCATTGCAAACAGCTATTTGTCAAAAAATCATTTTCGCCAACATCACTTTCATTGTAAATTTTATCTGATGTTTTCATTCCATAAATACCAACAGCACTTGCACCTACAAAAGATTTTAATGTAATTTTTTTTGATTTTAAAACTGAAGTAATCAATTTCATGCTATTAACACGAGAATCAATAATGTCTTTTTTTCGCTCATCAGTCCAGCGAGAATCTGCAATGCCACTTCCAGCTAAATGTACAAAATGCTCTATGCCATCAAAAGCGGTTTCATCAATTTCATTTTTTTCAACATTCCAATAAAACGCTTTTATTGAATGAGATGGTTTTGGACTTCTAGACAAAATCCGAACTTCATGTCCTTCTGATAAAAGTCTTTTAGTTAGTTCTTTGCCAACTAACCCTGTGCCACCTGAAATTAAAATTTTTGCCATTATATAACTATAAACCTATACATTATTTACAATTAAAAGATACTTTTGTTTAGAAAAAAAATAATAAACATGGATCCTGTTTTTGATATTCACATTTTTGTTTGCAATAACCAACGTCCTTCAACCGAAAAAATGAGTTGTGGTGATAGCCATGGACTAAGTTTAGTTGCTGAATTTAAAACTCAACTCAATGCTCTTAAATTACCTTTAAAAATAAGAGCTCAAAAAGCTGGCTGTTTAGGAATATGTAATTTTGGGCCTACTATCGCAATTTATCCAGAAGGTGTTTTTTACGTAGGTGTAAAAATGGAAGATGTAAAAGAAATTATTGAGTCACATATTGTAAATAAAACTATTGTAGAACGTTTACTTTTAAAAAATGGAAATTGATTTAACAGGTTTAGAAAAACCAAGTTTGTTTGATAAGTTTAAAACACAAACTCACAAAGACTTTGAAATGTCAGGTGTTTTGGAGTACATGCCAATCATTACATCCAATAATTTAAATAAACTAAAAGACGATTTTTACCACTCTATTTTAAAGTTAGAATTATCAGATGCTTTAAAAAATTTATTATATCGCATTGATATTACCGAATTACAAATAAAACAAGCGTGCCTTAAAAGTCCTGATACAGCATTACAACATGTGTTAGCAGAGTTAATGATTAAACGTATTTTACAAAAAGTTGTATTAAAAGAATTATATTCCAAATAACATGAGCATCATTATAAGAAAAGGATTGGTTACTGATATTGCAGACGCACTTCATTTGGTTAAAGAATTAGCCATTTATGAAAAAGCTCCAAACGAGGTAGAAGTAACTATTGAAGAGATGACTAATTGGGGTTTTGGATCAGAAAAAATTTTTGATTTTTATGTTGCCGAAAACAATGCTGTTGTCGTTGGAATTGCTCTTTATTATTTTAAATACAGCACATGGAAAGGTAAGTGTTTGTTTTTAGAAGATATTATTGTTACAGAAAGCGAACGTGGAAATGGTATAGGGAAATTATTATTCAATAAAGTAATTGAGGTTGCAAAAGAAACAAAAGTGCGTCGAATGGAATGGCAAGTTTTAGATTGGAATAAAACGGCCATTGATTTTTATAAAAAATATGATGCAACTTTAGATGGCGAGTGGATTAATTGCAAATTAACCAACCAGGATTTAGAAAAATTTTAAATAAAAACTTCAGGATTGTTCTACCCTTCAATTACAGCAAGCTTTGGCAATTTAATTTTATCAGTTTTTTTCAATCCATCCAACACTTCAATATTTATTCCATCAGATAATCCAGTTTTTATAAAACGTTTTTCAAATTTTTGTGGTGTTGTTTCTACTTCAACGTATGGTTTTTCTTTTTCAAATTGAAGCACACTTTCCGAAATTGCCAAAACGTTTTCTTTTTTTTGTAAAATAATGTCGGCATTAGCACTGTAACCAGCCCTTAAAAAAGAACTGTTTTCTTTTGCAATTGTAGCCTTTATCGTAAATTGAATAGCACCATTTTCTGTTACGCCCTTGGGAGAAATATATTCTAACTTCGCATTAAATTTTTCCTTATCAATTGCACCAATTGTTAAAACAATATCCATTCCTTCCAGTACTTTTCCAACCTCACTTTCGTCTAATTTTCCATCAAAAATCATTTCTCCCATATTGGCAATATTCGCAATTGTAGTGCCTTCATTAAACGTATTACTCTCAATAACTTGTCCACCTTCTTTTACAGGCACATCTAACACCATGCCTGTAATCGTTGATTTTACTAAAGTATTAGAAGTTGAACCCGAAGATTTTGAAACACCTTCTTGAATAATTTGCAACTGATTTTTTGAAGCATTTAATTCTTCATGCGTTGTTTTTAATCTCAATTCAAAAACTTGAAAATCGGATTTTGAAATAATACTTTGGTCGAACAACTGCTTATTTCTATCGTATTCTAATTTGGTATTGTCAACATTAATTTGTGCTGTATTCACTCTATTTTCAGCACTTGCTAAATTTAGCATGTTAGGGATTATTTTTATTTTAGCAATTACATCGCCTTGTTTCACTTGTTGGCCAGCAACAATATATAATTTTTCAATAATTCCACTTACTTGGGATTTCATGTTAACTTCCTTGCGAGGACTTACTGAACCAGTTGCAACAGTTTTTTTTACGATAACGGTATCAAAAGCTGTAGTTGTTTCAAAAGTTTCAGGTGGCTTTTGAGATTTAGCATATAGAAAATAAAATGTCCAAAATACAAGTCCGACAAAGGCTACAAGTAACGTTATTTTTATTATTTTTTTCATAGTGATGATTTGTGTTTTTATTTTAAATATCTAAATTATGTTTTTATTATTACTCACTTCTTAAGGCTTCAACTGGCTTAATTGCAATAGCTTTACTTGCAGGAATTAAACCAGCAATTGCTCCGCTTACAATTAATATACTCAAAGCTATTAGTGCAACGTTAATATCGACTGTTGGATTCGTAAACATTTCGCCCGAATTACCAATAGCCGAGTTTAATCCTTCCAATAAAAAAATACCAGATATTAATCCAAAATATCCGGCAATGGAAGTTAGAAAAACTGACTCAATAACAATTTGTCCAATAATTTGAGAAGGTACAGCACCAAGCGCTCTTTTTACACCAATTTCTTTTGTACGTTCTTTTACAACAATAAGCATAATATTGCTAATACCAATAACACCAGCTAACAGAGTTCCAATGCCAACAAACCAAATTAAAGCTTGAATACCGATAAACAAGCCCTTTAATTTATTGTATTCCACTTCTAAATTAAAATGCCCAATTGCCTTTAAATCATCTGGTGCAATTTTATGCCGAGCCTTTAGTATTTCCATTACTTTTTTTTCTGAAATTTCGGCAGAAATATTTTCTCTAGATTTAATTGCAAACCAACCAACAATATCTCCAAAATTAAATGCATTTTGAAATGTGCTAAACGGCACATTTACACGTTGTGCTTGTTGTCTTCCTTCATCTCCAGCAGCAGCAATTTTTGTTACACCTATTACTTTAAAATAAACTCCATTTACTCTGATGTAAGTTCCTATAACCAGTTCGTTTTTTTTATATAACGTTTCGGCAATACGCGGGCCAATAACACAAATTTTTCGTTTTTCGATAACATCATTATTATTGATAAATCTACCTTGAGCAATTTTTACTTGAGCAATTTCAGTTGTATTTGGTAAGTTACCTTGAATTTCGGCAGCAACGGATTTTAAACCACGCACCACATTATTTGCCCCTTCATAACCTCCAAGTTGATTCATTGGCGAAACCACTTCGAGTTCTGGAATTTGTTTCAGTGCTTCTAAATCTTCTAAATTATAATTAAAATTTCTGCCTGGCTTCATGCCCATATAAGCCTTTGTAGTTGTTTGAGCCCATATATAAAAACTATTTGTTGCAGTACCTCCAAAGTCTTTCATAATACCATTTCGCAGACCATTGCCAGAACCTAACATAATAACCAACATAAATATTCCCCAAAAAACACCAAGCATAGTTAAGAAAGTCCGTAATTTATTTTTACGAATGGTTGCAAATATTTCTTGCCAATTATCTCGCTCAAATATCATTTAATCTTCTTTTAGAGCAGTTATAGGTTCCACTTTAGCCGCCTTTATTGCTGGCACCAAGCCCGCTAAAGCGCCTGCAAAAACAATAGCACCAACCGACACGAGGGCAATTGATAAGTCTACATCAGGTTGTTTAAAAAAATCACTTTCAACTTTTAAAAATTTTAAAAGTTCGATTACACCAATTCCTAAAATTAAACCAACATAACCAGCAATGGAAGTAATAAAAATTGACTCTTGTATGATAAGTGAAACGATGGATGCTGGGGATGCGCCAAGTGCTTTTCGAATTCCAATTTCTTTTGTACGCTCTTTAACTACTATCAACATAATATTACTAATACCTACAACACCAGCAATCAGAGTAAGTGATCCGATAAAATAGATAAACCATTTAATACCGTCAAGCATTCCCATAATACGTTTGTATTCCACATTATAATTTTGAAAACCAATCGCACTTTTGTCTTCAATACTAAAATGATATTTTTTTGCTAATACTTTTCTTATGTTTTCGGCAATAGCCTCACTTTGTTCAGCGGTAGAATTCCCTGTGCTTACCCATAAAGCATTTACATGATTCTTTCCGTTATATACTCTTTGAGCGGTAAGTAATGGGATATAAATCCTGTCTCTATCACCTTTTCCGGGATCGGTAAATACACCAATAACTTTATATTTTGTTCCTGAAATATCGATAAACTTTCCAATTGGGTCTTCATCTTTAAATAAAGTTTCTTTGACAGGAAAACCAATTGCAGCAACTTTTCTGAATTCATTAAAATCAATTTCATTTATAAATCTTCCAGAAATAAGTTTTGCCTGCTCGAGGTAAATATGATCTGGAGCAACAGCTCTAACCATAAATCCAGCATGTTCATTTTTGTAGGATATTATTCGTGAATTCCAATTATCAAAATTTGCTGTTGCTTTATCTATACCAACTATATTGTTTTTTAAATTATAATAATCATCATTTGTAAGTTGAATGAATCTTCCAGTTTTATATCCTTCATAAGGCATGGAAGTAACCCCAGGCCAAACTTCTATACTGTTTATTGCATCTCTTGCAAACTGTTCTTGAACACCGTTTCGCAAACCTTGGCCCGCCCCTAATAAAATAATTAAAATAAAAATACCCCACGCAACACTCAACGCCGTAAGAATTGTACGAAGTTTATTTTTTTTAATAGTTCCTAATATTTCTTGCCACTTATCTAGGTCGAACATTTATTAGTTTTGAATAGTAATTTTTGGGTTATAAAAAACTAAATTATTAGTCCGTCTTTTAATCGAATTGTTCTATCTGTTAATTCAGCAATATCATTTTCATGAGTTACTATTACAATAGTTTTACCCTGTTTATTTATATCTTTAAAAATATCCATCACTTCAATGGAGGTTTGCGAATCAAGCGCTCCAGTAGGTTCATCAGCGAAAATTACTTTTGGGTTTGCAATTAGTGAACGCGCAATTGCTACACGCTGTTTTTGTCCACCACTTAGCTCACTTGGTAAATGATTAGCCCAATCTAATAAGCCAACTTTATCTAAATATTCGAGTGCTTTTTTATTTCTTTCTTTACGAGAAACTTTTTGATAATATAATGGAAGTGCAACATTTTCCATTGCGTTTTTAAAAGATAGTAGATTAAAGGATTGAAATACAAATCCCAAAAACTGATTACGAAGAATAGCAGCTTTAGTTTGCGATAAATCCTTAATAAGTGTGTTGTTTAAAGTATATGTTCCAGAATCATAGTTATCTAAAATACCCAATATGTTTAACAATGTGGATTTACCAGAACCAGACGAACCCATAATAGAAACGAATTCACCTTCCTTAATGTGTAAATCAATTCCTTTTAAAACTTCGAATGAAGTGTTATTTAATTTATATGCTTTTCGAATTTGTTGAAGTTTTATCACATTTTAAAAATATACAAATATTATTGAAAATGATTCACCGCTTATATCTGATTTCTCGCGATGGTGTAATCAATTTATTTTGATAAAAAATCACTTACTAATTTTTCTGCTTTAACAAAAGCTTCTTCTAGCACTTCATTTAAAATAAATGTATCAAATAAATCAGCTGTTTTAATTTCTTTTTCTGCTTTTGCAACTCGCCTTGCAATACTCTCTGTACTGTCTGTACTTCTTGTATTTAAACGTTCTTCTAATATTTTGATGCTTGGTGGCATTACAAACACAGATAAAGCAATATCGCCAAATAGATTTTTTAAATTTAATCCGCCTTCTACGTCAATATCAAATATCACGTTTTTTCCTTTTGCCCATATACGATCTACTTCACTTCTCAATGTTCCATAATGAGTGTCAGCATATACTTCTTCCCATTCTAAAAATTCTTTATTTTCTATTTTTTGTTTAAATTCTTCTACGGATAGATAATGGTAATCTTTTCCATGCTCTTCCACTCCACGTTTTGGTCGGCTTGTAGCTGAAATAGAAAACTCTAATTGGTCTGGAAATGTTTTTAATAAATGCCTTACAATTGTAGTTTTACCAGAGCCAGAAGGTGCTGAAAATATAATAAGTTTTCCTTTAGACATAAAAATAATTTTTAGATTTTTGAGCTTTATTTATTTGTCTTTATAAATAACTAAATTAATAATGCCTTGTGCTGGCGTGCTATTATCAGTCAACGAAACTACAAAAGGTTTACGTTGTCCTTCAAAACAATTGTAAACTACATACCCTTTATCTTCAGTAGGGTTAGGTAATTTTTTTTCGTAATATGTTTTTAAATCAGTAAATAGTTTTGAACTTAAATCTAAATCATTACAATTTATTTGTACTTCTACCTCATCTAAACTGTCGTTTTTTAAATTATATGTAACCGAATAATTAGTTATGCTATCGATTGAATATTCAAAATATAAAAACTCTGAGCCCACTTCTGAAGGTTGTTTTGTTTCAGCTTTGGTAATAATTGAGGCTTGAGAATTTAAATCAACACCACGAATTACACCTTCCTTAGATCTAATAATCTCATCTAATTCAATATTGTATTCCGGAAAAATTCGTGGTTTTTGTTCCACAACTTTAACTTCATCTTTACAAGACACTAAACAAAGTGTAATTAAAAAAATTGAGAGGTAAAACGTTTTGCGCATATTTTTTAAATTTCTTCTGTTATTACATGTTGAACTTCAGGTCGCATTTGAGGAAATAACAACACATCTTGAATTGATGGTTGATTTGTTAAAAGCATACATAATCTATCAATTCCAAAACCAATACCAGCAGTTGGTGGCATGCCATATTCTAATGCGCGTAAAAAATCATAATCAATAAACATTGCTTCATCATCACCGCGTTCCATCAAAGTAACTTGTTCTTCAAAACGCTCTCGTTGATCAATTGGGTCATTTAATTCAGAATATGCATTAGCTATTTCTTTTCCGTTAATCATTAACTCAAAGCGTTCAACAAGGCCAGCTTCTGTTCTATGCTTTTTAGTTAATGGGCTCATTTCAACAGGATAATCAGTTATAAAAGTTGGTTGAATATAATTCCCTTCACATTTTTCGCCGAATAAAGTATCAATTAATTTTGCTTTACCCATTGTTTCATCTATTTCTAAATGTAAGGATTTACAAACTGTTCTTAACTCAGCCTCGTTCATTTTACTAACGTCTATGCCTGTGTTTTCTTTAATAGCATCAAAAATAGTGATACGTTTAAACGGTGGTGCAAAACTGATTGATTTATCTCCTACAGTTAATTCAGTTGTTCCATGTAAATCAACTGCAATTTTTTCTAATAATTTTTCTGTGGTATTCATCATCCAAAAATAATCACGATAGGCCGCATAAAATTCTAATACTGTAAACTCAGGATTATGAGTTCTATCCATTCCCTCATTACGGAAATTACGACTAAACTCATACACCCAATCAAAGCCACCAACTATTAATCGTTTTAAATATAATTCGTTTGCAATACGCAAATACAAAGGAATATCAAGTGCGTTATGATGTGTAAGAAATGGACGTGCTGCTGCGCCACCAGGAATGGACTGTAGAACAGGAGTATCAACTTCTAATGCGCCATGATCATTTAAGAAATTACGGATTGAGGAAATAATTTTAGTGCGTTGCTCAAATGTCTTTTTTACTTTTGGATTAATAATTAAATCAACATAGCGCTGACGGTAACGGAATTCAGGGTCAGTTACTTCATCAAATGATTTTCCTTCTTCGTCAGTTTTTACAACAGGCAATGGTTTTAATGATTTACATAAAATTTTAAAAGAGGTAACGTGTATAGAAGTTTCTCCAGTTTTAGTAGTAAACACATACCCTTCTAATCCAATAATATCACCTAAGTCGATTAACTTTTTCCAAACGATATCATATAATACCTTATCATCTTCGTTGGGACAAATATCATCACGGCGAACATAAATTTGAATTCGTTCTGTACTATCTTGTATTACAGCAAATGCAGCTTTACCCATATCACGAACACTCATGATACGACCAGCAATTTTAATATCCTTATAATTTAATTTATCACGTTCGTAATTTTCCTTTATATCTTTTGCAGAAACATTTACTTTAAATTCTTCGGCCGGATATGGGTCGATTCCTAACTTTTTTAGTTCAGCTAATTTTTCTCTTCTTAATTCTTCTTGTTCACTTAGTTCTTGCGACATGTTTTAATTTTTCTCGAAGGTAAATAAAATGCTTTTGTTTATTTTAAACAGTTTCAATTTAGTATTCACAACTTATGAAACGAAAATGATAAAACTATTATTGTTTTTTAAATTTCAAATAAACAGATAAATACGCTTGAATAATAAATTTAAACCTTTGATAATCAGATAATTATGTCTTTTTTTAATATTTTGTTTAAGCAAATAGCATTATTGATTAAACAATATATATATTTGTTTAACAATTTAAATAATACATTAAACAAAATATTATGACAGCAATTGAATTTAATACAAAACTAACTAATGAAAAACAATCGTTAAACAATTTTGCAATGAGTTTAACACGCAACACAGACGATGCGCTAGATTTATTACAAGATACATTTGTAAAAGCAATTACCTACAAAGACAAGTTTGAGGATAGCACAAATTTTAGAGCGTGGTTATTTACAATCATGAAAAACACGTTTATTAATTCTTACAGAAGATCGGTAAGAACAAAACAAATTATGCAAACCAACTCTGATGTTGCCATGGCAAGAGCTTGGAAAAATAATTATCAAGATATTACCGAATCAAGATTGGCAGCAAAAGATATTATTAAAAAAATTGAAAACTTAGAAGATCAATATAAAATACCTTTTGCAAAATATTACTGTGGTTTTAAATATGAGGAAATTGCTTCAGAAATGAATCTGCCATTAGGAACAATTAAAAGTAGAATATTTTTAGCTCGTAAAATATTGATGTCGTCCATTTCAAGATCATAATTACTTTTTTATTACAAATAATTTTACTTCGCCTTTAAAAATTTCTAAATTTGAATGTGAAATTAAACTTTAACCTAATCCTTCAATTATTCTTAATTCTATTAAGCAGTCCTTATTTTTGTCAAGAAAAAGATCCTGACATAGTGGATAATTCTAATACAACCATAAGACATAAAGGATTTCATGCTGGTATTTATGTAGGTGCTTTTTGGGCAAATAATAATACTGCAAACTTATATGATGGTTATGGCTTTGATGAAAACGGCCAACGAAATACATTTGCAAATAGTTTGTTATATAACCAAATAGTAAATGTTTATGGTGGTGGTTATACGGGTGTTGATAAAATTGCTCAACTATTAAATGTAGATCATAAAGATTGGTATTTTAACGAGCTTGATATGCCAATTAATTTAAGATATACTACAACTTATTTGGTTGGCTTAAACACACGTTACCAAGTTGATAAAAAAACAAACATTACTTTTAATATTAATGCATCGAAACTCATTGTGAATGGAAAATTTACAATTAGTTCAACTACTACGAGTAATGGTTTTCAAAGTCAAGCAAAACAAAATCAATTTACTATTACTGGGGCTGAACAAAGACTCATGATGCAATTAGGTTATCAAAGAATTATTGGGAACAATCAAAAATTAAACTTTATGGTTGAAGGTGGTTTAAATATTGTTTTTTCGAAAGCACAAAAAAACATAGCTTATTTAACTAGTGATTTATTTAATGGCGCTAATAACTTTACAATAGATTTAATGAGTGTTTATGGGCAAGTACCTTATAATTATTATAGCGCTAAATATTTAGTTGGTGCTGGAATAGGCGCATTTGCTGGCGCTGGTCTTCATCTAACTATTAATCCTAAATACACTGTTCAATTATTATACAGTCCATCTTATGATAGAATTAGTATTGGTTATAATCCTAAATTTAGGTTGCAAAATGGATTTGGATTACGTTTTTATTATAATTTAAGTCAATAGATACCTACTATTGATTACATCCACTTCTTCTTCTTAAAATAAAATAGTAAGCCTCCTATTATTGAAATCATAATTCCCCAAACAATATAATATCCACTTTGTGATTTTAGTTCGGGCATGTTTTCAAAATTCATTCCATACACTCCAACAATAAATGTGACAGGAATAAAAATAGATGACATGATTGTTAAAACCTTCATAACTTCATTCATTTTATTTGCATTCGTGCTCAAATAAATATCCATAATTCCCGATAACAAATCTCTGTAGGTTTCAACAGTATCAATAATTCGCGTCACATGATCGCTTAAATCACGCAAATAAATATCTGTAGTTGGATGAATCAATTGGGTTTCTGACCGAATCATATTATTAATCATATCACGAAGTGGCCAAACTTGTTTTCGTAAATAAATCATTTCACGTTTCAAATGATAAAGTTCGAGTAATGATTTTTTATCTGAATCATTAATAATATCTTCTTCAATTTCTTCAACCTTATCGCCTATTTTTTCAATACAGGTAAAATAACAATCTACAACGGCATCCATTAATGCATAAGCCAAATAATCTGCACCTAATTTTCGGACTCTTCCTTTAGCTGTTCTCAGTCGGTTTCTAATAATATCAAATGCATCTCCACCATGTGGTTCTTGAAAAGAAATCACAGTATTATCTAAAAGTATAATGGCTAATTGTTCTGAATCTACTTGAGTTGAGTAGCTAATCATTTTCATCATTGCAATAACGTAATGATCGTAATCTTCGAACTTAGGACGTTGGTCAATATGAACAATATCTTCAAGTGTTAACGGATGTATGTTGTAAATTTTTCCAATCTGTTCAACTAATTCTGGTTTATGGATTCCGCCAACATTTATCCATTTAACCATGTTTGGTTTTACATGAGATATACAATCCTCTAAATCATAATATTCATCTTCAAAATATTCAGATTCATTAAATTCAATTAATGTTATCTTAACAGCTTCGTTTCGTTCCTCACCATTATAAAATAATGTGCCGGGAGGTGAGCCAATGTTTTGAGAATTTAATGCCATCGATATAAATTTACTAAATTTAATTTAAATGCCCGTTTCGTTTTGCATAACCATTTGAACTGTGAATCTGCTACGTTGCTCCAATAAAATAATTTTATTTTTGGTAAGCGTTTCAATTGTTTCGGGTGTATAATACCTAACGGTCATTAACTCTACATTTGAATTATATAAAACTTTAAATGTTTGTTGAAGTTCTGAAACTAAATTTTTTATCTTACTCAAATCATCATCACAACAAACTGAAAAGCTAATAGCTGAAAGCTGCATTAAATTTATTTTAACCCCATGCTTTGCGAACACTTCAAAAATATCACTCAAATTATCTTCAGCAATAAACGAAAAATCTTTTGGCTGAATTGAAATTAAAACTTGATTTACTTTAAATATATAGGAAGGAATATTTAATCTGTTATCCCCATCTTTTATTACTGTGCCAGCTTCTTTTGGATTTAAAAACGATTTCACATATAGTGGAATGTTTTTATTTTGAAGTGGTTTGATTGTTTTTGGATGAATAACAGTTGCTCCATAATAGGTTAATTCAATGGCATCTTGATAACTAAGTTGATCTATTTTTTTTGTTTTATTAAACCATTTTGGATCTGCATTTAAAACGCCTGGAACATCTTTCCAAATTGTAACACTTTCTGCATTTAAACAATATGCAATAATAGATGCTGTATAATCTGACCCTTCTCTTCCTAAAGTAGTTGTAAAGTTTTCAGAAGTTCCTCCAATAAATCCTTGTGTAATTACAACACCTATGTTTTTCAAAATTGGTTCAACTTGTGAATTTAACATTGCTTCAGTCAATTCAAAATCTACTTTACCTTCTCGATAAGTATTATCTGTTTGTATTAAACCTCTTGCATCAATCCATTTATTTACAATTCCAATTTCATTTAAATACGCAGAAACAATTTTAGTTGAAATAACTTCACCCATACTTATTATTTGATCATACTCAAAATCAAACCTGTGAGTTGGCTCATCTTCAATAGCCCAGTGTAATTCTACAAAAGTGTTTTCTAGTTCAGTATAAATCGGATGTAAATTATTTACGAATAATTGATTACATATGTCAAAATGAAATTCCTTAATTTTTTCTAAAATAGTTATTGGATTTTCTGTTTTGTAAAAAAATGCATTTGCTAATTTCTCTAATTCATTCGTCATTTTTCCCATTGCAGAAATTACAACGCATAATTTTTGATTAGGAAATTGTTTTAAAACTTCAGCTACATTTTTAACAGCTTCTGCGTCTTTTACTGAAGCCCCTCCAAATTTGAAAACCTGCATACTATTTTTTTTACCAAAGATACTATTACCATTAAAATATGATGCGACTAAAAACTTATTTTATAAAGTTTGTCACTTTTTTTCAAACAGCAATTATATTCTTAAACACTAAGCTTCAAATTATTCACTAAAACTTACTACTATGTCTTCAGGAAAAGAAACACCCCGACAAAAAATGATTGGCATGATGTACCTTGTACTAACAGCCCTATTAGCACTAAATGTATCAAAACAAATTCTGCAAGGTTTTGTAATGGTTAATGAAAGTGTTTCGAAGTCTAAACTTATTTTGGATGAGAACAATTTCAAAGTAAAAAAAGCATTCGAAGATTATGTTAATGCAGGAAATTATGAAGCAAAGCCTTATTTATTAAAAGCTATAGAGGCTCAAAAAAGCATACGAATTGTTGATGCTTATATAGATAGTGTAAAACTTCTAATTATTCAAAAAAGTGAAGGCCCAACTAAAAGCGATACTTCTCAATTACGATTTATGGAACGGTTGGATGATTTTGATACGCCCACCCACATGATGATTGGAAGTGATGAATCAAATCCTATCAGCACAAAACACTCAGCGAAAGATTTAAAACTACAGCTCACAAAACTATATTCCGATTTAACATTAATGCTTGATCATATGCAAAAGAACGCGAGCACTAAATTAGAACGCGATGATGTGAACGCCATAAAACAAAAATTATCTTCTATAAAGCCATTAGATAATAACTATGGTGAAGACGGCGAAAGATTAAATTGGGAACTAAAAAACTTTTATCATATGCCAATGGCCGCTGTAATAACAAACTTAAATAAAATACAAGCTGATATGAAAAATTTAGAATCAGAATTTTTACATGTGTTTGGTGCTGCTTCTAATAAATATTTATTTAAAGTAAATAAATTACAAGCTAAAGTTGTTGCGCCATCTGCCTATGTTTTAACAGGACAATCATTTAAAGCTGACGTTGTTTTAAGCGCATCAAGTACTGAGTTAACATCAGATAGAATGAAAGTATTAGTAGGTGCAACATACGATAGTATATCAAAAAAACTATCGGTAGCAGGAAATTCTGTAACTATTTCAGACGGAATTGGAAAATACGAAACTGTAACAAGTAGTATTGGATCAAAAGATTTAAAGGGAGTTGTAGTGTATAAAAACCCAAAGGGAATTGATGAATATTATCCATTTGATTTTACTTATATGGTAGCGCCACCATTTACAGCTATTGCAGCTGATAATATGAATGTTTTTTATGTTGGTGTTGAAAATCCAATAAGTGTTTCGTCAGCAGGCTTTGCTCCATCTGATTTAAAAGTAAGTGTTAATGGTTGCGGTGCTATTATGCAAGCAAATGCAGGAGGAAAATACACTCTCAAAGCTACAAGTGCTGGCACCTGTATGGTAACGGTAATGGCTAAAGTAAATGGTATTTATAAACCGCAAGGTGCGCCTAAAAAATTTAGAGTAAAAAGTATTCCTCCACCTGTGTTAAAAGTTGGAGGTAAGTTAGCTTTAAGTAATTTAGAATTTACGCGTGCCGGTTTACAGAGTATTGGTGGACTTTCTGTTGAATCTCCTGGCTTTGATTTTCCTGTTTCTATGGTAGTAAAAAGCTTTGACCTTACTTATTACAAAAGTGGTGAATTAAAAACCATTACATGCTATACAAATAGCTTGTCGAATGAAGCTAAAAAAGCCTTGTCGGAATTACGAATTGGACAAAGAGCCTACTTTGAAAATGTTAAAGTGCAAACACCATCAGGCGTTATTTCAGTTCCTATGGCTCAGTTAAAAGTGAAATCATAATGATTAAATTCTAAGTCAAAAATTAAACAAAAAAAATCCCGAAATTAATTTCGGGATTTTTATATTTTTAATGACCTCCGTTGTCGTGCTCTCCTTCAGCTAAAGGCACGGTTTGTGGGATAAAATCATGCTCAGCACCAGGCTTGCTATAATCATAAGCCCAACGATGAACTACAGGTAAAGCACCTGGCCAGTTACCATGTATATTTGCCATTGGAGTAGTCCACTCTAAAGTGTTAGAATTCCATGGATTTTGAGGTGATTTCTCTCCACGGAAAATACTATAGAAAAAATTAAATAGGAATATAAGTTGTGCTAAAGCTGCTAAAATTGCGAACACTGTAACTATTTCATTAATATCAACTAAGTTGTCAAACATTGGGAAATTACTATTTGTATAATAACGACGAGGAACGCCAGCTAATCCTAAAAAATGCATTGGAAAGAATACACCATAAGCACAAATAAAAGTTGTCCAGAAATGTAAATAACCTAATTTCTTATTCATCATACGTAAAAATAATTTTGGAAACCAGTGATAAACACCAGCAAACATACCAAAAATAGCAGACAGACCCATTACGATATGGAAATGTGCAATAACAAAATAAGTATCATGAACGTTAATATCTAATGTAGAATCGGCTAAAATAATACCTGTTACACCACCAGTTACAAACGAAGAAACTAAACCAATTGAAAACAACATTGCTGGTGTATATTGTAAATTACCTTTCCATAATGTTGTAATATAGTTAAACGCTTTAACCGCAGAAGGAATTGCAATTAATAAGGTTGTAAATACAAACACTGAACCTAAGAATGGGTTCATTCCAGTTAAGAACATATGATGACCCCAAACAATAAATGATAAAAAACCAATAGCTAACATAGAACCAATCATCGCTCTATATCCAAAGATTGGTTTACGAGAGTTAGTTGCTATAATTTCTGACGTAATACCTAAAGCAGGTAAAATAACGATATAAACTTCTGGATGTCCTAAAAACCAAAATAAATGTTCAAATAATACTGGGCTACCACCAACATTATCAAGAGGACGTCCGCCAATATAAATATCAGATAAATAGAAACTAGTTCCTAAACTTCTATCACAAATCAATAATACAACACAAGAAACTAATACTGGGAAAGATAATACACCTAAAATAGCTGTAATTAAAATAGCCCACATAGTTAATGGCATGCGTGTCATTTTCATTCCTTTAGTACGTAAATTAATGATGGTAACAATATAATTAATACCACCTAATAATGAAGAAACAACAAATAAAGTCATTGAAATTAACCACATTGTCATACCTAACTTAGAACCCGGCATAGCTTCTGGTAATGCAGATAAAGGTGGGTAAATAGTCCACCCTCCTGAAGCTGGTCCATCATTAATAAATAATGATGATAACATTATTACACTAGATATAAAGAAAAACCAGTAAGATAACATGTTTAAAAAGCCAGACGCCATATCACGAGCACCGACTTGGAAAGGAATTAATAAATTTGCAAAAGTTCCTGATAATCCACCTGTTAATACAAAGAAAACCATAATAGTACCATGTATTGTAACTAAAGCTAAATACATATTAGGGTCTAATATTCCGTCTTTACCCCATTTATCACCTAACATAGCATTAATGAAAGCAAATTTTTCACCTGGCCATGCTAATTGCATACGGAATATGATTGACATTGTCATCGCAATAACAGCCATTACTACAGCCGTTAGTAAAAATTGGCGAGAAATCATTTTATGATCCATGCTAAATACATATTTAGCAACAAATGATTGATGCTCTTCTTCGTGAGCATGATCGTGTTCGTGATGTCCTGCGTGTTCTGTTAAATCTACTGAATGTGCGTTTGCCATTTTTATCTCTTTAATTTAGTAAACAATCTTTTTAATTTATTTAGAAGCTAATTTTTTCTTAAAACGAGGCTGTTTTAATAACCAATCTTTGTAATCTTTTTCGCTTTCAACTATTATGGTCATTTGCATATTATAATGTGAAGCGCCACAAATTTTATTACATAATAAAATGAAGTCAAATTCAACAGCTTCCTTATTTTCCTTAGCTCTTATGTCATTAATCCCTTTCATTAACTGTATAACATAAGGATCTTTACGCATTTCGGCAGTCGTTTTATTTGGAGTAAATTTAAATTCAGTAATCATACCTGGAACGCAATTCATTTGTGCTCTAAAGTGGGGCATAAAAGCAGAGTGTATTACATCACGTGATCTCATTTTAAATTCAATTTCTCTATTAACAGGGATATGAAACTCATTTTTTACAATAATATCATCAAACCCATTAGCATCTAATGTATCCATACCAACTATATTGCCACCATCAATTTGGCGGTAATCTGTTAAACCTAAAGTTTTATCAAATCCAGCGTAACGTGCACTCCAGTCAAATTGCTTAGCATATAATTCGATTGTTACTTTGTTTGGATCTACAGATCTATCAGTAATTTCATTCCAAAATTTAAGACCAAAAATAATAATACCCGCTAAAACAACTGCTGGAGCAATTGTCCAAGCCATTTCTAAACGGTTGTCATGAGCTAAGAAGGTTGCTTTTGTATCTTTTTTGCCAGAATATTTATAAGCAAAATAAAACAAAAATGCATTTACTACAACAAATACAAAAACTATTAAATACATGTTATAATCCCACAACTGATCAACTTTTATTCCGTGCACTGAAGCAGCACCAGGCAATGAATTATCATTCCAGCGGTTAATTTGCCAAAATAAAGATCCAATAAACAATACACCAAAAATTAGCATTAGTTTACCGTTAAACGTATTGTCACTTTCAGTAACATTCCACTCCTTAGTGTTTTTAAATTGTCGAGATAATTCAACGACACGCATAAGCTGATGAACAGCTATTATTAAGAGTACAAGTCCGATTAAAATTAATAATTTCATATGATATAAAAATTTATAGTTCTATTTATTAGTGTTTTCTGTAATTGATTAATAAGAATGGTGTAAACTTTCTGATAAAAACGGGTGATTTTTCACCATTAATGGGCGTTTTGCAAGGTTAGTTAATACAACATATATAAATAATCCTAAAAAGAATAAGAAATTACCTATTTCCATCCAGCTTAATCCTGTCCAGTTATGCCCTACAGTTCCTGGCATAACAATCATAATCATATCTAAATAATGTCCGATAAAAATAATTGTTCCAACAAAAACTAAGAAGTAAAAATTACGTTTTGAATCGCGGCTCATTAATAATACCATTGGGAACAAGAAGTTCACAAAGAAAACTGCCCACATTAATGCTTTATATGATTCCCAACGTGTTTTGTAGTAAACAACTTCTTCTGGAATATCAGCATACCATATTAACATAAACTGAGAGAAATATAAATACGTCCATAAGAAAGATATTGCAAACATCCATTTTCCAATATCATGAACTGTACTTTCAGTAACAAATTCTAAATAACCGTTTTTCTTCAACCAAACAACTAATAATGTAATTGTAATCATTGAACTAACCCACATTCCAGAAAACACATACCAACCCATCATTGTAGAAAACCAATGTGTGTCAATACTCATTAACCAATCCCAAGCTGCTGTAGATGAAGTGTAAGCGAAAAGAACTAAGAAATAAGCACTTAACTTAATGTTTTTCCAATGAAATCCTTTTGATTCTTCAACACCTAATGCATCTGCATCGCTTGAATTTTTTCTTAATTTCCAAGCAAACAATACCCAAGCAACCATGTATAAAATTGTTCTAACCCACCAAAAAACACCAAAATAACCACTTTTTCCAGCAATTACCGCGTCATAGTTTGGAGAGTTTACATCGGCAACACCTTCAGCCATCCAAGGGTAAATTGTATTTAAATGAATTTGGCCACAGATAAAAATTAATAATAAAAAAGATAAACCATAAGGTAAAAATGAAATAACAGCTTCCATTAAACGCTTAATTGTAGTTGACCAACCTGATTCGGCAGCATATTGTAATGCCAAGAAGAAAACAGATGCTAAAGCAATTCCCATAAAATAAAATGAGCCAGCAAAAAGGTTAGCCCAAGCACGGTTATGTTGATAATGATGATCTTCAACATTAGTATCAAAAACAAACATACAAATAATGGAAATTAATCCTACAGACATCAATATCATTGATATCATTTTTGTTTTTGAAGGAAATACGAAATTTAATTTATCAGTGTTCATATTATTGTAATTCGGTTAAATCTATGAATTCGTTTTATTATTAATGTTTTGGCATTTCAACGGTTGCAGTTGGAACTGCTTTAGCAGTAGTGTCAATCGCTACAGTTTTTGGTCCTTGTAATTTTTGCACATAATGTACTAAAGTCCAACGCTCTTGAGTATTTAAAATACTTGCGTGATTACCCATTGAATTTTTTCCATAAGTAATTGAATGAAATATTTTTCCTTCTGGTAAATCTTTTAATGCTGCATTATATGCTGGTGGCGGGCCAGGAAGTTTTGCTCCTACTTTACCGTCTCCTAATCCTGCTGCACCATGACAGTGAACACAAAATTTACCATATAAAACTTCTCCATCTTTTTCAACTTGAGGAGTTAAAGCAATTGGATTTTTTAAATATAAACCAGCTTGCTCATATCCCTCAACAGTGTTTGGATAAGCATAAGGAATATATCCTCTTGCAATTGTTCCTTTAACAGGTAACATAGCACTATTTAAAGTGTCGTCACCAATAATATAAGTTCCGTAATTTTCTACAGATGGAGAGCGGTACATATCGGGCATAAATTCAAACCCAGGACTATTTAAATCCTTTTTACCACATGATGTAAAACCTGCAACTAAAATCACAGCGAAAGTTCCGCAAGTAATAAGTTTCAAATTTTTATAAGATATATTCATCAGTATTATATTTAATTTTGTTTTGTACTATTAATATTTTGCTTCAATTACTAAAGTTCCTTTATAGTTAACTTCTTCAGCACCATTTGAACGTAAAATTTCGTCTGCTTTTTTTGATTGCTCTTCGTTTAACTCTAAATAAATCATAAACTTATCGTCAGTTGTACGAGGGTCTGGATTTTTAGGACGAGCGCCTGGTACTAACATACAACGTAATAAATAAGTTAATGCCATTCCATGAGCGGCACAAAATACAGTAGCTTCAAATGAAATTGGAATAAATGCAGGAATATTAAAATAATAACTCCAGTTTGGTTTACCACCAATATCAGCATTCCAATCACTAATCATCATATACCACATCATTAATGTAGCTAATCCTAAACCAGTTAATCCATAAATGAATGCGCAAATTGCTAAACGAGTTCTAGGCACACCAATAATTGGATCAATACCATGTAAAGGAAATGGCGTATAAACTTCGTTAATACGAATACCTGACGAACGTAATTTCTTACAAGCTTCAATTAAAGGAACCTCGTCTGAAAATATGCCGTGTATAATGTTTTTTGTTATCATATTCTTATTTAAATAAATCTAACTGTTTGTTTCAATTCTAAATCTTAATGTCCGTGCTCTGCCGAAAGTTTCTTTTGTTCTTCTCCAGATGCTTTCAAAATTGATTTTAATTCTGCTTGAGCAATTACTGGGAAAGTACGAGAATAAAGTAAAAACAATGTGAAGAACATTCCAATCGTTCCAACAAAAATACCAACGTCAATAAATGTAGGGTGATATGAATTCCAAGTTGAAGGTAAATATGTACGACATAATGTTGGAACAATAATTACAAAACGTTCAAACCACATACCGATATTTACAACAATTGATAATACAAATGTAAAAGCTAAACTTGTGCGTAATTTTTTAAACCAAAATAATTGAGGAGAAATAACATTACATGTCATCATAATCCAATATGCCCAAGCCATTGGACCAGTTGCTCTGTTTAAGAATGCGTATTGTTCCCATTCAACACCAGAATACCAAGCCATAAATAACTCTGTTAAATAAGCAACTCCAACTATAGAACCAGTAACAATAATTACAATATTCATGTATTCAACATGTTTAACTGTAATATATGCTTCTAATTTGTATACTTTACGAACAATTAACATTAAAGTTAATACCATTGCAAATCCAGAGAATACCGCACCTGATACGAAGTATGGAGGAAAAATAGTAGTATGCCATCCTGGTAAAATTGACGTAGCAAAGTCCATTGATACAATAGAGTGAACCGAGAACACTAATGGTGTAGATAAACCAGCTAATACTAAAGACACTTCTTCAAAACGACTCCAGTGACGAGCACTTCCACCCCAACCAAAACTTAATAAACTATAAATCTTTTTCATTTTTGGTTTAACAACTCTATCTCTAATCATTGCAAAATCAGGAATTAAACCAATGTACCAGAAAACAATTGATACAGTAGCATAAGTAGAAATCGCAAAAACGTCCCATAATAATGGTGAGTTAAAGTTAGGCCAAATTGAACCAAATTGATTTGGTAAAGGGAATAACATATAATCTAACCAAGGACGACCAGTATGAAGTGTTACAAAAATAGCCGCACAAAGTACAGCGAAAATTGTCATCGCTTCAGCCGAACGGTTAATTGCCATACGCCATTTTTGACGGAATAGTAACAATACTGCTGAGATTAATGTCCCTGCATGGCCAATACCAATCCACCAAACGAAGTTAGTGATATCCCAAGCCCAATCAACTCCGTTATTAGAACCCCAGGCTCCAATACCAACTCCAATTGTATACGATAAACATCCTATACCCCACATAAAACCTAAAGCAGAAATGGTAAACAAAATATACCATAATCTATTTGCCTTACCTTCTATTGGCGCAATAATATCGTCGGTGATGTTTCGGTAAGTTTTGTTACCTAATATCAAAGGTTCTCTTATCTGTGATTCTGCGTGCATATTATTATTAATTCAGAATTTATAATTTAATTTTTTAGTTATTTTTAAGAATGGTGTTCTTCTTTATGTCCTTCTGCTTTTTCTTCATGTTTACTAGCAGCATGAGCAGCGTGAGTGTGCATTTCCTCCTCTTGATTTCTTACTTTCAATAAATAAGAAACAGTTGGTTTAATACCTACTTCCTCTAATAGAACGTAGTTTTTATCATCACCTCTCCATTTAGTAATCTCTGCATTTTCATCATTTGCATCTCCAAACATAATAGCGTTTGTAGGACAGGCTTGTTGACAAGCAGTTTTTATAGCGCCATCTACTATTGGCATTTTAGCAGCTTTAGCTACTAATTTACCAGCCTGTAAACGTTGAACACACATTGAGCATTTTTCCATTACACCACGACTACGAACTACAACATCTGGATTTAATACCATACGTCCTAAATCTTGTTGTGCAGGATTAATGTCAGTAAACATTTCGTTAGCATTATAGTTAAACCAGTTGAAACGACGTACTTTAAATGGACAGTTGTTTGCACAGTAACGAGTACCAATACAACGGTTATAGGTCATCATATTTAATCCCTCAGAACTGTGACTTGTTGCTAATACAGGACAAACAGTTTCGCAAGGAGCGTGATTACAATGTTGACACATCATTGGTTGGAATGTCACCTTCGGATTATTTGAAGGGTTTTCCATATCTAAATACATTTGTTTTCCTCCAACATGCTCTTCTTCAGCTCTGTCTTTAGTCATATCAGATGTATAATAACGATCAATACGTAACCAATGCATTTCACGAGTTTTGCCAACTTCTTCCTTACCAACTACGTGAACATTATTTTCAACAGTACAAGCAACAACACAAGCAGCACAACCGATACAAGAAGTCATGTCAATTGTTAATCCCCATTTGTGGTTCATTCTTGGAAATTCATCCCATAAATCAACTGCAGCTATTGGTGTTTTTCCTCCACCGTGTGCAGGTAATGCAGCAATTGGATTCCAAATTTCTTTTTCTTTGCTTTTGTATTCGTTTAAAGAAACTTCACGTAATAAATACTCTTCACGTCCCATAATTGTATGGTGAATTTGAGTAGCTGCAAATGTGTGTTCTTCAGATGTTTTTTTAACTGAAACTGCTAAGTTAGAATTTGTTAAAGTATCGTTAGCAACAGTAACAAAAGGATAAGCATTTTGACCAACGCCTAATGCAACTTTCATGTCTTTTCCTGTTCTGCCATATCCAACTGCTAAACCAATAGTTCCTTCAGTTTGGCCTGGTTGAGGATAAACTGGTACTTTAATAGTTACGCCACCTACTGTTAATTCTGCAATAGAACCAATAATATCTTGACGTTTCATTTCATTTAAACCCATTTTAGCTACATCAGCCGGGCACATTGTAATATAGTTATCCCAAGTTACTTTAGAAATAGGATCAGGTAATTCCATTAACCATGGATTATTACTTTGATTACCATTTCCTAAACCAACTTTTTCATAAACTACTAATTCAAATTCTCCACCTTTTGCAGAAACTGCAGTTGAAGCAGCTTTGTTATAATCTGGAGTAGGATAACTTGTTTCTACAGCTACCATTGCTGGCTCATGTTTTGGAGCAATTACTTCTTTTGGAACAATAGTGTTTGTAACTTCTGCAACCAATTCAGCAACTATAGCTGCAACACCAGTCGCTTCAATTTTACCAGTTGAGTCTAATTTTGCTGGAGTAAAAGGAATATCTTTAACAACAGTTACTTTTAAAACACCATCATGTAAAGTATGAGCCCAAAAAGAAGCAAAATCTAAATATTTACCTTGTTGAGGAAATACATGATTATTCCAGTATCCTTGTAAGTATGTTAAGTAATCAGCCTTAATTCCTGACCATTTTAATAATGTATCTTGAACTTGGCGAGTTCCTTCGTATTTAGGAGCTCTAAAGATTTGATTAATTGTTGGTTGTTGTAATGAATAATGTCCACGTTTTGGATTAGCATCACCCCAAGACTCTAAATAATTATTATCAGGACAAACATAATCCGCAAGCATAGAAGTTTCATCTAATGTTTGAGAGAAAGAAACTTTCGTTGCGATTTTTTTATAAGCAGCTTCAAATTTTAAAGAAGCAGGGGCAGTATAAACTGGATTACAGTTGTAAGTCATTAATGTGCCTACTTTACCAGCATTCATATCAGCAACTAAATCAATAAATTCTTTATCGTTACCTTGTTTTAAATTAAAATGCAATTCAACATCAACAGTTTTACCATAGTTATCAAGCATCTTATTGATACCGTTAACTAGAGTTTGACAAGCTTCATCATTATAACCACAAACAACAATAGAATTTCCTTTATTTGAAATCAATTCCTTTGAAGCTTTTACAATTGCTTTTGAGGCTGCAGCATTTCCAATTTTACCATCAGAAACTTTTGCATTTCCTGTAGCACTTGCAATTTCATTATATAATGCAGCAATAACTTTTCCAAATTCAGAAGGTTTAACCATGTAACGCTCATCGGCGTTAGCACCAGTTAAAGATAAATTAGCTTCGAAATGGTAGTGCTTACTCATTTCTAAGTTCTCACGATTTACTTTACGTGTTTTACTATATTGATTAGCAAATTCAATTGGATTTAACCAAGTTCCTAAGAAATCACAAGCAACACCAACTATTGTTTTTGCTTTTGAAAAATCATAAGAAGAAACTACAGATTTACCAAATACATTTTTATTTGCATTAATTAATGCAGAATAAGAAATAGCATCATAAGTAACATGCTTTGCATTTGGGTATTTTGCAGTAAACTCAGCAATTACTGCCTTTGTTGAAGGACTGATAACCGTAGAACTTAAAATTACAGCTTGACCAACTGAAATAGATTTTGAAACAGCATCATCAACATTTTTCCAAGTAGTAGGATTTCCTTTTGCTAATGGGCCGTTTAAACGAGCGCCATCATATAAACTTAATACTGAAGATTGAACTCTAGCACTGGTAGCACCATTTGTTACTTTAGATAAATCATTACCTTCAATTTTAATTGGACGGCCTTCGCGAGTCTTAACTAAAATTGACGCATAATCATGTCCATCATAAAAAGTTGATGCATAAAAATTTGCCACACCTGGTGTAACTTCTTCTGGCTTAACTACGTATGGGATTGCTTTGTTAACAGGAGTTTCACAAGCAGCTAATGCAACAGCGGCTGTACTAAAACCCATTACTTTTAAGAAATCTCTACGGCTAGTGCCATTTGTTTTTGCATCATCACCAGTAAGAAAATCTTCCATTGGTAAAGTTTCTGCAAACTCATTGTTTTTGTTTTGTACAAAGTCTTCGCTGTTGTTTAGTTCAGGTAAGCCTTTCCAGTATTTTTTTGACATTGTCATGTGTTATATTTCTTGTAATTACCGGTTTTTAACAATTAATAGTGACATTTAGCACATTCAAGTCCGCCGATTGATTCAACCGTAAACTTAACACCATACTGCCCTTTATATTTTTCTTTTAATGCTTTATGCATTTTATCATAATATGCATTTCCTTCCATTGCAACTTCTGTTTTGCGGTGACACTCAATACACCATTTCATTGTTAATGGAGTTTTTTGTTCTGCAACAGTCATTTTCTTTAAATCACCGTGACAAGTCGCACATTCTTGTTTACCAACTACAACGTGTTGTGAGTGATTAAAATATACGTGATCAGGTAATGTGTGAACTTTAATCCATTTTATAGGATTTTCAGGCTTATCGTAAGTTCCAGTTTTTGGATTAAAACCAGAAGCATCGTATATTTTTTGAATTTCTGTTTCTCCGTATTGAGGACCTTTTTGAATTCCTTTATGACAATTCATACAAACATTTACAGAAGGAATACCCGCATGACGAGATTTTTCAACAGTATTGTGGCAATATTGACAGGCAATTTCATTATCTCCAGCATGTAACTTGTGAGAGAATTTTATTGGTTGTTCTGGTTTATATCCTTTTTGAGTTGTGTAATCATAATACACACCTAATTTGAAACAAGCATTCCAGCAAGATTTCATTCCAACAAATAAAATAATGATTCCAAATACACCAACTAAACGACGGTGACCAGACATCCAATGTTTTACTTCTTGTCCAAAAGTCATTTCAGCAACTTCTGGTTTTCCTTCTTTTTTATTAAATGAATTTGCTAATGAATGACGAACGCTTCTTAAAGCACCAATGATAATAGCTAACAATACAATAGACCCTAACAATAAATATAATGGATCAATAGCACCTTTTGCTTCTTCAATAACTTCTCCTGCAGGGCCACCTGTAGTTGTAGTTGGTGGAGCAACCACAACTGGTGGAGCAATTACATAATCAACTAATGCTTTTAATTCAGCATCAGATAAAAATTCAAATTCACTCATGGCATCAGTACCACCATTATTAGTTACTAATGTTTTTGCATAAGCATCGCCTGAAGCAATAACCTTATTGTTGTTTTTTATCCAGTTTGTTAACCATGCAGCTTCTGGTTTTGGAACACGACCTGCAACTCCTAACAAACCAGGGCCTGTTAATTTTTGATCAGTTAATGCATGGCAAACTGCACAATTTTGTTTGAAAATTTTAGCGCCATCTTGAGCTTTTACGTTAAATGAAAAAGCTAATAACAGAAAAACCGCAGAGATAAAGGGTTTTAAAGAGAAATGAGACAAATTGTTATGCATAGAATTATATCTAATTTTGTATGTGTTTAAGCAATTTAATGACATTATTATGACAAAAATGTCCGTGCAAAAATAACAGAATGTTATATAAATAGGTAGTAATTTTTGTAATTTATTAACATTTTTCGTAATTTATATTAATTCTAAATAAGGAAGGGTTTTCAATAAAATTAAAAGTAAGTATTAATGCATAAATATTATAGACGAAATACATTATTTGTGAGCTATATTAATTAAAACATTTAAACATTAAGCTGTGATTGTTGTTTACATTTGTAACTTAACATGAGCGAACAATATTCTATAAAAGATTTGGAAAGACTTTCGGGTATTAAAGCCCATACGTTGCGCATTTGGGAGCAGCGTTATGGTATTTTAAAGCCGGAACGCACTAATACTAATATTCGTTTTTACACATCTATTGATTTAAAACGTATTCTAAATATATCTTTATTGAATACAAATGGGTTTAAAATATCAAAAATTGCGACTCTTCCTGATAGCGA
The DNA here is from genome assembly GCA_038327195.1 of Bacteroidota bacterium. Classification (GTDB taxonomy): domain Bacteria; phylum Bacteroidota; class Bacteroidia; order B-17B0; family Aurantibacillaceae; genus UBA4416. The sequence goes on along the minus strand of JBBQKU010000006.1, from coordinate 117,499 downwards.
ATTATTAAAGCATGCTCAAATTATTCTAAATTCTTTCAATAAAGAAAGTGATCAATTAGATAATTTAGTTTTGAGTATGATTGAAATGGATGAAATTAAATTTGAAAAAATTATTTCGAATTGCGTTATTCATTTTGGCTTTGAAAACACAATGGAGAAAGTGGTTTTTCCTTTTTTAAAACAAGTTGGAACCATGTGGCAAATGGGCATTATTAATACCGTTCAAGAACATTTCATTTCTCACCTTATTCGTCAAAAAATAATTGTTGGTATTGACGGTTTATTTGAAGAAAAAACATTAAAACCAAAAACATTTTTACTTTACCTACCCAATAAAGAACTTCATGAATTAGGATTACTTTATTCTTCTTTTTTAATAAAATCAAAGGGGCATAAATGTTTTTATATTGGACAATCAGTTCCATACGAAGACTTATTAAAAGTTAATGAATTGATTTCACCTGATGTTATATTAACTTCATTTACAAATCCTTCTGAAGATATATCTTTACAAGACTATTTAATATCTATATCAAAGATTTTTAAAAACAAATCAATATTAGTTTCTGGTAGAGTTTTTTATCAAAATAATTTAAAAATTGACTTTCCAAACAATGTTTGTTTATTAAATTCTTTTGAAGAATTAAAAAATATGCTTACAAGTGTTAACTTTACAGTTAATGAAGCTAAGTCCAATTAATTTAATCCTAACAACTCTAATTTTTATTTCATGCTCTGTTGAGAAAGATGAAGTAATGGTTCCTGAAACTATTTTGCCACATGAAGAAATGGTAACTATCCTAACAGAATGTTATTTAGCAGAAGGCGCGTCAGGAATAAATGTGAAAGCAGTTACAGGTCAAAATATAGATTCAGTTTATTTATTTAATCCTATAAAAGATAATAATTGTACGAAAGGGAAATTTGATTCATCTGTTTATTTTTATTCTAAACATCCAGTCATGTTTAAAAAAATTTATGATGAAGTTTTAGAACGACTTAATAAAACGGCTGCAAAAGGGAGATATGACAAATAATATTTCAGAAATAAAATCTTTTTCAAAAGAAATTTTTGCAGAAATAGTTTCTATTAGACGCCATATTCATAAAAATCCAGAGCTATCATTTAAAGAATATAGAACATCTGAATATGTATGTTCGGTTTTAGATAAACATAAAATTTCGTATACTAAAAACATAGTACAAACAGGTATTATAACCATTATTAAAGGGAATAATCCCGACATAAAAACGATTTTATTACGTGCTGATTTAGATGCGTTACCTATTGAAGAAGAAAATAAAACAGACTATACATCTATAAACATAGGCGTAATGCATGCTTGCGGACACGATGTGCACACCGCATCCGTTTTAGGAACCGCTATTATTTTAAATAAATTAAAACACACATTTAATGGAACCGTAAAAATTATGTTTCAACCTGGCGAAGAAGTTTTGCCTGGTGGTGCATCTTTAATGATTGAAGCAGGTGTCTTACAAAATCCAACGGTTGATTTAGCTATGGCTCAACACGTATTTCCAAGTATGGAGGTTGGCAAAGTTGGCTTTAGAAGTGGTATGTATATGGCGAGTACCGACGAACTTCATATAACTATTTATGGCAAAGGAGGGCATGCCGCTATGCCTGCAGAATACATCAATCCTTTAAATGCAGCTGCTGCAATAATTCAAGAAATTGAAAAAGAATTTCCTTTTTATTTTGATGAAGATGGCGTTTCAAAAAATAACAATAATCACATTCCAACAGTTGTGGCATTCGGTAAAATTGAAGGCAAGGGCGCAACTAATGTAATACCTGCAAGCGTTTATATGGCCGGCACATTTAGAACGATGAACGAAGCTTGGCGGGCAGAAGTTAAAGAAAAAATAAAATCGATTATACTATCTGTGTGTGAAAAATATAAAACAACTGCCGATATTAATATTGAAAATGGTTATCCCTTTTTAGTAAATGATATTGAATTAACAGCAAGTTGCAAAGCGTTAGCAATAGAGTATTTAGGTAAAGAAAATGTTGAAGATTTACCATTACGAATGACGGCTGAAGACTTCTCTTATATTACCCAAAAAGTACCAAGTTGTTTTTATAGATTAGGAACTGGTAATAAACAAAAAGGCATTACTTCAGGTGTTCACACTTCAACATTTGATATTGATGAACAAGCATTGGAAATTTCGATTGGATTAATGGCTTGGATTACTATTAATGAAATGCAATAGCTTATCGCATCCTTACATACTTCTGATATAAAAAAGAAGAAGTTAAAGCCGCTAAAAAGAAAAGCCATAAGCGAATTAATTCAGGATAAATTTCTTTCAATCCAAAATTTCGTAAGAAAATTCCATAAAATGCTTCTAAGCCCCAATTGAGCGGAGAAATTACACTTATCTGTTTCATTATTTCAGGCATAACAAACGTTGGAACCCAAATGCCTCCTATAGCTGCTAAAATAATTACAAACACGGCTCCAAACAACGAAGCTTGATCATGAGAGTTTGAAATAGTTCCAACTAATAATCCAAATCCAGTAGCTGCTAAGCCAGCTGAAAATGCTACTAAAAATAATAATAAAACATTATCCCCAACATTTAATTGTGGCATTCCCATTAAAGGCAAAATATATAAACCAACGCATAACATTAATCCAAATTGAATTAAACTCACAATGATATACGTTAACATTTTTCCCAATATCACAATCATATATGAGCCTGGCATCGTTAATAAACGAAATGCGCTTCCATCTTCGCGTTCTTTAATAATGTTTCCTGCTAAGGGAATACAGATGAAAAACATAGCAAAGAGTGTCCATGCCGGAACGTTATGTTGCACAGAGTTTGGGATTATTGTAGAGTTATTATAAGATGCGTATTCTTCAGTTGTTGTAACTAAAGGCGCTGTTTCTAATTTTTGAGGCGTTGCATATGGAAAATTTTCTTGCATTTTTTCATTAAGCGAAGTTGCCATACTTTGCATTTCTATTTGGGAAATAATACTTGAAATAGAATTACTTATCGTTGTTTTAAAAGAAAGCTTTGTGATTGGGTCGAAAAACAATTGAAGCTGTAAACGATTAGTATCAATTGGTTCATCCTTAGAAATAGTATCGCCTGTGAAACTATTTAATAGTTTAGAAATTCGTTGCGTTGATTTTTTTCTTAAATTTTTACTCGTATGTTCTGGAATTACAATTCCTATTAAATAACTACCATGAGCAATTTCATTTTTCGCTTGCTCATTAGTCATATTTTTTTTTGTGATTGCAAAAAACTTTGAACCAGCTAATGATTTTTCTAAAGATGATGCAAGTGAGTCATTGTCTCTGTCTACAATTAATAAAGGTACAGAAGCCTCGCTTACAGAACGAAATGTGGTATCTTGAATAAGTGTTATGATTAAAATTAAAACCGTAGGCATAATAAACGTAATAGCTAGCCCTGCTCTATCTCGCGTTAAAACTTTATACTCTTTATATATGCTATATAATAATTTCATTTACTTGTCTCTAAACTTACTTCCAGTTATTTTTAAATAAACCTCTTCAATACTATTACAATTATTATCTGTGATTAATTGCTTGGTTTTTCCTTCGGTAATTAATTTCCCGTCATCAATAATTGCGATGTGACTACAAAAATCTTCAGCCTCTTCTAAATGATGTGACGTGTATAAAATTGTCATTCCTAATTCTGCATTTAAATTTTTTAAATATTCTATAATTGCTTGCTTCGACTGAACATCAACACCAACTGTAGGTTCATCCAAAATAAGAAGTTGTGGATTATGCAAAAGGCCTGCTATTAAATTTACGCGTCTTTTCATTCCACCAGAATACGTGCTAATTTTTTGATGTGTATTTTCTTCTAAACCAAGAATAGATAAATTTTTAATAATTCGTTCTTTTAATTCTGAAGTTTTTATGCCGTACATGTGTCCTAAAAACATTAGGTTTTCCCAAGCTGTCAGTTTTGGATATAATGCGATTTCTTGCGGAACAACACCAATCATTTGCTTACACTCTTTACTATTTGATTGATGAGTTTTTCCGTTGATAGTTATTGTTCCTTCATTTGGAGAAAATAGCCCACATAGCATTGAAATTAAAGTTGTTTTTCCAGCACCATTCGGTCCTAATAAACCAAACACACACCCTTTTTCAATCGTAAATGAAACGTTATTTACAGCTGGACGAGGAGCATCTTTATACTTTTTACTTAAATTTTTTATTTCAACTAATGCTTCCATTTATGCGTTTTCTTGTAGGAATATTTTCATTTCACAAGTTGCTACTAATTCATTATTTGAATAAGAATTTGCTTCAATAATAGAAACATTCATGACTTGAGTTTTAGTAATAACTTCTGTATATATTTCCGTTCCGGATGTAGGTAAAAAATTAATGACTAGGTTTTTAATATTTCCAATAAATCCTAAAACAGGTTTTGTGCCATTTTTAACGGCAGAATATCCAGCCATGCTTGCGGCAGTTTGCGCCATGTTTTCAACAATACCAGATTCAGTTAATTTATTATTTTGAGTTAAAATATGACTATCAACAATATCGAATCCGGTAACAATAGAATTTTCATCGCATTTATAAATTCTACTAATCAAAACCAAAGGTGGACGTTGAGGAATATAATTTAAAATGGAATCGGTATTTATTATAGGATTTTGTAAGTTATTCATAATAAGAAATCGTGCACAAAAATACGCTTATATTAGGATTAAGCAAATTAGCGAACCTTCTAAATTACTAATGTACTATAACGCGTTATTAAAATCAATCAATAGTTTGCAAACATCTATATAATCAGTTAACGGCAGAGTATTATCAACATCATAAATATCATGATAGAACGTAACTCCTCCGAGTGTATAAATAAAAAAGCACGGAACACCTTTTTCTGAAAACCAATAATGATCGCTATTTGCAGCTTTTCCTCTTTGTTTAATTTGAGAAACATATTTATTTTTGTCGTTTACAGCAACTAATTTATCGAATTGGGTTTTATAAACCGTAGCATTAACGGTCATAATCCCATCACTTCCTGTCCCAAGCAAATCTAAGTTCGTCAAAAATTTAATTTTTGACAATGGAAACAAGGGATGTTCACTATAATATTTTGATCCTAACAACCCAGCCTCTTCACCACTAAACAAAAGAAACGCAATTGAATATTTTGACGGATTCTTTTTATAATACTTGGCTAAATTTAATAAAACACTTACGCCACTTGCATTATCATTAGCCCCAGGAAAATAAGCAGTTGTGCCCATTGCACCTAAATGATCATAATGAGCAGAATACACTAAAAAACTATCTGGTTGTTGTGTTCCTTTTACATAACCACATACATTTTGACACTTAAAATTTTGAATGAATTTATTTTCATAAATAACATCAATGTTTTTTAATTCATTTGGAAAAGAATCTTTTAGTAATTCAATTACAGCCTTATCCTCCAAACTAGTAGCTACCGTATAGGTTAGTTTTTTTTTCAATTTAATTTCTAATGGCGCTTCCTTTCGAGCATCAAATGCTTTATAAGTGACGCTATCTGTTTTAAATAATTGAAATCCTGACTTAAGCGTTTTAGAAGAAGGGTCGATTAAAAAATGTTTTCCTGCTTCAAGTGCTTTTCCGTCAATGGTGACAGAAATTTTACCAGGAAAAGTATTCACATTAAATTTATAAGACTGAGAATATGATTTTCCAATTGGCAATAATCCAATTGTTTTAAATTCATTCACTAAAAACTTAGCAGCTTTATTTACACCATCATTCACGTAACCTCTTCCTAAAAACTCCTTTGAGGTAAGTTTTTTAATTATAGCTCGCGCATAAGTTGTGTCTTGTGCAAAACTATTATAAAAGTTAAAGACAATGCAAAGTGTGCAAAAAAGTTTTATCATAAATGTATTTCGTTAAATTAATTTATACCTTCAATATGTCCATTAAGTACTATAATGTTATGAAAATGTCCAATTTTATAATTTCCATTAGGAGCGACAACATTATTTAAATATACTTCTTCGCCAACATTTGGATAATGGTACTCTTGCAAAACTTTAATTTCTCCTTCATAACATTTATATTTTATTTCTTTAAAAATCGGCACAACATTTATCTTTTCAACAACATTTGACTTTTTTGTTTTGGTTGAAACATTATTTTGTTGCGAGCTATTTCTTTCAATAATAACATCGTTAAGCACTGTTGCGCTTCCTATTGCACCAAATCTAATTAAAGTATAATGTAGATTATTGTTTTCGTCAAAATATTTTATATCATAATAATATACTTGCTTTCCATCTGTCCATTTTACATGATCATAATTTCTTTTTAGAGAAAAAATTTCGCCACCAATGCTTTTAATATATTTAGGCGCTTCATTCCAACGCAAGAAAAACAAAAAGAGAATAATTAATGTAAATAAAATTAAAACGCCCGGCATCCTATTTATATTTTAAGAAAATCGCTTTTCTATTAGAGCGTTTAGAGTTTTTAGCAACTCATTGTCTTCTTTCCAAAAATATATTTCTTTTAAACCTTTAAAATAGTTGCGAGCATCTTGCAAACTATTGGCAGAATTCAATTGCTCAATTGCAATATTATACTCAGTTGAATTTGCAGAAAACAATTCGTTTATAAATCGAAATTTATCATTTATGTTAATGTTTAATTTAGGATAAATGCTTTGTGGAGCAACTGTTTCAATGATAGGCTCTACAGCTTTTACAGGAGGTGGCACAATAATTTTTTCTTCTATTACTGTAATTGGTTCTTCGATTTGAGCTTTTACGATTTCTACAATTTCTGTTGGTGGAATTACTTCCATTAATTTTAAATGCAAATTCAACTCTGGCGACACTTCATTTTGTTCTTTCAAAACTAAATAGGCTGAAATCATTTTATTAGTTTGAGTTATGGCATTATGAAGTTGTTCTGCCGACGAAGTGCTTGGCGGATTATATTTTTCGAATTTTTCGATTACAGTTTTTAATTCTGTTAATGAAGTGTTCAACTGTTTAAATAAAAGGTCGGTTTGCATATTGTGAATAATTAAGAATTAAAAATACAGTATTTTAGTTTTACTTAGATTATTTTTAAACTTTATATTTAAATAGTAATTAACCATGTTTTTAGAAAACATAAAACAAAGCGCTCAAAAACGAGGTTGGATTGAAGTAGTTTGTGGCTCTATGTTTTCTGGAAAAACAGAAGAGTTAATTCGTCGGTTGAGACGTGCCCAGTTTGCTAAACAAAAAGTTGAAATATTTAAACCTCAAATTGACACACGTTACCACGAAGAAAAAGTAGTTTCGCATCAAGGTAATGAAATTATGAGTACGCCTGTTCCTGCTAGTTCTAATATTTTATTACTAGCAAATGATGTTGATGTTATAGGTATTGACGAAGCTCAATTTTTTGACATGGAATTAGTAAATGTTTGCAAACAATTAGCAAATAGTGGTGTTAGAGTAATTGTAGCAGGACTTGATATGGATTTTAAAGGTCAACCATTTGGTCCAATGGCTGATTTACTTGCCTGTGCAGAATACGTTACAAAAGTTCATGCTATTTGTATGAATTGTGGTAGTTTAGCGCATATATCTCACAGAAAAACTACGGAAACAAATTTAGTATTGCTTGGCGAAACAGACAGCTATGAGCCACTTTGTAGAGATTGCTATAATGCAGCAAATAAAATATAATTTTTTTGGTGGTTTGTTAAAAACAAAATCTGCTTTCATCATTAATTATATATAATTTTAGAGTTTATAAAGACAAAAAATGGCACACCTTATAGCTCCATCGGTATTATCTGCCGACTTCGGAAATTTACAAAGAGACATTGAATTAATTAATAATTCGGAAGCAGATTGGTTTCATGTTGATATTATGGATGGGGTTTTTGTTCCTAATATTTCATTCGGTTTTCCAGTTTTAAAAGCCATTCAAAAACATGCTAAAAAACCAATTGATGTTCATTTAATGATTGTTGACCCTGATAGATACACGCAACTATTTAAAGATGCTGGTGCTGATGTTTTAACTTTTCATATTGAAGCATGCACACATTTACATCGTTCTATTCAAAACATAAAACAAGCTGGTATGAAAGCTGGGGTTGCTCTAAACCCTCATACTCCAGTTCATTTATTGGAAGATATTATTGCTGATATTGATTTAGTTTGTGTAATGAGTGTAAACCCAGGGTTTGGCGGACAAAAATTTATTGAAAATACGTACACCAAAGTAATGGCTCTAAAAAAATTAATTACTGAAAAAAATTCAAAGGCACTGATAGAAATTGATGGTGGTGTTGATTTTAATAACTATAAAAAACTACTATCTTGCGGTGCTGATGTTTTGGTTGCTGGCAACACCGTTTTTGGAAATGCAAATCCAACAGAAGCAATCAAACAATTAAAACAATTATAAATTTACTAATCATTAAAAACTAAACATTATGGCATTTGAATTACCCCAATTAGCTTACGCACATGCTGCACTTGAGCCACATATTGATACTAAAACTATGGAGATACACCATGGCAAACATCACCAAGCATACGTTACAAATTTAAATAACGCCCTTGCAGGAACAGATGCTGAAAAATTAAGTATAGAAGAAATTTGCAAAAATATTTCTAAATACCCTATGGCAGTTAGAAACAATGGTGGCGGACATTACAACCACTCTTTATTTTGGACTATTATGGCTCCAAATGCTGGTGGAACTCCAAAAGGAGCTTTAGCAGCAGCAATTGAAAGCGATTTAGGTGGTTTCGAAAAATTTAAAACAGATTTTTCACAAGCTGGAGCAACTCGCTTTGGTTCAGGTTGGGCTTGGTTATGCGTAAAAGCGGATGGCAAACTTTGTGTTTGTTCTACACCAAATCAAGATAATCCATTAATGGATATTGCAGAATGCAAAGGAACTCCAATTTTAGGAATGGATGTTTGGGAACACGCTTATTATTTACATTACCAAAATCGTCGTCCTGATTATATGACTGCCTTTTTTAATGTAATTAACTGGGACAAAGTTTCTGAATTATTTGAAGCTGCAAAAAAATAGTTAAAAATTATTTAACTGAATTAAAAAAGTCATCATAAAATTTATGATGACTTTTTTAATTATATAAACTTTTACTTATTCTTTTTTCTTATCAGCCTCAATTTTTTCCTTGAGTAAAGCCATTTCTTGACTTAAATCTTTAATTTGTTTATGTTGTTTTGAATTAACAACTGATAAATGAACCAAAAAGATTATGATTGCAAACAAAGCTCCAATAAATATTAAAGATGGTGCATAAAAAATTCCTAATAGTTTGGCAATAACATCTAAGCCATTTCGCCAAATTGAGAATAGAAGCAAAAACGCCGTACACGTAATCCAAATAAACGAATATTCTTCGCGCAATTTTCCTTTTGCAATTAATCGAAAAATAAAATACATAAAAATTATTGCAACAACAATTGCAATGATTTGTAATCTATATGGTATGACGTTTTCCATTAAATTTTAAGCGAATATATAAAAAAATAATTCCTAAAGTAACTTTAAACATATAGTAGACTGTTTTATATGCTCTGATCGATGATTCGCCACCCTGTCTTTCTCTCATAATAACAGGTGCTTCAACCATTCTTAATTTATTTAACGCGTACAATATTATTGTTTCAGGTTCTGGGTATTCATCCGGATAATATTCTGAAACAACTTGCATGCCTTTTTGATTGATAGCTCTATAACCAGATGTACTGTCGTTGATTGTAACACCAACCAATTTTTTATTCAGCCATTTAAAATAATTTATTCCAACTCTCCTCAACCAAGAAGACTGAAAGCCTTCATTTGAAATATAACGAGAACCAATTACTACATCTGCTTGATTATTTAATAGCGGTAAAAGAATTTTTTCTAATTCGCTTGGAGGGTGTTGACCATCGCCATCCATTTGCACTGCGACGTCAAAGCCATTGCGCAATGCGTATTTAAAACCAGTTTGAACAGCACCACCAATGCCGAGGTTTACTGGTAAACTTAAATGATGGATATTGTGAGAAACTAAAATTTGTTTTGTATTGTCGGTAGAACAATCATTTATAAATATAGGTTCAATAAAAAAAGAAGAAGAAAAGGATGTGCTTTTTATTTCCGAGAATAAATTTAAAACACTTTCTTGTTCATTAAAGCATGGAATGATTATAGCAACACGAAGAACTCTACTCATCTCGTATTCCTTTTCTAAGTTCCTCATAATTTGGGTGTTTAAATAGTGTTTCCAAATAAACTCTATCAACATCCGCAGTTAAAAATGTATAACAATAAGCCTCTTTTGTCATACTATCCCAATGCATTAAACTGTTTTTAAATAACCATGTTTGGTAAATGTTTAGATAAATAAAAAAACTAAAAACAGAAAAACAAAGTGAAATAGAAACTAATTTAATCCATGTTTTGTTAATTTGAAATAACCAATTTACAAAAAACGCTAAAGGAAAAACTAAAAATGCATAACATTGAACTAATGCCCTCATTCCATGTGCGCCGCCAAATCCCCAATCCCACCATGAACTAATAAGATAAACGTTTAAACACAAATAAACAGTGACTGGAACAAACATGTTTTTCCATTTTTTAAACATTAATATTAATCCGAAAACAACAAAAATCATAAGTGGCGTATAAATAAACCAGCCTTTTCTCCATCCAAATAAAACACTATAAAGTTTTGGGTCTGCAAAGAAAAACCCTTCGCTACTTCCATACGAAAAAAAGAAAAACTGACCCGTGTTAATTTTCCAAAAAATTAATTGGGGAACAATTGGTATTAGAAATAAAAAAACAACTAATAAAAGCTTCCATTTTAAATTTACAATTAAAACTAATTTTTCTCGCAACTTTTGTATAGTTGAAACTTGATAAAGTAATGGGATTAACAAAACCAAGACTTCTGTTGGTCTAATTAAGGCAATAAAACCAGCTATAAAGGATAAATAATATAGATACTTGTTGTTATTAGTAAAATGCCATTTAATAGTGTGATATATGAAAACGGAAAACAGAAAAAATAAATAACTATGAGACATTTCTGTTTCTTTAAAAGTATAATAAAACAAATTAGTTCCAAATAAAATAAGAATCAAAGAAATTGCAACCACCCATTCACTAAAAAAAAGCAGTAATGATTTTCGCAAATACCAAAATCCAATGACTACATAAAAAATTGCACCAAAATGGATACACCATGAATATGGCGCACTATAACCTAATGGATCAAAATCAAATGCATAAGCTAAATTATCTGCAATTACAAAAAATGGCAAATTTAAAATAGCAATCCCCATTGTAACTTTTGGAACCATATGATGATTTGGAGCTTCTATAAGCCAATATTGATGGGGGAAACTAAAGGATAAATCATGATGTATAAATTGTGCTACTAAATAAGAATAATATTGGTCAACATCCATAAGAAAAGGATGAACTGGCCATGATATCCAATATTTAAAAGTAAATAGTGTAAATAATACAATTGTTAAGACAGAAAAGACAGAAGGAGTAATTAGCTTTTTGCCAATCAATTTATATATATTAATATTCTCAACAGATTTCAAAACTATAATGCTAAATTGTAAATAAATATATTTTTATATTTTCCTATACATTCTTTAATTGAATGATTCAAATTTGTTTTTCGTAATATTGAAGTGTCATTTATTATAATATATTTTGCTCCTAAATCAATGTCGTTATTTATTCTTAAAGAATCATTATTTAATGACTTTTCTGTTTCCGTAAATCCTTTTTGATCCATCAAATATAAAGTGATGTTAAAACTTGGATCTGGAACACTTATTACCTTATCTTCTCTTTTAATGCCAAGACTTCTTAAGTATGGTGTGATTGTTTCTAAAGGCTTATAAGTAAGTGCATAATTATAATGAAACCAATCTGAAAAATTTTTCTCCTCTACAGTAATAAATGGATAGTATTTTGTGATTTTATCTTGATTAACATTCCTTAATCTCAACACCGATGAACAATACAAAGCATTTGAAGAAAAAACTAAAATAGCTAATACAATCAATTTTGTATTTTTAAAATCAAAAGATTTATTTTTTAAATAATCTCCGAAACAAATTAATATTAGAATTGGAAATAGCATTGAGTTAATTAAATAATAATCATGGACATCAAATACTTGAAAAAATAAAATAATAAATGCAAAAAACGATGCGCAAGAAATTAATAATGAAATAAATAAATAACTTGTTATTGCTTTATAATTAAGTAACAGCCATGATAAAATGATGAGGAGCATAAACAAAATGCCCTTATTAAAAAACATAGCAAACTGAACTGAAAACAACAATCGCGAAATTTCAATAATTTTCAAAGTATCTTTTATTTTCCAAATTGGTAGTGTTTCCATTAAAAAAACACCATTCATGCTTTCGTTATTATATAAAAAAGCAAAATGATACCATAAAAATAAAATTAATCCTGAAGCTACGAAACCAGTAATTGGCAAAATTTTATTTCTGAATAATTGCTGATTAATTGCAAGTTTTTTTGGAATTTGGAACATATTAATCATTGACAGAGTACCAATTATTAATAAAACACTTATTGAACTGGCTTTTAATAATACTGCCAGTGTTCCAAAAACCAAAGAAAGAACAAACAATTTTTGATTTTGATTTTTTATGAAAATAAAAAACAGTGAAAGAGAAATAATAGCAAATGAAAGTGCTGGTACATCTGCTAAAAAATTAAAAGAATAGTATGCAAGCAAAGGTGAAGTTGCAATAATCGAAATTGAAAAATAACTATAAAACAATGAGTCTGAAACAATATAAACCATTGTGAATAAAAACAAAATGGAAATAAAATAAATGAATAAAATTAAAAATCGATAAATGTATTCATGCTCTCCAAACACTTTCCAAAAACAAGCAACAGTATAGTTTATTAAAGGAAATTCGCTAATTGCTTTTCCTTCAATATTTCCTTGCCAATGAATTGTGGGATTAAAGAAATTCATTCCTTCCTCATAATAATTTTTAGCAAAGGAGGCGCAATCTGTTTGTCGCCACTGATGAATTGAGCTAGGGCGCGCATCATATATTTTATGATAACCGAATAAAAAAAATAACCCTACTTGTATAAAAAGTAAAAAAACAAAATGAAGCTTTAGTCTTTTAATCATTAATTGGTTTTAAATACTCATCTCAGGAATTTCTCCTTCAATAATTAATTTTCCATGTGTAGCATTCTTAATTTGTTCAACACTAACACCCGGTGCTCTTTCCAATAAACGAAATCCTCCTTCTTTTAGTATGTCTAAAACTGCTAACTCAGTAACTATTTTTTTCACACATCGAATTCCAGTTAATGGTAAATCACATTTTGCTAATAACTTAGATTCGCCTGCTTTATTAACATGTTGCATGGCAACAATAATGTTTTTAGCGCTTGCTACTAAATCCATAGCTCCGCCCATTCCTTTCACCATTTTGCCAGGGATTTTCCAATTTGCAATATCGCCGTTTTCGCTCACTTCCATTGCTCCCAAAATAGTTAAATTAACTTTTTGTGCGCGTATCATCCCAAAACTCATGGCACTATCAAAAATAGAAGACCCTTTTAATAAGGTCACTGTTTGTTTTCCAGCATTGATTAAATCTGCATCCTCTTCTCCTTCAAAAGGAAAAGGTCCCATCCCAAGAATTCCATTTTCAGATTGGAGTACCACATTAACACCGTCTGGTATAAAATTAGCTACAAGTGTAGGTATACCAATTCCCAAATTAACATACATTCCATCTTTTACCTCTTGTGCAATTCGCTTTGCTATTCCGTTTTTATCTAACATAACAGGTTTTGTTTGCAACGAAAATAATTAAAAAAAAGGAGAATATCGATAAAAAAATCATCTAAAAACACAATTAATGAAGGCAAAGCGCCATAAACTAATATCTACTTAATTGGAATTTAAAATCATCCTCATTAGTCAATTTATCACTTATAATACGCTCACCATTTATATTTGTTTTTAAATATTTATTCTCAAATGTTTTTATTCTAAAAATATTTTTTTCTATAAACTCAAATTTAAAACTTGAGGTAGAATTATATATTTTTCCATTTAACGTAATTAATCCTCCATAACCATAATCAATTCTAGCAACGGTGTTGTTTATTGTTTTAATTTGGAATTTTCCATCCTTATATAACGAAAAAACTAATTTTGTTTTGTTAACCGAGTCTGTGGTTAGTTTATCATTACTGTTTGTAAAATAACCAAACTTTACTGATTTTAAGTAAAGTGTATCTCTTCTAATTAACGTGAATTTATCTATGCTGTAAATGGTAAAGTCAGCATTATTTTCAATTTCTGGGGGTAAAAGTCCTGTGTTAATAATTCCAATTTTATACCCTTTGTCCTTTATTACTTTAACGTCTTCTGGGCTGGGCGGTCTCGAATAAGCAATTAAATCTGTTTCAAACATATAACTAATATTGCCAGGAAAATCGCAATTAAAAAGCACATGAGTTTTATCTTTTTCGATGTTATTAATATGTTCGGCAGTTTCTTTATTGTTTTCCTCTCTTTCTAAATAAAACAAATCTTTTTCAACTACTTTCCAACTTGTAAATTTTTCCTGAATACCCTCTATATTAAAAGATGAGAATCCTAAAAAAAGAACAATTCCGATAAATAAAAATTTCTTAAGATTTGATTTTGCAAAAAACTCATCATACGTTCTATTTACAATTGCGCCAAATCCCAAAAAAACAATAAATGAAACGATGGTTGTAAATCCTAACATTTTTGTTTGAACGAAAGTGAAAAATAAATAGATGAAAACAAAAGATGAAATTAATGCCAAATACATGGTCTTTTGTTTCATATATCGATATAATAATGCAATTCCAAGTAAACAAAACAAAGGAGCGAAATAACCATATTGAATTTTCAAAACCTCTAAATAAAAATAAGAATCCCCTGAATGGCCTTCTAAAGCCTCTGTAATATGTTTCTTATTAAAACCATATTCGATGCTTGCTTGAAGAGGATATCTCAGCATGATATATAATTGCCAAGGCATAGAAATAACCAATGCTATTATTAAGCTTTTTAGAAAATCATAGTATAGCGAGATTTTATAGAAAACAGCTTTATTATTTGAAACAATATAAATAAACCAGCAAAAAAATATGATAAGGGCTACAAGCCATTTTGTTAAAATTGCAAGGCCGCAAAAAACGCCAATTAATAAAACGTATCTAAACTTTTTTTCTGTTGTTACATAGTTTACAAATGCCCAAAAACTTGCGATAATCAAGCCCATAAAAATAACATCATTGTGATCTGTTGCAATTCGACCCGAAACAAAATCATTTATATGGTTATTTAAACTAAAAAACAAAGCAGCATAAAATCCTATTCGTTCATTTGCAATTTTTTTTCCAATATCATAAATAAAAAATACACTAAAGCACATATAAATTAAACTTGGTAATCTAACCGCAAAGGCAGTAGCACCAAACGCTTTTATACTTAAAGCCATTTGCCACAAAAACCAAGGTTGCTTGTGTATCCATATTGTAGTATCGCCCCAATCAAATCCATGTTTAAAAAAAGTTTTTTGATAAAGCTCAGGAGTAAAAGGATTATCAACCATGTTTTTTGCTACTAATCCATGAAAAACTTCATCCCAAGCAAATAAATAAGGGGCTAATAATATCATGAATAATTTCAAACAGATACTCCCTAAAACTAAAATAACAATTGCTTTATTTTTATTATCAAAAAATTCAAAATAAAAAACTGATACAGCAATTAACAAAAATGCTATTCCTATTAATAATTGAAGTGGTATAGAGAAATAAGAATTCATGACTAATAAAGCAAGTATAAAAATTTCATAAATAGGTTAGAACAATAAAAAATTAACTTGTGAGTTACTTAGAAAATTTAAACTTAATTATTAAATCATCAACATCAAACGAATCCTTGCCGGAATCTTTCATTGCAAAAACTTTAAGGAAAGTTTTTTTTTGTGAAATTAGTTTTGATGGATAAAATAATGAGTCCTTAATTTGAATCCATTTTCCTTGTTTATAGGCAATATCTTTTTGTTTAATTGATTTCCAATCAATGAGTTTATCGCCTACATTTAATGAAACTGCAATCTCTCCTTCAACTGGCAATAAACTTTCTCTTACCCAAACTGAAATATACACTGATAAATTATATCCAAATAAACTGTCTGGAATTGTTTTACAGAAACCTACTCCATATTTGGAGATTGAATCAGTTGAAGAGTAATATTTTCCAGAATGTGCATTATTTAACCGACGCGTTTTCTCAATATTAAGAGTGTCATTTTCTAAATTTAATTCAGCATTTAAAACAACTGTATTTTCATTTACATTCCTATTTTCGACACGTGTGCATGCAAAAAAAACAAAAACAATTATAATATTAAAATAATATATTGTTTTCACTAATTTTATTTCTTTCTTACAGTAACCTGCTCAATTCTTTTTTCGTACTTCTCTCCTTGAAAAATGCGATGAACATAAATTCCTGGGGTATGGATTTGGTCAGGATCAAGCTCACCAAGTTCAACTAATTCTTCAACCTCAGCAATAGTAATTTTTCCAGCCATTGCCATCATTGGATTAAAATTTCTAGCAGTAGAACGGAAAATTAAATTTCCAGCAGAATCGCCTTTCCAAGCTTTTACAATTGCAAAATCTGCTTCAAAGGCATGCTCCATTAAATATTCTTTTTCTTCGCCGTTGTATTTAAATTTACGAACTTCTTTCCCTATCGCTACTTCAGTTCCTACACCAGCTGGGGTATATATTACTGGCATGCCATATCCTGCGGCTAAACAACGAGTTGCCAAGGTTCCTTGCGGAATTAGTTCAACTTCTAGTTCACCACTTAGCATTTGTCTCTCAAACTCAGCATTTTCACCAACATAAGACGAAATCATTTTTTTTATTTGTTTCGTTTGCAATAATAATCCTAAGCCAAAATCATCAACACCAGCATTATTGCTCACGCAGGTTAAATTTTTAGGGCCTTTTTTTACTAATGCAGCAATACAATTTTCGGGAATGCCACATAGGCCAAAACCTCCAACTAAAAGTGTCATATTATCTGTAATATCTTTTACAGCTTCTTCTGCGTTTTTTACAATTCTGTTTATCATGTTTTGTGTTTTTTATTCTATATCAAGCCCATAATCAATAATCTCTACTTCATTAGCAGCATCATATTTACTGCAATCTAGTTCCACATCACCCATGTTTGGTGGCTTTGAAAAACCTGCTTTTGTAAATTTCAATTTTGGATCAGCATAAATCTTTTGGAAAAACTTACCCCAAATTGGTAATGCCATACTTGCTCCTTGTCCTTCGTTCGTCGAATTAAAATGAACGCTTCTTTCTTCACCACCCGTCCAGCAACCAGCAACTAATTCAGGAGTTAAGCCCATAAACCAACCATCCGCATTATTTTGTGTTGTACCTGTTTTTCCAGCAATTTCATTAAACAATTTATATCTACTTCTTAACCTGCTTCCCGTACCACCATCAACAACACCGCGCATTAATTGAATCATGGCATAAGCATGTTGTTCGCTAAACACTTCATCCGTTGTTGGCACAAATTCTTCCAAAACCTTTCCGTTTTTGTCTTCAATCCGTGTAATAAATGTTGGCTGAATATACGTTCCTTTATTTGCAAACGTTGCATTAGCAGCAACCATTTCAAAAACAGAAATATCTGGAGTTCCCAAGCAAATAGATGGAACAGCCTCTATCGGTGAGGTAATACCCATTCTTCTTACTAAATTAATTACAGCATCTGGCCCATATTGTTTCATAACCCAAGCAGTTACATAATTAATTGAACCAGCAAGTGCTTTACGTAATGTGATCATTTTACCTGTCCCTTTGTTTCCATCAGAATTTTCAGGACACCATTGTTTTCCATCTGGTAAATCAATGCAAGTTTTCACATTCGGCACTTGATGACATGGCCCTAAACCATTCTGAATTGCCAAAGCATATACAAATGGTTTAAACGTTGAGCCAACTTGTCTCCGTCCAACTTTAACATGATCAAATTTAAAATGCCTATGATTAACTCCTCCAACCCAAGCTTTTACGTAGCCAGTTGTTGGTTCTATAGCAACGAACCCTGTATGTAAAAAAGATTTATAATATCTGATGCTATCCCAAGGAGTCATGGTTGTATCGATATCGCCACGAATGCTATAAACGGTCATTTTTACGGGTTTATGAAACTCTGCAACGATTTGTTCTCGAGTTAATCCTGCATTTTTTAAAGCACGATATCGCTCGCTTCGCTTCATAGAACTAATCATTATATTTTCGATTTGTTCTTTGTTTACGTTCCATGCAAATGGTGCATTTTTTTTCGTTTTACATTCTTTATTAAAAAGTTTTTGTAAATCGTACATATGCTCAGCTACTGCTTCTTCGGCATATTTTTGCATTCTCGAATCTATTGTTGTGTAAATTTTTAAACCATCTCTATAAATATTATACGGTTTATTTGTTTCAGGATTAATGTGTTTTGAGCACCAATCTTTCATAAAATATTCGCGCAAATATTCTCTAAAATAAGGGGCTAAACCATCATTGTGATCCTCAGGTTGAAATGTAATTCCTAATGGCAAAAGCTTCAAACTATCATATTTTTGTCTAGATAGTACACCATACTTAACCATTTGAAACATCACAACGTTACGACGATGCAAGGTTGTATCTGCTTTTTTTATAGGATTAAAAACAGACGGATTTTTTGCCATTCCGATTAGCATGGCCGCTTGTTGAACTTCTAAGCTATCCTGATTTCTGTTGAAATAAATTTGTGCTGCAGATTTTATACCAACAGCTTGATTTAAAAAATCAAACTTATTTAAATACATTGAAAGTATTTCATCTTTCGTGTAATTTTTTTCGAGGCGAGTTGCAATTACCCATTCTTTTAGTTTTTGTAAAACCATTTTTGGCTTACTCAACTTCTGACGCGGGAACATCATTTTTGCTAATTGCTGAGTTAAAGTGCTTCCGCCACCCTTATTCATATTTCCTGTTAATATGCCAGAAGCAGAGCGTCCTAAAGCCTTTAAATCAATTCCACTATGCTCAGTAAACCTTGCATCTTCTGTGCTTATTAATGCATTTATTAAATCTTTATCTAATTCATAATGTTTTACATTTACTCGGTTCTCTGCGTAATATTTTCCTAAAGTTTTATCATCGCTACTATAAATTACGGTCGCTAAATTACTTTTAGGATTTTGCAATTCTTCAACACTTGGCAAATCAAAAAACACTTCAAAAGAAATAAGTGTTATTAATAAAAATAAAATTACAAAGGGACTCCACACAAACAACCATGTGAGTTTAATGTATTTGGAGTTTTTTTGTGATGCCATAATATTAATATGCAAAGTTAATTTAAAAGTTTAGACATGAAAATTTAAGATTAAAATTATATTTCCTTTAAAAATCAATGAAACCAGCATTTTTGTCGGCGAAATGGTTAAAATACTTAGTTAAAAGTATATAAAAATTCAAAAAAAATGCCTATGTTTGTTATTAAAATAATTATATCATGAAAAAGTTATTACTACTTATTGCCTTAATTTTCAATTTTGGTTTTTCGCAGATTGCAAATGCCCAAAAAAATGAGAAAGATGCTATAGAAAAAAAGAAGTTAGCTGATTATAATAATAAACATATTTTTAATGAAGCTGAAGCTATTTTGAAAGCTAAGGCTAAGGGTTTAAAAGCCTCAGAAATTAAAGGTTATGTTGAATTTTTAAAAAATGACTTTTCCTCAAAAAAGGCATTAGAAAGTCAGTCACATATACATACTCCATATGAATCTCCTCAGGGTTTTGAGGAGACTGTCATTTATTTGAATCCAAATAAAACCATGAGCATAGGATGTCCTAATATGGGTTTTGAAAATTATAATTTTTCTGGTTGGACTGGCGGCATAGGAACAACATCTACTGGTGGTGCTAGTGGTCCTTTTTATACTGTTACCGGTTCTTCTATTTTAAATCCAGCCGGAAACAACGTTTCTGTAAGAAATACTTCAAATTATCATACAATTATGACAATTCCAACCACTACAAGTAATCTTTATCCAAATTGTTCTAGTTTTGGTTACGATTCTTTAGCTTGTAAGGTTTCTGGACTTTCTACAATTTCTCAAGTTCCTTTCGTTAGTCCATATAGTTATGATCCAGTTAGTGTTCGCTTGCAGCAAGCTGTTGCAAGTAATCGTGCGGCTCGCTTAAAATACATTACAACTACAAGTCCGTCAAATAAAACATTGGCATTTAGTTATGCGGTTGTATTAAATGATCCTGCTGGACATGCTGCTGGCGAATCACCTTACTTTAAGGTAGAGGTTAGAAATGAATCCACTGGTTTAATATTACCTGGCTGTACATCTTATACTTTTAATCCAAAAACAGCCTTATTATCTGACTCTTTATTTACTTCATCAATAACTTATATAGATGTAATTAGATATAGAAAGTGGAGATATTATACTGTTGATTTATCAACACTGCCTTTAGGAACAAACGTTTCTGTAAACTTTGAAGTTGGCGGATGTACATTAGGTGGGCATTTCGGCTATGCATATGTTGATGCTGAGTGTGGTGGTATTGGGACTCCTTATGCAAACATGTGCTCAGGAACAACATTTGCTACTTTAGTTGCACCTCCGGGCTTTTCACAATATCAATGGTTTACTCCTTTAGGAGTTCCTGTTGTTGGAGGAACAAATGACACTTTAATTGCAAATCCAGCAACTCCAGGAGAAGTTTATACTGTTCAGATGGTTTCACCAGGTGGCTGTACGGTAACACTTACAGATACAATTAAATTAACAACTGTTTCAATTATTAATATAAACGCAACTAGTTCTTGTGCTGGAGGCAATTCTGGTAGTGCAACTGTATTAGCTAGTGGTAGTAATGGTATTTATACCTATACATGGACTAGTACTTCTGGGCCAACTACTGGTTCCGTCGTAGGAACAGGTCAAACCGCCACAGGTTTATCTCCTGGGTCCTATAGTGTATTAGTTGCATCCACAACCTGTGGTTTAGCTTCTGCTAATATTGTCGTCGGTGTATCTCCTCCATTTTTTACCGTACAAAACAAGCCATTCTGTGGAACATCTGCATTTATTCCAATTGTTGGGGGTTCCGGTTTCCAATGGTTTGGCGGCCCAGCGCTATCACAAACACTAATTCCTGCACCAGTTGGAACTAATGATACTTTATATATTCCATCTGCTATAGCTGGTAATGTGTATACGTTGGTTTACACTAATGCTTCTGGATGTAAAGATTCGGTTAAATACACTTTAACATCTATACCTGGAGGTACGGCATTTTTATCAAATATTGCTAATGTTTGTCCTGGCAATACTAACGGATCGGCTAGTTTATCTTTAAACACAACGTTTCCTGCTCCATATAATTATTACGTAACTGGTCCTGGAGGCCCAACGGTTGTATTAAATACGACAACAGGTTCTACACTTGTAACCGTTTCTCCTTTAGCAGTTGGTGTATATACCGCTGTAATTAATGATGGTGTCTGTATTTATAACAATACATTTACTATTTCAACAATACCAACAAACTTTACAGTAACTGCAACCAACACCGTGTTGTGTTTCCCAACAGATACAGCAAAAGTTTATTTAAACTTTGGTGCAACTTCAGGTCCTGCGGTTTGTGGATTAGATCCTTCGTTATGTTCGGGTCCAGCAACTCAATTGTTTAATACTGGCCCATTTACTTCAAATAGTTCTACATCATACCCTACACCTTATGGGAATTTTTATACTTATGCTAAGCACCAGTTTTTAGTTAGAAAAGCTGATTTAAACGCAGCCGGTATTACAGCTGGAAAAATTTCAAGCTTAGCGTTTAATGTTTTAAATTTAAATACAAGTATAACGAGTTACCCAAATTTTAGTATAAAAATGGGTTGTTCGCCTTTAAATGATTTGCCAAATGCTGGCATTACTCCTACTGCTTTTATTGGTGGCTTAACAACTGTTTACTCAACAGCATCTCAGCCAGTGGCAACTGGTTGGGTTACACATAACTTTACACAAAGTTACGTATGGGACGGTATTTCAAATGTATTAATTGAAGTTTGTTTTGGAATGAATACAGCTTTTACATGGAATAACAACGTTTCTGTAGAATTAAAACAAATGCCATATATCTCTACAATGTTATATAGAGAGGACGCTGCACCGGTTTGCGCAGGCCCTCAATTAGCAAATAATAGTGGTGCGATGGTAAGCGGAGCAAACATGTTACCAAATATGCGCTTCGGTTATTGCGGGTCAGTTTTACCAGCTAGTGCTTATACTGTTGCCGTTTCTTCTAACGGTACAATCACAACTAGTTATGCAAATGATTCTATAAAAGTAGTGCCAACTTTTACTGCTCCACCATTAGGTAATGTTCCTACTATATATACAATTACTGTAACAAATCCACAAGGATTATGTACTGCAACTCAAACAGTAGCAATTCTTTACCCATCGAGTATAATTAATATGACAACTGTTCCAACATCATCAATCATATGTGAAGGAAGTACTTTAAACTTATCTGCAACTGGCGCTGTTAACTATAATTGGTCTTATTATCAAATTGGCGGTTTATTGCCAATTGCAAATACTCAATCAATTTCAGTAACTCCTCCAGCCATTGGGACTAACTCTTATATTGTTACAGGCACGTCGCCATGTCCTGGTGCCCCAGACACTAAAACCATAACAATTACAGTGATGCCAAAAGCAAATTTGCTTATTTCGCCGTTGCAAGATGTTACGAAGTGTTTAAATAAAGCTTATGTAATAACAACTGGAGTTGGTTCTACAACGCCAGGAAATACAGGGTCACCTTACTCATATAATTGGACTGCATTACCAAGCCCTGTGTCAATTGGAACAGGATCTAGTTATTCAGCAAATTCAAATGTTACAACAACATTAGTTGTTACTGTAAATGGTGTCTGTGCAATTCCAACTAGTGATACGATTGTGATAAAAAACTTTGTTGATGATTTAGCCATATCGATTTTAGATTCATCTAAAACTTGTGCTAATACACCATTTACATTGTCAAGCATTGCAAGTGGCGGATATCCAAATTATAATTTCAATTGGTTTATTTATGGAGTTGCTGGTTCAATTTCAAATACACAAAACTTAAGTTATATTAGTCCAGCAACTGAAGGAACTTATACTATTACAGCAAGTGTAATTGATAGTTGTAGTTATACAAGAAATGCTTTTGAAGTTATTACAGTATTACCACCTTGTTCAGTTGAAATTCCAAATGTTATTACTCCTAATGGTGATGGTGTTAATGAACTATTTTCTATTAAAAACATTGAACATCATCCTAATTCTAATTTGACTATTTTTGATAGATGGGGCAGAAAAGTATATGAAAACTCTAATTATAACAATGAATGGAAGGCTGATGGCGTATCTGATGGAACCTTCTTCTATATATTAGACGTACCAGATGATAAAAAACACAATGGTTTTGTAACTGTTTATCATAAATAATCCAAATAATAATAACTTTAAAAAAACCTTGCTTTTAGCGAGGTTTTTTTATTTTATAAATGCGAATAAGTCTTAACAACTCCATTTAAAATCGAATACATATCTACCACGGTCTAATTATAGCAAAGCCTCATTGTACCATTTTTATGTAGTATCGGCATAACCAATTATTAATTGTTTTTTTAATTGAAATAATTGTAATTGGTATTACATATTGAAATAGCTTATACGAACAAATATAACAATTCATTGTTTCCAACTAAGATGATGCTATAAACTGAATAAAAACGTCTATAGTTAGGTTTGAACTATGAAAACTTAACAGCATTGTTATTTTAGTATATTCATATACAGATAGCTAAGACATTAATATAAGCTCAAGTTTATATGATTGTGTTGGTTTTAATTAATGAACTTTCTCAACTATTTAAATATCAATCAATAAAAAACCTCTCCAGAATTATCTGAAGAGGTTACAATATATAACTGGTATATAAAATTTTAGCTAAAAATTAGTCTTTATATGTTCTTGGTACACTAGGATCTGTCATAATTATATAATCTCCTTGATCTTTGTGCTTACTCCAATCTATATTAGGAAACGTTTCGTCTGAACCAGAAGATATAATTAGTGACTTTGTTTTTGGACTATATTTTTTTAATTGTGCAACTACTGCAAAACCTTCATCGCTATGAAATCTTCCGTTTACTTGCATTACTTTTTTAGTCGCATTTTTTTTCAAATATTCAAAAATAGAATATGCCATTGTTGCATCCCACAATGATTGTCCCATAATTAAATTGTATCCTCCCATTGAGGGCATTGCCGCAGGTTTTTTTGCAGCAGTGTCAACTTTTGAAACAGGAGTATGATTTGAAAGCCCCATTAATTTATCATAATATTTTCCTGTTGCTGTATCATAAGGAACTGGTGCAAAAAACTTTTTTGAATCAGCGGGTAATTCTATTAATGCTTTTTGTCCTTTTCTACCTACTAAGTTTGTATATCTACTTGGTGCGTTTGCACAAACAACATCAAGATTGTTAGTTTTTGCAAATTCAACCATTGGCCTGTAATCTCTGTAGTTGCTCCAAACACGGGCATCTTTCTTAAAGTTTTTCTCGCGAATATCAAATTTAAGGTATTCATTCATTACAACTTGAGCATCTCTCTCAAACATTTCCATTGAAAGTGCCATGTTGTTTGAATAGCTTTTATAAAGCATTTCGAAAATTGTTTTTTCTAAATAATGAGTAACAGAATCATTATGCTCTTCGCCATAAAAAAGAACATCAAAGTTTTTCATATCCTCAATAATAGTGCTTAAAGGAACTTCTTTATTTTGTTTAACAGAAAATACACGGTAGTTCTTTTCAGTAACCTGACCTGTTGATTGAAAACACATGCTTAAAAAAGCACCAAATAAAAGTGTGGTAATAAAATTAACCGAAGTTAACTGAGGTTTTTTAGTAGACATAATTTGTATATTAGTTTAGTTTTACTAATGTACATTAATAAAATTATATATAACAAGAATACTAAAAAATTATGATGAGCGGTTGTATTACAATCCTTGTGTTTAAAAGGGTTTAGTGACAGTTAATCTAATTTTAACTTCCTGATTTTTTTAAAGGCTTGTCGTTCTAATTCAGCAATCTCGTCAAGCATATCAGCAGATTGCTCGTAATCTATTTGATTATTTAATCTCCCTTTATATATTCGTCCCATATTTATTGCACTTGCTCTCCATAAATCACCAACTTTAGTAAACTCATCTGATAATTTTAATAACTCATCATTTGGAATGTATCCATAAGCTTGTTCTAAAAATGCTGCATATAAAAAACGAAATCCACCACCACCTGTTCCAATTTCTTCCTGCATTCTAACAATTTGTCCTAAATATAAAGCAGCTTTTTTTGGCCCCAATTTATCTCTCCATTTTCGAATTTGCCTTGCTGTATAATTTATTCCATCAACTCCGCAAATTGGCCCTGGTATGCTTAACATATCAAATGCAGAACGTTTCATTGCTTTTTTTATAGCAACTTGAATTTGTTCTTTTGAAACTTTCTTTACATTTTCGGGATAATAAACATGTCCATTTGGCGCTAAAGGTCCTTTTGCAAATCGAACCTTTAACATATCCTTTTCTGTAAGTGAAGTTACTGTTTCCATAACAGGATCACTTACTAAATAATTTCCATTTTCTTTTCCATAAACAACTAAATTATGTGCATTAAAATGAAAACGATATTCGGATGGAAAATAAGGTAAATTATAAACTCCAACTTGGCAACCAACTGGATTTCCAAGTTTTAACTGATTGTCTAAATACTCTACAGCGTCTTTTTCAGAATTAAATTTTCTACGATTAACCTTTATTCCTAATAATTTGCTTGTTCTACTAAATATCCAACCCGGCATACTTCTATAAGAAATTGCAGGACCATTATTTACCATTAAAAAAGGAATGTGTATATAAAAAATTCCAGAGCCTAAGCCAAACATTAATGGTTCGGTCATAAAATCTAATCCATGATGTTTAAGTAAGCCAGTTGCAACACCGTTTTCGCAATGTGCCGTTTGTATATGTTGGTAGGGTAAAATTAAGTTAGCCATTAAAATTTTTTAATTCGTCAATTGTAATATCAAATGCTTTTGAATAAGACAACAACTGTTTCTCATTTAAGTTTTTAAAAACTGATGGCTTAAAATGTCTTTTAATGTTAAATTGCCAAAATCCTGTGTAACCAGCTAAAACTGGCAAGTCCATTAAGCGTAATTCCATAAAATAATATATAGGACTTTTTTCTCCTTTTTTAACCAGAATAGCAGCCTCTACAACTCGCTCATTAATATCCTCCCAAGCATTATCTAAAGCTTGTTTTTTTACATCCCAACCTATACTTAAATCAGTTGTATAATTACCCTTATCATCTTTAACATAACACACATCACGAGTTACACCAACAAGCGCAGAGGGATCTTGAGGAACATCTTCTTTTTTCATGATATGTAAATTAGCAAACTGTTAGTAAACTATATGCATAGGTAAAGCGTGCACTTTCGGGAATCATTAATAATATTTTTTGTCCCGATTTCAGCTTTCCTGAATTCATTAATTCTTCAATCATCAAAAAGATTGATCCTGAACCTATGTTCCCTAATTTTGAGAGATTAGTAAACCATTTTTCTTGAGGAATATCAATATTATATTTTAAAATTTCCTCAGCAATTTTCCCTCTAAATACTTCTGAGGAAAGGTGTGGTAAAAAATAATCAATTGTAGAAACATCAAAACCTTTTTTGTCTAAAATGTCCTTTAAATATTTTGTTCCTATTGGAACAATTTCTTTTCCTAACAGTTTTACATCTTGCTTAAAAGCAAATATGGATTTATTTAACCATTCATTTGAAGAAAACTCCTTCCAGCCTTTTGTACTGCCATCTTCGAGTTTATCAGCGCCCGCATACATACAAGTTTCAACTTGGTTAGCAAAAGATTTTATTTCAATCCATTCTATTTTTAACGAAATAGATTTTCTTGGTTTTGATTCTAATAATAAAGCACTTGCTCCATCAGATAACATCCATCTTAAAAAATCTTTCTCGAATGAAATAATAGGATTTTTATCCATTTCTAAAAGACGTTCTGTTTCTTTTTCGAAGTGTTCAGCGATCATTAATGATGAAAGTTTTTCGGAGCCAGTAACAATGGCATTGGTTGTGCTCCCTGCTAAAATAGAATTATAACTATATTTTAAGGCTTGCATACTTGTGCAACAAGCGCCAGCTGTCGAAACTAATTCAACAGGGCCACAATTTAATTCGCCATGAACCATAACTGCATGTGATGGCAACAAATTATCGGGTGATGTAGTTCCGCAGGCTAAAAGTTCGATGTCTGACTTATTAAATTCACTATCCATTAATTTATCAATGGCTAGTGCTGTCATTTTTGCATTTGAATGAGTTGAATTACCCAATTTATCAATTGCATAATAACGTGTTTTAATCCCATTATTCCTTAAAGTTAAAGCCTTGCCCTTTGAAGGCACGCCATCAATCATACCTAAATAAGATTCCATTTCATCATTTGAAATAGGCTCGTTAGGCAAAAATTTTGAAACTTTGGTTATATAAACTCCGGACATTATTAATATTTAAACACTTATAGTACTAAAATTGTTTAGCTAGTAATGCCAAAAAATTCATTATAGCTTACTTCTTTGTTTTCTAACTTACAACTCGTTTTTAAAACATCTAATACTTTTTTGCTATAAATGCCTTCAAATATTTTTTGAGCTTCTTCGCGTTTTGCTAAAATAGAATCAGCAATTTTTGCTACTTCTGTTTCATCTGGAGTTTGGCCATATCGTGCATATTGAGAACGAACATAGTTACTTGCTTCTGCTTTTGCTTCATTAATATCAACTGTAATATTATTTCCTTTTATAATTTTATTTTCAATTAATTTCCATTTCATTGAATTTGCATAAGCTGGATATTCAGTATCTAATTGCTCTTTCGTTAATGGTTTTTCATTAACTGCCATTAACCAACGCTTTAAAAACTCATCTGGCAAAGTAATATTCAATTTTGAAACTAATGTTTTTTCAACGCCTTCAACAAATTTACGATCTGTGTCTTGAGTAAACATTAACGCTAATTCTGCTTTTATTTTATCTCTAAATTCTGCTTCAGAATTTACGTTGCCAGCACCATATAATTTATCAAATAATTCTTGATTAAGGTCAGCATCTTCCATACGAGCAATATTACGAACCGTTAATTGTAAATTAGCATTAAAGACTTCTGCTAATTCTTTATCAATGCCTAATGACATTGATTTATCAACAGCAGAATCATATAAATCATTTGCATTAATTACAAATTTAGAATCTACTGTAGCTCCTGTTAACTTAGCTTTCACAGCTTCATTTTTCAATCTATCAATACCAATACTAGTAGATTTAAAAACACCACCAGCAACAATATTATTATCAGCGTCTAATTCAACAATATCAATATATAAAACATCAGATTCAGCAGCTACTTCTGGATTCGAAGGTTTACCATAATTACGTTTTACATCCTTTAAATATTTTTCAACCAATTCATCGTCAATCTTTACAGTATTGTATTCGAAAGATTGTGAATTATCAAGTTTTAAATCAAATTGAGGGCTTAAACCAACTTCATAATTGAATGTCCATTCAGTTTGTTTTTCAAAATCAATATTATTATCTTCTTTGGGCATTGGATTACCTAAAATATCAATATTGTTTTCGGTAATATATGATTGCAAGGTTGAATTCAATATTTTATTTATTTCTTCAACTAAAATTCCTTTACCATATTGTTTCTTTACCAAACTAACAGGAACTTTGCCAACTCTAAAACCAGGTAATGTAGCTTTTGCAGCAACTTTTTTAATTGCGCTTTCTACTTTAGTTTCATAATCAGATGGCGATAAGGTAATACTTAGCTCTGCATTTAATGCGTTAATGTCTTTTTTAGATATATTCATTTTACTTTATTTAAATTTATTATAAGGGTTGTAAAAATACAGAATTTTCGGAAAGAATCCTCAGAATTTGTCAATTTTTAGCTAATAAAACCATTCCGTTAAACGAAGGTTATCTACATTGCCATTGTGAAAAACTAATTTAAACGCCATACGTTTCAACTTAAAGTATTGTGCATCTTGTAGTTTTATTAGTAACCATTGCATAAACCGGCTCATACTTTATTATTTCTTAGTTCAACCATTGTTGTTCTTGGCACCATTAGCTTTGTTTTTCCGAAAGATGGCATTAAACTGACCCAATCATTAAGCCTCAAATTCCCAACATATACTGAATTATTCCCGTCTGAAAAGCCATTAAAAAAGGATATTTCAAAAATAATAGCTTTAGCGGATAGTGAAGAAAAAGAAATTGAGGAAAAAGAAAACGTTCCTACATTAAACGATTCAACGATTGAAGTTACTTTAACGCCAACAGATTCATTAGCAAAACTTAATACTAGCATACAATATTATGATAACGGTAAAAGTGCTATGGCTAATTTTTTTAATTCTCTTTCTAATATATCAAATGAACCAAAAAGTATTCGAGTTTTACATTATGGTGATTCTCAAATTGAAGGAGATAGAATTAGTGATTATTTAAGATTAAAACTTCAAGCACAATTTGGAGGAGAAGGTCCCGGATTAATATCATTTATGCCAGTTGCACCAAGCGTTATTAATAAATTGTCGTGGAGTCCAACATGGGACAGATATACAATTTTTACTGGAAAAGACAAGCGCGTAAAACACAACAATTTTGGGGCATTAGCACATATCACTCGGTTTTCAAATTACAGTGTATTGTCTGATAGCTCACAATATAAAACAGCTTGGGTAAAAGTTGTAACAAGTAAAAATGGTGGCCCTAACGCTGCGGCATTTAATAAATTAAAATTATATTATGGCGGATCGCAAACAAAAACACATATTGAACTTTATGAAAACGGTTCTTTAAATAATTCTGATTCTTTAGTAGCTGGTGGAAATTTCAACATCAAAGAATTTAATTTAAATCAGGGCGCATTGTTACATGAATTTAAATTTAAGGGAAAAGATAGTCCTGATTTTTACGGGGTTTCTTTAGAGGGTTCGAAAGGAATTATGGTTGATAATATGGGCTTGAGAGGCAGTTCGGGAACCTTTTTTAATCAAATAAATTTTGGGCAATTAAAACAATTTTATGATCATCTTAATACTAAACTTATCATCCTTCAATTTGGCGGTAATGCTCTTCCATATATTAAAACACAAGAACAAACAGTACAATTCGGCAACTATTTAAAATCCCAAATTCTCACCATAAAAAGATTAGCTCCTCAAGCATCTATACTTGTAATTGGCCCAGCAGATATGAGTGTGAAAGTTGGGACTGAATATGAAACACATCCCCAATTAGAAAATTTACGCGATGCCATTAAAAAAACTGCATTTGAAACAAATTGCGCTTTTTTTGATATGTACAATTGCATGGGTGGAAAAAACAGTATGGTTAGTTGGGTTGATTTAGGGATTGGAGCAAAAGATTATATTCATTTTAGTTCGGGAGGTGCACGAAAAATTGCAGTGTTATTGTATTCTTCACTCATCAATGATTACAATGCTTACAATAAAAATAAAAAATAAAGATATTTGAATTAATGATAAAAAATAAAACTAAAAAAAACAACGTACTACTTTTTATAAGCCTTTTTTTTGGTGTCATTTTTTTTACAATCAATCCATTAAAAGCACAACAATATCCATTTATTAATTACAATGCTAGTGTTTTACATTTAAGCAAAGACAGTTCTCAATTTATGGGATTGTACAAAAAAATTGATGACTTAAGATCTGGTAAAAGAAATAAAGTGACGATTGTGCATTTTGGTGGTTCACATATACAAGCAGGATTTTGGACAGAAGTTTTAATGGATGGATTTCAAAAAATAGGAGATTTTAAAGGTGGTGGAACTTTTATTTTTCCATTTAAAATTGTTAAAACAAACAGTCCTCATTTTTTTAAATCTTTTACTACTGGTACTTGGATTAGGAAAAGAAATGCTTTATCTAAAGAAATGTGTGATAATCTTGGATTAGCTGGAATGGCAGGCATTACAAACGATACAGCTAATACCTTTGGGTTTAAATTATTAAAAAACAATCACCATCAAAGTTTTAATTCATTAAGAGTATATCATAATTTTAATCCTAGTTTTGAATTTTCAATAACAGATCAGATAGGCGTGCATTTTGTTCGAAAAGATTATATTGCTAAAAGTTATACCGAGTATATTTTTGAATCATACATTGACTCCGTCAATTTCAATTTAGTTAGAAAAGACACTATAATACCTGATTTTATGCTTCGCGGATTTAGCATAGAAAATTCTAATCCTGGCTTTTATTATGCTTCTATCGGAGTAAATGGAGCAAGCACGTCTTCCTATTTAAAATGTCAAGAATTTGTAAACGAACTTTCTGGCATACCACCAGATTTAGTCATTTTTTCTTTAGGCGTAAATGATACGCACGATGTTAATTTCTCGAAACAAAAATTTATTGAAAACTATGATAGTTTAATTGCTCTAGTGAAAATTGCATCTCCTAATTGCACATTTTTATTTACTACAGTTACCGATAATTATATGAATAGAAAAACACCAAACAAAAGGCCCATTAAAGCTCAAGAAGCGATGTATGAATTAATGGAAAAACACAACACAGCAGTTTATGATTTATATGCTGTAATGGGTGGTTACAAATCAATCTATAAGTGGTATAAAGGTGGCTTAGCAGCTAAAGACAAAGTTCATTTTAATGGGAGAGGATACACTATTTTGTCTACACTAATGTTTGACGCTTTTTATAAAAGTTACAAGTATAATAGTAAAATAAAATAAAAAATTATACTCGAATTAAATTAGATAAATGCTAAATGATTTAATTACATATTTAAAACCTTATTTTCTTTATACAAAAGGAGAGCCTATTATTTTTACTCAACTTTATTTTTGGGGATTTTTTGCCGTTGTCTTAGCATTATATTCTTTAGTGTATAAAAAAAATTCGCTGCGTACATTTTATTTATTACTTGTTAGTTTTTTCTTTTATTATAAAACAAGTGGAGTGTTTTTAATTTTACTTCTCTTTACCATTACCAGCGATTATAATTGGGGAAGACTTATTTATAAAAGTAAATCCGACAAACAAAAAAAATTATATTTAACAATTAGCTTACTCTTAAATTTAGCATTACTCTGTTATTTTAAATATGCATATTTTTTTACTGAGAGCATCAATCAATTAGCGGGGACAGATATTTCTTTTTTTAATTACTATTCTCAATTCAGCAATACATTTTTAGGAACAAAAGATCCAATAGATAAATTAATATTACCTGTGGGTATTTCTTTTTTTACATTTCAATCCATTTCCTATACCATAGATATGTACAGAGGAAGGGTGACGCCTGTAAAATCAATATTTGATTACGGATTTTTTGTTTGCTTTTTCCCTCACTTAGTTGCGGGACCAATTGTAAAAGCAAATGAGTTTTTGTATCAAATTTACGAGCCCTATAATTTAAAACGTAAAGAATTTGGCTTTGCTGTTTTTTGGATTTTAAATGGTTTAGGGAAAAAAATAATGGCAGATTATATTGCGGTAAATTACATTGACCGTATTTTTGATAATCCAAATTATTATTCGGGGATTGAAACTGTTTTTGGAATTTTCGGTTATTCACTTCAAATTTATGCTGATTTCAGTGGCTATACAGATATTGCCATTGGAATTGCATTATTATTAGGCTATCGATTAAAAACAAATTTTAAGTCGCCGTATAAAGCACAAGACGTTAGTGAGTTTTGGAAACGCTGGCACATTTCACTTTCTACATGGCTTAAAGATTATTTATACATCCCATTAGGTGGAAATAAAAAAGGTAGTATTGGTTCCTATATTTGCATTGCCTTTTTATCAATTGTTTTAGTTTTATTGACAGGAAAAATTTGGTTATTATTAGTTTTATTAGCCATTGCTATTTTGCTAATTCTACTTGCTTATTTTATTCCAAAAGTAAAACAAAGCATTAACACAAATATAAATTTATTAGTAACAATGCTATTAGGTGGCTTTTGGCATGGCAGTTCGTGGTTGTTTATAATTTGGGGTGGATTAAATGGTTTAGGATTAGTTGTACATAAGCTTTGGCAAAACTATTCGCCTTTTAAAAATTCAAAATCATTTTTTGTGAAAGCAACAATGGTTTTTATTACACTAAGCTTTATAAGTTTTACTCGTATTTTTTTTAGAAGCGATGGTTTAGATACCGTCAGCTTACTATTTGATAGATTATCAAATCACTTTGGCGGGAATTTATTTTTTAATGTAATAAGGGGTTATTGGCTTGTCTTTCTTATAATATTCATTGGATATTTAATACACTGGATACCAGAACGTATTAAAGAAAATTATCGTTTAAAATTTGCGCTATTACCATTACCAATCATGAGTTTGGTTACCATAATTTTTGTGTTTTGTATTTATCAATTAATGAGTGGAGATATGCAACCTTTTATCTATTTTCAGTTTTAAGGAATTATTAAAAATAATTAATAATTAAAACTACCATTCAGCGGGGCCATACTTTTTCGAAAGCATATGATTTGGTGCTACCACATAAAAAAGTTGATCAAACCATAGTAATAGTTTAAATGCGTATGCCGGTGAATTCAATTTTTCGCCAATGTTTTGTGTATTTTTCAATGTAAACCGATACCCAATATCAGTGCCTAAACCAAGCCATCTGGTTAATTTAAATTGCACCGAAATTCCAGGTTCATATAATAGCAAAAAATGTTTTTTAGACCTTGTTTTTATATTATTGTCAGAATATTGAAACCACGCTAAACCAGTTCCTAATTGCAAAGGCACACTTAATTGCCAGCGTTGGGTTTTATGAAAAACAAAATCTGCATAATAGGCAATGTATCCAAATTCTAAATAATTTTTAACCGTTTCTTTATTTCCTAGATAATTTGTGATTTCTAAATCATCACTAACATTGGACTTTAGCCAACTATAACCTACGCCTACTTTTAATTTTTTTTGAAAAACAACTCCAAGTCTAACTCCTGTAACTTTTACAAGTCCGTTTCTAAGAAAAGAATATCTTGATTCTAAACGGACTCCAATACTTGGCTTTTTATTAGTGAGAGATTTTAATGTATCTAAAAATTGTGCTTTCACTAAAATAGTAAATCCTAAAAAAACACATATAACTAAAAATCTCACCTTACAAAATTAAACTAGATTTTTAGTTATATGGTTAACAAAACCGGAATTGTATTAACAAAAATCTAATAGTATTTTTGTGTAATATGAATTCAATAAATTCTTTTTTAGATACGCCCATTGGATACCTCAAAGGTATTGGTCCCATGCGTGCCGAATCGCTACAAAAAGAATTACACATTTTTACATACAAGGATTTAATTACGCATTACCCGTTTCGATATGTTGACAGAACTAAATTTTATAATATACAAGACGTTAATGAAGATGGTGCATCATACCAGTTAAAAGGCTTTATTGAAAGCATGGAAACCATTGGCGACAAACGCACCAAAAGATTAGTAGTAAAATTTAGAGATAGAACGGGGGTTATTGAATTAGTTTGGTTTCAAGGACACAAATGGATGTCGGAAAAACTTAAACTGCAAACAGAATATATTGTTTACGGAAAGGCTACCCAATTTAATTATAAATTTAATATTTCTCATCCTGATATTGAAGTTGTTTCAGAAGAAATTCTATCACAGCAATCTGCATTTCAATCTGTTTACCATAGTACTGAAAAATTAAAATTTAGAAATTTAGATAGTGAAGGCATTCGACGAGCGCAACGAGCATTAAGTAATCAGCTAACTTCCCAAAACATTTTAGAAACACTAACACCAACTGTTATTGCTGATTTTAATTTGATATCAAAACATGATGCGTTAAAGCAAATTCATTTTCCCGATTCAAAAGTATTATTAGAAAAAGCACAATTTCGTTTAAAATTTGAAGAGCTTTTTTATAATCAATTAAAACTACTTCGCTCAAATAGCATCAGGCATCAAGTAACTAGAGGTTTTGTGTTTAATAAAGTAGGCGATGTGTTTAATTCGTTTTACAAAAACCACATGCCTTTTGAACTAACGAACGCTCAAAAAAGAGTCGTAAAAGAAATTCGGATTGATATGGGCTCAGGCAAACAAATGAGCAGATTAGTGCAAGGCGATGTTGGTAGCGGAAAAACGTTAGTGGCTTTACTAAGTATGTTACTAGCCATTGATAATGGTTTTCAGGCATGTTTAATGGCGCCGACAGAAATATTAGCGAAACAACATTTTGCTACAATTTCTGAATTAGTAGAACCACTTGGGATTAAAGTTGATTTATTAACTGGATCATCAAAAACAAAAGCGCGCAGAGTTTTACATCAACAATTGGAGGCTGGTGAAATTCATATTTTAATTGGCACACATGCTTTAATAGAAGATGTGGTCGTTTTTAAAAATTTAGGTTTAGTAGTTATTGATGAACAACATCGGTTTGGTGTAGCGCAACGAGGGAAAATGCATAAAAAAAACGTGCAACCTCCACACGTGTTAATTATGACCGCCACGCCTATACCAAGGACTTTAGCAATGACTCTATATGGAGATTTAGACACTTCCGTTATTGATGAACTTCCACCTGGAAGAAAACCAATTACAACGATGCATTTTATGGAAAACCAACGCTTGCGGTTAATTGGTTTTATGAAAGAACAAATTGCTTTAGGTCGTCAGGTATATGTGGTATATCCATTAATTCAGGAAAGTGAAAAATTAGATTTCCAAAATTTACAACATGGCTATGATTGTTTGGTAGATGATTTTAAACCTCCACAGTATCAAATAAGTATTGTGCATGGCAAATTGAAACCTCAAGAAAAAGAGTTTGAAATGCAACGTTTTATTAATAAACAAACTCAAATAATGGTTGCAACAACCGTTATTGAAGTTGGCGTAAACATTCCAAATGCTAGTGTAATGGTGATTGAAAGTGCTGAACGCTTTGGTTTAGCACAACTACATCAATTACGCGGAAGAGTTGGCCGTGGTGCCGATAAATCATACTGTATATTAATGACATCTTATAAACTTGGAGCTGATAGCAAACTCCGCATGGAAACCATGGTAAGAACCAATGATGGTTTTGAAATTAGTGAAGTAGATTTAAGATTACGTGGCCCAGGTGATTTAGATGGAACACAACAAAGTGGAGTACTGGATTTTAAAATTGCAGATTTAGTTCAAGATGGACAAATATTACAATTAGCACGCTCTACTGCACAAACCATTTTAAGTGAAGATGAAAATTTAACATTTCCAGAAAACCAGTTATTGGTTCAACAATTAGCTTCGCAGGCAAAAAGTAAGAGTTCTTGGAGTAAAATTGGGTAATTTGTTATTTTGAAAAAAAGTTATAAATTTGGGTAACAAAAATATTAAAAATGAAATTCATCTATTTTACTTATATTTTTCTATTTGCCTGTTTGTTTAAAGTGCAAGCTAGTCAGCAACAACCAAAGGATTGTGTAAAGCATCCTCAAATTATTAAACAAAGCGAATACAAACAAGCGGATAAACCTAAAGTGATTCCTGCAGATAAAACAGCTAAAACTTCGAAAGCTGTAGGTTCTGTTCCTCATTTTTCGTTATTTAATGTAATTAATTTCTTTTATACAAAAGACACTTTAGATAACTTACATGTTATGTAGATTAAAGTTGTTTCAACTGTCCTTACTTTTTTCTTTCCTTTTTATTTATTCAAGCGTACTTGCTCAAGATTCCTTGGTATTAAAAGTTCACTTTATTTATGGTTCTAAACCTAAAAAAGAATTTAAAAATACTGAACACAAAATTTTTGGTGGTATACATGGCGGACATGTATATATTGAAGCCAATCATAAAATCATAAGCTTTGGCACTAATAATGGAGCTTGGCATATTTTTCCTCACAAAAGTAAAACTGCTGGGAAATACAGAATAGATAAAAATTTAAATTGGCATAACGATACTGCTAAACAACAACTCACCACAGTTTATATTCCAATTACAACTCAGCAATATGTTGATTTTAAAAATGCTGAAAAAAAATATTTTGAATGTACGCCCTACGATTATGCATTTATTGGGATGCGTTGCGCCGCTGGCGGATATGATATGCTCATGAAAGCAGGCGTTTGTAAAAAGAAAAAACGTTTTGGAATCATTACTACAAATTTTTATCCAAAACGATTACGAGTAAAACTATTGCATAGAGCAAAAAAAGAAAAATGGCTCGTGACAAAAACAGAAGGAAGAAATACACGAATTTGGGAAAGTGATTAAATTATTATGAGA
Source organism: Bacteroidota bacterium (assembly GCA_038327195.1). Classification (GTDB taxonomy): domain Bacteria; phylum Bacteroidota; class Bacteroidia; order B-17B0; family Aurantibacillaceae; genus UBA4416. Next base: position 79,778 of record JBBQKU010000006.1, on the reverse strand, counting down.
CAAGAAAAAAAGAAACAAGTTAAAATAAAACCAAAATTTAATTTAAAAGGAATACCAGCATCCTTTAAATGGATTGCTGCAATTGCTATAGAACATGCTACAACACAAACTGATTGTGAAGAATTGTTTTTAGTGGGCGTAAAAGCATTGGATGAAAGTGAAGAAACAAACACTCCAGAAGAATTAAAGAAAATAGAAGTTCAAGTTGTAACTCAAGCTATTAAAGAAAAAGCAGCGTTAAGTAAAGAAACGATTTAATAGAATCTGCGTTAAGGATTGAAGAGGAAATCCTTTTTGAGGAACGAAAAAAGATTGAAGCGGAAAGCCTGGCCGAAGGAAACGCCCAAAGAAAATCAGTCGTAAACATTAGCAGATTCATTTGACAGCTATTACTGAACAAAATTATACCCTAACACTTTATGTTTAAATTTCAGAAGTTAATATCAATGAATTTGGTATAAATTAACTATAGAAAAATTAAACTAAATCAAAAAGATTGTTTACACCCATATAACGGTTTACCGTGAAGCCTTCTGCAAAGTCAGTATTTATTGCTCTTCCAAATAAACGTGATTTTGCATTGACATATTCCATAAAGCCCTTACTTGATATTGGAGTTTGTGGTTCTTTTGAATTTGGATCAAAAAACTGAGACGAATATGCCATAATAGACTCCATTTTTTTATCATTGTATTTTGTAATATCAATCACAAAATCTGGTTTCAACAAATTATCTTGTATGTAATGATAAACTGCTTTTGGTCGCCAAGCTGCTTGCAAGGTCTTGTTTTCAAATGTTTCAACTTTCATTAAACCGCTATAAAAACATGCGTCTGAAGTTAGTTTAGCAGCTCTGCCATGATCAGGATGTCTATCGCTAATTGCATTACATAAAATAATTTCAGGTTGGTATTTTCTAATCACTTCAATAATTTGTCGCTGATTGATTTCATTATTTTCAAAAAAACCATCTGCCATATTTAATTGTTCACGTACCGAAACGCCTAAGATTTTTGCCGAATGCATCGCCTCTTGTGTTCTTAATGTTGCATTCCCTCTTGTGCCAAGTTCGCCAAGCGTTAAGTCTAATATGCCAACTTTTTTTCCTAGTTCAATGTGTTTTAAAATTGTGCCTGCACACGATAATTCTACATCATCAGGATGCACGCCTATTGCTAATATATCTAATTTCATTTTGTTTATTTTAATCTGTTATACAAATCTATCACTTCATTTACAAAAATAGACCAATTGTATTTTTGTTTTTCACTTTTCATTCCTTCTGTAAATGCTTGTTCTTTTTTATTTAAAAAATAATCATCAATACTATTTGCAATGGCTTGAGGATTTGGTTCAACTACATAACCCGCAACATCATTTGGTATTATCTCGCCTAAACCACCCACATTGGTTACCAAAGTAGGAACTTCAAAATGAAAAGACACTTGAGTAACACCACTTTGTGTAGCCGAACGATAAGGCAATGCAACTAGATTAGCCGCTGAAAAATAAAATTTAACTTCCTCATTTGGAATAAACTGATCCAATATAATAACTTGTTCTTCAATGTGATATTTTGAAATCAAATCTAAGTACGGTTGTTTATCTTCATAAAATTCGCCAGCGATGAGTAATTTATTATTTGGATTATTTTTTAATAACGAAAATGCTTCTATTAATAAATCCAATCCTTTGTATTTTCGTATTAAACCGAAAAATAAAATCACCTGATCTTCCTGCTTTAAATTTAATTTTAATCGCGCTTCTTGTTTTGATATTTTTTCTCCGAAGGCAGTATAAAGTGGGTGTAATAAATATTTTTTATGCGGTGTATTTGTAAATTTCTCTAAATCGTTCATCACGGCCTTGCTCATCGTAACAAAGGCATCGCAACCTTTTATAAAATAAGATGCTAACTGTTTATCTCCCAAACGTTTTTCGTGAGGAATAACATTATCAGTTATTGCCAATACTTTAATGTTTTGTTTTTTTACTAAGCGCGCAATGGTTCCCAAAGCTGGCCCCATAAATGGAATCCAAAATCTAAAAATAATAAAATCAGGCTTTTGCTGTTTAATAAATGCTGCTGTTTTAAACCACGAAAATGGATTAACCGAATTAATCAACGTATGAATCGTTATATTTTTTGGCGCTGTTCCGTTAACATGGTATTGCGTACTTCCAGGAAATAAAAAATTAGGATATTGCAAACTATAGGAAATAATTTCGCATTGGTGCCCTTGTTTATTTAAAGCTTCGCAAAATAATTCATCGAAACTAGCTAAACCACCACGTAAAGGATAAGCCGGACCTATAATAAAAACTTTTGCCATATTTGTTTTAAACTTAGTTTTATATATTAAAGAGGCTAAGCCTCAAAAATAATTTTCACGAGAGAAGACTCTCGCGAAAGCAAAACCAAATATTCATATTACTTTTTTCCTACAACTAATTCGATTAAATCTTTTTCTTGAAAATATTTATTTGCTAAATCCTTAATGTCTTGAGGCGTAATTGTTTTAACTGCATCAAAATATTTTTCAAAATAAGTATAATCTAAATCAAATTCCCAAATTGCTTTAAACTTATCCGCTAAGGCATATGGCCCGTCCACACTTCTTAAAAACTGACCCAATACATAATTCCTAACGGTTTCCAATTCTTCTTTACCAACTAGCTTTGTACGTAAACTATTTATTTCCTTATAAATTTCTGTCAATGTTTGGTTTGTAACATCTGCTCCAACTTCGGTAGAAATGAAAAAATAACCTGCGTTTACTAAAGACGATAATCCAGAACCAATGCCGTAAGTATAACCTTTGTCTTCACGAATATTTGCCATTAATCGAGATCCAAAATATCCTCCCAAAATGGTATTTAAAACTTGAAATTTAAAATAATCAGGGTGCGTTTTGTTAAACAGCATTCTTCCAACACGAATAGCAGATTGAATGGCGTCAGGCTTTTCAATAAAATGTTTTTGAATAGTTGTTGTCTGCACTTCAACATCAGGTTTGTTTAATTCGCAAACAGTTCCCCAAGTTGTTTTTCCAAAATAATTATTTAAGATTTCAATTAAATTATCATCTAATTTACCAGAAGCAAAAATAGTACAGTTTCCAGAATGATAATGCTCTTTGTAAAACTGCAAAACAGACTCTAAGTTTATTTTATCAAAATCTTCCGTTTTTACTGCAACTCCATACGGATGCTTTTCGCCAAACATTAATTCGGTGTAACGCCTGCGAGCTAACACATTTACTTTTTCTGAATTTACTAAATGCTTTTGTTTTTTATTCGAAACATAAATATCAAACTCGTCTTTAGGAAAAGTTGGGTACTTAATAATTTCCTCAACATAGTGTAAACTTTTTTCAACGTATTTATTTAAACTAAACAAAGCTAAGGTTGCATAATCCTGATCGACAGCACACTCAAAAAAAGAACCAAAAAAATCGATGTTATCCGAAATTTGATTGGCTGTGTAGTTTTTAGTTCCGGTTTCTAAAAGATTATTGGCAGCAGATGCAACTAAAGGTTGTTTTTGATAATACATACCAGCTTTAAAAACCAACTCAATTTTAGTTAATTCTTGCGAGCCACTGTTTAATGTGTAAACTTTAATGCCGTTATCTAATACATCCTGTTTAGCTTTAGTAATATCAATTTTATCAATTGTTTTAAAAGCAGGAGCTTGTTTTCTATCTAAGTTCATTTAAAGAGTTTAGTGTTTATGTTATCAAATGAAAACGATTATGCGCTTATTATAAGCATTTGTGCTTTTAGGCGCTTACCAATTTCATAAGCATAAATTTACTCAGAATTTTGGGTTATACCAACAGCGCATCGAGAATAGTCTAATTAAATTTTTTGTCGCATCGAGCGCAGTCGAGATGTTTTTAGGTTCTCGACTCCGCTCGAACTGACAGATTACAATACTTTGATTTTTGCTATAGCCAAAGATTGTTGTCGAAAATTTAGTCATGCTGAACTTGTTTCAGCATCTCAGTTCTTAAACTTTATTAGAGCCAAGACCCTGAATCGAGTTCAGGGTGACAGCAACACTAAAAAAATTTGATTTCCGATTAAAGGGCGTTTTTTAAATTAAGAAGCTCTTGTTTAATGTTCTTTAATTTAGAAATAACTTCGGCATTTTTTTGATCACTTTCTTTTAAACCACCTTTCAGTTTGTCTTTAGCGCCTTGCAAAGTATAGCCTTTTTCTTTTACAAAGTGAAAAATCAATTTAAAATTTTCAATGTCTTTTTTTGTAAAAAGGCGATTTCCTTTTTTATTTTTTGAAGGCGTAATAATATCAAATTCCTTTTCCCAAAAACGAATCAGAGATGTGTTTACATCAAACATATCGGCTACTTCGCCAATAGAATAAAATAATTTCTCAGTTTCCTTTTCAAGTAATGCCATTAATCAAATATAATTAAGAAAATGATTAATGCCATTTCTGTTTTTCAACAAAAAACGGCCGCAATTAACATTTACAACAAAATCTAAAAATTGGGTTTTAAAGCAAAGCGAAAATAATTGTCTTTCGAAGAGCTGCTTTGTTTGCATATGTTTTATACTTCCGCCCAAATTTAATAAACCCTGCGTATAAGCTGGCCGCCACAAACAGTTTTGTCTATTCACTCATAAATGGGTCTACAAATACCTTTTGATATTCTCCTTCGTAAATATTTACGAATTTAAAATTTGGAATAACATCTTGGATTAAATTGTTTGTTGCTTTATAGAAATAGTCCTTGATACCAAAATAATTAATTAATTGAATATCACGTTCAAAATCTGAAGCACATCGTATTTGATATGGAAATTTTTCAAGTAATTCCAAGTCTAAGTTGGCTTTTTGAAAGCAATCGACTACAAATACTTTTAGTTTATCAACAAGTGCATGATTTATATTAATAAACCAATCTTCTAAAGTCAAAATGAGAGGATAAAACTCTTTGCTTTCGTCATATTTTACTGTTGTATATAGATTTGATTTATATTCTAAGTATGATTCGTATACTTGTTTTACATATCCTGCCATTATTTTCAAATCTTTTTCTAAACCTTCGGTAATTTCAAGCGATGATTTCGAGTTTAATGTCATTCTCTTAGTTTTACATTCAATAAAAAGAATTGAGTTTTCATCAATTAATAGCCAATCAATTGTTCTTTTCTCTGGTTTACCATATATTTCTTCTGGAAATATTTTTAATTTATTATTCGTACAACTTTTCTTTAGCAATTCTCCAGTGTAATTTTCGAATGATTTACCTAGAGCGTTGCCAAACAATTTATTAATACTGTTATCCTTAATCAAAGGATAATAAATACCACTAGTAACTAGCCAAAATATAAAAATAGGAATGGGGCATATCATGTCAGATTTATCAATTAGCAAAGGTTTTGCAAGAAGTGGATTAATAGAATAAAAAATATTTTCATTTATTTGCTGATTTGTTTTTAATTCATGCTTAGCCTCTTGAATTGTCATGGAAAAATGACCTATAAATATTTCAAGCATTTCGCTTGTAATAGCTTTTGCCGTTGACTTAAACGGCAAAGCTGTTTTGAAATGAGTGCCAGTCCATCCAAAAAAAAGAAATCCAATAAGAAATAGTTGCTGAGGCGTTAGCTTAAATTTATTTGTAATTAATTCGGCAATAGTTTCATCGGTGTAAATTTGATAGTAACGAAAAATAGCTTCTCTACCGAAGCCAGTTTGCCACTTAAATTGTCTATGCACCATTCTGTTAAAGTCAAGTAAAAGGTTCTGTTGATTTGTATATTTTTTAATTAAAGTATTTTCCATATTCTCTCTTAGATAATTCATCAATTTTGAAAAATGCTTTTGTTCTCTGAAAGAATAGTTTGTCTTTGCGATATTACAGTTCAAAATAATTTCTTTTTGCAGAAATTCAAGTTCATGATCAAATAATCCCAAATATTTTCTTTCAAATAATTTTGGCTCATTCGGATTAAAGTGTAATGGTTTTTCAATTTCACTTGGGAACTCTTCATTAAATAAATAATTCCTAGAATAGCCCCAAATTACATAGAGACTATCAATAACATTGAAACTTGCCAACTTATTTCGAAATGGCCTATATAAGTCAAAAATGTCGTTATCGCTGTTGTTCAATTTTATTTTTCTATGAAATTAATTTTTCTATTGTGGTGTTCTGGCGGGTTATTTCAGCTTTGGGTTTGGAACACTCTTCTAAAGAAATGTTTGTTTAGGTATACTATTTTTCTAGACATTTGAAAAATAAAAAACTTTTTACAGTTTTTGAAAATGCCTGTACTTCATCCCTAATTAAATAAATCGTATATAAGCTGTTTGTATTATTTTAAAGTTGCCCAGTTTTCATTATATATTTTACCGTCATCTCTAAGTTTACTATACGGAATTACATAACCTTTCTTAGTTAACTTATAAAATTTATGAATTACACTCGATGGTAAAATATAACTCTCTGGTTTAACACTAATATCATCAATTTTATTTAGGTAAGTTACTAAAACATAAAAATGATTTTTAATAATCTCTGGTTTATTAATTCCAAGTAACCAATTCGTTTTACTAGCCATACCTTTAACGTCTATAGTCAATGTTTTATTATTAGTTTGCAATACAATATCCACTGATTTTTTGTTTCCAAGTGTCAACAATGGTTCTTTATCAAGTCTGTGTAGTGTTGCTAATACATAAAATTCAGATGCTAAATTTGTTCTTTCGCTTTTTTGTCCCATAATATTTATTGTTTATTCTTTTGACTCATCCTAAAAATGGTTGACGTATTTCATTAATTAAAATTAGTAATGTTATTTTTCTTTTAACTTGATGTCAGAAATTGAATTCAAAATAATTTCCCTTACTTTATTTATTTCATTTAATACTTCTGCATCTTTAAATCGAATAACTTTAAAGCCCGCCTCTTCTAGTTTTTGTTGCCTAATGATATCATTTTCTATAACATCTTCAAGTGTATGCGAGTAGCCATCAACTTCAATAATCAATTTTAATTCCTTACACATAAAATCGGCTATATAATTTAAAACAGGGCGTTGCCTATTAAATGAGTATCCCATTTGTTTAGCTCGTAATGCGTATTTCCATAAACACGCTTCCCCCTTTGTCATTTGCTTTCTGTTTTCACTAGCAAATGGCTGCAACTTTTTGTTATAATGGTTATAGTTATTTATGTCCATTTTTATGCAGTTAGTATTTCCCCCTCTTGAGGGGGCGCAGGGGGAGGAATTTATGTGGTACAATTCCTCCCCCGCCTTTCAGGCACCCCCTCAAGAGGGGGAAACTGTGTGCTCAAAAATAACTACTATTCATTTTATTAATTACGTCTTACTTCAAAAACAACTCTTCATCACTTGTGCACGTTAGGCATTTAGGTCCTTGGCGAGGGTTAACAATTAATTCTCCAGCTTTTAACCCTTTTAATTCTTTGTCAAATTTTAAAATCATTCGTACTTCCGATTTAATTGTTAAACCAGCTTTTACAGATGCATTCCAAACCATATTTTTAACAGCATCTTCTACCAATTTATTTAAATCGGCATTATCGCCAATGATAATTACTTTTTTAATAGTGCCATCTACATTTAATTGTAGTTTTAAATCAACCTCATCTTTTTTCATTTTTTTAGTTAAAACAACCTTATCTCTAAAAAAAGCATTTAAATCATTTTCTCCAGTTCCATAGCATGCGGCACGGCATGCTCTTGGGTCTTTTGCTTTTCGGGGTTTAGCAATAGGTGCAGCTATCTTGTTTTTAGAATCGCTCACTTCCTCTTCATTTGTTTCAACTTCTTTCTTTGGCTCTTCTTTTTTTACAACTTCAATTGGTTTAGGTTCTTCTACTTTTGCTTCCACTTCTTTTGCCTTTTTAGGCTCTTCTTTTTTTTGTGCCTCAACTACTTTTTTAGGTTCTTCTTTTACGGGTTCTTTTTTTGGCTCCGCTGGTTTAGGCGTTTCAACTTTTGCAACTTCTTTTTTTGGTTCATCAGCTGTTTTCTTTTCTATTTCTTTTATCGGCTCCGTTGGTTTAGGTGTTTCGGTTTTTACTACTTCCACTTCTTTTTTGGGTTCGCTACCAGCTTTTGGCGTATAATAAATATAAAAACCCTGTACTTCTTTATAACTAGGGCTTGAAGCATCTTGGCTACATTGGCAAATATTTTTATACGTTGTTTTTGCCTGAAAAAATTGTGGGTAGGTTGGTATTAAATTTTCCCAACGCTCTTGGTTATAAGCTTCACGATTTTCAATTTCAGAGTTGGAAGTCTCTGAAAAAACAAGCACTATTTTTTGAATAACAAATGATTTTATAGAGTCGGCAGAAGTGGTTGCTTTTACCGGCTCAGTTCCTCTTTTAGAACGAATAAAGACATAGTTAGTGTTATTTGTTTTGTAAGGCGTTGACGTAGAATCTGAACTAAACGTGAGGTCATAATAAGAAGGATCTTGCCCAAAAACTAAATTACTAGATAGAACAAGTGCTATTACAAAAAATGCTTTTATTGAGTTCATATATTTTATGGTGTTTAATGTTTGTTTAATTATTACTTTTTTGCGTTGTAAAATTTACATAATCTATTTTGTTTAACAAAAGTTTTTTACAAAACCCCATCTACTTTTTTAACTGTCACCCATTTACCTGCCACATGAGCTGATACGCTATTGTCATACATAGCGCTGCAACTTATGCCTGGTAAATAAAATAGACCTTTATAAGAAGCGTTCAACAATATTTTAAATGTTTTTTGTGAGCCAGCTCCTAAATCAAAATAACTATACACGCGATCATCTCTAATGTCTTCGTAAGTTGGAACATCTCCTTTTAAATACGTAATATTATCTAAACGGTGATTTCTAATTTCCCAACCACTAGCCATTATTTGTGTTAATGCCAAGTTACGATACATGCCTCTTACACCAGGATTTTTGATAGTAACCTCAGCCAAAAAATCTGTTCCTTGTTCTAAGTTTGTAACATCAATTGGGTTTCCAACTAAGGTTGTATACTTCACACTTAAATCTAAATTACTAAACTTATCTGTTTCGTTACCAGCTTTTGGAATTCCTTGTTTAATAATTCTGGCAAACACATTTCCACTTCCTTTTAAATTGACTTTAATATCTAAATTAGCATTTGGATTTTTAAGTTCAATTAATTTAATTTTCGTTTTATTAAAATCAGAAACTGAAATTGTTTCAGTACCCATTTTTATATCTGCGCTTAAATTTGCGGAGCTTGTGTTTAGTTTAGCATACTTACTAATTGCCATTAAACAATAAGCCGTAGACTGTGTGCTCAACCAATATCCATTATCTCCTAATTTAACAGCTAAGGCTTTTACTTTTAAAAACGCATTGGCATTTTCTTTTAATAAAGTCATGGTTTCTAAAATCATGGCATCATCACGCTCTACGCTTCCGTAAGTATAATAACTATCCGCATAGGATTTTGCATTACTTGTTACATTGTAAATTAATTTTTTTGCTACATCTTTTTGTCCCATCAAAGCATAAGCTGCCGATAAACGCCATTTAACTTCAGCACATAAATTCGCTTTTTCTTTTAAACGATTCATCGCGCCAAGCTCAGGACTACCAGCTAATGCTAAAGTATACAAACGGTAAGCTTGTGTTAAATCTTCGCCATAATAAGCTGTGTTTTTATTACTCACGTAATTTTGCGCTTTACTTTTTTGGAATTTTTTCCAGTTTTCTAATAGACCATAAGGCAAGGAATATCCTTTTGCTTTAGCTTCTAATAAAAAATGGCCTGCATAGGTTGTTCCCCATTCGTCGGCTGTATTTAAACCTTGCCAATAACTTAAACCACCACTTGCTGTTTGAAATCCTTTTAATCTATCAATCGCCAACTTAGTTGCTTTCTCAATAAATATTTTCTGATTAGGACTTAAATCAATGACATCATTTAAATATAAACCGGCAAAAACAGAAGACGTGGTTTGCTCCACACAACCATGTGGATATTGCACTAAATATTCTAAACGTTGTCCTAAGTTAATTGATGGCAATGTGGAGAGTTCTAAATACGCTTTATTTGTTCCACTTATTCCAATAGGTTTATAAACTGCATTTAAATTTTTTGCACTTGTTAAAACAAATTCATCCGCATCAGTTATACTAGGGTTGTTTGCTCTAACAGCAATTTCAATAGTTTCGGAGGTTATTTCATTTGCTCCTTTTGCAGTAATTTTAATTTTTGCAATGCCTAATGCATCTTTAATTTTTAATTTAAAGTTTACTACTTTATCGCCTATTGCATTAAAACTAACGGTTTGCGAACTACCACCAATAACTTGTGTTAATTTATCGGTTGAAATTGTAATCACTGCATTCTTCACTTTTTTCTCCATAGCAAAAACCGTCACTGGCAAATCCACTTCTTCTCCTGGGCCTAAAACTCTTGGCAATGTAGAAAGAATCATTAATGGTTTACGCACAGGCACAGCTTTCTCCGAATTACCGTAAGCGCCTTCGTAACCAGCAACTACCATAATTCTTACAGAGCCTACATATTGTGGAATGTTTATTTTATGTGTAGCGGTTTCGCCTTTCTTTAAATAAAACGGTCCAACAAAACGTACCATTGGTTTAAAACGTTGTGCACTATTTTCTGGTTTATTATTTGTTGCATCATCACCACCAATTGATAAAATACGGGTCATCGCATTTCCAAAAGCACCAATGACATTATCATAAATGTCCCAGGTTTTTACACCCAAAGCTTCTTTGGCATAAAATGCTTTCCAAGGGTCAGGCGTTTTAAAACGAGTAATGTCTAATAAGCCTTCATCAACAACGGCTAGTGTATACGCCATTTCTTTCCCATTTTCTTCGCCAACTTTTACAGTAGCTGTAGATTCAGGTTTCCAAACAGCATCCGTTTTAATGGTTGGTTTTAAAATCGTGTTTTCATCTTTTATCATTAACGATGCCACACCATACAAACGAATTGGTAAATCATTTTTAGTTTGAGCATGCGGTTGTATTAAATGCACAAACACATAAATGTTTGGAGTCATTTCTTTAGTTACCGTGAACTCATATTCTGTAACACCAGGTTTTGTTTCAATCCATTTACTTTGAATTGTTTTACTTCCATTTTCAATATTAATCAAAACTTTTCCGCCTTGTGGACTTGGAATTAAAACTTTTGCTTTATCGCCAACTTTATATTCGTCTTTATCAGTATTTACAGTTAACACGTTACTTCCTTCATTTCCTTTTGGAGATTTACCTGCCCAGCTTGGCCAATCAATAAATACAATTTTTCCGCAAGCGTGGCCACTTTCATTATCTTTTACATATACTAAATAACGCCCCCAAGATGGTTGATTAACTCTTAAATTGAAATGTGCCTTACCGTTAGTTGAAGAAATTTGTTCGCTATAAATTGGCTCGTGATAATTACTTCCAATGTAAGATGATAAATCTTGATTGTAATTATCCCACCACCAACGCCAATCTAACTTATACACTTTCACTTCAATATTTGAACGAGACGTTGGTTTTCCAAACTCATCTACTGTAGCAATTTGAATAGGATGATCAGTATCTGTTTCTAAATAATTTTGATTATCTTTTGTTTGTGGAGTTTTAACACCAACGTAATTTGTGAATGGCGAAACAGGAATAGTGAATCTATCAGTACTAAAAGAACCACCTTCTTCAAACGCACGAATAACAAAATTGGCTGCTAAAAAACCTGGTGCATTTTTAGTATCACTCAATTGCGCTTCAACTAGTACTTGTCCGTTTTCATCCGTTTTTCCTGTAAAAACAGTTTGTGTTTCTGAATAGAAATTTTGAGCAGGATTATCAAATACATATTCTTTATAGCCTTTAAACTCGGTTGTAATTTGAGATAAGGAAACATCAATTTTAGTTTCTAAATTTTTACCTGGCGCGCCGTGTAACCAATTCACAAACAAATTACTTTTTAGTGTTAAATCTGAACTATAAATTTTTTCTTTTTTATAGTCTAAATTTATTTTTAAACGATTTGGCATAATCGTTTCAATACGAATGTTTTTTGTAAACACCGCACCACCAACTTTTACTTTAGCAAGGTAAACGCCTGTTGGAGCAGAGTTTTCTGTACGTGTTGAAAAATTATAGAACCCATTAACATTTTTTGTACGAGTTAATTTTTGAACAACTTGGCCTTGAGGATTTGTTAGTTCTAAACTTGCTGGATAATTTTCGGGCAACTCCTTTGTTTTACTTTCTATTATAAACGATAAGTATAAACTATCTCCAGGACGCCATACGCCTCTTTCTCCATAAATAAAGCCCTTAACTCCTTTTTGAATTTCTTCACCATCAACTTCAAAAGCACTTAGCGATAAAGACATTCCATCATCTAATTTTAAATACGTGCGCTCTAATCCATGTTTAGCAATTAATACAAATGGTTTTTGTTTGGTGTTTATCACACACATTCCTTCTCCATTTGTTTTTAGTTCTTTTAATTTTTGTTGCTGAAAATCATAAGCTTCAATAGTAACATTTGCCAATGGCTTTGTTGTAATTAAATCAGATGCAAACACACTAATGTCTCCATTGTTACCACGTTTTGCAACTAAACCAATATTAGTAGCTAATATATTTCTGTTAACGGCTTTGTTATTATAAAATGCTTTTGAGCAAGGATTATTTCTTTCAGAATAATCGTAATAATAGTAATCATCATTATAGTCATCATAATAACTATAATAATCCCAATCTTTTTCTTCGTCTGATTTCTCTTCAATTATTTCTTCTTCTCCGTTTTTAGAAGTTGTATCGCCCTGGCAATTATAAGTTGAATAATTTTTATTATACGTTATTCTAACATTATATAAAGCGCCAGGCTCAGCTTTAATTAATGAAGATAAATCAATTGAATATTTATTCCATTTATTACGCATTGGATTTCCGTTAGCTTGCAACGGAATTTTCTTTTTAATAACTAATTTTCCAACACGACGCAACTCCTGATTTCCATCTAAATTATTTATCTGCAAAAACTGCATCATGTTTTTTTCATAAATTCGTGTAATCCTAACATCAACCGCATTAAGATTTACAGCCTCAAAAGGAAATAATAAACTGCTCGAATTTGGCAGAATAGTTCCTTTTCCGATTAAACGAACATTAGGTTTTAGATCTTCAAAAAACAATGTTTTTGTTTCAGATTCTTTTAATGTTTTTCCATTTGTATTTTTAATTCCTTGATTAATTACTAATGTCCGTTCGTCAACATAACGTTCGGGCGTATATACTTTTATGGTGTTTCCTTCAATTAAAAAAGTGAGTTTAGATTCTGTTACTGGCATTGCTGATTTTTTATTTCCATCATAATCATATTCGTCAACTACAACCGAACCATTAGGATTTGCAATAGAAATTAAACCATCTAAATTTTGATTTGGATCTATCCGATCCGAAAATTGTAAACTCACATATTGGTCAGGTTCATCGTTAATACTAAAATTCATTAATATAAAATCGTCTGCTTTTGGTATTGTAATTTCTCTTTTGTTGTCATCAACCTCAGCTCCAACAGCATCACCATTTATAGTTAAAACAACATTTCCTTTTCCTTTTTGAACTTGATTAATTGAAAAATGATGTGTTGTTGAGTTTTCGTGAATCCAATTAATAGGCAATGCTGGCCCGTTTTGATAAGCAACAATTGCCTTTTCAACAGCCGTGTTTTCACAAAAATCAGCAGTTGTTAGTGTTCCTAAAACTTGCAAATCATTTTTCTCATCAACTACATATTCATCAATAGATATTTCTAAAGCTTGTTTTAATGTAGTAAAATTAAAATCAAAGTTTTTTAAATCATCACTTACACTTAACACATTTCCTAAATTAAATGTTGCTTTGTAGGCTTGATTTGTTTTTAATTTTTCTTTTGGTTTAAACTCAATTGTTTTTTTATCGAGCCACGTTAACTTACCTTCAATACTAGGCGAAAAGCTGAATAAATTATTTTCAATTTCTTTTCCTATTTCAACTTCCTGATTTGTTTCTTCCTGTAAAATAATTAACACCTTGCTTTCCACTGAAACGATTCCCGACGTGTAAGCGGAAATGTATTCTTTAAAAAGTGGGTTCATATAATTGTCATTTGTTTTAGCAGATGACGAAGTAAAATAAGCTAGTCCACAAATGGCTAGCGCTGTGATTAAGAACACAGCTAAAATTGATTTTTTTGACATGATGGGTTTTGGAATTTAGATTAAAATTAAATAAAAAATCAGTTCAAAAACAATTGTTTGAATAATATATTTTATACCATCATGATTTGAGTTTTAGTCTAAAATACTAAACGAAAAGCTTAGATGGTATTATGCCGAGGAATGAATAATCGAACTAAAACATTCATTCGGTATTAAACCCATCTATAAGCCAAAAAAGTTCTGTTTTAACCTTTGTAAAACCTTTAAAAAGAATCCATAAGGTCATAACACAATAATTAAAAACAAATTCCGTTATTAATTGTATAAACCCACTAAACTAATCTATGCAACAAACATTTACTCTTGTTTCTTCTACATTAAAATCTACTAAAAACAAGCAACAAGCCCCCATTCTTGTTGACGACCAAAGCCCTTCTGATTCAATTATTCAGAATATTCTTAATTACTCAAAATCTCTCTCTGTCAAAAAATCCAAAACAATTGGTTTTATTGAGATTGTAGCAAGTTAATTAAATTATAAATAGCCGTTTATAGGTTAATAAATGGCTTTTTTAGGCAAAACTCTATTATAACACACAATTAAATTTGTGTAGTGCCGATATTCCGTTATTTTTGTGTTCTACATTATTTAAGCACAATGGCTCAATTCGAATTAACTATGCCCAAAATGGGCGAAAGTGTTGCAGAAGCAACTATTATTAAATGGACAAAAAACGAAGGAGATTCAATTAAAATTGATGAAACTGTTTTAGAAATCGCTACCGATAAGGTGGATTCTGAAATTCCATCTCCATTTGAAGGCACATTAATTAAAAAATTATTTAACGAAAATGATGTTGTTCAGGTAGGTGCTGTAATAGCAATTATATCTTCTGATGCGAGTGTTAGCGTTGCTGAAACTCCTAAAACTGCAGCTCCAACGCAACAAACAACATCATCAACTAGTTCTACTCCAGTAGCTGTTACTACAGCAGAAGTTGTTGATTTTTCAAATTCTGATAAGTTTTATTCTCCTTTAGTAAAAAGTATTGCGAAAGAAGAAGGGATTTCATTATCTGAATTAGATTCTATTAAAGGAACTGGCCAAGAAGGACGTGTTACAAAAGCCGATATTTTAGCTTACTTACCAAATAGAAATAAAAACGCAGCAACGCCAGTTATTAAAGAAGTAAAGGTGGCTACACCAACTACAAATACTGTAAAATCATCTATAGGCGTGCCAGACAATACTATTTTAGTGCAACGTCCAGCTGTTTCAGTTGGAGCTGGCGACGAAATTATTGAAATGGACCGTATGCGTAAAATCATTGCTGACAATATGGTAATGAGTAAGCATGTTTCGCCACACGTAACTTCTTTTGTAGAGGCTGATGTTACTAATTTAGTTCAATGGAGAGACAGAGTTAAAAAAGACTTTGAAAAAAGAGAAGGTGAAAAACTTACATTTACTCCTTTGTTTATAGAATGTGTGGCTAAGGCAATCAAAGATTTTCCAATGATTAACGTTTCAGTAGATCAAACAGGAACGAAAATCATTAAACGTAAAAACATAAACATTGGCATGGCAGCAGCTTTGCCTTCTGGTAACTTAATTGTGCCAGTTATTAAAAATGCTGACCAAAAGAACTTAGTTGGAATAACTAAAAACGTAAATGATTTGGCTAATAGAGCTCGTGCTAACAAATTAGCTCCAGATGAAATTCAAGGAGGAACCTTTACCCTAACAAATGTTGGTGGTTTTGGAAATTTAATGGGAACTCCAATTATTTTACAACCACAAGTTGCGATTTTAGCAGTTGGTTCTATTAAAAAGAAACCAGCAGTTATTGAAACGCCTCAAGGAGATGTAATAGCAATCCGTCACTTCATGTTTTTATCCCTTTCATATGACCACAGGGTTGTAGATGGCTCATTAGGAGGTACTTTTTTACGAAAAGTAGCAGATTATATGGAAAATTGGGATGTTACCCGAGTATCTTAAAAATCTAAATTCTAGGATTGTTAAAACCCCCATTTATTGGGGGTTTTTTTATCGTTAAAATTGTGGATTTTATCTAAATTATGCTATTTTTGCTAACTTGTTTAAGAATTATAAACACAATACCTATGAAAAAATACCTCTTACTTTTTGTTACGATTTTATGCTTTTCCATAGTTTCAAAAGCACAACTTCAAACTGGTTCATATTCAGATTATTTTAGAGAAGGAAGTTTTCTTTTGTTAGAAGAAAATTACGACCAAGCTCTAAAAAACTTTTTGGAAGCGTATAAAATTGATTCGAGTTCTGCGAATATTAATTTCAATGTTGGATATTGTTTATTAAATTCTTCAAATAAAAAAGCGGCTGCTGAGCGTTATTTATCTAAGTCAATAACAAATATTACTAAAAATTACCGTAGTGATGACCCTTCAGAAAAACAAGCTCCACCACTAGCGCATTTTTATTACGCAAGAGCATTACATAATAATTATAAATTTGATGAAGCAGCAGCACAATACACCTTATTTGAAACACAATACGTTAAAGATAAAAAACTGAAAGAAGAAATTGCCTTTTATAGAGCCCAAACTGTTTATGCAAAAGAAAAAGTAGCAGCCCCAATAAATGTTACTATCCAAAATTTAGGTGATAGCATCAATAGCGAATACCCAGACTTTAGCCCTGTTTTAAGTGCTGACGAAAGAACTTTAATATACACAACAAGAAGAAACACTTCTACAGGCGGCGAAAAAAGTCCTGATGGTCAATATTATGAAGATATTGTAATTGCTTATAAAGACGATAATAATAAATGGTCATCGCCTAAACCTATAAGCCAATATATTAATACAAATGGAAATGAAGCTTCAATCAATTTAACACCTGATGGACAAACATTAATTGTTTATCAAGATGTAGGTTCTGGAAATGGAGGAGATATTTATTTTAGTACTTGGGATGGTAAAGAGTGGAGTTCTTTACAACAATTTGGTTCTGACATTAATACTAAATACTTTGAACCACATGGTTGCTTAACCGCTGACAATAATACCTTGTACTTTGTTTCGGATAGGCCAGGTGGTTTTGGAGGACGAGATATTTATAGATGTGTAAAACTACCAAACGGCAAATGGAGTAAAGCATTAAATGTTGGCCCAACCATAAACACAAAATATGATGAAGATGGTCCGTTTATGCATCCTGATGGCGTTACATTAATGTTCGCATCTAAAGGGCACCAAACAATGGGAGGATTTGATATTTTCTTTTCTACACTAGATGATGAAAAAAAATTCTCTGCTCCTGAAAACATGGGCTCACCAATTAACACGCCAGACGACGATGTGTTTTTTGTAACTTCGCCTGACGGCAAACGTGGTTACTTTTCTTCTGCAAAAGATGGAGGGTTTGGAGAAAAAGATATTTATAGCATGTTTATTCCTGATGCAAAAGAAAAGCCTTTAGCCTTATTTAAAGGATCAATAATTCCTGCTAATGGAGAAAAACTACCAGAAGACTTAATGGTTATTGTTACTGATAAAGAAACTGGTGAGGTAATTGGAACTTATAGGCCGAAGGAAAACGGAACCTTCAGTACAATTTTACCTCCTAACAGAAATTATGTGTTTTCATATCAAAGTAAAGGCGAAGAGTTTTATAATGAAGAATTATATGTAACAAACGATGTCTCTTATCAAGAAATTAAAAAAGAAATCAATCTTGAACCAGTTTCATTGTTGGGCAAAGTTAAGGTTAAAAACAAAACAGTTATCTTAAATACAATTGTATTAAACAATCCAATTGATAAAAAAGCTGTACCAAATGCCAACGTTACATTAACTGAAAAAGGTGGTTCTGATGTTAACTATATGGTTGACGGAGATGGCAAAAAAGAAGGAACTGTTTTAGCTTTTGACAAATTATATTCAATCGTTGCAGAAGTAAATGGTAAAAAAACAAAACCAATTTCTTTTAACACCTTTGGAATAAAGGGAAGTAAAGCAATTACACAAATTTTATATTTAGAAGGAAAAGCGGCTAAAGAATTTGATTTGTTTTTAAATGTGCATGTGGTGAATTCAAAACACAAGCCTTTAGTTAATTCAACCATTACACTTTCCGGAAATAATGGAAGTAAATATGAGGGCATAACTGATGCAAAAGGTCGTTTAAAAAATATTGAATTAACTCGTGATGTTAATTACGAATTATCAGCTGAAAACAATTCTAATGTTTCGAAAAAAGAATTGTTTAATACTCAAAACATTAAATCAAAAAAGGTTTACGAAAAAACATTAGTAATAGAAACGGCTGCGATTGTAAATACCAATCCAACTGAAAGTACAGAAAAAAATTATGCATGTGGAAACCCAATTAACTTCAAACGCTTCTTTTCGTATGATAGAAATGAAACAAAAGAAGAAGATGAATGGACTAATATCATTGATGCAATCGTAGCAAAAACAAAGGAATGCAGTCCAACGGTTAAAATTTTGTCGAGTGCTTCACAGGTTCCAACTCGTAAATATTCTAATAATAAAATATTAGCTAAATCGCGTGCTGAAAAAATGGAAGCTAAAATTAGAGAGGCTGTAACTGCAAAAGGCGGTGATGCAAGCAAAATTAATTTTAAACTAGTTTATGAAGTGCGTGGTCCAATTTATGAAGCAGATTATAAAAATGTAAAAAAATACGGTAAATATCAATACGTAAAAGTTATTGCCAGATAAGATTAATTTCATTCGAAAAAAAGCATTAAGAAATTCTTAATGCTTTTTTTTTGCCCTATTAAAACACAATTATTTTACTAAATTTGAAGGTGATTCAAAAACCAAAAATAAATATTATTGGAGCAGGCATTTCTGGCTTATGTGCTGGAAGTTATTTACAAATGAATGGTTTCGAAACTCATATATTTGAAAAGCATTCTATTCCAGGAGGTCTTTGCACAAGTTGGGAAAAAGGAGAATTTACAATTGATGGATGTGCTCATTGGATTTTAGGTTCAGATAAAGGAAGTGGTTTTTATCATATGTGGTCCGAATTATTAAATTTAGAATCTATTGAATTTCACCATCACGAAGTTCGCATCCACGTGGAAGTAAAAAACAATGCGGATAAATATGGAAATAAAATTTTTAATGTTTATACGAATCTAGACCAATTAAAAAAATACATGATTGATTTATCTCCTGAAGATGAAAAAGTTACTACTGATTTTATTAATGATATAAAGGTTTTACAAAATTATGAACTGCCACCAGTAATGGATAAATTACCTTTAATTCCTTCTATAATTAGAGGTATTAAAATGACACGTTATTTGAAATTTCTTTTTATACTAAATAAACAAAGAAAGGTCAGTAATTTTGATTTAGCTAAAAAATTTAAAAATCCTTTTCTTCGTGAAGCATTTGAATTACTTTATGATGGACAAGAAGTGAAAATGCTTGTATTTAACTTCCCGCAAGCAGTGTTTGACAAAAAAAGTGCTGGCTATCCAATTGGCGGTTCATTAGCTTGGGCGCAAAAAATTGCTGACAAATACACTTCCCTAGGTGGAACATTGCATTATAATACCCCAGTAAAAAAAATATTGACAGAAAATAATATTGCCAATGGCTTATTAGTTCGAAATGATGTTATACATAAATGTGATGCTGTTTTATCTACAGCTGATTGGTATAAAACTGTATTTGAATACTTAGATGGAAAGTATGTAGATGATAAAATAATTAAATTGAAAGAAGGAAAAGTGATTGATGTTTATTACTCGATACTGTTAGCTTCATTTGGATTAAAAAAATCATATAAAGAATATCCACACTTTCACCGTTTTCCAACAGAAATAAAATTAGAATCACCTTGCGGAACAAGTTGGGATAGATTAGAAGTGCATTTTTACAATTATGACCCAACACTTGCTCCAAAAGGAAAAACAGTAATGGCCTGTAGCTTTTACACAACCAATGGAAACTATTGGATTAATTTAAGAAAAAATGAACGCGTGAAATACCGTGAAGAAAAAATAAAATTTATTAATGCGCTAGTAGATTTATTAGAACTTAAATTTCCAGGTATCAAAGATGATATAGAAGTGACAGATTTTGCAACACCTGCAACTGTTTTACGGTATACAAATAATTGGCAAGGAAGTGCGCAAGGATGGTTGCCTGGAGAGAATATTATTGCATCTTCACCCGTTAAATTTACTTTACCAAAACTTAAACAATTTTTTTATGCAAGTCATTGGGGTAGACCTGGTGGTGGCATACCAGTTGCTATTAATCAAGGAAGAGATGTTGCAAAATTAATTTGTAAAAATTTCAAAAAAGAATTTAAAACCACAAAAGCTTAAAAATAAAACTCATAAAAAAACCCTTTGCAATTAACGCAAAGGGTTTTTTGGTTTTCAATAATTACAATTGATATTATACAACCAGTTTTTTATAACGAGGTCTTTTCGGCTCTACATTCCCTAAACGTTTTTTACGATTTTCTTCATATTCACTGTATCCACCCTCGAACCAATAAACAGAACTATCACCTTCAAAAGCCAAGATGTGTGTACATACGCGGTCTAAAAACCATCTATCATGACTAATAATTACAGCACAACCAGCAAAATTTTCTAAACCCTCTTCTAATGCTCGCAATGTATTAACATCTAAATCATTTGTAGGCTCATCTAATAATAAAACGTTTCCTTCGTTTTTTAATGCCATTGCTAAATGTAAACGATTTCGTTCTCCACCAGAAAGTACACTTACTTTTTTGCCTTGATCACTTCCAGCAAAATTAAATCGAGAAATGTATGCTCTCGAATTCATGGCTTTTCCTCCTAGCATTATATTTTCTAATCCACCACTTAATACATCGTAAACCGTTTTGTTTGGCTCAAGCTCTTTATGATTTTGGTCAACGTAAGAAATTTTTACAGTTGGGCCAACTTTAAATTCACCACTATTTGGTGTTTCTTCACCCATTATCATCCTGAATAAAGTAGTCTTACCCGCACCGTTTGGCCCAATAATACCAACTATTCCAGCTGGTGGTAGTTTAAAATTTAAATGTTCATATAACAATCGATCACCAAATCCTTTTGAAACTTCAATTGCTTCAATCACTTCGTTACCAAGTCGCGGACCGTTAGGAATAAATATCTCTAATCGCTCTTCTTTGTCTTTGATATCTTCATTCATCATTTTGTCGTAATTGCCTAGACGTGCTTTTTGTTTCACGCCTCTACCTTTTACACCTTGACGAACCCAGTCCAACTCTCGAGCTAATGTTTTTTGACGCTTACTTTCTGTTTTCTCTTCTTGTTTTAAACGATTTCCTTTTTGCTCTAACCAAGATGAGTAATTCCCTTTCCAAGGAATGCCTTCTCCGCGATCTAATTCTAAAATCCAACCAGCAACGTTATCTAGGAAATATCTATCATGCGTAACGGCGATAACAGTTCCTTTATAATTTTGTAAATGAACCTCTAACCAATCCACACTTTCTGCATCCAAGTGATTGGTTGGCTCATCTAATAATAAAATGTCTGGCTCTTGCAATAACAAACGACATAAAGCAACACGACGTCTTTCTCCACCAGACAAAACTTTAATTAAAGTGTCACTTTCCGCACAACGTAACGCATCCATAGCGCGCTCTAAACGCATATCTAAATTCCACAAATCATGTTGATCAATTAAATCTTGCAATTGTGCTTGACGATTAATTAACTTATCCATTTTGTCAGGATCATTTAAAATTTCCTCGTCCATAAACTTATTGTTTACTTCCTCAAATTCATTTAAAATATCCACATGTTTTTGAGCGCCTTCACGCACAACTTCAATAACTGTTTTGTTTTCATCCAACTTTGGTTCTTGTTCTAATAAACCAATTGTATAACCAGGAGACTGATGAATTTCTCCCAAATAATCTTTATCTAAACCAGCCATTATTTTTAATAACGACGATTTACCCGAACCATTTAAACCTAAAACACCAATTTTAGCGCCGTAGTAAAATGAGATGTAAATATCTTTTAATACTTGTTTTTGCGGTGGATGTATTTTTGATACATTCACCATGCTGTAAATAATTTGTCTTCCTATTTCTGACATAATTTTTGTTTTTTAAGTCTGCTAATTTAATTGAATTAATGCGAAAGAAATAATAAAAATAAATAAAACCTCACAATCTATTTACCCTTTTGGAAAATATACAGGATGTTTTTCGTTATAAAGGCGCATGTATTTGAATGCAAATTCTTTTCTCTTTTTTTTGCTTAATCCCATAAACTCTTTATATAAAACATCATCTCGTTTTAAATATTCCTCCATTTTTTCAACACTATATTGCACAACTTCACCCGAATAAAAATCAAACAAATACTGTCTAATTTCCCTTGTTTTTTGTGCTGTACTATTCATTGGAGCATTCATAAAAGGATCGTAACCCGGCGAATAACTCAAAACCTCAACCGTTCCAATAAAATTACTGATTGCGCCAAAAACAGGGATTCTGAAAAAGTTTTTATCTTGATTAATAAATATCACATTGTTTTGGCAGTAACCCCAAATTTTTTCAGTTTTGATTTTCGCAAGAGAGCCGTCCCTTTCTTTATATTCAATGATGTCAGAGTCAGTTAATTTGCTAAAAAAATCTAACTGATCCTTTGGTAAATTTGTAATTATCTTATCTTTATCAATAGGCCAATTATATCTAAAATCCTGATAAGTCATATAAATACCTTCATATAACCGAAAATCTCTAGAATACACAACAGTATCTTGAGAATGTAAATAAAATACATTTACTAAAAATAAAATAAATAAAAAATTCACTTTTCGCATTAGGTAAATATCCTAATTTTTTATAACTTAATAGTTTAATATTAGTTTATGAAAACACTTTTTGTGACTTTTTTTGTTTTCTTGGTTCAAACTTTACCTTTCAATGCCCAATCGGTTTTTAATGCTGATCTAATTCGGCAATTGGAGAGCAATTCTCCAAATAAAATGCTTAATGTTTTAGTATTAGTAAAACCAAACTCGGAAATATCTTTTTCCGAGGTTAAATATTACCAACAACATTATAAAATTGGAAACATATATGCGTTAACTACATCTCTGGAAAATATAAAAAAATTGAGTGGACAAAAAAACATTTTAAGAATTGAATATACTGAACATCATTTAACCCTAATGGATGATACAAGTGATGTCAGAAACAGAATCAATCCCATTAAACTTGGATTATTGCCATTAACTCAAGCCTACGATGGAACAAATATCATTGTCGGAATTATTGATTCTGGTACTGATTTTCATCATCCAGATTTAAAGGATGTAGCTGGAAACTCACGAATTAAGTATTTATGGGATATGACGAAACCCATAGCCGCAAACACTCCTTCAGCTTTTGGATATGGTCAGGAATGGACAAATTCAGAAATTGATTTAGGATTATGTACACATGATGACACTCCTCATTTCGGACACGGAACTGCAAGTTCAGGTATAGCAGCTGGCAACGGGTTAGCAATTGGCAAATATGCAGGTGTTGCGCCAAAAGCAGACATCATCGTTGTTGCGTTAGATTTTACAAGGCCTGGCTTTACAATTGCTGATGCCGTTCAATATATTGTAGCAAAAGCCAGCATATTAAACAAGCCTTTTGTTATTAATGCTAGTGTGGGAGAATATTATGGAAGCCATGATGGTACAGATTTAGAAGCTAAAATAATTGATGGAATGGTTACTGGGGCTGGGAAATGCTTTGTAGCCTCGGCTGGAAATGGAGGTTCTATTCCATTTCACGTTGGATATGATGTTACGAGTATAGATACAAACTTCACTTGGATTAGTACCTCAACTCCCACCATAAACCTAAGCGAATATGCTGACACGCTAAAAATAAAAAACGTAAAATATACAATTGGCGTAAACAACTTAGCATTTAAAAACCTTGGCAATATTGGTTACAAACCATATAATTATGCACTGGGAATATTAAAACGCGATACTGTTTTTAACGGAACAAATAGAATAGGAATAATAGAAAGTACTGCTAGTATAAATACATTTGGTGTTTACGAGTTAAATATTTCAATTAGACCAGATAGTATAAATTATTTATGGCGTATAGAACATAATGGCATTGGAAGAATTGACTCATGGAATTTTGATTATGTTACAACAGGTTTGCCAAGTGCTGGGATTTACCCTAAAATACTCAACTATAAAATAGCAGATACTACACAAACAATTGTGAGTAGTTTCCAATGCAGCAATGAGGTTATTACTGTGGCAAATTACGTTAATAGGAATTATTATATAGATGTAAATGGTAATGTGCAAACAACAACTGAAACGCCTGGAGAAATAGCAGCTAGTAGTAGTGTTGGCCCATCAAGAGATAATAAAGTAAAACCAGACATTTCTGCTACTGGAGCAACAATACTTGCATCCGCTGCAATGGGTTTAATTCCAGGTTTAATTTCTGCTGCTCCATATGTAGTTGCTCAAGGTGGATTTCATATTACAGCTGGCGGAACATCTGCATCAAGCCCTGTGGTAGCAGGATTAGCAGCGCTATATTTACAAAAAAATCCAACAGCAACTAACCAACAAATTAAGCAAGCCATAAATAATTGCGCGTATACAGATGTGTTTGTAAATTTACCAGTCCCAAATTTTAGATGGGGTTATGGCAAATTAGATGGGCATAAAGCTATGACCTGTGGAATGCTTCCAACAAATATTAGTATTTCGAATCAAAATGATTTCATGTCTGTTTTTCCAAATCCAATAGAAAACTATGCGACTATTCTTTTTGAATCAAATGATCTAAAAACTTTAAAATTAATTAATTCTTCAGGTCAAATTATTTTTTCAGAAACGATTCGGTCAAATAGTTATGATTTAAATTGTAAAAACTTACCTTCAGGCCTATATTTAATAGTAAGTGAGGAGAAACAAAAAGTAAATAAAACAAAAATTTTAATACTGTAAATGACAATAAATACAGATATTTAACGTTTCAATTTCAAATGAAATTACTAAGTACCATATTAATTATGTTTCTATTTTTTGGGACGATTAAGTCGCAAACTAAAAAACGAAATTTCAGACAACATGAGGTTGGTATTTTAATTGGTGGTGCTTATTATATTGGAGATTTGAATCCATCAAAACATTTTAATTTAACTCAACCAGCATTTGGAGTATTCTATCGTTATACCCCAAATTATCGATATGCATTTAGGGGAGGGTTTAACTTTGGTTCAATTATGGGTGATGATTCACAAAGCGAAGATGCAGACCAATTGCAAAGAAATCTAAATTTTAAATCACGCATAATAGAATTTAATGTAATGGCAGAATTTAATTTTTTAGAATATAGAATTAGTAATGACAAGTATAAATTTACTTCGTTTTTATTTTTAGGACTTGATGTCTTTAATTTTAAACCCAGAGCACAATCTGATAATAATTGGTTTGATTTACAACCATTAAGAACAGAAGGACAAGCCAAACAATATCGACTTACACAAATAGGAATTCCATTTGGAATTGGCGTCAAAATAAATGTGTCTAAAAAAGTAGGCATTGGATTAGAATGGGGTCCGAGAAAAATATTTACTGATTATTTAGATGATGTTAGTGGTACATATCCGAACACAGATGCTAATCCTTTTTCAAATCCACTGGCAAAAAAATTCTCCGATCGCTCAAAAAATGCAGGAAGTAATATTAATGAACAACGAGGCAATCCAAATACAAAAGATTGGTTTTTCTTTTTTGGTGTTACCTTAAACTTTAAATTAAATCCAAGGCCTGTTCCTTGTCATGCATACGGACTATAGCTGTTTATTTCTTTTTAGAGTAATTATCAAAGCTATAGTTTAATCCAAAACTCAATCTGCCTGCACTTTTTAATTCATTACTCAGTATGTTTTCATAAGTTGTAAATTGCCAAGCCATATTAATAGAAAAATTTTTATAATAAAAATCTATTCCTGGCCCAAGCAAAAAAGAATTTACTCCTGTTCCCTTTTCTAATTCATTCGCGACAAATAGCCCTTTCGAAAACTCATAATTAAGCTGTACTGAGGGATATAAAACAATTTTGTTAAGCGAAATTTTATAAAAAACAGAGGCAAAGTTAGTTGTGCTGGCCGCTAAATGTTCTTTGTAATTATTTGTTCCATTATTTTTAAAACTACCACTAACATTTACACCAATTTTTTTTGTCATTATCAAATAATTTAAATTTATTAATACATCATAGCTGCCAGTTCCTGCTTGCATTTCAAAAGGTAAACGATTACTCTGCGAATCATGAGCAAAATGATTTCCTGTAGGAAGCTTTATCCCTAAACCAATAACCAATTTATGTTTTGTTTTTGCGTCAATATTAGGTTGGATTAAATGGTATCCTAATAAGATAGTAACATCTCCAATTCCAGTGTTCGAAATGAAAACATCATTGTTTTTAGATTTATTGTTTAATAGCGGCAGGAACGTATTTATTTCAAACCTTTTAAATACAAAGTATTTGAGTCGAAGTTCAAAAATTTTGTACGACTCAAAATCTTTGCTTGAATAGGTTTTATTGGCATAACTAGAATCAACAGGCAATATATGGTTTACTTTGTATGCACCAACTGGAAAGAACTGACTATGATTTTGGTAATCTTTATACCCATTAAAGATTCTGTACCTGTGCAAAAAGGAAATAGTGTTTTTACTATTATACGGGGTTATTCCCATGTAACTTCCACAAATGTCGCAAGAAAAAGACGCCAATGATATTACAAGAAGACAACAAGTCTCTATTATTTTTATATGTTTCATGATGAAAATAAAAAAGAAGCTGTTAATAATTTAAACAGCTTCTTTGATTTTAATTAATTATGAATGTGTTCAACACTAAACATATCCATGTAATTGTCCGAAAAGTTTTTGGCATTCATCCCTGGCATTGTTACACTATTAATTAATGAAAAATCAATAATTGTTGGGGCAGCAAACCATTCCGACAAATTACTAGATAAATGAATAGTCGGTATGATTGTGCTCGAAACCTTTGCAGTATCAAGGCCAAAAGATGGCGACACTGTTTTCAAAACATTGTTTAATCCCGAAAACCCACCAATATGAAACTCTAGCTTATTTGCAGGAGCAGTAGATTGAGGTGAAGTACCTTCCATTTTAGCCATAATATAACCAGAACTCCAAGTCCAAAACATACCTAATGCCGGATCTAAAGCGCCAGTTTGAGCCCCCGATACATTTCTTGTACTATCAACTCCAATCATAAACTGAATAGCTTTATAATTACCATATGGAACTCCAGATAATTTTACCAAGCTTAATAACGAATCAGATAAATCAATTAAATGATAACTATTATTTACAACAAACACACTATTGTCAGTGTTTGTTAATTTTATATTACTAATATAATATTTCGCCATGGTAACATTATACGTATTGCCTGCTTGGTTTGTATATGTTTGAGTTGCAAAAACCAAAGGATTAAGTCCAACCATTCCTTCAAAATATAAATTTAAGTTTCCGGTTGTTGGTAATACAGGTATTGGTTCTGGTTCGGGGGTATTAACCTTTTCTTTTTTGCAATTCCCAAATGTTAATGCTAGTATGATTACTGCACATATTTTTATTATTGTTTTCATTTTTTTATATTTTAAATGGTTATGAAGAACTAATTCAAATTTATTTTGAATCAAATTCTTCATAACCTATTGTGAATTTTTATAAGGGGTCGTTCATTTTATGCATATCAATAAAATAAAACAAATCGGTAAAAGATTGTCTAGTTTATTAGAATACATAAGAATCCATATCAGTTATCTGAAATGGCTTTATTAATGAATTTAAGAAAAGAAAATATTCCTTGGTGGCAGGAATATTTTATTTGAAAAGCACATGATTTTACTCTGATGATAATAAAAAAATGTTTTTTCAATATCTAATTCGATAGCAAAATCAAATTTTGTGAACCCAGAAAGTAGTTCGGTTTTCTCAATCTTGTCTTTTAATTTTGAAGGTAAATTGTTTTGACGACTATCCTCTTTCTTTATCTCTTTATCCAAATAACATTTTGCCTGACAACAACTTTTTGGTTTTCCTTTGTTAACACAAACTGTAGCTGCCAGTGTTTTTTGGTTATTCTTAAAATTAATATAAATAATGGTTTTTGCAACTGATTGCCAACTAAAACTCATCAGTAAACATAACACAAAAAATATTTTAATTCTATCTTTCAATACAAATTAGTAAATGAATCATTTAAAATACAAATATAGCATCAATTTTTATAAAAAAATAAAATGACTATAAATCTACATTGTTAAATTTCTAATCATTATTTTAAAATAAAAGAGCCCAAAACCATATAGGTTTTGGGCTACAACTATTTCAATAGTTGAATTTATTCCTCTAAATGATAAGCTCTTGCAACATCAGAATAATTACTATAGTCAACCTTTCCCGTTCTAAAAACAGAAGCCGTTGGAACAATTACCACCCTTACTTTTTGCCAAGTTACAGTTCCACCAGAATAAACGGTTCCATCAGCATTTTTTAAATACACATTTATGCTTGAATCTGAAGGATCAGAATATTGAATGGTAGCATAAGCCCCACCGGGTCCTAGTCCATTCGCTACATTCCATTGACCACTACCCGCACTATAATAAACCATAATTAAACTTGAATCAATTTTTGCTGCAGTTAAGCCAGCAGGTAAAAACTTAGCATTAATACTAGTAGCAGTTAATGTAGTTGTTCCGTAATTATAAATTTTTACATTAGCATTTCCCTGCGCACCAGCAGATCCATTTGTTCCATTTGAGCCAGCCGGCCCAGTATCACCTTTTTCCGCTTTTTTACAAGAGGCAAACATTGCTAATACTCCTACAAACAAGATTGTTACGATTTTTCTTTTCATTTTTTTATTTTTAGTTTTTTACAAAACAAATTAAAAAATAAATACTTCGATACTATTTGACTTAAATCAGAAAAATGGCTGATAATTATCAAGCATAAATCAATTTAATCTTCCCAATAATCTATTATCAAACCATCGCTTGGACTTATACCAATAGTGCGCTTTTCTTTAATTCCGAAATTTAAGATGATAGCATCATTAATATAATTATCGCCATCTTTACTTAAATCAATTGAAAGAATGGTTTCGCCTATAACATCTGTCCACATTTTTGTTGTAGATGCGTCAATGGGAATAATTTTTATTTTATCTCCAAATTCTGCTTTTAAAACCGCCTTTTCTTCTGCTAAATTAAAATCATTTAAAATATTAATTCCATCACTATCTTCGTTGCAGGTTATAACTAAACTAGTTTCATCTGTAAAAAATAATTCTACATTATCAATTAAATCAACATGGGCTTCTGGGTTAAATCTATTTACCCAAAAATAAATGACCACTTTTTGCAATACCTTACCTTCTGCTGAAGTGATATTTTTTAATTGTTCGTCTGTGAAATGTTGCATGTGTTTTAAAAAAAATTAATGATTAAGATTGCTAGAAATTTATTTACAAAGAAAGCCAAGCTTTTGCAGCGCTTCCCATAATTATTTGTTTATCGTTTTCAGACAATGGAGATGAGCGAACCAAATCACCCGGTACTGCTTCTCCTAAAGGAAATGGGTAATCAGAGCCTTGCACTACTTTATCGGCACCAACCAAATCAATAATGTATTGCAACATTTTATGATCGCATACGTGTGAATCAACCCAAAATTTTCCTAAATATTTTTTCGGATTAAATTCATTATCTATCGCAACTAAATCTGGACGACAATCCCAACCATGTTCAATACGACTAACCGTTGGTAAAAACGAACCACCACCATGAGCAAAACACACTTTTAGTTTTGGAAATTTTTCGAAAATACCTCCAAAAATCATACTGCAAATTGCTCTGCTTATTTCGGCAGGCATACCAACTAACCAAGGTAACCAATACTTTGTCATATGCTCTTGGCCCATCATTTGCCAAGGGTGAACTAAAATAGCAGCATTTAATCTTTCGCATGCTGCCCAAAAATCATAAAATTGTGGTTCGCCTAAATTAATGTTATTGACATTACTACCTATTTGAACACCTTTAAAACCAATACTCATGCAACGTTCTAATTCTTGCACAGCTAGTTGAGTATCTTGCATTGGAACTGTTGCTAAGCCAATAAATTTATCTGGATACGTATTAACAGTATTAGCAATATCATCATTTAAAAATTGAGAAATTTCTAGACAATCATTTGGCTTAGCGTCATAACTAAACATGACTGGAATGGTACAAATTACTTGCATATCTGCCTGATGCTCTGCCATTTCTTTAATTCGCACTTCCGGATCCCAACAATTTTCAACAATCTCTCTAAAACGTTTATCGCCTTGCATCATCCAAGCTCGACCAGGCGTATGGTGATCTAATTGTATAAATGTTCCGTAACCAAACTTTTTAGCAAAGTCAGGAATATGTTTTGGAAAAATATGTGTATGTGTATCAATTGTAAACATCCTATTTTTTTTAAAATAAATTTTTTAATATGTCTTCATCAACTAAATTAGCCAATGTTACTTTTAAATTTGGTGTGCGTTCCATTTCGCGTTTAATAGCAAAATTAGCTTCTTTATTTCTTGCCCATGCTCTGCGTGCAATTCCATTATTTACATCCCAAAATAACATTGATTTTAAACGTCTGTCTGCATCTGCGCTTCCATCAAGCACTAAACCAAAACCGCCATTAATCACTTCTCCCCAACCAACACCACCACCATTGTGTAAACTAATCCAAGTTGCACCTCTAAAACTATCCCCAACAAAATTTTGAACTGCCATGTCGGCCGTAAATTTTGATCCATCATAAATATTTGATGTTTCTCTATATGGAGAATCTGTTCCACTCACATCATGATGATCTCTTCCTAAAACTACAGGGGCTGAAATTTCTTTTTTTGCAATCGCTTTATTAATAGCTTCTGCAATTTTTACACGGCCTTCGCTATCAGCATATAAAATGCGGGCTTGAGAGCCAACCACTAAATTGTTTTTCATCGCATCACGAATCCAAATAATATTATCATTTAATTGTTGTTTAATTTCATCAGGCGCCGTTTTATAAATTTCTTCTAAAACACCTAAGGCAATCTCATCTGTTTTACGTAAATCGTTTTCATTGGCACTTGTACAAACCCAACGGAATGGACCAAAACCATAATCAAAACACATAGGCCCTAATATGTCCTGAACATAACTATTGTATTTAAACGTCGCTCCAACATGACCACCATATAATGCATTTTCATTTTTATAGACATCACCACCTGCACGGCCAACTTCTAATAAAAATGCATTCCCATAATCAAAGAAATACATTCCGTTTGCGTGAAGTGTGTTAACTGCATTGATGTGTCTAACTAAAGTTTCCTGAACATATACTTTAAACTTATCAGGATTAGCAGCCATCATTTCATTACTTGCTTCTAACGATAAGCCAACTGGATAATAACCGCCCGCCCAAGGGTTATGTAATGAAGATTGATCTGAACCAATATCCACTTTCATATTTTCTTTAACTAATCGTTCCCACAAATCAACCACATTACCTTGATATGCAATTGAAACAGCTTCTTTATTTGCTTGTGCAGTTTTAATACGCGGAATTAATAAATCTAAATTTTCAAATACTTCGTCAACCCATCCTTGCGAGTGACGAGTTTTTACAGCTTTCGGATTAATTTCGGCAGTTACAGAAACCAATCCTGCAATTTTTGCTGCTTTTGGTTGCGCACCGCTCATGCCACCTAAACCACATGTTACAAAGAGAAGACCAGCCCCCTCCATCTCCCCCAAAGGGGGAGAGCCAACAACTGTGTTTGATAAACTATTCTTAATTAAGTCTTGTGAGTGTTCTAACTCCTTCCCCTCTGGGGAAGGTTGGTATGGGGCTACTTTACGCGCCGCATTCATTACTGTAATACAAGTACCATGTACAATTCCTTGTGGACCAATGTACATAAAACTACCAGCAGTCATTTGCCCGTATTGAGTTACACCTAAGGCATTAAATTTTTCCCAATCATCGGGTTTACTATAATTCGGAATCATCATTCCGTTTGTAACAACAACTCGAGGTGCATCTTTATGAGATGGAAATAAACCCATTGCATGACCACTGTATAAAACCAAGGTTTGCTCATCGGTCATGATTGCTAAATATTGCATCGTTAATAAATACTGAGCCCAATTTTGAAACACAGATCCATTACCACCATAAGTAATTAATTCATGCGGATGTTGTGCTACAGCATAATCTAAATTATTACTCAACATATGCATAATTGCAGCAGCTTGAATAGACTGGTGTGGGTAATCTAAAATTGGTCGAGCATAAATTTTATAATCAGGGCGAAAACGATACATATAAATTCGTCCATAAGTATTTAACTCTTTTAAAAATTCTGTTGCTAAATCAGCGTGAAGATTTGGTTCAAAATAACGTAAGGCATTTTGAATGGCTAATTTTTTTTCATCCTCATTTAAAATAGCTTTGCGTTTTGGCGCGTGATTTATGTTTTCTTCATAAAGCTTTGCTTCTGGTAAAATAGAAGGAATGCCTTGTAATATATGGTTTTGAAATTGTTGTAATTCCATAGCTAAATTGATTAATTTTATAGATGTTGAATTTACGTGATTTTTTAGATATTTTCTAAACTTTAAACTCCATAAATTGTTCAATAATAGATGAAAAAAGTAACACTATTTTGGTTTAGAAGAGATTTGCGCTTGAATGACAATGCGGGCCTATATCGTGCCTTAAAAAAAGGAAATCACGTATTGCCAATTTTTATTTTTGATGAAACTATTTTAAATAAATTAGAAGACAAGAAAGATAGGCGTGTAGAGTTTATTCATAGCTCTATTGTGCAACTCAATGAAGAGTTAAAAGAATTCAAATCCTCTATTCAAGTGTTTTATTCAACACCAGAAAGTGTTTTTAAAGAATTGATAAACGTTTATGATGTTGAATCTGTTTATGCTAACCATGATTATGAACCATATGCTAATGAACGAGACGCGAACATAAAAACATTTTTAGGAACAAACCATATTGAATTTAAAACATATAAAGACCAGTGTGTTTTTGAGAAAACTGAAGTAACAAAAGATGATGGAAAACCATATACTATTTTTACTCCTTACAGTAGAAAGTGGAAAGCTAAACTAACAGATTATTATTTGAAACCATATCCCAATAAAAAATATTTTTCTAACTTTCTTAATACGAAATCATTTGCAATGCCCACTTTAAAAGAAATGGGATTTGAAAAAACAGATTTAGAAACGCCATCAAAAACAATTCCTAAATCAATCGTCACAAATTATACAGAGCAACGCAATTTTCCCGCAATTAATGGTACAAGTCACTTAAGTGTGCATTTGCGTTTTGGAACAGTAAGCGTAAGGGCTTTAGCAAAACAAGCATTAGCTTTAAACGAAACATGGCTTAACGAATTAATATGGCGCGATTTTTACATGATGATTTTAGACAACTTTCCGCATTCAGCTAAAAATTCATTTAAGCCGCAGTATGATAAAATAATATGGCGTAATAATGAAACAGAATTTAATTTGTGGTGCGAAGGAAAAACAGGATTTCCAATTGTGGATGCTGGTATGCGAGAATTAAATAAAACTGGCTTTATGCATAACCGTGTGAGAATGATTGTAGCAAGTTTTTTAGTAAAGGATTTATTAATTGACTGGCGTTGGGGAGAAGCTTATTTTGCGCAAAAACTAATTGATTTTGATTTAAGTGCAAACAATGGTGGCTGGCAGTGGGCAGCTGGCAGTGGTTGTGATGCGGCACCATACTTTCGAATTTTTAATCCAAGCGAACAAATAAAAAAGTTTGATTCAAAATACGAATACATAAAAAAATGGGTTCCCGAATTTGGTACTTCAAACTACCCTAAACCAATAGTTGACCATGCAATAGCTAGGTTACGTACATTAGCAAGTTATAAAGAAGCATTAACAGAAAACCAACAAGCTAAATTATTTTAAACTTAATAGGTAAACAAAAGTTTAATGACTGCTCCATCTTCGTTACTAAACGTAACATCTGCATCAATTTGATCTGCTAAAGATTGGATAAGCGAAAGCCCTAATGAATTATCATTTGTGTTTTTGTGTTCAGGAAAGCCTAAACCATTATCAGATAAACTAATTTGAATTTTATCAAAAATAACTTCCATTTTAAGTTTTATAACTGGTGCTGTTATTGAATTATCGAAAGCATGTTTAAAAGCATTTGTAATGGCTTCATTAATAATTAAACCAATAGGTACAGCTGTAACAATTTCTATATCTACTAAAATCATTTCTTCAACAATTTCAATAGCAGGAGTTTTAGTAGGAAAACTAAGTGCAATTTCTTTAATCAATTCAGATAAATACAGTCTTAAATCAATTTTTGATAAATTATCTTTTTTATATAATCGATCATGAACCATTGCCATGCTCATTACTCTATTCCTAGAATCAATCATGAGTTGTTTTGAAACTTCACACGGTGCTTTTTCTGTTTGAAGATTTAATAAGCCTGTAATAACTGCTAAGTTATTTTTTACGCGATGTTGTATTTCAGCCAATAACACTTCTTTTTCTTTTAACGATTGGCTAATAATTAGTTGGGCATTTTGTTCTTTTTTTAACAAGCCTAATGCTTCATTATTTTGTCGGTTAATTAATTTAACAACTAAGTAAACTAAAATAATAGTTACAATAAATGACAAGATGCTATTGTATAAAAGTAATGCTGCATTATCATCCGCACTTATAGTTTTATTTTTAAAATAATCAAATTCAAAAACACGAGAACATAAAAAACTACTTAAAATAATTAAAAAGAAAATAATTGTTCGAGTGTTAGATTTTGTTGGGTTATGAATTAATGCCACACAAAATATAACTGGAAAATAATAAAGATAATTTCCTACACTGTCATCATACTCTTCATTTATTAAAAAAATAATTAAAGTAATTGTTATTACAAATAAATAGGTGGCAAGCGTGTGGTATAATTTGTAATTTAAAAACAATATGGTTAAAGATGTTAGCGTAGAAAAAATTACTGTTGTCGCAGCATAATCTCCACTAATAAAAATGACCGTTGTTGTCCCAATTAATAATCCAAAAAGAGTAATAACCGCAAATAGATTTACCATACGAGCTTCTCGTTTTTGGTAAAATTCCATTTCTGTTTTTACCCCTAAATCTATTAAATTTCCGAAAAGAATCATTAATGCCAATTTTTATTTACGGCTCAATATACTGTTTTTTTGAAATTATCTGTAATTAAAAAGACGGAGAAGATATTGTTCTAAATTTTTTCTTTCTTGGCCTCATAGCTTTTGGATACTTGGTACTATATCCAAGTTTTATAACTTTTGTTTCACCTGGATTTAATGTATACTTCCAAATAAGTTTTCCGGAAGCCTTATCGTATAAAGCACTTGATGTCTCATTTACAGTAATGTCTTGATCAGAATTAGATGCAACTGGAACTTGATCTTCTATAATTATAAAAACAGGAACTTCACGTGTATTTTTTATCGTTGTTTCATATTTCAAAACTTCTTTTTCATAATTCCCAACAATACTTCTCTGATAATCCTGTTTAGATTCTTTACGAACCATTTGGATTTTTTTATCACGACCTAAAGATACGGTTAATGAATCTTCTAAATCAATTGTTTTAATAGTGGTTTTTCCAATATATGAGCCACTAAAATAAACACTTGCATCACCACTCACTAAATCTGGTAAATCTTTTAATGCTAATTTAGTTTGTAAAAATACATCTTTTTCTAAAGCAGGAATAGCTTTGTATTCATAGGTTGCATTCACACTTTTTTCTAACACATCAACCGTGTAAGGTTTAGAATCTGCATAAATAGTATAGGGCTGGTCAATTGTATATTCAGTACTTAGCATATCAACTTCAATTTTTTTAAACTGAATTTGATTTTGTATTTTTTCAATTTTCTTTGCATCAATTTTTCTATATGCCATGTTTTTAGCCCCATCATATTCTTCATCAGATACAATTTCAACTTCAGATAGTGCATTTTTATCATTCATTTGAACACCAGCCACTGCTTGTATTTGATCGTAAACAACAGAACTTTCTTGTTCGTTTCCTAAATACCATTTTCCTAATTGAGGAATGTTTATTCCTACTTCGGGATTTGCAGTTGATAATATAATTTTTATATCTTTCCAATCTAAGCCCGAATTGTTAAACAATATGGCACGATACACCAACTTTACCTGACTCCCACTTCCATCAGTTCTGATATCGTATTTTGGAGTCCAGCCTGCAGTAGGAATAATATATTTAAAAGCGATATTTACTTCCAAATCTTTATTAGCTACAAAGGTTGCTGTAATGTCGCTTGTAGGCGGATTAACTTCTGCATCCAATTCCAATAATTGTTTTCTGTATTTAAGTTTTTGCTTATCTAATTTAAATTTTACTTTACTGTTTTTAAAAATTAACTGATTAATTTCTGTGCTTCTTTTTCTATAGAAGTCAGCTGATTTTTCAACCTCTGCAATGGTAACTCCTGCTTGGCCTCCAATAGATTGGTTTTTAAATAATAATGATTTTTCTGTTTCAAGTGCATCCTGTTCAAATTTTAATAATGCTAATTTGTCTTTATAAAACTCAACACTATCTTTTAAGTTTTGAATTTTTTGATTGTCCTTTTTTTCATCTAAATAATTAGTATGCGTATTAATATAAAGCACATTTACTTCCGAACTTCCAGGATCAAGATTTATACTTCGTTCATCCAATTTTGGCGATAGGCCAGAAAACGTTACGGTATTTTTTCCTTTCTTTAATTTAATTTTTGCTTCATGATTAAGCTCAGCTCCTGTTAAAAACACGGTTACTTTTTTCACTTCTGAAGAAGTTGAAAATTTATTTTCTTGTGCTGTTGTACTATATGCAATAATAATGAATGCAGCAATGGCAAATTTTTTCATAGGAATTATATATTTGTTTTTATACGATACGTTATACTTATTTCTTGAATTGTTTCAGAATATTTTTGTTTCAACCAATAAGGTTCGATGCCATATAAAATCTGAAACTGTTTATAATTAAATCCTAATTTACATAAAAAGGATTGGTAATTAAAATTTGTAAATCTAAACCCCACACCACCTATTAAACCTTTCTTTCCAGAAAAATGAACATTGAATGCGTGGTTTTGAATTTTTTTATTTACAAGTTCAGATTGAGCATTTACAAGATTATTTACTGTTGTAAAATAACCAGAATACCATAATGTTGCGCTTACATTACGTGTAACTGATTTGCGGTGCTTTAAATAAAAACTTGTTGCAGATTGGTAAGTACCACTTGGATTTGACAAACTATAAACCAATTGCTTTGGTTGATAAGAAATTCCCGCAATATTATTTTCGTAATTAATCATCCATCCAAAATTTACGATAGCCTTTTTAGATGCTTGCATATGTATTGTGTAATTTTCGTTATAAATTGAAAACAAATTGGCAGTATCTGTTTTAAAATCATTATAATTTAAACTTACAGCCCAACCGGTTGTGATTTCATTAAAAAAAAGAAGCTGGTAAGATAATCCAATTCCAGCTTTTTGATAACTGCTGTTTTTTTGTTGAACATTATTATAATGCACAGAAATACCGACATTTTTTTTATCAAAAAAATACTGTGCTGTGCCTAATACATCAGATTGAGACTTTGCTATGCGTGAAGAAACACAAGCCTGATTGCCAATGTAGTTTTTATTATACCCATTTTTAATAGCCGAAAACGCGGGGTTATAAAAAACAATATGATTTGATGGGTTGTTTAAAAATACAACTTGCGAAATAGAAACAAAAGTTGCTAAGCAAAATAATAAAGTATAAAAAAAATATTTCCTCAAGCTTTACATGTTTTTATTAAAGACGCATAAAAAACTTTATTCCATAAACACTAAACAACCATATTCACAATCTTCTTATGCACAACAATTACTTTTTTAGGCGCTTGTCCATTTAATAATTTTTGTGTTTGTTCGTTTTTCATTACCTCTACTTCTACTTCCTCTTTTGTTAAAGTAGCTGGCAACTCTAATGTAAATTTAAGTTTACCATTTACAGAAACTGGATAATTAATACTATCATCTACCAAAAACGCTTCGTTACACAATGGGAATGGAGCAAGTGCAATACTTTCGGTATGACCCATTAATTTCCAAAGTTCTTCGGTAATGTGAGGAGCATAAGGTGATAAACACAAAACTAACGGTTCGAGGATTGCAACTTTATTACATTTTAAATCAGTTAGTTCATTGACACAAATCATAAAATTACTCACTGAGGTATTAAACGAAAAACGCTCAATGTCTTCTGTAATTTTTTTAATGGTTTTGTGTAATGTTTTTAATTCGGCTTTTGTTGGCTCTTCTGTTGAAACTACAAAACTACCTGTGTGATAAAATAAGCGCCATAATTTTTTTAAGAAACCATGAACGCCTGTAATGCCATTGGTATTCCAAGGTTTACTTTGCTCTAAAGGGCCTAAAAACATTTCGTATAAACGCAACGTATCAGCTCCAAATTTTTCTGAAATATCATCTGGTGTTACTACGTTATATTTTGACTTAGACATTTTTTCTACAACTTCTTTCAATTGAATATATTCAATTTCTGAACCGTCAAATGTAAACATCTCAGACTCTTCACAAATTTCTTTTGTCAAAAAAGTAAATCCTTCAAACCTTTTATTCTCATTAATCATTTTCGCTAAGCTTGCCTTTGTAAGAATGTATTTACCATCTTGAAAGATTACATAATCAATAGGAATATGTATTTCTATATCTTGAAAAGGAAGATTGCCTGTATAATTTTTATCTAAGAGTAAACTAATTTTTTTAATTACACCCGTTTTAATATCACCTGCGTTATTGACACTTAAGGATGTAATTCTACCCATCATGCTTAATCCCTGTATCATTCCCTGGTTAATCAACTTCTTAGCAGGTTCATCAATATCGATATGTCCTAAGTCTTTTAAAAATTTAGTCCAAAAACGCACATACAATAAATGCCCTGTTGCGTGTTCGCTGCCACCAATATATAAATCAACTTGCTTCCAATAATCTGTTAATTTTTTATCAGCAAATGCAGTTGTGTTACCGGGATTCATATAACGCAAAAAGTACCACGAGCTACCTGCCCAGCCTGGCATGGTAGAATGTTCGAAAGGATAACTAGCCCCACCTAAATCCTCCCCAGAGGGGAGGACTTTTGGTAATTCTTCTAATTTGAGTTTTATTTTATTAATAACATTTTCTATATCATTCGTAATTTCTTCATTCGTAAATCGGATTACTGAAAAACCAACAGACTCTAATTCTTTAGTTCTTCCAGCATCATATTCTTTTTGGTCTAAATGAATGTTACCATCTACCTCTATTACCAATTTTGTTTCCAACGAAACAAAATCAACAATATTAGAACCAATAATATGTTGCCTTCTAAATTTTACGTCTAACGTTTTTTTACGAATAGCTTCCCATAAAATTTGTTCCGCTTCTGTTTGATTCTTCCTTAATTCTTGTGCTTTTTCTTTTGTGAAATTATAAGATGAATCGCCAGCTGTTTCCCAATTATGAGGCTTTGCATTCTCTCCCCCTTGGGGAGAGTTAGAGAGGGGCCTGTATCTCCAGTTTGTAGCGCGTGCCAATGGCGGTTCTCCATCTTCGGTAGGTAAATATTTGTCTACTTCTGGTAATACTAACGGTAACTCACTTTCGCATAATGCATAAGGAATGTCGTTTTTATAATAAATAGGAATTGGCTCACCCCAATAGCGTTGGCGGCCAAATACGGCATCACGCAAACGGAAATTCACTTTTCCTTTTCCTAAACCTTTTGCTTCAATTTCTGAAATAGCTTTTTTCATAGCATCTTTCACATCAAGCCCATTTAAAAATTCAGAATTAATAAGTTTTCCTTCTTTAGCATCATACGATTCTTTTTCTAAATCTCCGCCTGCAACTACTTCTAAAATTGGTAGTTTAAAATATTTTGCAAAAGCATAATCTCTACTATCGTGAGCCGGAACAGCCATTACAGCACCTGTGCCATAACCTGCTAACACATAATCGCCAATCCAAATCGGAATTTGTTTTCCTGTAAATGGATGTTCAACATACGAGCCTGTAAATACACCCGTAATTTTATTAATATCTGCTTGGCGTTCACGTTCACTTCTGTTTTTTGCTTGAGTTACGTAAGTCTCAACCGCCATTTTATTTTCGGATGTTGTTAAACTATCTACTAATTCGTGTTCAGGAGCAAGTGTTACAAAAGAAACTCCAAAAATCGTATCTGGACGTGTGGTAAAAACTTCGATAAAAGCCCCCTCCTGGCCTCCCCCAATAGGGGAGGAAATGGAAAACTTTAAACTTGTTCCTTCACTTTTCCCAATCCAATTTCGTTGTGCCTCTTTTAAACTATCTGTCCAATCTAAAGTTTCTAATCCATCTAGCAAACGTTGAGCATAAGCTGTAATGCGCATGCTCCACTGTTTCATTAATTTACGTTCTACAGGATAACCACCGCGCTCACTTACGCCATCTTTAATTTCATCATTTGCTAAAACGGTTCCCAATTGCGGACACCAGTTTACATAAGCTTCACCTAAGTAAGCAATACGGTAAGCCATTAAAATATCAGATTGTTCTTTTTCAGAAAAACGGTTCCATTCTGATGCTGTAAATGATTTTACATTTTCATCCGAACAAGCATTTACATTTATATTTCCGTTTGCTTGAAATTCAGAAATTAAACTTGTTATAGTTTCAGCTTTATTTGTTTTTTTGTTATACCACGAATTAAATATTTGAATAAAAATCCATTGGGTCCATTTATAATATTCAGGATTTGATGTTCTTACTTCTCTGTCCCAATCAAATGAAAATCCAATTTTATCGAGTTGCTTTCTATAAACCGCAATATTGTTTTCGGTTGTAATTTTTGGATGTTGTCCTGTTTGTATTGCATATT
The DNA here is from genome assembly GCA_038327195.1 of Bacteroidota bacterium. Lineage (GTDB taxonomy): Bacteria > Bacteroidota > Bacteroidia > B-17B0 > Aurantibacillaceae > UBA4416. The sequence goes on along the minus strand of JBBQKU010000006.1, from coordinate 38,380 downwards.
GCTCTGCAGGTAAACCAAAACTATCGTAACCCATTGGATGCAACACATTAAATCCTTTATGTCTTTTAAAGCGTGCAACAATATCAGAAGCAATATATCCTAACGGATGGCCAACATGTAAACCCGCACCAGAAGGGTAAGGGAACATATCTAATACATAATACTTTTCTTTGGTTGAATCATCATTAGCTGCAAACGTTTTATTATCGGCCCAAAATTTTTGCCAACGTTCTTCTATCTCTTTAAAATTGTATTCCATATTATTTTTTAATCCTAATAAATTATTTGTGATTTTTACAATTTCTCAAATGCTTTTTCATACGCAGCAATTGTTTTTTCAATATCTTCTGTTGTATGTGCTTCACTCATAAAACCAACTTCGTAACCGCTTGGTCCCGAATAAATACCATTTTCTAAAAGTGCGTGGTACAAAACCTTAAAATGTTTCATGCTATCTGCATCAATATCTTCGGCACATTTAATTGTTTCTTTTGGTGTAAACGCTAACCAATAAATAGAACCAACTGTAAATATTTTAAAATTATGTTTTGTGTTTTTCGACAAGCCAGCAATTAATAATTTGGTTTTTCTTTCTAATTCAGAATAAAAGTTTGGTTTTAAGCACTCTGTCAATTGAGCAATACCAGCTGCCATCGCAACAGGATTTCCGCTTAATGTACCAGCTTGATAAACGTTACCTTCAGGCGAAATATTTGACATAATTTCTTTACTTGCACCATAAGCCCCAACTGGAAAACCACCGCCAATAATTTTACCATACGTAATAATATCTGGTTTAATATCATAATAACCAGCTGCGCCTGTAAAGCCAACTCTAAATCCACTAATTACTTCATCAAAAAATAATAGGGTTTTGTTTTGTGAACAAATATCTCTTAAAAATTGCAAGTAACTTTTATCTTGCAACAACAAACCATTATTGGCAGGAATAGGTTCAATGATGATGCATGCAATTTGATCTTTAAATTGAGCGAATGCTTGTTCTACCGCTTCTTTATTATTTAACGGAACAACAATAGTATCATTCACAACGCTTTCGGGAACACCTGCAGAAGAGGTGTTTCCAAAGGTAACTAAACCTGATCCTGCTTTTACTAAAAGAGAATCTGAATGCCCGTGGTAACAGCCTTCAAATTTTAATATTTTATTTCGCCCTGTAAAGCCTCTCGCTAAACGAATTCCACTCATTACTGCTTCTGTGCCACTACTCACGAAACGAATTTTTTCGATATAAGGATTGTTTGATAAAATAAGCTCAGCTAATTTATTTTCTAAACGAGTTGGTGCGCCAAAAGAAGTACCGTTACGCATGGTTTTTTCTACTGAATTTAAAACCATATCATTTGCATGGCCTAAAATTAATGGTCCCCAACTTGCACAATAATCAATATACTCGTTACCATCAGCATCCCAAACATGAGAGCCTTTGCCTTTATCAATAAATATAGGAGTTCCACCTACACTTCTAAAAGCGCGAACTGGAGAATTTACACCACCAGGAAAAAACTGTTTTGCTTTTTCGAATAACTTAACTGATTCTGAATTTTGCATAATATCAAATATAATAATACGCAAATATATAGGTTTGTTTAGTTTATTGCTTCATAATTTTTGTTTTATAAGATTTGTTTTCTGTAAACAAAATCAACCAATATAAACCATTATCAAGCTCAGAAACAGTCATGTTTTCGTTAGTTATTTCTTCTTTCACCTTTCTTCCAAAAACATCATAAATAGCATAAGATTTTATAGCTTCATTATGCGGCAAATTTACTTTTATAGTGCCATTAGAAGGATTAGGGTAAACCGAACATTCACCCTCTTTTAATTCATTAACTCCTACAGCGCCAGAAATAAATAAAATTGGTCGAACGCTATCACCTAATAAGGTTGTGCCAGATATAGGCCAAACAACAATCACATTTCCATTCCCCATTACTTTAAAAGCACCAGAAGCGGGAGTTGGCGTAAAATTAATTATAGCGGGAATACTATCAGCAGATAATGGAAGTAAAGTAACTCCTGTGAAATTGATAGAATCTAAAACAATAGCCAATAAACCAAGCGTATCTCGTTTAGCTGTTAATTTAATGTTGCCAGTAAATGGCAAGTTACCCGTGTTTTTAATATAAACCTGAAGCTGCACATTAGTGCCGAACGAAACCGTATCGGCAGGTATAAAATGCTTATACTTACTCATGCTTAATTTTGCTTGTCCAAAACAAACTAGTTGTGTAACTAAAATCCCTAAGGTTAAAATAAATGTCTTCATGGTCACTAGATTTAAATAATTCCAAAATAAATTTACGTAAAAGATTTAATTCAAAAGATTATATTTGAAAATTAATTACACAGTCATATTATGGATATTTTACAAGACTTTATAAAATCGTTAAGCAAAGAGGAGTTTAAAAGCTATAAACTATTTGTAAAAAGAACACACGACTTTACTAATAGAAAGGATATTGAGTTATTTGAGTCTATTAAAAAAAACGATTCGGAGAGCGATACATTTCATAATAAAGCTATTTATAATTCTGCTAAACCAGACGTTAAATATTACAGACTCAAAAATAAAATTGCAGATGATTTAGGGGTTGTAATTACCAATCTTAATCATAGAAAGCCAGAGTTAGATGTGCTGCATTTACTCTCCATTGCAAAAATTTTTAATGCTAAAAAACAATTTCAATTAGCTTTTCATTATTTAAAATTAGCTGAACGAAAAGCAAGTGATAAAGAGGATTTTGCATTGCTTGAAGCTATTTATGAACAAATGATTAGATTGAGTTTACAACATATAGAATTTACACCAACCGAAATAATTGTAAAACGAAATGAAAATAGTCAACGTTTAAATTTATTAAAAGATTTAGAAAATAACTTGGCTGTACTTTCTTACGAAGTTAAAACCACACAAAACTTAACGCCCAAAAAGGCTGTAACCGACTGGCTTAACGAAACGTTAAAAAACACTTTAAAATTATCCTATGTAAAAAACAGCACGCAGTTACGAATAAAAATATTTCAGAATTTAAGTCGGCTAATGCTTTTGTTAAATGATTACACATCACTTGAGGCTTATTTAAAAAACTGTTTGATTGAATTTGAAAAAGATTCGATTTTCAAAAAAGAAACGCACGACATAAAGCTTCAATTATTAGTTTATTTGTGCAACGCATCTTTTATGTTAGGAAAACATGCTCAGTCGCTTCAGTTTGCTGCAGAATTAAATACAAATCTAAATTTATATAACAAGCAAAATTACGATCAATATATCTTTTATTATTATAACATATTAGTAATGAATTATACAAAAACCAATTTAGAAAAAGCCGTGGAAACATTGCTGGACGCACAACAACAAGTGGTTATCAAAAACAATCCAACTAATTATTTTTATGTACTTAACAATTTAGCGATAACTTATTTTGATTTAAAGAAACACAAACAAGCGAGTAAATTCTTTAGTCAAATGTATGTGTCTCAAAACTATAAATCTTTTGATGAGGCTTTTAAATTTAAACTTTCCTTATTTGAGTTATTAAATAAAATTGGAATTGGAGAATTTGAATCTTCTCAAAAAATGCTAATTCAAATTGAAAAAACAATGGCAACACTAAAAGAAAAAGAAAGTATTAAGCAAGATGCCCAACTTATAAAAATTCTTAAGCCTTACTTAAATAAATTTGAATTCAAATGGCGGCCACTAAGAAAAGAAATTGAGCAATTTATTTTAAAATATCCTATTGATGAAAGACAATCTGGATTAATTAATTACTCAAATTGGTTGAATGAAAAAATTTAATTCAACTTTTTACTATCAAGGTTTGCGCGAGGGATTGATTGAAAATCCTTTTTTGAGGCACGAAAAAAAGATTGAAATGAAAGCCCGGCCTGCAGGGTCGCGCCCAAATAAAAATCCTTTTTATAGTCGTTAAAATAAAATGCCTTAAAAACTATTTGCGTTTTTTGTAACGCTTTTCGTTTCTTATCACAATTGGTTTCGAGTTGGTGTGACTCACAAATTCAAAATCTAATTGTTTCTTAATTAAATCAGCACGACGTACTTTTATAACAACCTTATCTCCTAAAGCATATATATTACCTGTATTTCTTCCAACAACACGGTAATTATCAGCGTCAAACGAATAGTTGTCGTCCTTCATATCTCTCAATGAAATTCTACCCTCACATTTGTTTTCTGTAATCTCCACAAAAATACCAAACTCTGTTACTCCACTAATAATACCATCAAATGCAATTCCAATTTTATCAGATAAAAACTCAACTTGTTTATATTTAATAGATGCACGTTCTGCTTCAGCCGCCAATTTTTCCATTTCAGAAGAGTGCTTACACAACTGTTCTAACTCATCGGCCTTTAAATATAATTTATGGTTTAGTTTAGCTTCTAACAAACGATGAACTAATACGTCTGGATAACGACGAATTGGAGAAGTAAAATGCGTATAATAATCAAAGCCCAATCCATAATGCCCCGTATTTTTTGTTGTATAAATTGCTTTTGGCATACTTCTAACAGCCAATAATTCAATCATACTTTGCTCTTTTTTATCTTTTACATCAACTAATAATTTATTAATTGATTGCGCTGTTTTTTGTCTATTACCAACCGCTACCGAATATCCGAAACGCTCTACAAAATTATTTAACTCTTGCAATTTTTCATCTTTAGGCACATCATGTACACGATACACAACAGCGTTAGCATTACTTTTATCTTTTTGGTGATTGGTTTTTTCGTCGTCTTTAGATTGAGGTTTTCCTAAAAATTCAGCAACTTTTCTATTTGCCAGCAACATAAAATCTTCAATTAATTTATGAGCGTCTTTTTGTGTTTTAAAATAAACACCAGTAGGAAGTCCGTTCTCATCTAATTCAAATTTCACTTCCGCTTTATCAAAAAAGATTGAACCTTTTGCTGTTCGCTCTGCTCGTAATATTTTCGCTAATTTATCAAGTGTAAAAATTTCATCTTTATACTCTCCAACACCTGTTTCAATAATAGTTTGCACCTCTTCGTAACTAAAACGATGATCACTATAAATAACAGTTTTTCCAAACCATTGATTTTGAATTTGAGCAAATTCATCTAATTCGAAAACCGCACTGAAGCAATATTTTTCTTCATGTGGACGAAGTGAACACGCAAAATTACTCAGTACTTCGGGCAACATAGGTACACAACGATCAACTAAATATACAGATGTAGCTCGACTTACGGCTTCATCGTCTAAAATTGTTTTTGGTTTTAAGTAATGCGTTACATCGGCAATATGAATGCCAACTTCCCAGTTTCCGTTATCCAATAATTGTAATGATAAGGCATCGTCAAAATCTTTTGCATCTGCTGGATCAATAGTAAACGTTGTTATGTGCCTAAAATCGCGACGCTTTGCAATTTCTTCAGGATAAATTTCAGTATTTAAGTCTTTTGCTTCAGCTTCAACTTTTGGATCAAAAACCATTGGCAATCCAAACTCAGCCATAATCGCATGAATTTCTGTTTCATGATCGCCAGCATTACCAAGAACTTCGATTATTTTTCCATTTGGATTATCAGAACCTTTTTTCCATTCAACTAATTCTACAACAACTTTTTGTCCGTTTTGAGCATTTAAAATATCTTGTAATGGTATAAAAAAATCAACGTGTATTTTATTATAATCCGGAACAACAAAGGCAAATTTTTGATTAATTTGAATCGTTCCAACAAACTTTGTTTTCTTACGTTTTATAACTTCAACAACTTCACCCTCAGGCTTACCACGATTTTTATTAGTGATGTTAACTTTTACCAAATCACCATTTAATGCGTCTTTACTTCTTCTAAAAGGAATATACACATCTTGTGTTTCAGCAGAAATAATTACATAAGCAGCGCCTGAAGTTGTAAAATCAATCGTGCCCGATTCGTAAGTTTTGGTTTCTTTAAATTGATATTTTCCAATTTCTTTTTCTACTACAAATCCTTGATGTTTTAATTCTTCCAGAGTTTCTAATAATGTGAAGCGATCGCTCTCATTGTCAATCTCCATTGCAGAGCCTAACTGTTTGTAATTAAACGATTTTTCGAAATTATGTTTTAAAAACGTTAATACTTCTTCGAATAAATAACGCTTTGGTTGTTTTTTTGATTTTGCCATTTTATAATCACACCAATGAGGTGTTACTGTAAAGATAACTAAATTGGCTTCAAATTTTATGTCTTTTTCAATTTCTTTTGCTTGAACAAAAGAAACAAAATTCAAGACGAAAGACCAACTCCGATTCTTTTCTCCCATAAAAACCTTCGCACTACCACCGAAAAAATCACAGTTCGCACTCTTTCGCCAAAACCACCGCACCATTACAAACGTTTAGATTAACTTAATAGATTTAATCCAAAAAAATTATTCCGTCCAAACTTTCGTTCCTTCACTACAATTTTTACAAATCTCTATTTCTTCACGAGATTTTAAAATTGCTTTTCTAAAACTTTGATATAAATCAGATTGCCAAACCGTTTTAAAACCATCCGCTTTTAAATCCCCTAATTGATGTTTTGCGTCTTTGTCAAAACAACAAGGCACAACTAATCCGTCCCAAGTAATAACACAACTACTCCACATGCGCCAGCATTGATTCAATAATTTATTTTTAATAGAATACGTTCCGTCCGTATTTTTTTTATACCGACTATATTTAATGTTGTCCGGAATTAAAGGGTTTCCGTTTTTAAAATCATACACTTGGGCCGTTTTAAAAACCACTTCATCAACGCCTAATTCGCTTGCTAATTCTTTAACATCATTTAATTGGTGTTCGTTTGGTTTAACAACTAAAAATTGAAAAACAACATGAGGCGTTTTACTTTGCAATTTCTTTTTTGCCAAAATAATATTTTTTGTCCCTTCGATCACTTTACTTAAAGTGCCTCCAATTCGGTATTGTTGATAGGTTTCTTGAGTTGTGCCGTCAATTGAAATAATTAATCTATCTAATTTGCTCTCCACTGTTTTTATTGCCATTTCTGGTGTTAAGTAGTGGGCGTTTGTAGATGTTGATGTGTAAATTTTTTTATCAGATGCGTATTTTACCATTTCCAAAAAGTGAGGATTTAAATATGGCTCACCTTGAAAATAAAAAGTTAAATAAATTAATTCTTTATAAACAGAATCAATTGTCTTTTTAAAAAACACTGGCTCTAACATACCGATTGGCCGAGTGAATTCCCTTAAACCGCTCGGACATTCGGGACACCGTAAATTACAACTCGTAGTTGGCTCTATAGCCATACTAATTGGAAATCCTTTATTTAAGGTTTGTTTTGTGTTTTTTGAAATGTGGTAGCTCATCCAAACTCTAAAAGCATTGTTAAGCTTTTTGAAAGAAAGCTTTTTTGCAAGTTGTATGCTATTTGAAAATGACACAGTTTTAAAGATACGCAATTTATCTTTTAAAAAAATTCCGTTTTAATGTCACTTATTTTGAAAATACTACTTATAGTTTATAAACAAAGCCGGTGAAAATAAAAATACTATTGCTATGTCTGATTATTTTAAATACTTCCATCGCCCAAGATGAATGTGGTCAATCTGGCGGATTTACAGGTATTTTGATAGAAAAATACACTAATGGTTTAAAAAAAGAGGAAAATAATTATCTAAATGGTGTGAAACACGGTATTTCATCAAGCTTTTATTTAGATGGTACCGTTTGTGCTAAGGAAAAATATCAACTCGGTAAAATGGTGGAAGTCCTTTTAAAACCAGATGCAGCCCATGTTGCTAAAGATTATAAAACATTACATCCTTCTAAAAACTATGATAACGCTTACTCAGTCCAGCCACAAAGAGATCCTGAAAAAAAGAAATGGCGACTGGAAAGATTTAAAATAAACGATACTACAGAAAAAGAATACGGTTATTATGACAATAAACTTAATCTTGAGAGAATATACATAAAGGGTGATAAGCGTTATGAAAGAATTTATTATAATGAAGAACATCAAGTTCGGGATACTTACTTCAATAGAAATTACGAAGCTCATTACTTGTTTGGAAAACTTCACGGAGAAAGTATCAGTTGTTTTAATAATGGTAACGTTCAGCAAAAAGGAACCTATCAACTTTATGAGCCTATTGGATTACATTATACCTATTATAATAATAAACAACACACCATCAAATCAATTACTTATTATCCTCAAGCTAATAAAAAGCTCTTAAATAATCAACCATCTATACTTCTTAAAAAAAAGTATGATACTACTGGCGTATATTATAGTTACGAATTAATTAATCGTAATTATGCTGTTGCATATAAAACCGTAGTGTTTACTGATACCACAAAAGCGCATACTTGGGAATCGTCCCTCTTTATAAACGAGCAAATGTGCGTTGTAAAAGGACTGATAGAAAATGGAAATTATAAAATTACTAGCGCTCAAACAACAAATAAAAAACATGTTTTAAAAAATGGAAAATACAATGATGCATCATTACAATTAATAAATGATTTTAATCAACATTCCGATACAAATCTAGTCCCTATAAATAAAGGCTCACATACAACTTGGATTTATACTAATACTGAAAAAATAGCGCCTCTTGAAATGAGAGATGGCATAATGGGTGATGAAGGATATAGTCATTTTAATATGTTTACGTTACCAACTAAAAATTGGAAGGGAACTATAAAAGATGGATATTTAACTGGTAATTGGAAATTAAAAGAAACCTACTATTTGCAAAACGATATTCTATTAAACGTAAAATTTACGGGCAAATTTGAAAAAAGCAGAAGAGAAGGGCTTTGGAATTACGAAAATGAATTATATCAATATGATATAAATTATGTTGATGGAAAAAAAGAAGGACCATTAAAACTTACTCTTAAAAATTATGATTTAAAAAAACTTGAGCTAAAACAAAATGGGGCTCATCTTACAGATGAGTATTATGAAGGCGACCGTGATTATAATTACCCAAATAACTTGCCAGAGTTATATAGTAATGTTTTATCACTTATGGTTGGATCTTTTAAAAATAATGAACTAGATGGCGAATGGGTAGCGTATTACCTTTACCCAAATTTGCTAGCATATAAAGCGATTTATAGTGAAGGTGTTTTAATAGGGAAAACAGAAGAGTATAATATAAAACAACAACTTACCGCAAAGCGCATCATTTCTAAAAACAAAATTATTTTCGAAAAATTATATACACCATTAGGTGATGAATATTCTCAGGCTGATTTGATGCTTAGAGGAACAGGCTACACACTTATTGAATTAAAAAACAATAAGTACAATGGTAAATACTTACGCTGGAATAATTATACAGGCGAAATTTTCGAAAAAGGATTTTATAAAAATGGATTAAAAACTAATGAGTGGTGGAATTTAATGCACGGAGATACGCTCATTCAGAATTATAAAAACGACACTTTAAATGGATTTTATAGATACAATAACTCCATATACCGTCATAAATACAAGCAACTAACTACAGGCTCGTATATTATGGGAAAGCAAAGCGGGTTATGGAAAACGAATAACACCTTAGATAGTATTTATAAAGAAGAAGTGTTTATGGATAACGAAAAATATTTGATAACTTATATTTATAAAAATAAAAAAATGGTTAAAAATGGAACTGGAATAATTACTACTAAAGAAGATGGCTTGCTTACTAAAACCGAAGAATATTATAAAGATGGTAAAATTTATAAAACAATTTTAACTTACACACAAAACAATCAGCTTGCCTCGGTTATATATTCAACAACTCATGGTGATTCAATTGCATACTATATGCCTGCGGAAAGTGGAACTTGTATTAAGAATGGAACAGGCATGAAGACTTATTTTGATTTTCAAAAAAGAATTTCAAAAATAGAATATTACAGTAAAGGAAAGATTATAAAACACGATTTATATAATGATGGTCGCTTAATAAACACATACTATTATAAATATGCAAGCGACACAATCATAACGTCAAAATCTTCTGTACTTATAGAAAAGGAAATTACAAAATTATATAAATCAGAAAACAATTCCGGAGAAGTATATATAACTCTTCGTATAAGTAACCTTCCAAAAGACTTTACCTATTTGAGAGTAACCGATAATTCCCCTCTCTGTAATATTGAATTTGTTGATTTAGCGGGCTTTAGCGCCAGTTCAAATATTGGCGGACAATTAACATTAACATCTAATAAAGCCATTACGAAAAACGTAATTGAAATTGCATACAAATACTCTTTTGAATACTATAATTTTAATAATTATCAAGCCACCATTACATATGTTACAAATAAAAAAAACTATACTTTATCTACGAGATATCCTAGAATAAATTAAATTTGTTAAACTATATTATATCAATTTATGACAAATTTCAACAACTCTCTTGAATTCGCAAAACAACTAGATAAAAACGACAAATTACATTCTTACAGAAATAAATTTTTTATTCCACAACACAATGGTAATGATATGGTTTATTTTACGGGTAATTCGTTAGGCCTGCAACCAAAAGTGACTAAAGATTATATCCAACAAGAATTAAATGATTGGGCAACTTACGGAGTAGAAGGTCATTTTTTGGCTAAAAACCCATGGATGAATTACCACGAAATTTTAACTGATAAAACAGCTAAAATAGTTGGCGCGCTTCCCTCTGAAGTTGTTATGATGAATCAACTTACTGTTAATTTACATTTGTTAATGGTGTCGTTTTATCGTCCTACAAAACAACGATATAAAATTTTGTGCGAAGCAAAAGCTTTCCCAAGTGATCAATACGCTTTACAATCTCAAGTTAAATTTCATGGATACACTCCAGCTGATGCACTCATTGAAATTGCACCAAGAGAAGGTGAATACGAAGTGAGACACGAGGATATTTACAAAGCTATAGAGGATAATAAGGATTCGTTAGCTCTCATCATGATAGGTGGTGTAAATTATTTTAGTGGGCAGGTATTTGATATGAAAGCTATAGTAGAATCGGGACATAAAGCAGGAGCGATTGTTGGTTTTGATTTAGCACATGGTGCAGGAAATTTAAAATTAGCATTGCATGATTGGAATGTAGATTTTGCAGCTTGGTGTTCTTATAAATATTTAAACGCTGGGCCAGGTAGTGTTGCAGGTGCATTTGTGCATGAGCGTCATCACAAAAATACCGACATGCCCTTGTTTGCAGGTTGGTGGGGCCATGATAAAGCAACTCGTTTTAAAATGGATAAAGAATTTAAACCCATTGAAAGTGTTGAACGTTGGCAAATGAGCAATGCGCCAATTCTTTCGATGGCCGCTTATAAAGCCTCTTTAGATATGTTTGATGAAGTTGGAATGGATGCATTGAATGAAAAAAGCAAAGAACTTACTGCTTATTTAGAATTTGTGGTACAAGAAATAAACAAAGAAAAAAATAATTGCCTAGAAATTATAACACCAAAAGCTAATCGTGGCTGTCAAATAAGTATTGTGGCTCACGGACAAGGAAAAGCACTTTATGATAAACTAATAGCAAGCGGAGTTATACCAGATTGGAGAGAGCCAAATGTGATACGTTGTGCGCCAGTGCCAATGTATAACTCATTTGAAGATGTTTTTAGATTTGGTGAGATTTTGAAATCTTTATTATAATTTTTGTTTTTTCGAAAATACATTTATATTTGTAGCATAAATGAAAAACTTAATACACATACATCACCATTATAATACTGCACAGGTAAGTGTAGGTGCTGATGTTATTTTGTAAATCATATAAAATACAATCATTATCTAAAGGCTTACCAAACGGTAAGCCTTTTTTTATTAAAAAAACTAAAAACAAAAACATGGAAAAAAAATTAAAAATCGCCATACAAAAATCAGGACGCTTAAGCGAAAGCTCTCTTAAATTATTAAAAGAATGTGGCATCGACATTGATAATGGTTTAAATAAATTAAAAGCAGAGGCTTCCAATTTTCCTATAGAAGTTTTCTTTTTAAGAGATGATGATATTCCGCAATATGTTGCTGATGGCGTTGCTGATATTGGTATAGTTGGAGAAAATGTGCTTTTAGAAAAAAATAAAAGTTTGAAAGTTGTGGAGAAGTTAGGATTCGGAAAATGCCGATTATCGTTAGCAATTCCAAAAGATCAAAATTATAAATCCATTAAAGATTTAAACGGAAAGCGCATTGCTACAACCTACTCTACTATTTTATCTAAATATTTAAAAAAACAAAATGTAAAAGCCGAGATCCATGAAATTAGTGGTTCGGTAGAAATTGCTCCAAGTATAGGGTTAGCAGATGCTATTTGTGATTTAGTAAGTTCTGGAAGCACTTTATTTACAAATGGTTTAAAAGAAGTTGAAGTTGTTTTAAAATCAGAAGCTGTTTTAGTTTCTAGTAAAGAATTAAAAAAAGAACAACAAGTTATATTAGATAAGTTGTTGTTTAGAATGCAATCGGTTAGAAAAGCAAAAAACACAAAATACATTTTGTTAAATGCACCCAATAATAAACTAGATGCTATTTGCAAAATTTTACCCGGCATGAAAAGTCCAACGATATTGCCATTAGCTGATAAAGATTGGAGTTCGGTTCATTCAGTCGTAGAAGAAAATCAGTTTTGGGATATTATTGAAAAATTAAAAGCTCAAGGTGCTCAAGGAATATTAGTTGTACCAATTGAAAAAATGATTTTGTAAAATGGAACTTATTAAATACCCAAATAAAGATAGTTGGAATGCCTTATTAAAACGTCCAACAATTGATACCAATTTATTGGAACACACAGTACAATCAGTTTTAACTGATGTGCAACAAAACGGACAATCTGCTGTAAGAAGATACACTATGCAGTTTGATAAAGTAAGCGTTGAAAATGCATTGGTTACAACAGATGAATTTTTAGAAGCAGAAAAAGCAATTTCTAATGAATTAAAAAAAGCAATTCAATTAGCCAAAAACAATATTGAATTATTTCACTCGGCACAAAAAGAAGTTGTGAAAATAATTGAAACTGCACCAGGAGTTAAGTGCTGGAGAAAATCAATTGCTATTGAAAAAGTTGGTTTATACATTCCTGGTGGTTCAGCCCCATTGTTTTCTACAATACTAATGCTTGGCATACCAGCAAAATTAGCAGGTTGTAAAGAAATAGTTTTATGCACACCGCCAAATGGTGAAGGAAAAATTAACGATGCCATTTTATATACAGCCCAGTTAATTGGAATAACGAAAGTTTTTAAAATTGGAGGCGTACAAGCAATTGGTGCGATGGCTTATGGTACAGAAATAGTACCACAAGTATATAAAATATTTGGTCCAGGAAATCAATATGTAACCTGTGCAAAATTACTAGTGAATAAAAACGGAACTGCAATTGATATGCCAGCAGGCCCTTCGGAAGCAGCAGTATTAGCAGATGATTCTTGTAATCCTGAATTTGTTGCGGCAGATTTATTATCACAAGCTGAACACGGAGCAGATTCGCAAGTTATTTTAGTGTCTGATAATGAAAGTGTGATTGAGGCAATTCAAAATGAAATAGATAAACAATTAAACAAATTACCACGAAAAGAAATTGCACAATTAGCTCTTAACAACAGTAAGGCTTTTTTAGTAAAAGATAAGGCAGAGGCTATTGAATTATTAAATGAATATGCGCCAGAACATTTAATTATAGCTTGTGTCGATGATGAACAATTGGCTGAACAAGTTGTCAATGCTGGTTCTGTATTTTTAGGAAACTACTCGTGTGAAAGTGCTGGCGATTATGCGTCTGGCACAAACCACACCTTGCCAACAAACGGATATGCGAAAGCTTATAGTGGGGTTTCTTTAGATAGTTTTGTGAAAAAAGTAACCTTCCAAAAACTAACAAAAGAAGGAATTCAAGCAATTGGTCCAGCAATTGAACTAATGGCAGAAGCTGAAGGTTTACAAGCCCACAAAAATGCTGTAACCGTTCGATTAAATAGTAAACTATAGAATATGTTTAATTTAAATACAATAATTAGAGAAAACATAAAGTCACTTCAATCCTATAAGGTTTGGAGAGATGATTATTTAGACAATAGTGAAGTCATATTTTTAGATAATTGTGAAAACAATTTAGGCTCTCCAATTGGTTTAGGTTACGAGCGATATCCTTCTTCATCACAATTAAAAGTTAAAGCAGCCATTGCAAATTACAAAAAACTAAATGTAAATCAAGTAGCCATTGGTAATGGTAGTGATGAATTAATTGATTTATTGATTCGTGCCTTTTGTGAACCTAAACAAGATAATATATTAATATGTGAGCCAACTTTTGGGATGTTTAACGTGTACGCTCAGTTAAATAATGTTGAAGTACTAAATGCGCCTTTAACTATTAACACATTTCAGTTTGATGAACAATTAATTTTAAGCACCCTAAATTCAAATACCAAATTACTTTTTATTTGTAGTCCAAATAATCCAACAGGCACAAGCATTGAAATAAAATCTATTCAAAACATTGCTGAAAAATTTAATGGTATTGTTATCGTTGATGAGGCTTATATTGATTTTTCTGAAAAAGAATCTGCACTTTCGTTAATTAATTCCTTGCCAAATGTAATCATATTACAAACTTTTTCTAAAGCTTGGGGTTTGGCAGCATTAAGAGTTGGTGTAGCTTATGGTAATTATCAAATCATCGAAGTATTAAATAAAATTCGTCCGCCTTTTAATATAAATTCAAATTCACAAACATTAATTTTAAAAGCATTAGAAAAGTCTGATATTAAAGACAAAATGGTTTCTGAAACATTACAACAAAAACAATTTATTAAAAACGAATTACTAAAATTATCATTTGTAAAAAACATCGTTGAAAGTGATGCTAACTATTTTTTAATTGAAGTGTTGGATGCAAAAAAAACAGTTGATTATTTATTATCACATAGTATTTTAATTAGTAATCGTTCAGCTTTATTAAATTGCGAAAACCATATTCGAATTAGTATTGGAACAGAAATAGAAAACCAAAAATTAATTAATATCTTAAAACAATTTAACTAACATGCAAAAAATATTATTTATAGACCGTGATGGCACATTAATTTGGGAGCCACCAACTGATTTTCAAATTGATAGTTTTGAGAAGTTAAAATTTATACCTGGCGTAATTACATGGCTAGGAAAAATTGCCAATGAGTTAGATTTTGAATTGGTTATGGTAACAAACCAAGATGGATTAGGAACAGAATCTTTTCCTGAAAACACATTTTGGCCCGTTCACAATTTAATGGTTGAAACATTTGCTAATGAAGGAATCGTATTTGAAGATCAATGCATTGATAAAACATTTGAAAAAGATAATCAACCAACCAGAAAACCTAATACGGGTATGTTGACCAAATACATAAATGGCGATTATGATTTGGCAAATTCATTTGTAATTGGAGACAGAATTACTGACGTAAACTTGGCAAAAAACTTAGGAAGTAAATCTATATTTATTAAAAATTACGATAAAGAAACAGGTTTTGAAAATGAAATTGATAAAATAGTAGAAACATGGGAAGAGATTTATAACTACCTAAAATTACCAGAAAGAAAAATTACTCATATTCGCAAAACAAAGGAAACTGATATTACAATTGAATTAAATTTAGATGGATCAGGACAATCTTCCATTTCTACAGGAATAGCATTTTTTGATCACATGTTGGAACAAATTTCAAAACATGGCAATATAGATTTAACTATTGTTGCTAAAGGCGATTTACATATTGATGAACACCACACTATTGAAGATGTTGGAATTGCTATAGGTGAAGCGTTTTTAAAAACATTAGGAGATAAGCGCGGCATAGAGCGATATGGGTTTTGTTTGCCAATGGATGATTGTTTAGCACAAGTTGCTTTAGATTTTGGGGGCAGAAATTGGATTGTTTGGGATGCAGAATTTAAACGAGAAAAAATTGGAGAAATGCCAACCGAAATGTTTTACCACTTTTTTAAATCGTTTAGCGATGCTTCAAAATGTAATTTAAATATAAAAGCAGAAGGACAAAATGAACATCATAAAATTGAAGCCATTTTTAAAGCATTTGCTAAAGCCATCAAAATAGCTGTTAAACGTGATTCAAATAATATGAGTTTACCAAGCACAAAGGGAGTATTATAAAAATAAATTATAATTGCGTGAAGGATTGTAATGAAAATCCTTTTTTGAGAAACGAAAAAAAGATTGTAATGAAAAGCCTGACCCTTTGGGGCACGCCCAAATAAATAATTATCAACCTGATAAAAAACAAAAAATGAATGTATCAATTATAAAATATAACGCTGGAAATGTTCAGTCTGTTTTATTTGCATTAGAGCGGATCGGAATAAACGCAATTGTTACAGATGATTTAGAGGTTTTACAAAAATCAGATAAAATAATTCTTCCCGGTGTTGGCGAAGCAAGTACGGCAATGAAATATTTAAAAGAAAACCAATTAGATAAATTAATTATAAATTTAAAACAACCCGTTTTAGGTATTTGTTTGGGCATGCAATTAATGTGCGCTCATTCGGAAGAAGGAAATACAGAGTGTTTAAACATATTTGATACAAAGATTAAATTATTTAATCATTCTGTTTTTAATACTAAAGAGCAAAATATAAAAGTTCCTCAAATGGGATGGAATAAGATTTTTGATTTAAAAACTGATTTATATAAAGGAATAAAAGAAAATGAATATATGTATTTTGTGCATAGCTATTTTGCAGAGTTAGGAGAACATACGATAGCCAAAACAAATTATGGTTTAGAATATAGTTCCTCATTGCAAAAAAACAATTTTTATACCACTCAATTTCACCCAGAAAAATCAAGCGATGCTGGTCAAAAATTAATTGAAAATTTTATTAAATTATAAGTAATGGAAATTATTCCCGCAATAGATATCATCGACGGAAAATGTGTTCGTTTAACACAAGGTGATTATGAACAGAAAAAAATTTATAATGAAAACCCTTTAGAGGTTGCCCTCGAGTTTGAAAGCATTGGTATTAAACGATTACATTTAGTTGATTTAGATGGAGCTAGGGCTGGAAAAATAATAAATTTTAAAGTCTTAGAACGTATTGCTTCAAAAACAAAACTTTCTATCGACTTTGGTGGCGGTATAAAAACAAACGACGATATGGAAACTGTTTTTAATTATGGCGCTGATTTAGCAACTGTTGGTAGTATTGCGGTCAAAAATCAGGAACTTTTTTTTACATGGATTAAAAAATATGGTGCAAACAAAATACTCTTAGGGGCCGATGTAAAAAACGAATTGTTAGCAGTTGGTGGATGGCTTGAAACGACAACCGTTTCGATATTCGATTTTATAGAAGAAAATATGTCTGAAGGTATTAAAAATATTTTTTGTACTGATATTTCGAAAGATGGTTTACTTCAAGGCCCATCTTTAGATTTGTATAAAAACATAATTGACAAATTCCCAAATATTCATTTAATTGCTAGTGGTGGTGTTGCACAGATAAGTGATTTAGAAGAACTTAAAAAAATTGGTTGTAGCGCTGCAATTGTCGGTAAAGCAATTTATGAAAATAGAATTACGGTTGATGAATTAAAACGCTTTATTTAATATGATTACTAAAAGAATCATTCCTTGTTTAGACATAAAAGATGGACGAACAGTAAAAGGAATAAATTTTGAAAATATAAAAGATGCTGGCGATCCTGTTGAATTGGCTATAGAATATGCTAAACAAGGCGCTGACGAATTAGTGTTTTTGGATATTACAGCAACCAACGAAAAAAGAAAAACATTATCAGAGTTGGTTACACGTATTGCAAAACACATAAACATTCCATTTACAGTTGGTGGCGGAATTAGCTCAGTTGAAGACGTTTCAGTTTTATTAAAAGCTGGTGCTGATAAAATATCAATTAATACATCTGCTATTAAAAATCCTGAACTCATAAGAGAATTAGCAAATCAATTTGGTAGTCAGTGCATTGTTTTAGCGATAGATACAAAATTTGAAGATAACAATTGGTATGTTTATATAAATGGTGGACGCATAAAAACAGATTTAAAAACAATAGATTGGGCCAAACAAGCTGAAACTTTAGGTGCAGGCGAAATTCTTTTAACATCAATGAATAACGATGGAACTAAAGATGGATTTGCAATTGACATTACTAAACAAATTTCAGAAACTGTGAATATACCAGTAATTGCAAGTGGTGGTGCGGGAACTATGGAACATTTTAAAAACGTTTTCATTAACGGAAAAGCTGATGCTGCTTTAGCTGCTAGCGTTTTTCACTACAAAGAAATTGCCATACCAGAATTAAAAAAATATTTAAAATTAAATCAAATAGAAATTAGATTATAAATTAATTTGTCAGTTCGAGCGAAGTCGAGAACAAAAGACAAAAAACTAAACTATGAAACCAAATTTTACAAAATCAGCAGATGGATTAATTCCAGTTATTATTCAAGATAACATTACTAACATTGTTTTAATGCTTGGCTATATGAATAATGAAGCCTTCGAAAAAACACAATCAGAAAAACGTGTTACTTTCTTTTCACGAAGTAAAAACCGTTTATGGACAAAGGGCGAAGAAAGTGGAAACTTCCTTAACGTTGAAAGCATAATGCTTGATTGTGATAACGATACACTATTAGTTAAAGCGACGCCCGCTGGCCCAACATGCCACACAGGTGCTGATACTTGTTTTAATGAAAAAAATATTTCAAATGATTTCTTAATAGAGTTGGAAACAATTATTAGAGACAGAAAAAACAACCCAACTGATAAATCATACGTTGCTTCATTATTTGCAAAAGGCATTAACAAGATTGCGCAAAAAGTTGGAGAGGAAGCTGTAGAGGTTGTTATTGAAGCAAAAGACGATAATGATGATTTGTTTAAAGATGAGGCAGCTGATTTACTGTTTCATTATTTAATACTTTTACAAGCCAAAAATTTTACATTAAAAGATATAATAACTGTTTTAAAAAACAGACATTAAATATGATAAAATTAATTTTATTAAGTAGTATAATGTGTTTATTGTTTTCTTTTAAAAAAGAACCATCGGTAAAAACATTGAAATATATGGCATTTGGAGATTCATACACAATTTGTACTGGCACAGTTAATGAACAAGAACGCTGGCCTAACATTCTTACAAATCATTTAAATGAAGCTGGCATCAAAACTGAACTTATTGCAAATCCTGCTCGTAATGGTTTTACAACACAAAACGTAATTGATAAAGAATTACCACTTCTAACTACAAAAATTGATATTGCTACTTTACTCATTGGAGTAAATGATTGGGTAAGAGAAATAGATAAAACGACTTATCAGAAAAATCTTATTTTTTGTATTGAAGCTATTCAAAATAAATTAACCAATAAGCAACATTTGATTTTAATTACAATTCCTGATTTTGGTATTACCCCGCAAGGTTCTTTATATAGTAATGGCCGAGATATTTCAAAAGGAATAACAGAATTCAATAACATTATTAAAGGAGAAGCAAAAAAAAGAAACTTGATATGTGTTGATATTTTTCAAACTTCACAATTAATGAAAAACAATAAAGATCTTACTGCTATTGATGGTTTACACCCTTCAGCAAAAGAATATGCTGTTTGGGAAACCTTAATTTTTCCTGAAGTAAAAAAATTGCTTTCTAAATAATTAACACTTTTATCGCTAAATTTTGTTCATTAGAAGAATAAACTAATTAGATGGAAAGAATAACTTTTCATACACTATTATTTTTCATACTTTAGCAAAAGTGTTAAAAATCAATTTAAAAATAATAATTCTACTTTTCTTATTCTCAAATTTAATTTTGAGTAAGCATGCATTCTCACAACAAGCAAAATTTGATAGTTTAAAAAGATTGATTTCAAAAACTACAAATCAAGAAAAAAAAGCCATTCTCTTAATAGATATTGCTCGTAGTATATATTACTCAATTCCAGATTCCTCTATCGGATACTGTGAACAAGCCGAATCCATTAGTAAAAAAAATAATTTAGAAGTTCAGTTAGCCTATTCTCTTCATTGCGAATGCCGTTATATTTTACTCAAAGGTGACATAAAAACTACTATCGAAAAATTAAATCAAGCCATCATTTTATTTGAAAAAAACAATGAAAAGAAAGGATTGGCAAAATGTTATTCATTAAAATCAATAGCATTAAAAAGGATAAACAAAAAAAACGAAGCTCTAGACTACTTAATTAAAGCGAAAAAACTGTTGATAGAATTAAACGATAAACCTGAGTTGTCAGCAATTCTGCAAAATTTATCAAATCATTATAGTGATGAAGGCAATTATTCAGATGCTCTTAATGCCTTAGCAGAAATTAAACTTTTAAATTTACCAGAAGATAATAAAAGTTTTTATACTGAAATAAATTATGGTGAAATATATTTTAAACAAAATTTAATTAATGAAGCAATTATCCATTTTAAAAAAGCAATCATAATTGCTCATAATTATCAAATGCTAGATGCTGAAATTTCAGCATTGACTACTCTTGCTGAATGCTATTTAAAACAAAACAACAACAGTGAAGCTCAAGCTAATTTTGAAGTAGCGTTAGGGTTATCTATAGAGAATCACTTACTGGTAGAAGAAAAAGAGGTGTTAAATGGATTGTTAAAACTCTGCGAAGTCAACAAAAATTATTCCGCTGCTTTTTTTACTTTGAGACGGATTAAGGCCATTGAAGATTCCTTGCTAAATGCAGAAAAAATTAAAAGTATTAATGACATTGAACACAAACTTGAAATAACAGAAAAAGAAAAAATAATTGCAGAACAAGATTTGTCAATAGAAAAGGAAAAAGCAAACACTTTAATTTTAATTGGGGGCTTAGTCTTTGTAGTTTTAGCATTTGCTTTTTTATTCATATACAACCAACGAACAAAAAAACTAGTAACTCAAATTGAAATTCAGAAAACAGAAGTAGAGCTGCAAAAAGAAATAATTGAAATAAAAAATAAAGACGTAATGGACTCCATTCATTATGCCAAATATATTCAAGGAAGCATGCTGCCCTCTGCCAAAACAATGGATTCATTATTTCCAAACAATTTTGTTTTGTATAGCCCGAAAGATATTGTTGCTGGAGATTTTTATTGGACAGAAACTATAAATAATAATCCCGTAATAGCAGTTTGTGATTGTACTGGCCACGGAGTGCCAGGCGCAATGGTAAGTATAGTTGCTTGCAATGCATTAAACAGAGCAGTAAACGAATTTAAATTATCTAATCCCGCATTAATTTTTGATAAAGTAAATATATTAATGCAGGAAACGTTTTCACAAAGCGATTATGATGTAAGTGACGGAATGGATGGAGTTATTTGTGTTGTTGATTATGAAAACATGAAATTACAAATAGCCACTGCTAACAATCCACTATACATTTTAACGCAACCTAATCTTAATACAGATGTTTCTCAAAATTCTTGGCAATTCAATCAAATATCTCCTGACAAACAACCAATAGGTCGATTTAATGGCCAAGTAAATCCATTTACTTTAAAAGAAACTGCAATTCAAAAAGGTGAAATGATTTACTTATTAACTGATGGTTTTGCTGATCAATTTGGTGGCCCAAAAGGAAAGAAGTTTAAATACAAACAATTACAGGAGCTTCTTATTTCAATAGCAAACGCACCAATTAAAGAACAAAAACTTGCATTAAGTAGTGCCTTAACAATCTGGAAAGGCGATTTAGACCAAGTTGATGATATATTAATTATAGGAATTAGGATATAACATCAACAACTCTATTAATTTTTAAAACCTCACAATAATGATTAAATTTGCCACGAATTATGGCAGATAATACTCAAGAAGAAGTTTCGTTACAAATGTCGTTTATGCAGCATTTAGATGCACTACGTTGGCATTTAGTGCGCAGTGCGTTTGCTATTGTTGTGCTTGGTGTTACTCTATTTTGCTTTAACAACTTTTTATTTGATACCGTAATATTTGGTCCCTTAAAACAGGATTTTTTTTCATACAGAGCTTTTTGTGCAATTGGTCATAAAATAGGTGCTGGAGATGTGATGTGCATGACTATAAAGCCAATGCAACTACAAACATTAGCAGCTTCAGAACAATTTTTTACCCATATGTGGATTGCAATTTTGGGTGGCCTTATTTTAGCGTTTCCTTATATAATTTATGAGCTTTGGAAATTTATTAAACCAGCCTTAAAAAACACAGAATCTGCACCCGCCAAACTTTTCGTAATTATTGCATCTATACTTTTTATCATCGGTATATTATTTGGTTATTTTGTTTTATTCCCAATGTCATACAATTTTTTAATAAACTATCAATTATCAGATGGCAATTTTGTGCACACACAAAACACATTGGATGATTACATTTCATTGATTTCAACCATGACTTTGGTTTCTGGAATTGTATTTGAATTGCCAATTATGGTTTATTTACTTTCTAAAATTGGAATTTTAACGCCAACATTTATGCGTAAATATCGTAAATACGCTATCGTAGTAATTTTAATTGTAGCCGCCGTAATCACACCTTCACCTGATATTACTTCACAAATGGTTGTGGCTATTCCAATGTATTTACTTTATGAAATAAGTATTTTTGTGAGTGCTTACGTTGTGAAAAAGCAAGAAATTGCTAGATAATGGCAACTTTTTGACGACAACGACAAAACTATAATTGAAATGGCAGAATGTATCGAATGTAAAGAGTATACGAAATATAATGGCGGACTCTGTTTAAAATGTTTTAAGAAAAAAAACTCCAAGACTCCAGACAAGCAAGTCTTGACGTATTCGAAAGACACAAAAAAGTTTTTAAACCCGACAGCTATCGGCGAACACTTTAACGTTTCAAGCCAAAGAATGAATCTTGTTCTTTCTGAACTTGGCTGGATAGAAAAAGATCTTGCTGGCTGGACAATAACAACACTTGGTAAAGTCTTTGACGGAAAACAATTTGAGCACGAAACATCAGGAAAAAATTATGTTTTATGGCCAAACAATATTTTGACAAATAAACATCTTTTAAATGCTTTAAAAGAACCTAATCAAATTCATACAGCTGAATCAATAGTAGAACCAATTGTTAAAGCAATTGAAAAGACTACCACAACTAATTTTAGAGACAAATTTCCGGCAACTTTTAGGACGAAAGACGGACACATGGTTCGTTCAAGAGCTGAAGTAATAATAGATAATGCTTTGTATGATTATAAACTGGCACACGCATACGAAAGAAAACTTCCAATAGAAGAAGAATTATATTCCGACTTTTTCATTCCGACAGAAAACGTTTATATTGAATTTTGGGGAATGGAAGAAGACCCAAAATATGCCGAGCGAAAGAAAACAAAAATAGAAATCTATAAAAAATATGATTTCAAATTAATTGAACTTAACGATAGTGATATTTCAAATCTCGACGACCACTTACCGAAAAAGCTATTAAAGTTTGGTATAAGAGTTTATTAATAAAGGTAGCCAATAACACACGGTTAGGCCTTGCAGAAATCAAAGCAATTGCAAAAGCGGTAGACATTTTATTTTTTTTCTTTGCAATTGCCTAGCAACATTGTATCTTTATTTAAACATATCGGTAGACAACCGTTCCAAAACGGTCGAAGCAAATCACGAAAACGATAAATACCACAAGTCAAGAAACTAAAACGACAACTATAATTTAGACACAAAACATGAACCAAAAAAAAATTAGCAGAGGCTTGCGAATTGCATCAATGGCAATAGACCATGTTATTATCTCAATTATTGTAATGATTATTACTTTACCAATTATGTTAGGTAAATTATCTGGTTCTTTTGAAATATCTCATTACACTAATCATAATTCAATTGACTATGGTAATGCAATCTATTTTATGATTTTTGCTATGGCGATTTATATTTGCAAAGATTGTATAAATGGAAGAAGCATTGCTAAACGCATATTGGGTCACGAAGTAATAGACAGAAAAACTAAATTAGTTGCTGACCCATTAAAATGTTTAGTCCGTAACTTATTTATAATAATATGGCCAGTTGAAGTTATAATGGTACTTATTAATCCTAGTAGAAGGCTAGGTGATAAAGTTGCAGGAACCGAAGTCGTATATTTTGACAAAGAAAAAGGTAGGCCAAAACTCAATTTCCCAAAATTATTTTTAGCAATTATTATTGCTTACGGCTTCTTATTTGTAATCTTACTGCCAATTATTAATTTATCAAAAAACAATGTTCAAACTTCAGAAAAAATTGATGAGGCTTTTTATAATAAATCATTAACCGACTCATTAAACAAAAGATTTAATGATAGTTTACATACATACATGTCAGCTGACATAAGAATATATAACAAGACATCAACTAATAATAAAATGTATATTTCAGCAATTTTCAACTTAAAAGAAGATTATGAATTAGACGATGAAGAGTACGAAAACATGAAGAATTTTTGTTACCAATTATTTACTATTTCTACAGAAAAACCATTTACTGGGCGCATGCAATTCGTATACAAACATGGTGCAAAATTAAATATACGAGAAACAAAAATGGAAAATTAAACTGAGTGTCGTTAGCGAAAGATAACGGTGTCTTCGCAAAAGGGTACTTTTTTTGGCTAATAAACGTTTATATGCCTAAAGCCTTTTGATTTCAAAAGTTGTTCTACACTTAACCCCGAAACGATAAAAAGTTCTGTAACTTTTTTTAACCTTTACGTTATGAAACTATATGAAGTTTCAAAACTATATTTTACCAGTTTTTATTAGCACCAATTTGATTGGTCAAAATGATAATACCGGATTTAATAATTTTGATTTTGGTTTTTCACATTCCTTATATTCAAGTATGAGTTTTAATCCTATGCGAGGGAAAAACCTTTTGAATCAAGAACAAGATTTTGTTAATAACGCCAGTATTTCTGAACTACAATACGGTTTTGGAATTGGCATTTTTCTTTGGATGCCTTTAAATGATGGCGTGGTTTATAAACCAAAACTCGAAGGAAATTTTTCAAATATTTTTTTAAAACAAACCGAAAAAACATTTGCAACCTCGTTTGATTTAAGTGTGTCACAAAGTTTTGCCATTGCCTTAAAATCACCAAATAAAAACGGCACTATATGTATTGCAAGAGATATGAGTTGCTACTTAACAAGTAAACAACCGTATCTATTAATTGGGCCAAAAATAGGCTTAAAAAAATATGACAATGGCTACATTAACAAAGGTTTCGAAAACGAAATTACTATGGGATTGTTAATTGGATACGGAATCAAATATGAATTTCATGGCGTTAGTTTTTCTCCCGAAATAATATATAGCGTTTCAACAACAGCTCAAAATAAAATACAAGACTCAAAAAAAATTGTCCATTCAATAACATTAGGACTTAACTTTTTTTAAAGTGAAATGCTCACATTACTACTGCTTGCTGATAAATCAACCGGTTTTGGTTTAGTGCCAAATTTACATCGATTATTATCTGGGCTTCTGTCAATTAATTTATTGTAAGGATCTAAGCCGGCAGATTTTGGTTCCTTATCAACAATAAATTCAAATGTTTTTATAGCCTTGTCCATCTTTACTTTTTTAAACAGTAACTCTTTGTCTACCATTTTTCCTTTAATCTCTTGTTGAGTAAATATTCCAATATCCATCCAATCGTTTACGGGAATAGCTTTGCTTTTGCCTAGACTATCCGCTTTAAATTTAGAAGAACCAACTGTTAATGTTACTTTGTATTTTCCATCAGCTTGTTTCACCGATTTTAGATCCTTCACATAATTTTCGTAAACGGTTATGTCTTCAAACAAATCTTTAATAACATATTGTAAACTATCCGGGGTAGATAATTTCATATTTGCAACAAACTCCTTAGCAGTTGTATATGGCGCACTTTGAAAGCCAACTTTTTTGATATATCTTTTTAAAGCTGAGTTTACAGAATCTTCACCTATATAATCTTTTAAAGCATACATTAATAAACATCCTTTATTGTAATGAATATATTGCTGATTTTCGGCTAACATAATTGGCAATTCTTTTTTCTTCTCCGTTGCTCTACCTATTAAATATTTATTAAGCGCATCCTTTAAAAATTTATGCATCGCTTCTTTCCCATATTCATGTTCCATAACCATCATGGCGCTGTATTCTGCTAAAGACTCACTCATTAAAGTAGACCCTTGAACATCTGCTCCTATAACTTGATGCGCCCACCATTGATGGCCAACTTCGTGTGCCGTAACATAAAACGGATAGTCAATACTTAGTGGGTCTTTTTCGTCAACATGAGCTATAAATCCAATGCTTTCCGAATACGGAATTGTATTAGGAAAAGATTGCGCAAAACTCGCATAACGTGGAAATTCTAAAATACGAACTTGACGATGTTGATATGGACTAAAACTTTTTTCATAATACGCTAAAGATTTTTTGATTGAATTAATCATTCTATCAATATTATATTCGTGTCCTTTATTATAATAAATTTCTATAGCAACGCCATTATATTTGTCTTTCTTTACTTCATAACGAGCAGATAAAAAAGAATAGAAATTTAAAATTGGACAATCCATTTTATAATGGAAATATCGACGATTATCTTTTCTATATTCTTTAATTAAATAGCCAGGAGCAACTGCAATTTGATCTGGAACAGTGCTTACAATGCACTCAAAATTAATCCAATCTGCATCTTTACTAATATATGTATTTGCATAAGATGCTGTATCGTTAATGTTAGCTGCACGAGGCTTTGCCTTTAAATTAAACTTCTTTCGAGCTTCGTTTTCTCCTAATTCAAAACCTTCATTATAACCAATTGATGGTAATAAACTATTATTAATAAATGTTCCGTTTTGAACAATATCTGATTTTTGATCATTGCTAAACCAGCCCTTCTGAAAATAATCAATCACATAATCTAACTTAATTGAATCGCCTGGTTGTAATGATTTTTCTAATTTATAAACGTTAAAAAAATAATCTTTATCATTAATAATTTCTTTATTAGTGACTGATAATGTCATTGATTTAATTTCAACATTATTATTATAATTGACAATTAAAGTATCTATAGCCACAGAATGTTTGTTTTTTAAAAAATAGAATCCTTTAAATTTTGCGCCTAATTCATTTGGAAACAAATCAACCTCAACATAACTTGAAATAATGCGTGGCTGTTTTGTTTTTTGAAAATGTTTATACTTTTTTTCAAAACTGGATTGCAATATTTCTAATTCTTTGCTTGAAGTCATTTTATTTAACACTTTAATGTTATAGAAAATAACTCCTCCAATTCCCATAAAAAACAAACCAGAAACAATTGCCACTATTCTAAATTGCTTATTAGAATCATATCGAGAAAAATTAAATCTCGCTTTCATTCCTTTTTCTTTTCCTCTTAAATAAAAACGAATCGATACAATGAATAATAAAACAAGAATAGCGAACCAGTAAAGTTTGAAAAGATAAAAAATCGCGGTTGTGTGTCCAAAGCCATTCATATCACTGTAAGGCAAAATAGGTCCGCTAGAATTAAAAATGAAAAGAGGGTTTTCTATTTTCATTTGACTGAAAATTATTCGCATTAAAAAAGCAACAATAAATGAAATAACAAATCCTACATATTTATTACTAACCATAAATTGTATAATGAAACATAAAGCTGCTACTAACGATAAACTAATAAAAGTTCGCGCATAAATACTTATAAAATATTGGTCAAATTCAAATTTATAATAACCTTTCATCGATTGAATAACAACTCCCGTAATAATTGCACCCAATAATCCTAAAGCAACAGAGCCAACTAATCCTAAGTATTTTCCAATTACTAAGGTTGAAGATTTAACAGGTGATGCTCCAACTAACTCATCCACCTTAAATTGTTTTTCGTTAAACACTAAATTTCCAGAATAAAAAATAATTAGGATGGAAAGCATAAATTGAAACATGCTTCCAACTTGTGCTACAATATTATATGTTACTGGATAAACTTCTGTTCCAAAAATCAAAGAACTAAAACTGCTTGTTATATAGGCTAATACACCGCCTAGCAACAACATGATGATGAAAAAATAACTTTTAATAATATTTTTATATTCGAAACTAGCGATAAATAATAATTGATTCCAAAACGCTTTTCCGTTGGAGCTTATTGTTACTTTAGGTAATTCTGATAAATGCTGTATAGCTTGTGTTTGGGGTGATAAACTTTCTTCTTTTTTCTTAAAAGAAAATAGTTTAGCGGGATTTAAAAACTGTGAAAAATTAAATTTCACATAGCTGAACCACATAATCACAATTGCTAATCCAAGCCAAACTAAACGATTGTAAAGTAATTCTTCTGTTAAAGACAATAATCTTTCGTTTTGCTCAGACGGCGTCCAGTATTGAGTAATTTTTTGCAATGCTTTACTTCCATAAGGATCTAACATGGCTGCTAATGATTGATAATCAATATCTGACAACACTGAATTGGCAGCTAAATCAAACAAAAAGAAAATTACAGTAAATAAATAAGCAATAGTCGTATTTCTTAGAAATGTAGTTAATGAAAAATAAATGGTTCCAAATAAAATAGTGTTTGGCAAAACAAAATATAAAAATGGTTGTAGGTAATTATAAATATGGATTGGTCCAATTGATGGCTCATTATGCCCAATTATACTCCCAAATAATAATCCAAAAAATTGGCCGCTAAAAACAAAAATTGCAACTAACAATACGCCAAAATACCTTCCGAAAAAATATGAAGCTTTTGAAATTGGTTTTGTAAAAAACAAAGAGTGTGAATTAAATTCGAAATCGCGCTGAATAGCAGTAGCCATTATTGCAATAATCATCATGTTATGAATAAGCGCTAAAATGTTTTGGTTAAAAACCAAATACAAACTCGCGTTTGCTCCTGCACTATTAATATAAGTATTACTATCGCTTGAGCCTAAAGGAATAAAGCCTGAAGCAACCAATGATAAGAATAAATAAAAAACAAAATAGATGCTAAAAAACACATATGTTGATGGTTTTTTTAAAGCATATTTTAATTCGAAACGAAGTATTTCTAAAAACATAATTAAAGCTTAAGTGAGGTTAAAATAAATTAAAGTATGTTTGAAAAATAAACATCTTCCAAGTCTGGCTCTACAATTGAGAAGTTTGCATCCGGAATTGAATCACTTTTGATATGCAACAATACTTTTCCTTCAACAACTTTTGCTGAAATAACTTTATACTTATCCTTGTAACTATTTAATTCTGTTTTATCAATACTAATACTCCAAATTTGATTTTTCATTTGGTGAATTGCATCACTTGGCTTTGCGTCTAATAAAACTTGCCCACGATTCATAATAACCATACGTGGGCACAAATTTTTAATATCTTCAACAATATGCGTTGATAAAATAACAATGATGTTTTCTCCTAAATCACTTAAAATATTATGAAAACGATTTCTTTCAGCTGGGTCTAAACCCGCTGTTGGCTCATCTACAATAATTAATTTTGGGTTTCCTAATAAAGCTTGCGCAATACCAAATCGTTGGCGCATTCCACCAGAATATTCACTTAAATTACGTTTACGCGCCTCATATAAATTTGTTTGATTTAATAATGCGTCGCAAATATCTTTTCGTTCTTTTTTATTATTAATCCCTTTTAATACTGCAAAATGATGCAACATATCCTCTGCATTAACTTTGGGGTAAAAACCAAAATCCTGAGGCAAATAACCTAGTACTTTTCGCAACTCTTCTTTTTGTTTTACAACATCAATATCACCCAACATAATACTACCAGTGTCTGGGTCTTGTAACGTTGCTATGGTTCTCATTAATGTTGATTTACCAGCACCATTTGGGCCCAACAAACCAAACATGCCAGGAGCTATGGTTAAATTTACATTTGATAATGCCTTTAGGCCATTAGAATATGTTTTTGAAACATCAGAAATTGTTAATTGCATAGTATTATTATTTATGTAAATGTAAGTCCGTTTTAAACAACTCTATAACTCTTTAAAAAGTTATATTACCATTCAGCCACAAAATAATTATATTTTGTGTTTTGCATTTTTGATTTAAACAACTTTAAATCCTATTACCAATACGTCATCTGTTTGTGCGCTTGCAACCTTCCAATTAACAAATGATTTTTGAATGATTTCAAGTTGTTCTTTCATTGGTAGTTTTGAGATTGAACTTAAAATTTCTTTAAATCTTTTAGTGGTAAATTTTTTATCTTTTTCTCCACCAAACTGATCCACAAAACCATCTGTAAATAAATAATAATTATCGTTAATCTTTAATTCAAAAGTATGTTCACTAAATCTAAACAAACTATTGTCTAATCCTCCAATTGGTCGTTTATCCCCCTTTGTTTCTTTACAATTACCATCTAAATCAACACTGTAAAGTGGTCTGTTTGCACCTGCGTAAGTTATTGTATTTGCTGTTTTATCAATTAAACAAATAGCAATATCCATCCCGTCTCTACTCTCACTTTTTAAATCATCTTGTTTTAAGGTATTAATAACTGATTGATTTAATTTAGTTAAAATTTCGGCTGGACTTATTGTGTTTTCATTTACAATTTGTTCTAAAAAATTACTGCCAATAACACTCATTAATGCACCTGGTACACCATGTCCTGTGCAATCACAAGCCGCTATTAAATATTTGTTTTGTTCCTTTAACTCTCTAAAAAAATAAAAATCGCCACTAACAATATCTTTAGGTAAATAAAAGATAAACGAATTTGGGATGTTTTTTTTAATACTTTCTAATGGAGGAAGAATGGCTGTTTGTATTTTTTTTGCATAATTAATACTATTCAGCATGTCTTCGTTGTGCTGATTAATAACTTCATATGAATGCTCCAATTCCTTTTTTACGGCATCTTCGCCTAATAAAATTTGTCTCAAATACCTCAACAAAATAATGGCAATAATGGCAAAAATTAATAGTGCAATAGCAATTTTTCCATAAAGCTCTTTGTCTATAACATCTAAAAAATCGTCGTAGCGCTCATCAACTTCAATAATTCCAACAACTATACCAGTACTATCTTTCAACGGGCAAATTGCGGTTAACCAAGTTCCAAATTCATCCCTATATTCTGGTAACATACCTCCGGTTTTATAAAACTTAAGAAACGCTTCCTGATTTTGAGAATATTTATCTAAATAATAGGGCTTAGAAGAAGAGTTTACAACATAAAAAAACTGTTTTAAACTATCGTTATAAATTAAAGTTGAAATCTCAGATTTTAGATTGTTAGCCTTTTGTGCTGAAGCTAACTGCTTATGAATAAAATAATAAATCTCATTTTCTTCATTGGTTTCAATTTCACCAACTTTTTTATTTGAGTTCAAAAGTAATTGATGCTTATTTCCATCAATTTGTGTTGACAAGGTCTTGGCAACCGCATCCAATTTATTAAGTGTTTGCTCACAATACATAAAATAAGACGAAACCACATTGTAACAAGCTAAAATAAAAATCGCTACAAACACTACAACCACTACGCGTTTAGTTGTTTTGGAGTTTTTAAAAAGTTTATTAAGTGTTGCGTTTATTGCTATTGCCATTTCTTAATTCTGAATAACCAAATATAGGATAAATCAAAGTAAAAACAGTCAAAAATTAACATCATTCTTAATTAAGGAAAATAAAAACAAATCACTTTTTATTATTAAATTCGTTCTCCATTTTTGATACTGTTTAAATGGAAATATAACTATGAAAAAATACCCTACATACAACCAACTTAATTTATCTCAAATAACAAAAGATATTTTACAATCGTGGAAAGAAAAAAACACGTTTGAAAAATCTATTTCTACTCGCGAAGGAAAAAAGCCATGGGTTTTTTACGAAGGTCCGCCAAGCGCAAATGGTTTGCCTGGTATTCATCACGTTATGGGAAGAACGATTAAAGATATTTTTTGTCGTTACAAAACGTTACAGGGCTATCAAGTAAAACGTAAAGCTGGTTGGGATACGCATGGTTTGCCAATTGAATTAGGTGTTGAAAAAACGTTAGGTATTACCAAAGAGGATATTGGAAATAAAAATTCTTCAAAATATATTTCTGTTGAAGATTATAATAAAGCTTGCCGTAAAGAGGTAATGAAATATACTGATGTTTGGGAAAACTTGACAGACATAATGGGATATTGGGTTGATATGAGTGATCCTTATGTAACTTATGATAATAAATACATTGAAAGTGTTTGGTGGTTATTACAAAATTTATCGAAAAAAGATTTATTATATAAAGGCTTTACCATTCAACCTTATTCTCCAGCAGCTGGTACTGGTTTATCTTCACACGAATTAAACCAACCGGGCTGTTACAAAGATGTAAAAGATAGAACTGCAACTGTTCAGTTTAAATTAAAAGATGTATCTAAGCTAAAAGTTCAAAATTTAAACGGAGATGTTTTTATAATGGCTTGGACTACAACTCCTTGGACGTTACCTTCAAATACCGCTTTAGCTGTAGGAAAAGATATAGATTACGTTTTTATCGAATCGTTTAACCCATTCAGTGGCATTCTACAAACATTTATTTTAGCAAAAGATTTAGTAAATAAATACTTTTCAGAAAAACATACCGATTTAAAATTTGAAGATTATAAACCTGGCGATAAAAACATTCCTTTTAAAATTGTTGGTCATTGCAAAGGCTCTGATTTAGAAGGCATTTCGTACGAACAATTATTGCCATTTGTAAAACCTGAAGGAAAAGCTTTTGAAGTTATTGTTGGTGATTTTGTAACGACAACTGATGGTACTGGTATTGTTCATATTGCACCGAGCTTTGGTGCAGACGATTTTAGAGTTGCTAAACAAAACAACATTGACTCATTAACACTTGTTGATAAACGAGGAAGATTTGTACCTGAAATACAAGACGGTATTTTTCTATACGGCGAAGAATATGTAAAAGAAGCCTATCATACCGATGCTGAAAAGCAAGTTGAGTTTGAAAAACAAAAACAAGTTTTAGAAAGCGCTGGTAAAATAAAAGAATTAAAATCTTATTTAAGTGTTGATGAGCGTATTGTTTTAAAACTACAAGAAGAAGGAAAGTTGTTTAAAAAAGAAACATACGAGCATAGTTATCCGCACTGCTGGAGAACTGATAAACCAATTTTATATTATCCTTTAGATAGTTGGTTTATTAAATCAACTGCCGCTAAAGATAGAATGATTGAACTTAACAAAACAATCAACTGGAAGCCAGAATCAACTGGAACAGGGCGTTTTGGTAATTGGCTTGAAAACTTAAATGATTGGAATTTATCACGTTCTCGTTTTTGGGGAATTCCTATTCCTATTTGGACAAGTGAAGATAAAACAGAACAATTAGTTATTGGAAGTGCTGAAGAATTAAAAAAAGAAATTGATAATGCTGTATCAAAAGGCATAATGGCTGAAAATCCATTAGCTAAATTTGAAATAGGTAATTTTTCAAAAGAAAATTATGACACGTTTGATTTACATAAACCATATGCAGATAGTATTGTTTTAGAGAAAAATGGGAAAAAATTAATTCGCGAAACTGACTTAATTGATGTTTGGTTTGATTCGGGAGCTATGCCTTATGCGCAATTACACTATCCTTTCGAAAACAAAGAATTAATTGATAATAGAACAAATTATCCGGCTGATTTTATTGCAGAAGGTGTTGATCAAACACGTGGATGGTTTTTTACACTTCATGCCATTGCAACAATGAATTTTGATTCTATTGCTTATAAAAATGTCGTATCTAACGGTTTAGTGCTTGATAAAAATGGTGTTAAAATGAGTAAACGTTTAGGTAACGTTATTGACCCATTTGTAACTATCGAAAAATATGGCGCAGATGCCACTCGTTGGTATATGGTAGCAAATGCAGCACCTTGGGATAACTTAAAGTTTGACCTAGAAGGCATTGGTGAGGTACAACGAAAATTATTTGGAACGCTTTATAATACTTATGGTTTTTTTGCTTTGTATTCAAATGTAGATGGTTTTATAGTTGATACAAAAAACACAGTACCTTTTAATAATCGTGCAGAATTAGACCGATGGATTTTATCAAAATTAAATAGTTTAATAGCAGACGTTACTGAGCAATACGAAAATTTTGAACCACATAAAGCTGCTAGATATATTGAGGAGTTTGTTGATGAACATTTAAGTAATTGGTATATCAGATTATCTCGTCGCCGTTTTTGGAAAGGCGAAATGAGTGAAGATAAAAAAGCAGCTTACGAAACATTACACGAATGCTTAATGGTATTGTCTCAATTAATGAGTCCAGTTGCTCCTTTCTTTTCTGATTGGTTGTTTAATAATTTACAATCGCCAACTGAGGCTCTCGAGGTCGATTCGGTTCATATTTCTGAATTTCCAAAAGCTAACGTTCAGGTAATTGATTCGAGTTTAGAGAAGCGAATGGAAATGGCTCAAAAAATTTCTTCGATGATTTTATCTATTCGTAAAAAAGAAAATTTAAAAGTTCGTCAGCCATTACAAAAAATTCAAATTCCAATATTGGATAATGAATTCAGACAAAATGTTGAAGCTGTAAAAGATATTATACTTGCAGAAGTAAATGTAAAAGAATTAGACTTTGTAACTGAGGCTGAAGTTCAAATTGTAAAAAACTTAAAACTAAATTTTAAAACATTAGGTAAAAAATGTGGTAAACACATGAAAACAGTTCAAGCTTATGCAAACGATAATGGCAAATTAATTATAACTGAAATAGAAAAATCAGGGCTTTTTAAAATGAACATAGAAGGTGATGAAATCGTTTTAGAAACTGAAGACGTAGAAATAATCCCTGTTGATATTCCGGGTTGGAAAGTGGCAAATAGTGGCCAAATAACGGTTGCGCTCGACATCACACTAACTGATGCTTTGCGTGAAGAAGGGTTAGCCCGAGAATTGGTAAACCGCATACAAAACCTTAGAAAAGAGACAGGATTGGCACTAACTGACAAGATTTTGGTTAAAATTCAACAAAATGATGCTTTAGATACTGCCATTCAAAATAATTTGAACTATATTTGCGCCGAAACCTTGACAGGCGATTTGCAAGTTGTAAAAAATTTAACACTAACTACCGCAAATGCCGTTGAAGTTGATGAACTGGTCTCTACTCTTATTTCTATTGAAAAATTAAATTAATTTATTAAAAAAAGAATATGGCAAAGAAAATAGTAAAACCTGCTAAAAAAGCAAGCAAACCCGCTCCTAAAAAAGTTGTTGCAAAAAAACCAGCTCCTAAAAAAGCTGCAGCAAAGCCTGTTAAAAAAATAGCTAAACCAACTAAACCAGCTCCTAAAAAAGTTGTGAAACCTGCGCCAAAACCAACAGCTAAAAAAGTTGTTGCAAAAAAACCTGCACCAAAACCAGCCCCTAAAAAAGTGATAAAAAACGTTCCTAAAAAAGTAGTTAAGTCTACAAAACCTGCTCCTAAAAAAGTTGTTGTTAAAGTTATAGCTAAACCCACTCCTAAAAAAGTTGAAATTAAGAAAGCTGCAAAAGAAATTGCTAAGCCTGTTGTAAAAGGCAAACCAATTGATGCCATTGCTAAAAAATCTACTAAAAAAGCATCAAAACCTGCTAAAGCAGGTAAAAAAGGCAAAAAAGAAGATGATGAAGACGATGATGTTGAGCCTGAAGAAGATGATGATTCTGATGTTGATGTAAAAGATGATTATGATAAGGCTGATGATGAAGATGATGCTGTAGTTGATGTAGATTTGGATGAAGCACCTGTTTTAGATTTAGAGGGTGGTGGAATTCCAATTGATGATGATGATGATGATGAAATTCCAGAAAAACGTGGCCGTGGCAGACGTAAAAAAAGTGAAGGGCGTTCATCTGGATCAGAAAACTATATTAGAAACCGTCCATTACATATTGATATTACAAAACCGTTAATAAAAAAACCTCAAGCAGCTCAACCAAAACCTTTTTTAAATACGGATGATAATCGTACAAGATATTCTGATAAAGAATTAACAGAATTCAAAGAATTAATTATTACAAAATTAAAAGAGGCTCAAGTAGATTTTGATTTATTAAAACAAACACTTTCTAACGCTGATAATCATGGAACTGATGACACATCTCCTTCATTTAAATTATTAGAAGATGGCTCTGATGTTTTATCAAAAGAAGAAACTGCTCAATTAGCAATTCGTCAAGAAAAATATATTGTGAATTTAAAAAATGCTTTAATGCGTATTGAAAACAAAACGTATGGTATTTGTAGAGTAACTGGTAAATTAATTCCAAAAGAACGTTTACGTTCAGTACCTCACGCTACTTTAAGTATTGATGCTAAATTGAGTCAATAGTTTGCCAAAGATCAAATTTGAATTTTATTACATGGCTTAAAAAAAAGGTTATCTTTACAAAAGATAACCTTTTTGCTTTTACAAGCTATATGCTAAACAAATATAAACTCCCCATAATTACTATTTTTCTGGTATTGTTTATTGACCAGAGTATTAAACTATATATTAAATCCCATTTTCCAACGGGTGAAGTTTGCCGTATTATTGGCGATTGGAGCCGCATTACTTTTACAGAAAATCCAGGTATGGCTTTCGGTTTAGAGTTTGGAGGTAATTATGGGAAATTAGCGCTTAGTGTTTTCAGAATCTTAGCTGTGATTGCTGGATTTATGTACATTAAGAAAATAGTAAATGAAGGAGAACATAAAGTTTTTATCGTATGTGTTGCCTTAATATTAGCTGGGGCTTTAGGAAATATTTTAGATTCTGCTTTTTATGGTCTCATGTTTAGTGCAAGTACGGATTACGATGTGGCTCAGTTTATGAGTCCGCTAGGTGGTTATGCAGGGTTTTTGCAAGGACATGTAGTAGATATGTTTTACTTTCCAATGTTTGATGGTCAATTACCAAATTGGTTGCCAATATGGGGTGGCGAACATTTCGAGTTTTTTAGTGCCATTTTTAACTTTGCCGATATGGCTATTTCTTTTGGTGTTGGTATTATTTTAGTTTTTCAAAAGCTATTATTTAAACCTAAACCAATAACAGAACTGCCTATAAGTTAATTATAATAAAAACATAAATCTTACGTTTTAGTAATTAATTGAAACACTATACATACATATTTTTTTTCTGTTTGATTGTTAATCAATTATTTTCTCAACATAAAGAAGAGAGTGGAGTTAATTTACCAAAGTTTTACAAAAACAAAATGCACTTTGGGTTTGCATTAGCTTACAATAAAACAAATTTTAAAATTCATACTGTAAAAAATTCCGCGTTTCCCGATACATTAATTGGAACAACTAAATATGGAATGAAAACAGTTTACTCACATTCTGATCCAGGATTTGCTTTAGGAATAATTTCAGATTTTAGACTTCATCAATATATTAGATTACGCTTTACACCAAACATAAGTTTCGCCTCAAGAGGTATACAATATACATTAGAAAATGCGAGACATGATAGCACAAAAATTTATAAAAAAACAGTTGAATCAACATTCTTAATTTTTCCATTAGAATTAAAATTACAATCTAAAAGACTTGATAATTTTGGCGCATTTGTAATTATCGGTGGTGGGTATTCACTTGATTTGGCTTCTAAAAAAAAGCCATCAAGTGCTACTGGAGGAAATCAATTAGATGATGCGGTAAATTTAAAACGTGACGATTTTTTTTACAGTGGCGGTGCTGGTGTTGATTTTTATTTACAGTATTTTAAATTAGGATTAGAATGCAAGATTTTAAATGGAACTAAAAACTTACTGAATAAAAGTCCAAATATATTTTCAAACAGTGTAGATAAAGTAAACTCTCGTATGGTTATTTTTTCTGTCACTTTTGAAGGATAAGTTTAATCGTTTTTGAACCCTGAAGAATTATTCCTTTACAAATAACACATTATAAATGCTCAATTCCAAGGTGTAAATGTAATAAATTAAAATAATCCCCAAACCGTTAGTGAACACAGTACTTAATTCAGGGTCTTCAGATATGCTGAATCAAGTTCAGTATGACACACCTTGAAATAGGACTATTATAAAAAATATTTTTTTCATAAATTACCTAAAACCTCAATTATCTCCATATTACTTTTAACACTATCATAGTGTTATAACCTATAGCTGTATTTGTTAATACAATCTCGCTTGGTTTCGTTAATTGATAATCACTTAACCTAAAAGGTAACAATGCCATTTGTTCCGCTTCTGAATTTTTATCCGAATCCAACATCACAACATGAAATTTATCTGATAGATTACGGAT
>JBBQKU010000005.1:0-179655 GCA_038327195.1 Bacteroidota bacterium | reverse complement strand
GAAGGCAAAAGTATCCAAAACCTTATGATTTTGTGAAAGGCAATTCCTGCGGACCGCTGCTAAAATGAATCCTCACACTATTTGTCTACGCATATTCATTTGACAGCTATTGCTGCACAAAATCATAGCCTAACATTTGATTTATAAGCTTCGAAACTAAATGTAAGTTTGCGTTAAGGATTGAAGTGAAAATCCTTTTTGAGGAATGAAAAAAGATTGAAACGAAAAGCCTGACCCGTAGGGTAACGCCCAAATCATTTTAATAAGCTAGGTATTTAGTAATGCCCAAATAATTAAAAGTATTAAATATCCTTATGAAATAGCTTTCGTGTTGAATGACTAATATCACGATAATAAGTTAGCGTAATTTTATTTGAAAGTAAAGTCGATAAAAACACATCGCTTGTAATTTGTTTTGATAAACTCACAAGTGTAGTCGTACCTGCATTTTCAACTTTCAAATCATAATCTTTAAAAATAGCTTGTAATTGTTCTCGAGTTGCGATAGAAGTTAATTCAAAAGTGTTTAAGTTTTCGTCAACCCCAAACTTTTGCTGGTTACCGTTATAAATGGTTTTACCTTGTTTAATGAAAATAATATTATCCGAAATACTTTCTACTTCATGTAATTGTTGCGAACTTAAAATAATACTTAATGGAAATTTTGTTGATTTTACAAAGAATTTTAAGTCTTGGAGGAATAATTGTTGAGCATTAATATCAAGATTTGCTAAAGGTTCATCTAACAAAATTAATTTTGGACGCCACATAATCGCTTTTGCTAATTCAAAACGTAAGCGGTATCCACTTGATAATTCGGACCATTTAAGATGTTTAAATTTTTCTAAACCTAATCGAAATAAAATATAAGAAATTTGTTTAGTGTTTTCTTCACTTGTAAAACCATGAATACTTGCAAAAAAACGTAAGTTATCTACTAAACTGCCGTGCCAACTAGGAATACGTTGCGGAATAAATACAAATTGATTTTTAACCTTATACCAGTTTTTATCATCTGCATTTAATGCAGGGTAAGTTATCTCACCAGTATCACTTGATAATTCTCCAGCTAATATCCTTAAGAGAGTTGTTTTGCCATTTCCATTTTCGCCAACAACACCTGTTATTTCTCCAAATTTTAATTCAACATTTAGGGGTTGTAAATAAAATGGACTTCCACCGTTTACGTATTGTTTACTAATATTTTGAGCATCACACACCAAATTGGTTGTGGGGTAGTTTTCGGGTTCTGATAAAATTGAGTTGGTAATTGCACTTAAAATAATATTAGCGTCTTGTTTTAATACTTCTTTTGAATCAGCATCTAAATAACTTTTTCTAAAATCATAAATCAATTGTTCAGTATCATTTTCTAAATTATTTTCTACACTAACATCCAATAGCTTTCTTGAAAGCTGACTATAATCTTCCTGATGAAGTAAACTTTTAAATTCTTCGATTGTTTGGTGTGGCATTATTTATTAATTTTATACAATATAAATTTAACCAATCTCATTCAATATAAAAATGAAAACATTTAAATTAACTTTTATTTTAATATGGCTTTCCGTTTTATCGGTTAAAGCACAATATCCAAATATATTGATTAGTACAATTAATGACCCAGAAGAAGTAACTATTGCCATTAATCCAAAAAATACTAGCCAAATTGTTGCTGGTGCTAATATTAATAACCGTTATAAAAGCAGTGATGGTGGTTTAACTTGGCAAACTGCGTTTTTAACTTGCAATGCATTTAGTGTTTATGGCGATCCAGTTGTGTTTTGGGATACGCTTGGTTCTGCTTTTTATATGCATCTTTCAAATCCAAATCCAACCATTACTCCTGGCGGAACATGGGTTGATAGAATCGTTATTCAAAAATCAACCGATGCTGGTGCAACGTATCCTATTTGCACAGCTACTGGAAAAAATGGAACAAAAGTGCAAGATAAACCTTGGTATGTTGTTAGTTCGTTTGACAATTCAATACATATTACTTGGACACAATTTGACAAATATGAAAGTTCGTTAGCATCCGATAGTTCGCATGTTATGTATTCAAAATCGACTGATGCAGGTTTAACTTGGAGCACACCTTTGCGTATTAATCATCAAGGGGGAAATTGTATGGATAATGATACAACGGTTGAAGGTGCAGTTCCTGCTATTGGTCCAAGTGGTGAGGTTTATGTAGTTTGGGCTAGTTTACAAGGTTTAAGGTTTCAAAAATCATTGGATAATGGATTAACTTGGATGCCTTCTGAAAAATTAATTGGAACCATTGCAGGTGGTTGGGTTTATGATGTTGGTGGTTTAATGCGTTGTAATGGTTTGCCTTTTACCAATTGTGATTTGAGTCAAGGACCAAACCGTGGTAATTTATATGTGAATTACAGCGACCAAACCAATGGAATAAATGATGTGGATGTTTACATTGTTAAATCATCAGATGGTGGAACAACTTGGAGTAGTCCAATAAGAGTAAATAATGATGTGCCTGGCAAAAATCAATTTATGAGTAGTATGACGGTTGATCAAGCAACTGGATATGTATATGTAATTTTTTATGATCGTAGAAATTATACGGGAAGTAATTTAACAGACGTTTATGTTGCTATTTCAAAAGATGGAGGAAATACATTTACAAATCATAAAATAAATCAAACTTCATTTAACCCAACAAGTAGTGTGTTTTTTGGAGATTATATTGGTATTTCTGCACATAATAATGTGGTGCGACCAATTTGGATGCAATTAAATGCAGGAGCTCTTTCTGTTTTTACAGCTAATTTGGACGCCTTAACTTTAACAGGAATTAATGACAGTGAGAAATCTCCTATTTCAATTATTACACCTCAACCAAATCCGTTTTCGAGCCAAACTAAAATTGTATTTAGTTTAACTAAAAAACAAAAAGTGACCGCTCAGTTAGTTGATTCGTCTGGAAAGCTAATTAAAGAAATCGTTACAACTAAGCCTTATTCAAAGGGTATTCATGACTTTGTAATTGATAAAAATGAAAATAATTTAACTAAAGGATTATATTATTTGGTTTTATATGGTGAGGCAAAAAGTGAATTCGTAAAATTAATTGTAGAATGAAAAATATAAAATTATTTGGTGCTTTATTGATTTCATTTACCGCCATACTATTAATGGCCTGTAGCACAAAGATTAATTCAAATGAAGAAACAATATCTAACGATTATGATTTAAGTCATATTGAACAAGCAAATTGGTTTTTAGGAACTTGGCAAAATAATACCCCTGATGGAAACTTAACCGAAATTTGGAAACAGAAAAATGATTCCATTTATTTGGGAGTAAGTTATGTTATTATAAAATCAGATACAGTGTTTTATGAATCGATTAGTTTAGAGAAAAAAAATAAAAAGTGGAATTATATTGTTTCAGTTAAGAATCAAAATAATGAACAACCAGTTTCATTTGAAATGACAGAACTTACTCCAACTCAATTAGTGTTTGAAAATCCAAATCATGATTTTCCTTCTAAGATAGTTTATACTCAAATTTCAAAGGATTCTATAGTTGCTAAAATATCAGGAATAATAGATGGTAAACAGCAATCACAACTATTTCCAATGAAACGCTTTAACTAATTTTTCTTATATAAGTATGATACAAAAAACAACTGAGTCAGATTCTAATTACAATAACCTTGAAAACATGTGCATTCGTGATCTTTTGAAAAATATGAATGCAGAAGACCAAACAGTTCCAACGGCTGTTAATAATGCCATTCCTCAAATTGAAAAATTAGTTGAACGTGTTGTTGAAAAAATGCAAATCGGTGGACGATTATTTTATATGGGAGCAGGCACAAGCGGACGATTAGGAATATTGGATGCAAGTGAATGTCCGCCAACATACGGAATAGAGCAGGGTATAGTTGTTGGGTTAATAGCCGGAGGCGACACAGCCATTCGTAAGGCTGTAGAATTTGCAGAAGATGATGTGAACCAAGGTTGGGAAGATTTAAAAGCCTATCAAATTAATGAAAATGATGTGGTTATTGGTATCGCTGCATCTGGTACAACACCTTATGTTATTGGGGCATTAGAAATATGTAATAAAAACAATATTTCAACTGGATGTATTGTATGCAATACAGAATCAAGGGTTGCAGAAGTTTCAAAATTTCCTATTGAAGTTGTGGTTGGTCCTGAATTTGTTACGGGTTCAACGCGAATGAAATCAGGGACTGCTCAAAAGTTGGTTTTGAATATGATTTCAACTTCAGTGATGATAAAATTAGGAAGAGTGAAAGGAAATAAAATGGTTGACATGGCTTTGAGTAATAACAAATTAGTTGATAGAGGCACACGTATGGTTATGAAAAATACAGACCTCGAAGATTATGAATTAGCCAAGGAACTATTACTTAAATATGGAAGCGTGCGAAAAGCAACCGATTATTATTTGAATAATAAATTGTGAATAATCCATTAGATTCTTTCATTTAATAAAATAATTAAAAACTAAAACATGAAATTAAAACAGTTAGTATTAGCTTCAGCAGTATGTTTATTTATAAACTCTGCAACTGCACAAGACTTAAGAAAAAATGGTTCTTCTTATGGTAAAATTGAATCGAATGGAGATGTTCGTATTAATGGTAGCATTAAAGGTAAATTTGAATCGAATGGCGATATTCGTGTTGACGGAAGTATTAAAGGGAAAATCGAATCTAGTGGCGATATTCGTAAAAACGGATCTATTGTAGGTAAAGTTGAATCGAATGGTGATGTTCGTTTAAACGGGAGCATTGTTGGTAAAATTGAAAGCAATGGCGATGTTAGAAAAAATGGAAGCATTGTTGGTTCAGCAAGTGGTGTTAATAAAAACCAAGCAGCAGTGATGTTCTTTTTTGATTTCTTTTAGAGAATTAATAATGAGTTAAATTAAAAATGCTATTTCAACTATTGAAATAGTTTTTTTTAGCCTTTAATTATTCGTTCCTTAATTTTTACTGCAGGATTCCCTTTGTATATTCCCCATGGCTCTTGATGAGAAACAGCAACGCTAATACAATTAATACTGATTGACTTCCAATTTTTATCCTAGGGCAAATAATTATTTTTTTTCAGCTTTGTGCCATTTATTCCAAACTTTTAAAGATGGCCTTTCTAATCCATTGCCATCAAATAATCCGGTATCTTTCCATTCTTTAAATAAAGGGAAAGCAGCACCTATTGCTTGTAAAGTATTATAACCATTATCGTAATCATAAGGGCAAAACCAATTTACAAATTCAGCATTATATTTATTACAAGTTTCAAATAAGAATTGCACATAATCAGCTTGCCATTCGGGCTTGCCAATTTTTGTAATACCATATTCTGATAAATTTAAGTCTTCTGCGATATAGCCAGTTTCAGCAATTGAGAATGGCTTTGAAGCATCAATATCTCTAAATTTAGAAAACCAATCTGACGGTATACTTCCTACATCGGTTGGTCCGTAAGCAAATGAACCAACAGAAACATAAGGATAAGAACTAACAGAAATATAATCTGAATATTGGTTTATTTTTTTTGCACGTTCAAGTACGATGGCATCTTGTGTAATTACGTAACTAACAAAAATTGGCAATGTTGGATAATGTTGTTTTAATTGAGGATAAATTTTTGAACAAAAATCAAGAAATTTATTAAAGTCTTCAGCAGTCCATTCCTTACTATTGCACTCTATTGCATAATTAAAATAGTTCGGATTAAATTTATCAATCATATAACAACAGTAGTTAAAATATGCTTTAACCACCAGTGAGTCGTTAATTTCTTTATTCTTCCATTTGTTTTTTACACTATCTACAACTGTTTTGCTCCAATAACCTGCAATTTTATTTCGTGAAGATGTAAGCGGTGCTAATGATAAATATACCTTTGAAACATGAGATTTTGAAATGCGTTTATTACTTTCATCAATAATAACTTGAGGATATATTGAGTTATTTAAAGCTTCTTCCCAAGGCACGCCATCATCAAAATGATGAGCAATTAAATCACAATTTGCATTTATAAAATTATAAACTAATGCATCACCTCTATCTGTATAATCAGGTGGATAAGGCGTAGCTCCCATATAAAAGCTTCGAGTATCTTGTTTAAAAGGTTTTTTCTTACACGAATAATTTATTAAAATTATAATTGAAAAGTAAAAACTAAATTTTATGA
Organism: Bacteroidota bacterium; assembly: GCA_038327195.1. Classification (GTDB taxonomy): domain Bacteria; phylum Bacteroidota; class Bacteroidia; order B-17B0; family Aurantibacillaceae; genus UBA4416. Next base: position 173,455 of record JBBQKU010000005.1, on the reverse strand, counting down.
TTCTACTAATAATCATTTCTTTTTTCGAGGTTTAAAATAAATTATCCCAATGTTCCCACTTAAAGTCGAATTAAAAGCACTACTAAAAGAAAAAGTTAATTTAGGCGAAGCCTCAGCAACAAAAACAATGTTTTTATATTTCTCAAATGGTTTAAGTTCAAAGCCTAAAGGTAAAATAACACCAGGCGTAAAGCCATCAAACGTAATTCCAAATCCGCTATATAAATTAAAAATTTCATTTTTTATATGACGATGTTGTAAATTTAATTCAATATTTAAAAGTGGTAATCTTGAAAACGTATAGCCAAACTTGCTATCAAACGCCCAATTTTTATGAATATTTGAGCGGTAGCCTAACATAGTTTTATTAGGCATTGGAAACAAACCAATTCCACCTTTAAATGCTGATTTTGGTTTAATTGGTTTTGCAATTAAAGTATCTTGCGAGTACGTAAAATGTGCCAGTAAAATAAAACAGTAAATAATTATATTTTTCATTTGTCTTATTCTTTAATAAATTTCAAATTAGAATATGAATTACTTTCATCAACAATAAAATATACACCCTTCTGTAAATCAGAAATTGAAATTTTTGATTCGTTGCTAACTAATATTTCTTTTACTAATTCACCAAAAACGTTATACAAGGTAAGTTTAATAGGCGCATCCTTTTTAAAATTAATTTTAAAAGATAGTGTTTCATTAGCAGGGTTAGGATAAATAAAGAATGTGTTTTTTACTGTAGAATGTTTTTCAACTTCTGTTGTAGAACAAGTAATTGTTAATGAATTATAACCTCTTACTTTTGCTTGGCATCGCAACTCTTGTAATGCTGGTTTATCAGTGCCTCTGTTTGCCCAATCGCGCATGCCTATAGTTCGTAAGTACTCTAAAAAAATTGGGTTGGAAATGCCATAATAAGCAGAATAATAACTTACTTGTGATGGGCTTAAATCGTGAAGCCATGTAAAATCAATCATTTTAATATGTGTTGCATACATATCCCAACTTGTAAATGATTGAGATATAAATTGCTTTTGCTGCAACAATGAACTATTACACAAAGTACTACTTGCATAACCATATTGATAAAAACATAATTGTTTAACTGGATACAAAGCTACAAGTGCTGCAAAATCTGTTGGTATGGCAGTTACAGGCTTCATTGTAAAATCAATGTTTAATGGATAATAAGAAACTCCAATATAATCACTATTTGTATTTAATGTTTGGGCTGCACTATTTTGATTTATTAAACCATCAAAAGTAAGTTCTGTTGATACTTTTAAACCTGGCCATAAAATTTTTGCGTAAGCACTCGTAGCGTTGTAAAATATTGTAAAATCAGCCCATTTACTGGTATTAGTTCCAAAGTAAACATCGCTTTCGGAACCAATTATTAGTGATGAAAGTGTTACGCTAGGTATATGAACTTTTACACTATCTAGTAATTTTTTGAAACGATTTATCATTATAGTACTACTAAATGATGTTGTCGCTAAATCAGTAGGAACTTCTAAAACATTAGTAGCTATCGGTGCTATTGTTAAATCTATTGCCATACCGTATGCAGGATAATATAAGTTTGCAATGTTTAATACAGTAAAATTGTAATACATTGGGCTTGTTTCAATAGACTGCCATGTTTGGAAAATTCCTGTTTGAGTCATACCTAATTGTTTTCCAATTGTAAAACAGGAATCATAATCAAAACTAGCGTTTTGGGGATTCGTACTAACATCTACCGAAATTTTATTTTGTGAAGGATTAATTTGACAAATGGCATTTATTGCAAATAAAATACACATTGATAATATGATAAAATATTTCATTTTAATTGATGTTTTTTTGTTTAAAACTGATTATCACACAAGTATAATTAAAAATAAACAGTATGACAAATTCTGTTATAATTAGGATTCAATTGAAAAATAATTTATTTCTAATCTGTAAAAAAACATGATAATAAATTGAAATAGTTTTTTTTAGCCTTTAATTATTCGTTCCTTAATTTTTACTGCAGGATTTCCTTGGTATATTCCCCAAGGTTCAAGACGAGAAACTGCTACACTACTTACCGTTAAAACAGAATGGCTTCCAATTTTTACACCAGGGCAAACCACACATTTAGCACCAACCCATGCGCCTTCTTCAACAGTGATGTTACCAACTAATAAATCAAAAGCTACTTTTTTGTAATGGTGATTACCACATAATAACATTGCTCCTTGCGAAACACAAGAATTATCATGCAATACAACTAAACCTAAATTATCAATCCAAACTTTTTCTCCAATCCACACATTATTACCTATGCGTAAATTCCAAGGGAATTTAATATGCACACTTGGCTTTATAGTAACGTTTTTCCCAATTTTAGCGCCAAATAATCTTAATAAAAAAACTTTAAAAGCACTGTTTGGGTAAGCTGAGTTTACAAATATATAACTCACAATGTACCAACTCACTTGTTTAAAAGTGGAACCACCACGCTTATACCAATCGTTATTATATTTAGATAAATCTGTTTTTAGTTGCTCCATTTTAATTTACTGAATCGCAATTGCAAATAATAGTAGGACTCAAAATTTTAATATCATTTATAAATGTAATCGTGTCTTTATCATCAACTATCATTTCATACATCGCGTCTTTTTTATCAAGAGCTTTTAAATAATAGGTTCCGTAGGGTTCTTTATGCACTTCACTTAAACTATAATCAACTTCAAATTTCTTTAAGTTGAGTCTAAATAAAGATTCTGTTTGTTTTAAACATTGTAATTTACAGAGTGCTTTTGGACCTAATTGCATGGTTTGAAATTGAAGTTCCTGCATTTTTAATTCATTAGGACTTGTACATCCTTTTTTATTAATAATAAAAATTAAAATAATACAACCAGGAATAAATCCAACTAAGAAAAAACGAAAGCGTTGCCAAAAGTTCATATAAAGAAATTATAATTTTAAAATTTTGTGTTTGGATTAAGCATTACATTGCTGCCATTAATAAATTAATGTCTTTAAATGGAAGGTTAAATGTTTCTCCTAAATATTGATTTGTTAGAATACCATTATAAACATAAACACCATTTCTAACGCCAGCATCTTTTCTTACTAAGCTGTCAAAACCACCTTCATCACCCATGTTAATTAATATTTGTTGAAAAATATTACTAAAAGCATAAGAGGCAGTTCTCGCAACACGCGAAGGAATATTTGGAACACAATAATGGATAACACCATGTTTTCTAAATACGGGTTTTGTATGGTTGGTTACTTCTGAGGTTTCAAAAACACCACCTTGGTCAATACTGACATCAATAATAACTGAACCTGTTTTCATTTCAGAAACCATGGTTTCAGAAACGATACAAGGCGTTCTTCCTTTTGTAGCTCTTAATGCACCAATAACAACATCAGCTGTTTTTAAATGTTTTTCTAAAACCTTAGGCACTATAACTGAAGTAAAAATACGAGTACCTAATTGACTTTGTAAACGACGCAAACGCGAGGTTGAATTATCAAATACTTTAACGGTTGCACCTAAACCTAAAGCCGCACGTGCAGCAAATTCTCCAACAGTTCCTGCTCCAATAATAACGACTTCAGTTGGCGAAATACCACTAATTCCTCCTAATATAGAACCAACACCATTATTAGCATTGCTTAATAATTCGGCAGCAACGAGTATAGATGTTCCTCCTGCAATTTCTCCCATTGCTCTAATAACCGGAAAAATACCAGCATCATCCGTAATCATATCGTATGCAACACAGTTTAATTTTTTAGCAACTAATTTTTTTAAAAAATCTTCTGGTTGAACCGTTAATTGAAGAGATGAAAATAACGTTTGCTTAGTTTGCATACATTCAATTTCATCTAGAGTAGGAGGAGCAATTTTTAAAATAATATCTGCTTTAAAAACTTCTTTAGCTGAGTAAACAATTTCAGCACCTGCTTCACTGTAATCAGTGTCTTCAAAATGTGCTGCTTTTCCTGCACCAGTTTCAATAATAATACGATGACCATTATTAACTAATAAAGCCACAGCATCTGGAACTAAGGGAACTCGGTTTTCTTGAAATGCCATTTCCTTAGGAATACCAATATATAATTTTCCTTTTTTTCGAGCTACTTCCAACATTTCCTCTTGAGGTGCGTAACCACCTTTAGTAAGAGAAAACAAAACATCTTTTGACATTACCATAATTTATTCAGCTAAAAAATTAATAATTACTTCCGTGATAGCGTGGCGCATTACAATCATCTATCGCTTTTTTGGGACGATAAATAACACCAACTCTTAATTCAAATGTTCGATTCCATTGAGTTACATCACCTACATGTATTTTTATAGCATCTGGATTATAATGTAGTTCAACAAATGGTTTAAATTTACTATAGGTCAAAAATTCATAACCTAAAGCTACATCTGGTGTTACCGTTATTTTAGGAACAGCTGCCATCACTGTTGGATAGGCAGAAATTGATCTTCTTAAATTATATTCGATACGCCCACCAATCATAATATAAGGCGTACCTCTATAACCTTCAGTAAAAAATATTTTAGCATAATTATTCCATTGAATATTTCCAAACGTATTTGCCGTTTTATTCCCTCTAATAATTGGCCATGGATAAATAAGTGGCCTTTCAATTGCTCCTTTATTACAATACTCTAATTCCGTTTGCCATCTAAAATTATTATATTTTAGAAATTCACCTAAAATACCAACACTCCAACTAAAATACTCTGCTGAACGATGAGATGGTGCCGGTTGTGTATGAGTGAAAAAAGTGCTATCAACTGGTAATCTGTTTACATATCGATGGCTTGACATGGTTGCACCAACAAAAATACCAACCCCTCTAAAAAACTGTGCATTTAAGTTAAAAGATAGGTAAACTAAGGTAAAACTAAAAATAATTTTCTTGATCATATATTTAAGCGCTTATGGTTTCTATTAATGGATTAACTTTTTTAACAAGGCCTTGTAATACTTTTCCTGGTCCAACTTCTGTAAAGTGAGTTGCACCATCAGCAATCATTTGAGTAACAGTTTGTGTCCACTTTACTGGAGCCGTTAATTGTAATATTAAATTCTTTTTAATGTCGTCAGCATTAGAAACTGCACTTGCTGTTACATTTTGGTAAACCGGGCAAATTGGATTATTGAACGTGGTGTTATTTATAGCTGCTTCTAATTCAATACGAGCGGGTTCCATTAACGGTGAATGAAATGCTCCGCCAACAGGCAATACTAAGGCACGTTTTGCGCCTGCGGCTTTCATGCGTTCACAAGCAATATTTATACCTTCAATAGAACCTGAAATCACTAACTGACCAGGGCAATTGTAATTTGCAGGCACAACAACATGTCCTGATTCTGTAATTTCTTTACAAATGGATTCAATAATGGCATCGTCTAAATTTAAAACAGCTGCCATCGTTGATGGATTTATTTCACAAGCTTTTTGCATCGCTTGTGCTCTTTTTGATACTAAAGTTAAGGCACTTTCGAAACTTAATGTTTTGTTGGCAACCAAGGCCGAAAATTCACCTAATGAATGGCCAGCAACCATATCAGGAACAAATGTTTCTCCTAAGGATAAAGCTAAAACAACGGAATGTAAAAATACAGCAGGCTGAGTAACGTTAGTTTGTTTTAAAGCTTCATCTGTTCCCGAAAACATAATTTCAGTAATATTAAATCCTAAAATATCGTTGGCTTGGTTAAATAATTTTTTTGCTAAATCAGAGGTTTCGTATAATTCTTTTCCCATTCCGGAAAACTGAGAACCTTGTCCTGGAAAGACGAATGCTTTTTTCATTAATTAGTTTGTTTAGTTAAACTATAAAGATAAACGAAAAAAACTAAACTCAATAAATATTAAATGAGAGTTTTACCTACTTGATTGTTTAAAAAGTTAGGATTGAATGAATGTGATTTACGTTTACCTTCCCTTGATTACTTATGGAAACGATTATATTTTAGAAATGCGTTTATAATGCATAACATAAAACATTTGTTTTATACATTATTTATAAGCAAATATTGTAAAAAAAATTATTTGATAATTTCAAGATCTCTTATCCCTCCAAATTCTATAGGTATAGCAACTTCCCCTCTAGAATTTATTAAGCCCCAGTGTTCTCCAATTTTTACGGCAGCATAACCATTATGAAATTCTTTCACTGCGTCAAAATTTGGCTGAATTACAATTTCTCCAATCGTATTAATGAAGCCTCGCTTTTCATTTATTTTCACCCACGCAAATCCTTCAGAAAAATCACCAACGTCTTTGTTTTCATATTTTAATTTTACGGGAGTGCCCTTTGAATTGATATAAAACCATTCTTTATCCGTTTTTACTTGTGCGAGGATGCCAGTGTCTTCAAAGTTTTTTCCACCTGTAAATTGTGGTTTGATAACCATTTCGCCTGTAGTATTGATATATCCAATTAAATCATCGAAGGTTTTAACCCATGCTAAACCTTTTACAAAATAACCTACACTTTTATATATTGGTTGAATAATAATAGTACCTTCTTTATCAATAAAGCCATGTTTACCATCTTTAGTTTTAAAGGATGCTAATCCATTTGTAAATTTACTTAATGATAAAACTTGCTCTTTCGTTTTAATATAATACTCTTTACCAATCTTGTCAATAAAAAATATTTTGTCATCTAGTTTAACACTTGCAAAACCTTCTGAAAAACTTTTTATATCAGTATATTTTGGTTGGATTGCAAACCGACCTTTTGTATTTAAAAATCCCCATTTTTTATCAACATTTACGGCCGCTAATCCATCAAAAAAACCTTCGTAATCAAGAACTGATATGATCCCGAACGTAACATCAAGCTTAAGTTTCAGCTCAGTTACTTCTGTATTAAGCTTTTCTCCTTTTGTATTTATGAAACAGTATTTCTTTTCATTTACATCATAATTTACTGCTAATCCATCTTCTGAAAAAGAAAATGCTTTTGCAAATTGAGGTGAAATTACCATAATCCCTTTTTCATTTGCATAGCCCCATGTTTTAGAATCGGCGGGCCTAATTAGTATAAGTTTTGTTTGTGCAACAGAACAAAAAGAGGACAGTAACAATGCTATTGTAATCGTATTTAGTTTTTTCATTTTTAGTAATTTATACTTGTTTTTTTATTTGGTAATTATAAAAAAGTAAAGAATTCGAACTATTGATGCTATGTTAAAACAAATTTTACCTTAAATCGTTTGTAAAGATACATTGCTAGTTGACATTTGCAATAATTGTTATTTAGTGTGAATTTTAAAAAAGATAGAATTTATAGTTTACGTCATTATTGGTGTTTTATCCAACACCAATCTTATACCATTTACAATGCTGTTTTACAATGCTGTTTTATAGATTATAAAACATTTAAAAAAATGGGTGGTGATAAAATATAAGTATTGGCTTGAAAGTTCAAGAAGTAACAAAAAAAGTCCTCACCCCAACCCTCTCCAAAGGAGAGGGAGTTAGAACCCTATGTTAGATATAGTAAGAAGTTTTACAAAAGTTAAATCCAAAGGAGAGGGAGTTAGAAGCCAGTGTTTATTATAGTAAGAAGTTTTACAAATGATAAATCCAAAGGAGAGTAAGTTAGAACCCTGTGTTTATTATAGTAACAAAGTTTAAGTAATTATTTAATTGGTTAAAATTGATTTTATTTATAATTCAAATCTTCCGATATTAGTTTAAAAACACCTTATGAAAAAAATGGAAAAGCACTAACTCCTTTATTTATTAAATTTATAAAGGAAATGAAAAAAGGCTCACGCTTTCAAAAAAATGGGCATCACATTAAGCCATCAACAATTGAGGCTTATGAAGTTTTATTAAAGCATTTAATAAAATTTGAAACCAACAAACAACAGCTATTGCTTATTAAAGATTGGGAAACCCTTAATACGCGATTAAAACTAGCTGAAACCAATTATTGGAAAAAATTTTATATAGAATTTACAGCCTATTTATTTAAAGATTGCAACCATCATGATAATTATATGGGAGCTAATATGAAACTATTATGTGCTTTTTTTAAATGGTTGCAAGATGAGTTAATCATCAATGTTGGGACTTACTACCATCGATTTTATAAAACAAGTGAAGATATACCCGTAATTGTATTAACACCTGAGCGCTTACACTTTTTAATTTATGATAAAGAATTTGAAAAAAGTTTATGCAAACGTTTGCAAAAATTAAAAGACTTATTTGTATTTGGTTGCACTACGGCTCTGCGATTTTCTGATTTAATAAACTTAAAACCTACAAATATTGAAGTTGTAGGAAAAAATGTTTACGTGTATGTTCGTTCACAAAAAACACAAACTTTTTCTCGCATTTATTTACCTAATTATGCTAAAGATATTTTGCACAAATACCGTCGTCGAAAAAAAACAGTGTTCCCACCAATTTCTGGTGTTAATTTTAATATAGCTATTAAAAAAATTGCACTGCTTGCAGGTTGGACAGAAGAAATTGTGAAAACACGCAACAAACGCGGTCAGCCAGTTACTATTTATAAAGAACCTATCAGAAAAATAAACTTCCGTTTTTGTGATGTGGTAAGCTCGCATACCATGAGGCGAACTGCTATAACTACCATGTTGCGTATGGGAATGAACCAAATTAATGTGCGATTAATTTCGGGACATACCGCTAATAGCACTTCATTTTATAGATATGTAAATTATGCCGACGCCTATATTGATGAACAAATGGATATATATTACGCTAAATTAGATGCCGTGGCCAAAAAATAGTAATTAAAAATCTGGCTGTCTCGAAAGTCCAATATCGTTAAGCTGAATTTATTTAATCATCTCAAGATAGTTGATTTAAGTATTGGAGAGATTGTGAAACAATTTCAGAATGACATTTAAAATGCCTACAAATTTTTGTAGGCATTTTATTACATAATTATGCACTAAATTACTATTTTTGAGGAGCAAAAAATTCTTTAAAAAACATTGGTGTGCTTGATTTTTGTTCAAATTGATGTTGTACTTTTCGAGTTAAAAGTGTTGTTTTCTAAGCACGTAAAATCAACTTAAAAAAACATATTTTTTAAGCTAGTATTTTATTTATGTTATACAACCTTCAATTCTAAAACATCCTATTTACATGTTGTTAAACGAAAACGAGCATTGGTGCTTTTTTTGATTTTATACTATGTCAGATGTTTGTTAATTTTTATGTAATTTTGTAAATAATTACTTTAAATTGGTTGCGCCTGATAAGGATTAAAAATGTAATTAAATTATAACTGATGCCCTTATTACTAAACAACAAATAAAAAAATTAGCCATTTAATTGTTCTAAACAACTAATTATTTACACTATGCAAACAGATAATGTATTTATTGCTCATCCAACTACTATCGATCAGCTTAATGCCTTAAAAGCGGTTGTTAAAGCTTTAAAAGTAAAGTTTGAACTTAAAAAAGAAAACCCTTATGATGTTTCTGAAGAACATAAAGCTTTAGTTTTAGACCGAATTAAAACAGATAAAGACGAAGATTTATTAGATTGGAATACTGCTAAAAAGCAACTTAAAAGAAAGTAATGGCATATCTCCTAAAGATTAATAAGCGTGCCTTAAATGATATACAAAAAGCTTTAAATTACTACGACAAAATTGATAAAAGTATTGGCGATAAATTTCTAAACTTTCTTGATAAAACGATTACTACTATTGGTAATAACCCTTTTTATCAAATTAGATATAGTGATGTACATTGCTTATTAGTTAAAAAATTCCCTTATATGATACACTTTCAGGTTAATGAAAAAACGAATACCGTTATCATTAGAGCTATTATAAACACTAGCAAAAATCCTGATACAAGTTGGGTTAAATAAACAAATAGCTGTTGGTTAGAAAATAATTACATGGGCTAAAAACAATAAGCTTTTTATAGATATGTAAATTATGCCGACGCCTATATTGATGAACAAATGGAAATGCCTAAAAATTTTTGTAGGCATTTTATTACATAATTATGCAATAAATTACTATTTTTGAGGAGTAAAAAGTTCTTTGAAAAACATTGGTGTGCTTGGCTTGTATACAAAGTGACATTAGACTTCGTTCGGTAGTCCAATGCCAGGCAGGCAATTCATTGGTACGAGCTACAAGTACGGCTTTAATGGCCAAGAGAAAGATGACGAAGTTGCGGGTGCTGGAAGTGTAAATACTGCTGAATATTGGGAATATGATAGTAGAACTGGTAGAAGGTGGAACGCCGACCCTGTTGTTCATCCTTGGGAAAGTCCATATGCTTGTTTTGCTGATAATCCAATTTTTTACTCTGATGTAAATGGCGATGAAGCTGAAGGATGGGAGCCTAAAAAAGGTGGTGGATATACCTATAATCCAGACCCATCTAAGGGAACAGAAACAGCAGATTGGACAGGCGGAGATATAAATAAAGTACCTTATGAAGTACACGGTAATAAAGATGGTTCAATGGAAGTAAGTTTTCATGCAGTAGATATAATTCCTGAAAAAACACAAGGACCAACAGAGCAACAAAAAGTTATTTATAATGCGTGCGATGATTTTAGTAAAGTTTGTCTAATTGGCGCGGTTGTACTTCCTAGTGCAGTTGTTGCGGTTGAGGCAGGAGCAGTTTCTTTTGTTGGACAGCAATTAGGTTGGAATATTGGCGGAGGACTTGCTGATGTATTTAATCAAACTGTTATTCAAAATAAATCGAAAGAGAAGTATAACTATGCTTCTACTGTTACAAATACAATTTTTGGAGGTAAAAATTTAATCTACTCGGCATTATTAGGCTCTAGTGGGAATTTAATTAACGCTACACGCGAAGATTTAAAAAAAGGAACCGTATTCTCTATATCAACAAGTAATATGATTAGTTATGGCGCAGGTGTTGCAGGGAATATTTTCGGTAATTTACACATGAAAATGGTAAGTTCATCAGGATTTATACCTAATAAAGTAATGTTTACAGGATTTGAAACTGGTGTTAATTTATTAGGTAATACTATTTCTAATAGCATTGAAAGTGAATTTAAACCTTCAAAATAATTATGTTAGATTTAATAAAAAAAAATCAATTTAATTTAATTTGTGCATTTATAATGTTATGTTTTGGCATATACAGTATCTACTTAAACATTAGGAATGATAAGAATTTAAAACAATATGCCTTGATTACAACTTGTAACGTGGTAAATGTCGATTTTTTTCCAAGGGGTTCTGGGTTATTAGTTTATTATGAATTTAAAATGAAAGATTCTGTATATAAAAGCAGCAATAAACTAATCGTTCCGAGCGAATCACTTCATTTTACAAGGGCGTTATTATTAAACCAAGAAATGCCTTTGGTTGTAGATAGTTTGAATTTATCTAATTCAGAAATTATTACTAGTGAAGAAAGTCTTAATAATTATAAGATAAAAGCATCCATTAAAGAGCAAAATATTATTTGCAAGTTGGACAGTCTATTTACGCACTATTAAACCTAACCTCGCCCGCTCGCGCGGATATGAAGCAGAGGTATTGCGCAAGATATCCGTGTGTATTATAAAACTGTTATATTTGTATAATGTCAACTAAATATAAAGCAACTATACCTGATAAGGCTTATTTTATTACTATTACAACAGTAGGTTGGGTTGATGTTTTTACACGTGTAAATCAAAAAAATAATATTGTAGATTCTTTAAAATATTGCCAAAAAAATAAAGGGTTAGAAATATACGCTTACTGTTTAATGCCAAGTCATTTGCATTTAATATGCCCCGCTCCGCAGGATATGCGCTAACACATACACAGGCTCCGCATGGATTTTGTGTGAGGGCAAAAGGGTGGTTAATCCTGCGGTAATAAATTAGCCTAAAAAAATAAAGCTCGTCCTCGTTTGAGCTTTAGCGGTAACGAGGATGTTTTAAAAATGATTTTCTAACTCTTAACAAAAAATAAAAATTCAACTTAAAAGTTATGATTTTTTGTATATTTGATTTTAACGTTCTTTGAATAACAACAGTATTCGTTTGGAAGTGCAATGCCGGGCAGGCAATTCGTTGGTACCAGATACAAATATGGGTTTAACGGTAAGGAGAATGACCTAGAAACAGTAAGTACTGGAAGTGGTACACAAGATTATGGGATGAGAATTTATAATCCGGCACTAGGGAAGTTTTTGAGTGTTGATCCTCTATTTAGAAACTATGCATTTTTTTCCCCCTATTTATATGCTGCTAATAATCCAATAAAATTGATAGATGTAGATGGGAAAGGAGCAGCTGACCCGCTTTTACTAAAAATCGGAGCAGAATCATCAATCCCAAATTTTGTAATAAGTAAATCTAGTGTAATTGATGGTAATTTAACACAAACAAGTATTGCTAAAGCTAATTCTTACAATCTTCAACGCCAAACACTTTATAGTAAAACCTCAGCCATGGGCGTTACATCAAAAGCAGATAATGCTTTTAAGCTAGGAGGAGGAGTTACTGATGAAATAGCAGTTGCAAATAATGGTGCTACACAGGTTGCTTTTGCTGAACAAATGGTAACATTAAAAGGTGTACCAGGTATGGAAAATTTAGCGGTTTTGGAAGTTACAAATGAAATTACCATTGTTTCGTTTGATGGTGATAAAATTACATCTATTGAAAAAAGGATAGAAACAAAAAAGCAAATTTTATTATTATCAGATACTAAAACACCAAAATTTTTTGAGGGAGTGGCCGATATTGTTGGAGAAGATAATAAAAGTAGCAGTGTAAAAATTAACCCAGATAAATTAACAAAATCCCAATTAAATTTTGTTCAATCTACAATAACTTCTAGTCAAACCAAACGGCAGTTTCAAAAAGCACAAAATGCTGCAAATAAGATTAATGATGCATTTAATAAAAAATCGGAAGATGCCAAAAATGCAACTTATAAAGAAAATAAGGGCACTATGATTAGAGACAACTAAGTAATAAATTTCATGAAAACTAACCGCAAATATTTTTTTATAGTACTTTATCACATAATATTATATTCATGTAACACACAAACAGGTCATGAAAATGGTAGTAAAATTGACGTCCCTGTAATAACAATTTTAGGTGATTCATTAGCAGAGTATAAAATTTATTACTCTAATAACCCCGCTCGCGCGGATATGAAGCGTTGATAAATGGGCAGGTATCCGTGCATTTTAAACAGTTGTAATCAATTGATGTGGTAAAATAATAACTTCCATTTCATTTTCTAATTCAGCGTAATTTCTTGCAGAGCTATATCTATAGTCTTCTGGGTTAAATACAATTTTATCTAAAAAAGGATTATTATGAATATAATTTAGTTTTTGATACATGAATTTGGGAGTTTCTATCACTTCTGCATGATAGCCATCTTGCCAAACTTTATATATTTGGTTCCGTTTTAAATGTTCGCATGCTTTTTTGAATAATGGCAAAAGCCATTCACGGCGACTTTCCGCCTCGTTTAAAATAAGTTCTATAATTTTAGTTGAAGTATATTTTTTAAAATCTCTTATTATATCCGATAATATTAATCCACTTTTTGCGGAACATATTAAATGCAAATGACTAGGCATTAAACAGTAAGCGTATATTTCTAACCCTTTATTTTTTTGACAATATTTTAAAGAATCTACAATATTATTTTTTTGATTTACACGTGTAAAAACATCAACCCAACCTACTGTTGTAATAGTAATAAAATAAGCCTTATCAGGTATTGTTGCTTTATATTTAGTTGACATTATACAAATATAACAGTTTTATAATACACACGGATATCTTGCGCAATACCTCTGCTTCATATCCGCGCGAGCGGGTTCGGGGGGACTACCTAATCTCGAATTTTTTTCTTAAAAGCCATTGTTAAACCAATTGTAGACTTTGGCTCTAATTTATATTCTTTAATTTCCTCATCAGTCATGTAACCATAATTAACCATAGTGCCAGATATGAATTTACAAGTAGGATCTTTGATTGTATAATCATAACTTGTGTTGCTACCATTTTCTATTCCCACCCCATCAGGCATGTCTTCAAAAATATATTCATCTTTATTTGTTTCATGAACAATTATTTTCATATACGGATAGTCTTTTTTTCCAAACCAAGATATCCTGTATGTATTACCATGTAAATGCGTTACTTTATAAAATTTACTATGGCGAAAATTAACTTTTCCATTCTTTAAAACAATATATTGATTATCAACCATTACTAAACTATCTTTTACCTTTTCTCGGTAATTTAATACATTACCAGTAATAGTATCTAAAACATAAAGATAATCGCATAATGTATCATTACGGTAGTTTCCAGACATCTTTAATTTACCATTAGTAGCATAAGAAAAAACTATACCATTTATCAAGTTATTTAGCCAATGTCTTTTTTCAATAAGCTTACCAGTTGGCAATGATAATAAATACTCAAAACCATTTTTGTTTTTTACAGAATCAAAGTTGTTTAATGAAATTGTTTTTGATTCAGTGCATGTATCTACTTTTGAAAAAAATGGATATTGCTTTAAATAATCATTAGTTTTTTTACAATTAAAAAAAAACATTAAAAATGTTGAAATAATTAGCATTGCGCAGACCTTTTTCATAATTACCAATTGTTATTAATTAGTTTCTCCGTTTGACCTTTTCTCGGACCATCTTGTATAATCCCATTCACATGATTATTATCATCTGGAGTGAGAGGTTTTTTTACTTTGGTATTACGACCATTTAACTGATATTTCTCAATAATTGAATCCTGATCATTTCCCATAGCTTGTTGTTGAGCTTGAGCTGGTATTTCAAGTGTTTGTTCACTATTAAGATTGCCTAACAATGGCCCTAAAGGGTCACCTTTAGCGTAAAATTCAGCCTTATCTGCATAATCAATAATCGATTCTAATAATTTATCAGTAATCCTTGGATCAGTTTTAAGCATGTTATATATTCCTTCACCTGGATTACCATCAGCCCATGTACCTGCGTTTGGAGAACTCATACTTTCTCCACTACTACCTCCATCTCTAAAAGAATAAAAACCATAAAAAGTAGTTGGTACTGGTGGCCCAAAAGACCTTTCGTGTCCATTAAGCCTTCTACTCTCCCACGCTCTAATATCATCCGCAATTTCACCAAAATAATCTCTAGTAATAGGAACTTCAGTTGGTGATGGTATTGGAGTAGTTCCGCCAGAAGGTGCAGCTAGCGGAGGCTCTTCTCCTTTAGGCAATTCAGAAGTCTTTGGACCATGTTCACCTTTTGGTCCTTCATCTTCAATATTTATATCAGGTAAAACCCACCCATCTTTACTCCAAGTATTACCAGTTTCAGGGTCAACATATCCTATTTTAGGAGGATCTGTTGGCGTTAATCCTAATATATCTGAGAAGTAAATAGGATTATTAGCAAAACACGCATAAGAGCTTTCCCATGGCTTTACTATAGGGTCTTTATTCCATCTTCTACCAATTCTACTATCATACTCCCAATATTCAGCAGTATTTACACTTCCAGCCCCCGCAACTTCATCATCTTTTTCTTGGCCGTTAAATCCGTACTTGTAGCCAGTACCAACGAATTGCCTACCAGGCATTGGACTTCCAAACGAAGTCTAATGTCACTTTGTATACAAGCCAAGCGCATCAGGGTTTTTCAAAGAACTTTTTGTTATTCAAAAATAACATTTTATTACATAATTATGCAATAAATTTTTAATTAGTTAAGCAAAGTTTTTATAATTGAGTAAAGCAGCTAAATGACAGGCATAAATAATTTTATATTTCTTAATTAATAGGGCAAATACTAGCATTGGAGCAATACTCACATTATTAATATTCCTTAACTAATGTTTCTAAAGGAATGTGTAGGGTTTCGTATAATTTACGAATCATTTTAAGATTTAGCTTGCGCGTGTTATGAAAGATGTCACTTACTCTACTTTTATAACCTAGTATTTCAGCCAAATCATTATTTGATAAACCTTGTTGTTCCATCCGATATTTAATTGCTTCTATAGGACTAGGAGCTTCAATAGCAAATTGTTTATCTTCATAGTCTTTTATTAATAAAGCTAATACATCCGCTTCATCACTTTCTTTTGTGCCATTTTTTGCGGTAAAGATTTTCTCAAACCTCTCTAAAGCGGTATGGTAATCTTTTTTGTTTTTGATAATTTTAAGTTCCATTTTACCAATTTTTATTTTCTAATTTCTTTAATACAAGTTTATTGTTTCTGCATCTATTTTATCATACTGTGCATGAGTACCTATAAATTTTATAAAAATCCAAGCTTTCAAATAATTTATTTCTGCTATTAATCTGTAATCACTTCCATTGATTTCAAATATGGCTCTGTCATTTTTTATCGTTCGGGCTTTACTATAATCTTTAATGCCGAATTTATAAATGAGATAATAAAATAAATTATACTAATAGTTTATTATATCGGCATTTACCATTGTAAAATTAATTAATTGCATAGGGCTATTAATTAATTACAATTGGTATAATTATATCGTTTGGTTTTTTCCATTCTTTAGTCAAAACATCATGATACCAATTCTCTAAGGCTTTTTTACAATTTGGATGACTTGTATAAAAACTAACAATCGTACTTTTATTATAGATGTTCATGCGGTACTAATTGTATTTTCTACTACAAATATATTATAAAGTTACCAATTTGGTTACTTTTTTTTGAAATTTATTTTAATTAGGGCTCACACGATTTAATAAATTACTAGTTAATAAATCTAATTAATATTGCAAATAGAAGCGTAAGCACAGTACTCACATTTTTTTACATCTTCGGTTTGTGTAAAGTTAATGGCAGGATTAAGTATAGTTTCAATTTCCGTAATTAGGCAAGCTTCAAACTCTTGTAATAATTCATGAGTAAAAACTAAGGGCGCTTTGTCTTTTGTGTTTTCAGAAATAAAACGAGGGTTATCTTCAAACTTTTTAAAAGGAATAATACAAGGTAATAATTCTTCAGGCTTAGCCATATTGTTTTTTACAACCAACCAAGCGTAAATAAATAACTGGAGCATTTTATTATAATTACTATCGGTAAACAATTTTTCAAAATCAACAAAAGTAAATTTATCCGATGTTTTTATAGATGATTTATAATCAATTACCCGTATCGTATTTCCTAATTTATCAATTCTGTCAGCCGAGCCTTTCATGTAAATGGGCGTATCTTTTCCATTTATGTTAACCATCAAACTCGTTTGAAGCAATACTTCTAAATTTATAATGCTCAATAAATTATTTGTTGTTTTACTTTGCTTAATAAGACTTAAGTCATTGTTTAATAGCTTTTTAACGTACTCGTTAACTACTTTTTTTTGTAAGAAATTTTTTCCAAAACTACTTTCTTTTTGACTAAAATAATTTTGAAAAACAGTGTTTACAGTGGCTTCACTTTTTGCTTTACATTGGGCAATATCTTCAGCTTTTAAAACCTTACCAATGTATGGTGTAAATAAGGCTTCCAAACTTTCGTGTAAAATAGAACCTTGTGTATTTGCTTCAGCATTTTCTTCAACGTCGGTAGTTTCTTTAATACCAGCTCCATATCTAAAAAAGAAACGTAAGGAACAATCTTTATAGGTAATTAATGCCGAAGGACTTAATCCATTATAAGTATCATTGGTGGTTAATTTTTTTATAATCAAATCTAAGTTTGACGGTGTTTTTGTAATTGATATATGATTGGAAATACTTGCAGGTAATTTATCTCCGCTCAGCATTTTTTCAGTGATGATGTGCTGAGGGTTATATTTTTCTAATTCGAACTGAAGTTGAGTAATGAATCTGCTTTTTTCGCCAGAGCCTAATAAACTTTGTTCGGTGTTATAAGTAATTAAAACAGAGGATGCTTTTTGTAAAATTCTGTAAAAGTGATAGGCATATACCGCATCTTTATCGCCATACAAAGGCATTTCAAAATATCGCTTTAAGTCGTTAGGAATAAATGAGTTAGTGGATTTACCGGAAGGTAAAACTCCTTCGTTAATTCCTAATAAAATAATATTTTCAAAATCGAGCGTTCTGGTTTCTAAAACGCCCATTATTTGTAAACCCTTTAATGGTTCACCAATAAAAGGAACGGTGGCGGCACCAATTATTTGTTTAAATAAGCTTTTGAGCGTTAGTAATGAATTTAAATAGGCATGTGTATTTACCAAACTTTGTAATCTGTTAAAGTATTTAGTAAATACATGCAAATATTCCTGGTCAATTGTGGTTAATTTCAGTTGCTCATTTTCTGTTTCATTAAAAAAGGATAGAATTTGAGAAATAGCTTCAACGCCATTAATGGAAGATTTCCAATTGATAAATAATGGTTTAATTGGTGTGAAGTTAGATTCAAATAAATCTTCTAACGTATTGATATTTAGCCAAACATAGTTTTTGTCAATTATTTTTTGAATAACAGTTTGTAAATTATTAGAAGGATTAAAACTGTTGTAATATTTTACAAATAATGAATTTTGAAGTATTTTGAATACATCTACATAATAAAAACTACTGCTATTATTTTTAGACACCGAATGGTGAATGGAAATTAAATTTTCTGTTAAATCATAAATAGGAGTGAAGCGCAATGGATATTCCATGGTAATATTTACGTGTTCAACTTCCTTTGGTAACTGGTTAATAATTGGAAATAGTAAACTTTCGTCGGCTAAAATGACGGCAGTTTTAGTAAGCGATTTACCTTCGGCAATCCATTTACTTAATTGGTGCGCTACCACTTGTGCCTGCCCAATTTTATGTGGAACAGCAACAATATCAATGGTTTTGGTTATGTCTTTAAAATTATTAGCAATAAAGCTTTTAGATTGTAGCCAGGTATTTGTAAAGTTTTTACGCAAAAATAAGCCAGCCTCATATTCTTTATTTTCAAAATAGTAAGAGTCGATGTCATATAAAATACTCGCTTTTTTTCTTTTTACTAATTCTGAAAAAATAATGGTTTCTACTTTGTTTAAAGCATTAAAACCAGCAATAATAATATGACTATATTTATTGATGGAGTCACTCGTTTTAAAGTTTTCATGCGCTTTTCGATACATTAAACCTTGATAACCTTGTTTTTTTTGTAATAAATTTTTGGTAAACTCGGTATAAATCAACCCCATTTGATGCATAAAATGGATATAATCTTTTTGCGTAGGAGTTAATTCATTGGCGCTTAAACTCCAATTTTCAATCTCTTTTATTTCTTTTAAATTTTGGTATAAAGCATTTGTGTCCACCAAATAGCGATCGGCTTCATTAAAATCCTGTAACATTAAATTTCCCCATTTAGCAAAAGCATCAAAGGGTTCGGCTTTGTCTTTTAATACTGCGCAATAAGCAACATATAAATCGCAAATTAAATCAACACTATCGGCTTGCTCTAAACCCGATAATTGAGAAACTAAATCTTCGGCACTTATAATGGTTGGAAGCCAAATGGTTTTTTTGAAAACAGAAGCTAAATGCTGTTTGAGATATAAAGCGCCGCGTTTGTTAGGCAAAATGATGCAAAGCGAATCAGTTTCCGTTTGGTGATGTTCGTGAATATATTCGGCAACTAATTTTAAAAAAGGGGTCATAATTATTGCATTAATGTACTTGTTTTTTACAAATAGATGTAACTATTTTTATTAAGAAAGAGTAAAAGAAACTAACTAAACAAAATTTCTATGTAGATATACTTTACACTAATTTCTAAATCCTATAATTATGAAACGTGTAAACTATCAATGGAAAGTGGCTGCATTTACTTGCATGAGCCTAACTCAATTACCTGTATTTTCTCAAAATAACAATCATCACAAAAATTACATCGAAATTGGTGTTGTTGGCGGAGCGCAACTCCCAAGTTCTCCATTAATGGGTGTTTATGGTTGTTTCGGAACAAGTTTTATGGCTTTTGGAAAACCAAGTTCACTTGATATAAGAGTAAAAGAAAACTACATTTCAAATCCCGAACAACAAGCAACACTTATCACATTTACATATCGCACAGGCATAGTTAAAGGTTTGTTTGCAGGTATTGGTGGTGCTCATGCACATCAAATTATGATGGATGAATTTTTAGTTCATCCAACATCTTCTATTGGAGGAACAAATACACATATTATGCATAGCACAGGTTTTAATGTTGAACTGGGTTATAATTTTAGTTCTTTTATAAAAGGAAAGTATCTTGGAATTTATCCAAATGTATTACTTAGTTATACTCATCTATTTGCTTCAGCTCAAACTTTTCAAAATTTAACTTTGTCTGCTGGGTTTAAAGTTGGGTTTAAACAATGGAATTAAGGATTTTTGTTTTTGATAATTCTTATTAAAACAAGATTGTTATCATTTTTCTATACTAAAATTTTGTATTTTCATTTGGATACGTATCTTTGTTTAAAATTAATCTAAATAAGAAAATCTAAATGATTTCAGTTTTAATAGCCGATAAAAATTATTTAAGCCGTTTAGGTCTATTTACTTTATTAAGTAAATCTGCAAATTTTGAAGTAGATTATACGGATGAAGATAATTTCGATGATTTAATCGCTTCAATTAAGAAAAATAAACCAAAGATTTTAGTGCTTGATTTTCAATCACTTCAATTTTCAATTAAACAAATTTCTACCATTCTTAAAACTTTTAAG
The DNA here is from genome assembly GCA_038327195.1 of Bacteroidota bacterium. Classification (GTDB taxonomy): domain Bacteria; phylum Bacteroidota; class Bacteroidia; order B-17B0; family Aurantibacillaceae; genus UBA4416. Next base: position 152,748 of record JBBQKU010000005.1, on the reverse strand, counting down.
AAACTGCAAATATTAGCAATTACTGATTTTTTACCAAGAGCAGAAATGCAAGCGGTTTTAAATGCTGGTGTGAGAAGTTATTTATTGAAAGAATGTGATAAAGACGAAATTATTGACGCTTTACATTCTACTTACAATGGTGAACGTTTTTTATGTGGACAAGTTGCTCATTATTTAACACAATCTGATTCAGAAAATGCAAGACCAATTGAAAAAGTTTCTTGTGTTGGTATTGGTATTACCGACCGCGAATTAGACATAGTTCGTTTAATTGCTGAAGGATTATCAAACAAATTGATTGCTGATAAATTAGAACTAAGCACGCATACGGTTAATACGCATCGCAAAAATGTGATGACAAAATTAAACATTCAAAATACTGCCGGCATTGTTATGTTTGCTGTTAAAAATCAATTATTAGTTGCCTAATGAAATCAGATCTTGTTATCAGTGATTATGTAATTGTTTTATTTGTTGCTTGTGTATTTGGTTTAGGTATTTATGTACTCGTAAAATTTATGAAAAGCAAGGATTAATTCTTTGTGTTTTTTTTAGATTTAATTCCTTTCATTTTTCTATCAATCCCAAACAAAAAGCTATCTTTGTTAGCTATTACGTATTGATACTTATGCAACAACAAATTTTAATTTTAGATTTCGGATCTCAATTTACTCAACTCATTGCCCGTAGGTTAAGAGAAATGAATGTGTATTGCGAAATACACCCATTTAATAAAATTCCAGAAATAACAGCTGATATAAAAGGTGTTATTTTATCGGGCAGTCCGCACAGTGTGAGACAAGAAAATCCTTTAAATCCAAATCTTGATAGCATAAAAGGTAAATTGCCTTTATTGGGTATTTGCTATGGCGCTCAATTATTAGCTCACTTTTATGGTGGAGAAGTTGGTAAATCTAACTCTCGCGAATACGGAAGAGCAAATTTGAGTTTTGTAGAAAATAATAATCCATTATTTAAAAATATCAGTAACGAAAGTCAGGTTTGGATGAGCCATGCTGATACTATTTTAAAGGTTCCTGAAAATTACAAGATTATTGCGAGTACGCATGATGTAAAAGTTGCGGGTTTTGCTATTAATAATGAACAAACATGGGGAATTCAATTTCATCCAGAAGTATTTCATTCAACAGAAGGAGCCACATTATTACAAAATTTTGTAAAAGGTATTTGTGGTTGTGAAGGTAATTGGACTTCGAGTTCATTTATTGAAACAACCGTTTCTGAATTAAAACAAAAATTAGGAAACGACAAAGTTGTTTTAGGATTATCGGGTGGTGTAGATAGTAGCGTAGCTGCTGTTTTATTACATAAAGCAATTGGCACAAATTTACATTGTATTTTTGTAGATAATGGTTTATTACGTAAAGACGAATTTGAAAACGTATTAGATTCTTATAAAGGAATGGGGTTAAATGTAAAAGGAGTCAATGCCAAACATTTATTTTACGATGCCTTAAAAAATATTTCAGATCCTGAAGCCAAACGTAAAGCCATTGGTAAATCATTTATTGATGTGTTTGATGAAGAATCGAAATTAATTACGGATGCAAAATGGTTAGGACAAGGAACTATATATCCGGATGTGATTGAAAGTCTTTCTGTAAATGGGCCATCCGCAACTATTAAATCTCATCATAATGTTGGTGGTTTGCCTGATTATATGAAGTTACAAGTTGTTGAACCATTGCGTAGTTTATTTAAAGATGAAGTACGTAGAGTTGGAACAGCTTTAGGAATAGATAAAGCTTTAATTGGTCGTCATCCTTTTCCAGGGCCAGGATTAGCGATTCGAATTTTAGGAGATATTACTGCTGAAAAAGTTCAATTATTACAAGAAGTAGATGCCATTTTTATTGATGGTTTAAAATCTGCTGGTTTATATGACTCTGTTTGGCAAGCTGGTGCCATATTATTACCAATTCAAAGTGTTGGTGTAATGGGTGATGAACGAACTTACGAAAAAGTGGTTGCATTACGTGCCGTTTCTTCAACAGATGGTATGACAGCAGATTGGTGTCATTTACCTTATGAGTTTTTAGCAAAAATATCGAACGAAATTATTAATAAAGTAAAAGGAGTTAATAGAGTTGTGTATGATATTAGTTCTAAACCACCTGCTACTATTGAGTGGGAATAAACTTAATTTTTGAATATTAAATTTTGAATGCTGAATTATTTCAATTAATGAATAAATTAAAAACAACATACATCATCTTTATTCTTTGTTTTTTATCACTTAGTATAAGTGCTCAAACAAAATCAACGGATATAAAAACCATTAATGGTAAAAAGTATTATATCCATAAAGTTGAGAAAGGTCAAAGTTTATATGCCATTGCTAAAACATACAGTATTGATGTTAATTCTATTTTAGTTGAAAATGATGACGCCATTGAAGGTTTAAAAAATGGACAAGAATTAAAAATTCCTTTCGAAAGTTTATTGCCAAAACAATCAAATGTAATTGATACCAATAAATACGTGTATCATAAAATTCAAAAAAATGAAACGGTATACAGCATTTGTAAGAAATATAATACAGACGAAAAAAAATTAACTGCATTAAACCCATTAATAAATAAGGGAATAAAAGAAGGTGAGTATTTAATCATATCTGAAAAGCCACACAAGAAAAACACAGGAGATTCTAAACCAGTTGTTTTACCAAATAATAAATCAAATTCAATAGTAACATATACGGTATTGGCTGGTGAAACTCTTTATGGGATTTCTAAAAAAATAAATGTGCCAGTTGATGATATGATTAAATGGAATCCTGAAGTTAAAGATGGAGTAAAGCAAGGGCAGGTATTAAAAATTGAGAATGGCAAGAACGCGATTGTCCTTCATATGGATGTTGATTCTCCGCCACTAGTTATAATAAAAGATACATTGTCTTTTCATAAATCCAAAAAAAACGCATACAATGTTGGTTTGTTTTTACCATTTAAATTATCAGGAAGCGAATTTCTAAATATTGAAGATTTATTAAGAGCAAAATCTTCTTTTCCGGCAGCTCAAACAATGGCATTAGATTTTTATTTTGGATTTAAAAAAGCAGTAGATTCTTTAATTTCAAAAGACTTTGATGTGACTATTTCATTATTTGATATTCAAGAAAATGACTCAGCAAAAGCCGAAGCTATTTGTAAAACCACAGAATTTAAAAAATTAGATATGATAATTGGTCCAATGTACACAAGTGTATTTAAACTCATTTCTAATAGAGGAAAATTACTTCAAATACCATCTGTGGCGCCAATTACACAGCCTAGTAAGATTTTATACAATAATAGTTTAGTGAGTAAAATAAATCCATCTCAATACACTATCATTGAAAGTTTAGCTGATTTTACAACTGATTCGTTAACTCAAAGTTCAAATGTTATGATCGTTAACTCAACTCTAAAAGACAAAGCTTATGTAAAAGCGTTTAAAAGGCGATACAATGAAAATATGTTGAAGCAAGGTAAAACAATAAAAGATACGATTGTTGAGGTAAAAGGCTTGGCAGGAGTAAAAGCAAATTATGTTGCTGGAAAAAAGAATGTGATTGTGCTACTTACCAATAACCCAGTTTATTTGCAAGATTTTGTAACCCAACTGTCAATTTTTTCTGACAAAAAAGATTTAGCATTGTTAGGATTTGAAAGTATTACAACAATAGATAATTTGGATCAAGGCTATTTGAATGAATTGAATTTTCATTTTGCTACAGCAAATCATATTGACTATTCGCAAGTCTTTACAAAGGAATTAACAAAACAATACCAAGAAATTTATTTTAGCGACCCGAGTGAATATTACTTCGATGGCTTTGATATTGCTTATTATTATTTGTCAAATTTAAAATTACAAGGACCTGATATGTTTATGTATTTAGAAAAATATAATTATAATGGTATATCATGTGGATTTAAGTTTTTCCGTCCTGACAATTCATCTGGCTATGAAAATAAAGCTATTTCAATTTATAAATATTCAAATTATAAATTACAAAAATTAGGATGGAATTAAATCAAACCAATATTTCCGAATGGCTTAAAAAATTACAGACAGAAATTTGCAATGCACTTGAACAAGCCGATGGAAAAGCAAAATTTAAAAAAGATGTTTGGGAAAGAGAAGAGGGTGGAGGCGGAATCTCTTGTGTAATAGAAAGTGGAAATGTAATAGAAAAAGGTGGGGTTATGTTTTCAGCGGTTCATGGAAAAATACCTGATTTTTTAAAGAAAGAACATGCTCATAGTGTTTCTGGAAACAATACAGCATCAAATGAAGATACTTTTTTTGCTACAGGCGTGTCTATTGTTATACATCCACAAAACCCAATGGTTCCAATTATTCACATGAATATTCGTTATTTCGAAATGAGTAATGGTACTAAATGGTTAGGAGGTGGAATAGATTTAACACCACATTATATTGTTGATTCTGACGCTCAGTTTTTTCATCAGCAATTAAAAGCAGTTTGTGATAAGCATAACCAAACCTATTATCAAAAATTTAAAACCTGGGCCGATGATTATTTTTATATCAATCATCGTAAAGAAACGCGCGGCATTGGTGGTATCTTTTTTGATCGTTTAAATACTTCGGAAGATTTTAATTTTGAGCAAAATTTTGCATTTTGGCAAGATGTTGGAAGATTATTTGCACCTACATATGTTGAATTAATAAATCGAAATAAAAATAAAACATTTACAACAGACAATAAGCAGTGGCAATTACTGAGACGTGGGCGTTATGTAGAGTTTAATTTAGTGTATGATAAAGGAACACGTTTTGGATTAGAAACTAATGGTAGAATTGAATCTATATTAATGAGTTTACCAACCCAAGCAAGTTGGCTTTATGATTTTAAACCAATTGAAAATTCTGACGAAAAAAAGACATTGGATAAATTGAAAAAAGGAATAAACTGGGCATAATATGACTAAGATTTTAAAATACTTTTTTCAAGGCTTGCTTATTTTTATCCCAATCGGAATAACGATATTTCTATTTCTTAAATTATTTCAATTTTTTGAAAGTTTGTTTTCGTTTGTTGGATTTACTGGTAGTCCGTTTTTAAATACACTTATTTCATTTGCAATTGTATTAGGTTTTATAATTTTATTGGGAGTTCTGGCCTCTTCATTTGTATTTAAACAATTGTTTTCTTTATTTGAAGAGAAGTTAGAGCATATGCCTTTAATAAAACATATTTATTCTCCTATTAAAGATTTCATGAATGCATTTATGGGGAATAAAAAAAGATTCACAAAACCAGTATTAGTTCTAACAAATCCTCAGGCTAATATTCAAGAAATTGGATTTATAACTCAAGATGATTTAAGTGAATGGGATATTAAAGATAAAATTGCTGTTTATTTACCATTATCCTATTCTTTTTCTGGTAAATTAATTATTGTTCCAAAAGAACAAATTAGCCCTTTAAATGCCGATGGTTCTGAAGCTATGAAATTTATCGTTTCTGGAGGTGTTACGGATGTTGATAAGGATTAAATATGACTATAATTGTAATTATTTTTAGTATTTTTAAATAAAAAAACAAACAAGCTATGAAAAAAATTAGTTTAACATTAGGTGCATTTTTGATATTGATATCAGGAGCAAATGCTCAAAAAAAAATATCAGTAAAAGATGGTTCGGAGAAATTTTCAAACGGAAGCCACAATGCCTATACAACTACCATTTATGAAACATCAAAAGATGATGTTGAAAGTAAGTGGAAGAGTTTTTTAAAAGACTTTAAAAATGAAAAAGTAAAAAGTGATAAAGGTGAAATTTTCGGGGATAATGTTTTAATAAAGGATTGGGGAAATAATCCAGTGGATGTTTATACTACATTTGAGGAAGATAAAAAAGAAAAAACAGTGATTATGCATGTTGCATTTGATTTAGGCGGTGCTTATTTGAGTGGTTCAGATGGAGATAAGCATAAAATGGCAGAAAAAATGATTAAGGAATTTGCGATTAAAACAACTAAAGAATCATTAGGGGATAAAGTAAAAGAGCAAGAGAAAATATTTTCAAAATTAGAGGACAATCAAAAAGAACTTGAAAAAGAGAATAAAAACTCAAAATCAGATATAGAATCGTATAAAGAAAAAATTAGAAAATCAGAGTCTGATATTGCCAAGAATGAAGCTGACCAAGCAAAGAAAAAAGCTGAAATTGAAGCCCAGAAAAAAGTGGTTGAAGATGCTAAAAACATAATGAATAAAATAGATTAATTGTCATAATATTACTTTGGCTTGATAACCAATAGGTTATCAAGCCTTTTTTAGGAAGATTTTATTTAACTTTGAAATAGATGTGATATATTTTAAAATAAATTTTTTTAAATAAAATATATAATGTAAATTTGCACTCCATAAAATTTATGGCCCGTTCGTCTAGGGGTTAGGACGCGTCCCTTTCACGGACGAAACACGGGTTCGATTCCCGTACGGGCTACGAAAGTAGCAATTGACCGATACTGCAAAGTATCGGTTTTTTAATTTAGCATAATGATGACATTATTAGCAAAAGAATTTTGACAAAAAAACAATCAGCAATAAAAATGTGTTAGATTGATTCAACTAATTTTAAACAATTATATTTTTTCTATATATATAAAATAAACTTATACTTTTACAAACTTAGATTTAATTCTTCTTTTTACTTTAATTATTTAAATATGTCAATCAGCCAAGATCTTAAACAGCGTAATCAAGAGTTATGTGAATTATGTAATAGCGAAACTGCAACAGAAGCTTATACTGTATCTCCCAAAAATGATGATTCTATTGAAAATCAAGTGGCAGTTTGCAATACCTGTTTGTCAGAAATTGATAGTAAAGAAGCAAGTTTTCATTGGCGTTGTATTGAAGGAAGTATTTGGAGCCAAGAGCCAAGTGTACAAGCTTTGAGCTATAGGATTTTACAAAATTATAAAGAAGAAGATTGGGCTAGTAATTTAATTAGTTCTGTAGATTTAGATGAAAATATTATTAGATGGGCTTTAAGTGCATTTGAAGTTGCAGATATACATAAAGATGCCTTTGGAAATGTACTAGAAAATGGAGATAATGTGGTTTTAACACAAGCACTCAATGTAAAAGGAACAAATTTTACAGCTTCAAAAGGAACAGTAGTTAAAAAAATTAAATTAGTAAGTGATAATGCCGAACAAGTTGAGGGTAAAATAAACGAACAAACAATTGTTATCCTTTGTAAGTTTGTTAAAAAACTATAAGCTTTCATTTCTCCTTATAAATAGATTTAGCCTCTGAATGTTTTATTCAGAGGCTTTTTTAATGACTTTATTGTTAAAGAGTATAAATTTAATATACCATTTAGTGAGAAATTTGTAAAGCTAAAGAACTATAATTATATTTAGTTATCAAATTGTGTTTTAAAAATATATCCTATTCAAATTGTTTTAAAAATGAAACAAAAAATTTTAATTATAGTTTCTCTAGTTGTATTTTTTGCTTGTAAAAATACATTCAGTCAAAATAGTATATCTTATAAAATTGGAGACACCGTAAAAGAAAGTATTCAATTATATGATACTGCCATTAATCTTGTAAATTTTAAAATTCCAACAAAAGGATATTATGTGTTAGTTTATAGATACAGAACTGTAAGTGTTGGAAAAGGTGTTGATAATGCTGATTCTATTAAAATTTTAGAAGATAAAATTTCTTCAATTTTATTAGGAGGAATGATAGGCAATTTAAAAGTGATTTGTTTATCCTATGATAAAATAAATAATTATGAAGTTTGGCTTCATAAAATTAAAACAGAACGTCCATTTAAATTAAATTCAAAGTATAAAGTTGAATATTTAAATTTAAATGGAAATACAGAAAGTGAATCAAAATGTAGACAGCTATTTACAAAATTGACGATGATAAGTCCTGAAGGAAGAATATTAAGGCATTCAAGTTCTATTGCAAAATTTGATTATCATATGAAAGATAATATTGTAAATGTAAAAGGTAAGTTGCTCACCAATGAAAATGGCAAAAAAGAGCCTTTAATAAATGCTTTAGTACATATTCAAGCAGGTAACAAAATTGATACCTTAGGAAAAGGTACAACTGATAAATTTGGAGATTTTGATATTAAAATTCCAAATAATGATACTGCTTATACTATTAAGGTTGATCCTAAAGATAAAAATACTAAAAATTTAATATTGTTAACTCAAGAAGGAAAAGAAATTGCAAGTTTAAATAAAACATTTTCTAAATTTTCATATAAGTTATTACAAAGTGATATTTTAGAATTGGCAGAAATACCCATTGATGATAATTTAAATTTTAGTTTTAAAAAATTTGATTTAAGTAAGCAAAAAGAATTATTAGTTGTTGAAAATATTATTTATGGTCTTGCAAAATATGAATTAGAAAAAGATGCTGAAGAAAAATTAAATGAAATTGTTTTGATTTTAAAAAGGAATCCTAAAATAAAATTAGAAATAAAATCTTATACTGATTCTCAAGGTGATGATCAAATTAATTTAGAACTTTCAAAAAAACGAGCCATATATGTTGCAGATTATCTTGTGAAGAATGGGATTGAACAGAATCGAATTACGGCAATAGGAAAAGGCGAAATTGATATCAGAAATCGCTGTTTAAACGGGGTTTTATGCTCCGATAAAGAACATAAATACAATAGAAGAACTGAATTTAATTTTATTAAATAGGGTCATTCAAATTTATTAGTGTTAATATAAATACAACATTAAAATTGCACAATGAGGCTTTGCTGAAATTGGACTAAATTGAATATGAATTGCTATTATTTAGAAATAATTATTAAATTTTCCGAAAATAGTTTATCTAATTAATGAGAATGTTCCTTGTTTTTTTATTTCTTTTGCATTTATATCCTTAGCGTTAATTATGAAGAAATAAATGCCGTCAACCGCATCTTTATCATCTATTTTGCCATCCCAACCCATTTTAATTTCATTCCATTCAAACAAACGAACTCCCCAGCGATTGAATATGACGCAATTAAATTCGTTGATATTAAAACCTTTTATTTTAAAAAATTCATTTACACCATCTCCATTTGGTGTAAATACATTCGGAATTACTAAATATGGTTCTTCTTCTAATACTGTTATTTTAACAGAATCTACAGCTGAACAAGTACCATTTGTTGTATATAAGTAAATAACATAATTCCCAGCGGCAGTATAGGTTTGTGCCGAAACGGTTTGGGTTGTAGCGCTGAAACTATTTCCAAAATCCCATAAATACGAAGATGCTCCTATACTAGTGTTATTGAAATCTACAATTAATGGTTTTACGCCTACCATAGGGTTTGCAGTAAAACTTGAATTAATAGTATACACAGAAACAGATATGGTTTGCGTTGTTGTGCCACACATATTTGTAGATGAAACACTTACTGTTCCTCCATTGGTTGTTACAATAGAACCTGTATTTGAAGTATTTGACCAAGTATAAGGGGCTTGACTACCCGTAACAGTTAATGTTGCTGTTTCGTTTGGACAAATACTATTTGTATTAGAACTTAATGAAATTATAGGTAAAGAATTTAAAAATACGGTTACTGATGCCGTAACAGAACCACATTCATTTGAAACTGTTACCGTTTTTATACCTGGTGTTGAAACGCTTATTGTAGCAGTTGAAGCTCCTATATTCCAAAAATAATTGCTAACATTACTTGTAGCTGTTAGTGTTAAAGTTTGTCCTGCACAAAGGGTTGCTGATATTGGAGACACAGAAAGAGTAGGGGTTATTTGCGATAAAATAGTTATTGAATTGGTTGCTGTACCACAACTTGTTGTTAATGTGGCCGTGTAAACTCCAGGAGAACTAACAGATGTAGTTGAAGTTGTTGCTCCATTACTCCAAACAATAGTTCCAGTACTTCCCGAAAGACTTAATGATGCAGATTGAGCCACGCATAAAACACTACTCGTAGTTATTATATTTATGGTTGGTAGAGAGCCAACTGTTATGGTAACAGTTCCAAGTGCAGTTCCACAACTATTATTTACGTTAACAGAATAAATTCCAGCCGTATTTAATGAAACTGTAGAAGTGCTCGCGCCTGTACTCCACGAATAGGTTACAGGTGTGTTAGTTAGAGCTAATGCAATTGCCGAACTACCAGCACAAATTCCTATTGAAGAAGGGCTTAGTGTTACAGTTGGAACTGGAACAACATTGATGTAAATCGTTGCTTGTATACTTCCGCAGGCATTTGTACTTGTTACTATTGCGGTTTGAGTTGTTGATGCTACTATAGTTGAGGTTGTCGCTCCTCCTGTCCATAAATAATTACCAACGTTTGATGTTGCGGTTAGCGTTACGCTTCCCCCAGCACAAAAGGTTGGAGAACTGCTTGATGAAATGCTAACTGTTGGATTTGGAATTGCAGAAACTGTATAGTTTGCCGTATTAAAACCACATGAATTAGTTACCTGTATTGTATATATTGTTGCCACTGTTGAGCTGATAATGGAGGTTGTTGCACTACCTGGCGACCATAAAACAGAAGTCGTTCCTGTGCTCCCAGCATTACTTAATGAATAAGATAATGACGCTATTTGACCTAAACATAACGTATTTGTGCTTGAAGAAATAACAGGTAATGGTAATTTTAAAATTGTAATATCTAAACTATCTTTTGTTGTGATAGTGCCTGTTCCACAAACTTTAGTTAAGGTGCAATATAATTTTATTGTTCCATTATCCCCTATACCAGGAGTATATGTAGTTGTTAACGAATTTGATGGAGCAAAAGAACCTGTCGCGGTTGACCCTAACGACCAGTTTACAGTATTAAATGGCCCACTTGCAGAAGCTGTTAATAATTGTGTGGCATTAAAGCAAAGTGTTTTATTTAAGCCAGCATAAACACTTAAAGGAATAAATGGGCCAGAGCAACCTCTATTAACATAGGTTGCATTACCAACAGCATCAAATTCAACAGCTCCCCCGTCTTGAGCTCCAATAGTTAAATCTTGTTTCAAAAGAAGTGTTTTGTTATAAGTAACAGCATCAGTGCAACCAACAGGCACAGTAAAAGTCATTGTTAGAGTTCTTAAAAAGGTTCCAGTTAAAGAGTAATTAGCAAAATGGCCTGTTGTATTTCCTGCACACTGAAATATGACTATTAAGGTATCCGTTAAATTTGTAAAACTCTGAGCTAATGGATTAAAATCAGTACTTGTAACCAACAATACTTTAGAATTTGCTGGTAAAATGCCACCAATTGGTTCTTTTAGAAGGCCGCAACCCAAAATAGTAGAATTAATAAGAGTAACTGAAGTTGCCGTTGAAACACTTTGACAAACACCCAACCAAGGATTTGAAGGCCAATTAACTGTTAATGTTGACACGCTTAATGGTGTGGAACCAACCTTAAAACGAACCATTTCATTTTTCCCTTCATTACCACCATCACAACCATCTACCAAAATACTTTCAATTTCAAAGCATTGTGCATGAGCTGAAATTGAAAAAATAATTCCAATTAATATTAATAGTTTTTTCATGTGTTTTTTATTTTGAAATAATGATTTTAAAGTGGTCTGTTTTATATGGATTTGATAATCTAACAAAATAAATTCCTGCCGATAAATTTTCAGTATTTATAACAGTTTGAGTTTGATTAATATCAGAACTTATTAATTGTTTGCCCGACAAATCAAAAATTTCTACGGATGTGTTTTTAGGTATTGTATTTTTAAATTCCAATACTAAATTATTTTCTTGTTGGTAATGAGAGTAGGACCAGTCTTTGCTATTTTCATCAACTGAAATTATTTTATGAGTAATAATTGAGCCATTGTTTTCTTTTGTTTTTAAACGGTAATAGGTAATTTCACTATACGGAGCTTCATCAATTACCGAATAGGTTCTTGTTTGAATCTCATTATTGGCAGCAATAGAAATTAATTCAGTAAAATCAATACCGTTTTCACTTTTTTCCAAAATATAATTTTGAATATTTTCTTCTTGAGCAACTTTCCAAACAATATCATTTTGTGATTTGTTTTTTGTTGCATAAAAATCTACTAATTGAATAGGGAGTACACAAGGAATTGACGTAGAAAATGAAACATCATCAATAAACAAACCTTCATCACCTCTATCAAAACTACTACCAGTTGCAGCGGTTGCTTGGGCAGCAAAATTAACACAACTCGAAGCTCGAATGGTCGTAATTTTAAATTGTGCTATTGTGGATCCTGCGGGAACATTGTAAACAAAGGGGTTTGGCAAAGGTGAAATGCCACATTGGTTTGAAGCATTTACAGCATTTGTTGCCCAACCCCATGAAAAATCTCCAAATCCTGAAAATGAACTTAAAAGTGTCCAACTTGCAGCACCATTTAATTTAACATAAATAGCAAGTCCTTCATTTGAGTCCATTCCTCTTCCTGCTCCACAACCTGAACCACTTGAAGACCTTACAGAATGATAAAATGTGAAAACGCCAGGACATGAAGATCCAATTAAAAACACGGGATCAAATACCATTTCTACTGCGTCGAGTGTTCCTGCGCATGTACCAACAACTCGACCCAATCTAGCAGAATTAGAACCTGCTCTAACAGTTTCTGAATTTACAGTACCTCCAATAACCCCCCATGTTCCAGCTCCTTCAAAATCTTGAAAAACAGAAAGTTGGGCATTTATATTTATGCTAATTAGTATTGCTAAAGTTGTGAAATATTTCATTTTTAAAAATTATAAAATAATATTTAAAAACGGTTCAGGATTATTTTTTTGTTGTAGAAACTATGATCAAAAAAATCCTTTAGGATGTTCGTTTTGTTCTTCAAAATTAGACAATAAAAACAGTTGTAAGGTTTCCTTTTCATTAACAAAATGTTAAAAATGAGCCAATTAACTAAATTATTTAGTGAATTAGACGAATTGGTGATAAAATTAGAGCAATAACTATTGTAGGGTTTATAATTTATATACATTAGGCTAAAATTAAACAACATGAAAAAAGGTTTTATATTTATTATATCTTTAGTGGCTTGCGCTTTTTTACTTTCTTTTATTAATTCTGTTCATGGCCCTGAAATAGGTTTAAATTCGCCAATTCCTATGGCTTCTGAAAAATTAAAAGATGTAAGTGGCAAAGAAATTTCACTTTCTGAAGCAAAAACAGGCAAGGGATTACTCGTTATTTTCTCTTGCAATACTTGTCCTTATGTAAAATTGAGTGAAGCACGAATTAAATCTTTAACTGATAATTGTTTAAAGCAAGGAATAGGTTGCATTATTTTAAATAGTAATGAAGCGGAACGTGCTGAAGATGATAGCTTTGAGGCTATGGTAAAATATGCTCAAAATCAAAAATATTCATGTAATTATGTTTTAGACTTAAATTCTAAATTAGCTGATGCTTTCGGAGCAACGAGAACTCCTCAATGCTTTTTGTTTAATTCTACAGGATTAATTTATAAAGGTGCAATTGATGATAATGTTAAAGATGCCTCAATGGCTAAAACAAATTATTTAAAAGATGCAATTGAGGCTTTAGCAAAAAATGAAAGCCCTAAGGTTCAGGAAACAAAATCAATTGGTTGTACCATTAAGCGTGTCGAATAATTAAATACCATTTAATTTATTTATTTCTGCTTGGTAATTATTAATTTGGAAAAAGCCGTGCTTTTTAATTATTTTTTGACCTGTTGCGTTTAGTTCCGACATAATAAAATCATAAACTTTCATGCTTGGTTTCCCGTTAATATATTGATATAACGGCCTAGTTAAAACATAATCTCCTTTTATTACAGCATTAACTTCAAACGGTGAATAGGCTAAAGAGCCCTTAATATATATTGGCATTGCCCAAACTCTTCCATCAGGTTTTCCATTTTCATTAACTAAAAAACCAACACCAACATAACCAATAGCGCCTTTATTTTTTTGAACAGAAGTTATAACTTCTTCATTTCCTTTTAATTTTGTTATCATTGGATCATTATCTCCTCTCATAAATTTATCTTTTATATAGGATGATGTTCCTGAGTTACTATCTCTTCCATAAATTACAATATCCATATCTGGTCCTCCAAAATCTTTCCAGTTGGTTAATTTTCCTGAAAAAATTTGAGTTAAATCATCTGTTGACAAGCTATCAATTCCTAATTCAGAATTAGTAATTATTGCTAAAGCATCTACAGAAAACATGATTGGAATTGGGTTAACTCCATTTTTTTTTGCTCTGTTTATTTCTTTAGATTTCATTGGTCTTGAAGAATTGGCAATGTCAGTTTCATTATTTATTAAAGCTTCAATTCCTAAACCACTTCCACCACCAGTTATATCAACAGTTATATCTGAGTTTTGAAAGGCATATTCAATCGTTAAATCTTTTACCATTTCCAATTCAGTATCCGAACCTTTAATAATAAGTGTATTTCTTCTAACAAAATCAGCTATTTCGAGATTGTTTTCTTTTTTGTTTTCTTTACAATTTGTCATTGTGAGTACAACGAAAATTAATATTAAAATAGATTTCATAATAAAATGTTCTTTTTTGTAATAAATAGAGAATTAATTTTCTGCAAAAATGCATTTGCAATCTTATCTGGATGTGATTTAAATGTTAGATTTATATCTATTAGACTAAATGCTTTTATTTTTCGATTAATTTAATAAACGCCACCAATTACTCTGTTATTCAATTTTTCATCTTTGAATAGTGGAAGGTGTTTTGGTTTTTTATTAAGGCCTATTGTATCAGTTAATGAAAGCATAAATAGTTTAATATCATTAATTTCTTTTTTATTTAAATGCAATGAATCAAATGGTAATGTTTGGTGAGCAATATTTATACCTAAGCCTTTGCCACCACCATTATTATAAAAATCAATAACATCTTCTATTGTTTTATAAATGCCGTTGTGCATGTACGGTGCGGTTAATTCAATATTTCGAACAGTTGGTGTTTTAAATGCATATTGATGTATATATGCTTTTGTAACTTTTATTCTTCCTTCATCTTCATCAATAATTAAAATGTTTTTCGATTTTGGTACACCAATAACTTCATATTCAGTATCACTATAAATTGGAGGAACTAAACCATTAAAGAGTGGAAAAAAATGACAACTCCCGCATAATGCCTTTCCTGAAAAAATATTATATCCATTTATTTCTTTTTGATTTAGTTGAGCATAATTTCCTCTTAAATAGTTATCAAATCTACTGTTTGTAGAGATTAGTGTTTTTTCGTATTCATGTATTGCTTTTAAAATTCCAAAATAACTGATACTCGTATCAGCAGTTCCAACGAATGCCAATTTAAAAAAATATTTATATTCATCGCTACTGTTTAATTTTAGAATCATCTCATTCGTAGTCGAATTCATTTCTTGTTTATTATGAAGTACATCATTTATTTGTTCTTCTAATTGCCTAGCTCTTCCATCATGAAAAAAGTTTTTCTGATATATAATATTTAATAGAGTAGGGGTATTTCTATTCAAATTATTTTTCTTTTCAAATTCAATGGCTTTTTCTAAACCATCCGTAAAACCTAATTCAGGCTTATGACAGGATGCGCAAGCTCTTTGATTGTTGCCAGATAAAATCGGGTCAAAAAATAATAACTCACCCAGTTCTTTCTGTTTTTCAATTCCAACCGTATCATTTACTTTTACTGAAAAATAGTTAAGGTTAAAACTATTGGATTCAAATAGACTTTCTGATTTTAAATTAACGGCATAATTAACTGGAGTAAAAGGAAATAATTCAGACTTATGAAATTCTGTTAGTAATTTATAAATTGGGTTTATATGCCTAGTTATAAAATAGAGTCGATTAAAAGTGTTATAATCTTTGTTTTGTTGGCAATAAAATATTGCATTACTAATTGAATTATTTAATTTTTGATGAGTAATTGTTGGATACTGGTTTGATGAATAATTTGTCTTTATATTATTTATAAAGACGATACATCCTTTTAAAACTGAAATTGTTTCTTCAACATTTGTTTTTGTGAAAGTGGCATCATAACCGTTGAGCGTTAAACTAATTGTTCTTAACATTTCAAATTGAACCATTTCAATTATTTGAGAATCATTTATTGTAGCGGTTTTTATTTTTTTTTGGAATGCCTTAAAAACTTCAATTAACATGAGGTATTCCATTTTTTTCTTCTCAATATCAACAGTTTCTGAACCGAACAAAAACTCCTCAATAACCTGAAAGCCATGAGGATCAAATATTTTTTTACCGTATTCTAATTCTGATTTTTTAACTAAAGGACCATTGATATAATATTTTACATCAAAAGGAGAGCAATATTCTAAATAACATTCAATCTGTTTATAATAGTGTCGAGATTTTAAATAACTACCTTTTAGTTTATTTATAGCGGTCTTTGAATGACTAGAATCCAGTAAATTTGCTGAAAATTGAAGTTCATTAATAATTAAATCTGTGTTTTTTAAAACAAATTTAGTATTAGAAATACTCGAATGAGGAATCGTTTTTTTTTGAAAAAATGAACAAGTAATAAATGCTAATAATAGACATAAAAAAACATCATTTTTTTTAATGATAATTTTCTTGAATAAAAAAATCATTAATTAGATTCTTTAATAAATTTAAAGCTTGTCGTTTTATTATTAGAATGTATTGTTCCTATATAATAACCATTTGAAATACTATTTATATTTAAAATCAATTGACTATTATACATGTCATTTGGTTTAAAAGAGAACTCGTAAACATTTTCTCCCAAATTGTTATATAAAATTACATTTCCTGTCTTTATCGTATTATCCATGAAGCTTATTACTAATTGTTTTTGTGCAGGATTTGGAAATACGTTTAATATTTTTATAGTTTCTATTTCTAAAACAGAAGATGAAATATTTATAATTCGTGAGCAAATAGGAGCAAGTATCCCATAAACAGAAGGTCTTGGTAAGCTAATAGAAGTTGTATTTCTTAAAAAACGTTCTAAATGATTTACGTACATTGATTTGCCATGGTTATATGCTGAGCTCGAAATGTCAACTGTTCCATTATAAAACCAATCACATTGAGTTCTTGTATTATTTATATCTACAATTAAAAAACCATGTTGAGATAAATCAGCATATTTAATATGAGAATTTGCTGCCATAATAGCAGCAGCACCCAACGGTAAACTAATTCCAGGTGAAGTAACACTTGGCCCTACAAATTCAACTCCAGCTGAACCACCTCCTGTTGATGGATTATAGCTTGGACTTGGAATATCATTTGCCCATGAAGAATGAATATCACCAGTAATGACAACAACATTAGGGATGTTTTTTGTTAAAATGTAATTCATTACTCGATTTCGTTCTGCTGGATAGCCATCCCATTGATCTCCATTTACAGCAGTTCCAAAAACTTTTAGTGGAGCAAACATAACTTGTTGAGTTAGTATTTTCCATTTTGTGGTTGATGAATCTAATTTATTTCCTAACCATGTAAATTGATCTGTTCCTAATAATTGTCGCGTTGATGAAGTTGCAATTGCACTCGTTGTACCATTTTGTTCCTCTCTTGCATGCAATCGTGTATCTAACATTATAAAGTCAACTAAATTTCCATAACGTAAGGTTCTAAAAATTTGATATGGGTCAATAGCACCAGGTTGTGGACGAATAGGAAGCCATTCAAAATAAGCTTGTTTTGCATTCGCTTTTCTAACAGCAAATGGACCTTCAGTACTCGGTGTATGATTTTCAGCACCATTCATCCATGCATCATTTGCAGTTTCATGATCATCCCAAATTGTAATAAAAGGAAATTGTTGGTGTAATTTTCTTAAATCTTCATCTAAATGATATGTAGAATATCTTTGTCTGTAATCAGATAGCGATAAAATCTCATTATTTGGAAACCATTGTCTATTTGCAGTTGGGTTTGGTGCATAACCTCCTGTTTCATATTCATAAATATAATCTCCTAAACAGATAACGGCATCAAAATCTGCTCTGTTTAACAATACTTTATAGGCATTAAAAAAGCCAGCTTCATAATTTGCACATGAAACTACAGCAAAACGTAAGCTATCGATATTTGTAGTAGGTGTAGTTCTCGTTCTTCCTCTTGGAGATTTTTTACCATTTACTGTAAATTCATAATAATACCAAGTATTTGCATTCAAACCTATAACATCTACTTTTACAGTATAATCTACTAAGTTATTAGTAATAATGCTTCCGTATTTTACAACGTTTGTCATTCCAGTATCTGTTGCCATTTGCCATGAAACTAAAATTGGGTCGAAGGATATGGTATCAGGCGTAACACGCGTCCAAATAATAACTTTATCAGCCATTGGATCACCAGACGCTACGCCATGGTAGAACGGAGCTAAACAAGGCTCTAACGTGTTTACTCTTAATGTTTGAGCACTTAATTTTAAAAAAGCACAAAAAATTAAAAAAATAGTTAAGGTTACAATATACCTATTGCTTAATAATTTTGTAGTCATAGCTTAAATGATTTATTATTGTGTTTATAAAATAAATACCTGAAGGAATTTCAGAAATATCGAAACTTGCTGAATTATTATTTTTTAATTCTTCAGACGAAAAAGATTTAATTAATTCTCCTAAAGTGTTCTTTATATTTATTTCACTAATGTTTTCTGGTGTTAAGTCATATTTGAATTTAATTGTAAAGGTTGCTGTTATAGGGTTCGGAAATATATTTAAGGCATATTGTTCTTTTTGATTTTCTTCGATACCATTAATACCACAAATAATTTGATAGGTTCCAGATGCACCATTTGTTGTACTCGTTCCACCAGAAATAAAATAATTTGGATTTAATGTTGAAGTTGAACAACTAGGAACAAATATTTTAATTCGTCCACCACTGCCAGCTCCACCTTTATTTCCATTGGTACCTGAACCACTATGTATTGTTTCACTTCCACAAAAAATTCCACCAGAGTAAGATGCACTAGTACCAATTCCATTTAATCCACCACTTCCCCCATTTCCCCCTTTAGCTTGCAATGATCCAGTTATGATTGCTACGTTTTGAGACTCTAAATAAATACCTCCACCAGAACCACCACCAGCACCAGATCCACCACCAGCACCACATGAATATGTTGCTTCACCCGAATCGTCGCAGCCGTCTGAACAACAATTAGGTGATGCGCCACCAGCGCCTGCATTTCCGCCAATAGCTCCATTTTCTCCATTAATTAATATTAGACCAGATATTTTTAACGAATCCGTGGCTACTAATTTTAGCATTCCACCGCCATTGCCACCTTTTCCGCCCGGTAAACCAACATAATAAGAACGACCTCCACCACCAGAACCTGCGCCACCAGAACCCAAGTCAATATCTGTTCCAGATAAAGTTCCATAAACAGAACCTCCATTTCCTCCTAAACCACCTATGCCACCAACTACTACATAACCAGTGGAAATATTTACACCTGTAGTCGTGTAACTATTTGTTCCATTTCCTCCAACAGCACCATTTGATCCAAGTCCTCCATAACTAGCTCCACCTCCTCCGCCAGCACCCGCAGAACTCCCAATCATTCCAGCTTCATCGCTAGTTGATAAACATTGTTGTTTTGGTCCTGAACCAGTTTGACCATTTTGACCTTGTAAACCAGCGCCAAGCCCTGTTCCGTTAGTCCCATATTTTCCACCTTCTAGTAATACAACTCCAGTATTATCTTTATTACTACATGTATTTATGGCCGTAATATCACCTGTTAAACTCGTAACATTGTTTCCTCCAAGCCCAGCTACTCCTCCAATATTACCCGAATAATTACCATCAATTGTTCCTTTGATAATGATTTTTTGAGCATTAATAATAAGTTTTCCGCAGCTTCCGGTTAAAAAAGCTTTAACATAAACAATTACCCCTGTAGGAATTTCAAATGTTCCACTTACATTATAGGTGCCTGATAAAATAATATCAGAACTAACAATAAAATTTCCAGGGACGTTTGTTGTAATACATTGAGATTGAATTGTATTACATGTTAGTAATATCGAAAATCCTAAAATGAATTTATTCAGCATAAAGTTTAAATGTTTTTTCATGTTCATCAGTTGTTATTTTTATAAAATATAAGCCAGTTGAAATATTAAATGGGATTTGAATTTTATTCTCCCCTTTTTCTAAAATTATTTTTTCAACCAATAATTCTTTTCCGTTTACATCAATCAGTTTTATGACTGATGATAAATTATAGGTACTTTCTATGATGATATAACTAGTTGAAGCACTTATTAAACTTGGATAAATTGAAAAAGGATTGTAATTATTTGCCCCTATACCAGTAAAACATGTCGGATTTAAAATAACGGAAATGTTAAATGTATCCGTAATACAACCTGCTAAATCAGTGGCATAATAAACTGTACTTACAGGAGTATTGATTATAATTGAATCCGCTTTAATGCTACCAGGAAACCAATTTACACTATCAGATACACTTGATTTTAAAACAACCTGTTCGTTAGGACAAACTGTAAATGTTTTATTACCACCTGCATTTTTAATAATTGTAAATGAATCAAATATAGTTCCAGTAGAAGTAATGAATTTAGCATCTAATTTATTGTCTTTTACATCGATTGACATTGAACCAAATATGGTGTTTGTATATTTATACATCACAGGGTGAGGCCAGCCAGATGAAGGGCTTGCATCATTTTTTCCTGAACAACCGCAAACAACATAAACTGTCCCTTTATGAGAACTTGTTGTTTTTGTTTGCTTATTATATGCACAATGTAACGGGTAATTACCAGAAGTATTATCTTTAATCATAGTGGGTGAAAGCGAAGATGAATAACCGTAATGACCATCTAATAAATAGGATCTTTCGTAAACATGACTGTGACCGTTAAGTACTAAATCAACCCCTTTGGCTTCTAAAATTGGAATAATATTTTGTCTTATATCAACTAATTCTCCATCTAAAAAAGATGAATTGTCAGAATTATGACTTCCTTTTGTATAAGGAGGATGATGCCAATATGCAATTACCCAAGGTTGAATATTAGCATTTAAGTCATTTAGTAACCAGGTTGCCATAGTTCCAGTTGCAGCTCTGCTTTCATCATAGGAATCCAAAACAATAAAGTGGATATTCCCATAATTGTAAGAATAATATTTTTCTGTTCCAGAAGCTAATCCACCACATTCGCCAGCAGTTGGTAAACTAAAGATATCGTAATATGCTGGTGATGGAGAAAAAGGTAAGTGATTATTATAATCATGATTTCCTGGTGCTGGCCATACTACAGTGTTTTTTAGGACACTTTCAAATGTATTGTTAGTGAAAACATTGGATTGATATTCACTATTAAAACCGCTTTCGTATGCATTATCGCCAAGCCAAATCCATCCATCAATATCTTTACTATTATTATAAGTTATAAAAGATGATCTAACATTCCTTTGGTCTGCACCACCTGTTCCTGCATCTCCAATTACCCAAAAGCGGTAATTCCCTTTTTGCCCATAATTAGGCATGGTTTTAAAAAATAAATCAGGAGCTGATGCGACTAATGTTGATGTTGCTGTAGAAATTGAATAAAAATATTTTGTGTAAGGTAAAAGCCCAGTAATTTTTATTTCATGGTTAGTTGAAGTTATAGTACTTATAGCTGTTGATGTTAAACTTGGGAGTAAAACTCCATAGTTTATTTTTGTTAGTGTTGCAACATCAGTTTGCCACTTTATAATTATACTATTTGGAGTAGCTTGTTGAAGATATGGGCCTCTAGTAACAGTTTGCGCACATATACTATTTGAAATTATAAATAAAGCGATTAATTTTTTCATGTCGCTAAATTATATTAGCAACTTAGATTAATCTTTAAATCAACATTATTTAAAAAACATCAATAGAATAAGATTACTATATTTTGGTTATTAATAAATAATAAAAAATTAATAATAACTTATCTTAAAGTTTTATTTGGATTAGTAGGAAGATTATCTTAATTCTAATTCTGGCTCAACAACACTTTCGTTTAAATTAGTTGTAGAAGCTTTTATTGTTGGTAATTCAACAGATTTAAGTTTTCGTTTTTTCTTTTGTTTTACAACGATTTCTTTTGGTTTACGTTCAATTGTAGTTTGTTCAACAATTTTTTCAGGTTCCTTAATTTTTATCTCTTCAGGTTTAGCCTCTGTTTTTTCTTCTATTGCTGGGATAGTTGGAGAAGGGATTGTAACTAGCGTGTTAATAGCAATTGGAACAACTTTAGCTATTATAGGTTTAGGCTTAACTTTTACCACAGTAGGCGTTATAATCATTGGAACTTCTGTAATAACTTCAGGTTTCTTTTTAAAATCTACAAAGCTGAATAAAAGAGTTGAAAATCCTCCAATTAATCCAATAAAAATAATGGGAACAATAATTGAACGACTAATACCAATGTTAATGTTAGGCATCGATTTTCCATAAGAAAACTTGGATTCAATTGGTGTAAGAGCTTCAAAATTATGCCAAGCTTCTTCATTATATTCTAACTCAGCGTGCTGCAGTATAATTTTTATTTGTCTTTCATCTAAATCGTAACTAAACGGGCTGCTCATTTTGGTTCAGTTTAAGGTTTTTTTCAATTGTTTTTTGTAAATTAAATCTAGCTTTTTCAATATTTGATTTTACTGTTTGTTCATTTGTTTCCAATAAATCAGAAATTTTAGATAAACTATATCCTTCAATTACTTGTA
Source organism: Bacteroidota bacterium (assembly GCA_038327195.1). GTDB lineage: Bacteria > Bacteroidota > Bacteroidia > B-17B0 > Aurantibacillaceae > UBA4416. Next base: position 129,997 of record JBBQKU010000005.1, on the reverse strand, counting down.
AATTAAATGCTAATCGTTGTGAGGGTACTAATTCATGAAGTGATTTAAGTAATATATCTTGATTTATAGAATTAAAATCTACATAAATGTTATCTAAAAACAAATCGTAAGATTTTTCTTTTACTTCTTTTGCTTTTACAGTACTAGCAACGTAATATTCATTTCTGATATTCTTAATTTCCTTGACTAAAAATGAAATTAATTCATGTCTAGAAAAATCTTCCAATGAAAACTCAGTTTGATTTTTAAAATTAGGTAAAGCACTAAAAATACTGTTAAAACCCTTTAAAAGAAGGTTTTCGGATTGTACTTTATTTTTGGAATATCTTAAAGCTACAAATGCAAATTTGTTATAAAAGGCTTGGAAAAACTGCTTTTTAGCAGTTTTATCGTTTTTTAAGCAGGCTGATATTAATTCAGCTTCGTTCATAAAATGAGTTTATTGACAATTTTACTCATTTTATTAACAAAAAGTTACATTTTATTGTAATATTTTTACTTTGTCGGTATAATTAACATTAAATTTCTTTTTTAAATAGAATTTACCAGCTTTTAAGTCTCCTTTAACTTCTATTTTACCCAAGTTATCTGTATTTAATAATCTTATCATATCTAGTGGATTTAAATCCGATAATTTAGATTTCATCTTAAACGTATATACTCTTTCGCTATTTGCATCAATATGTACTCGTTTATGAAGTTTTGCTTTTCCTAAACGCATTCCACTAAAAGAAATATCAAATTCTGATGGATAAATAGAAAATCCAAATGTATTAGGATTCTTAATTTTTAAATTTATTTCTGCTTCAATTCCTTCAGCTGTTAGTTTATTCACGTGAAAACTGTCAACGTCTATAACTTTAATTTCTTCAAATTCTTTGCAAGATGTAAAAGCGATAGATAAAAAGGATGCAATTATTATAAGGTATTTAGTCATGTCTTTTTTTTAAAGGTAATTTTTTTAGTGTATTTAAATCCAATTGAAACATAAGTCCACTCTAAATTTTGTTTTTTTATTCGATGCTAATTTACCAAATGTTTTTCTTTTTAATTTATTCCACTTGTTATAATATGTCTTTGATTTTTTATAACTGGATTTCTTTGAAATAGATACAGAATTTTTTAAAGAAATAGTTAAATCTATTTTTTCAATTGATTTTTTTGAATTATTTAAAGTCTGAGTTTTGGTTTCATTACTGAAATTGTTATCTAAGTTTGAACGGTTTTGCTGAGAATAGGGATTTTCTGACTGATTTTGAATTATCTGTTGGTCATAATTTACCTGTGAAATACTAACTCTATTATTTGAAATTGAATTAGCATTGCTATTATTGGCAAACAACATATTGTTGGATTGGTTGCTTAATACTAAAAGGTTTGTATTGTTTTGTTGAGCATTTAAATTAAAAACTCCTAAAAAAACAAAAGGTAAAATATATTTAGACATGATTTTTTTTTAATCAAATCTCGATAAAACAATTTATTGGAATTGTTAAGGTAAGATAAAACGTATTTACTTTAACAAAATTTAGATTATTCTAAATATGTTATTTTTTTAGGATTTCTTTTTTATATAAGGGCAATAAATCTAAAAATTCCTTAACTGTGTTTTGTAAATCGTACTTGTTTCCGCGGCCTCCAGCTGCGTTAATATGCCCGCCGCCATTAAAGTATTTTCGAGCAAATTGGTTTACATCAAATTTTCCTTTACTACGAAATGAAATCTTTATTTTCCCTTCGCCTTCACTAAAAAACGCACAAAATTTAATGCCTTTTATAGAAAATGGATAATTTACAATGCCTTCTGTATCACCTTTTTGATGATCAAATTTTTGTAATTCTTTTTCTGTTAAGGTAATATAAGCAGTTTGATATTCGGGTAAAACTACCATTTTTTCGGTTAAACAATAACCTAACAATTTTACTCTGCTTTCGCTATAAGTATCATAAATTGAAGTATGTATATCGCTCGGTTTTAAACCAGTTGATAATAAATCTGATAATATTAAATGAGTTTTTGGAGTTACACTATCAAAACGAAATGAACCAGTATCAGTCATAATACCTGTGTATAAACAAGCAGCAATGTCCTTATTAATCAATTTTTTACCACCTAAACCACAAATAAATTCATGCACTAATTCGCAAGTAGAGCAAGCTTTAACATCATGAAAATATAAAGTTGCATAATCATCTGGTTGTTGATGATGATCGATTATTACTTTTTTAGCTGTTGATTTTTTTAATAATTCGCCTAAACCTTCTAATCTAGAATAATTATTAAAATCTAAAGTAAATATCAAATCACTTTTTTCAATGATGGTTGCTGCTTTTTTTTGATTTTTGCTGAATTGTACTACTTTTTTATTTCCAGGTAACCACTGCAAAAATTCAGGATAGTCGTTAGGTGTTATAACGGTTACATTTTTATCGATTTTTATTAGGTAATTATATAATGCCAAAGAAGATCCCATTGCATCACCATCTGGATTATAGTGTGTTACAATAACAATGTTATTTGATTTTTTTAATAAAGCCTTAAATTTTGGAAATGAATCTTTTTGCATGTTTTTTAATTGTTTGTAAATTTACTATTATTTAATTGTTTGCGTTAAGGATTGTCATGAAAATCCTTTTAATGAGGTACGAATAAAAAGATTGCTGTGAAAAGCCTCCCGAAAAAATCGGGACAGGTTGACCCGCAGGGAAACGACCTTATTATTATTATTATTATTATTATTATGGCGAGTCTGGCTAGAGCCAGAGCGGGCTGTCGCTTCAAGTTTTTTAAATGAAACCATTTAAAAAAGCTTTTCGCTTGCATCCCTCTCGCTATTTATTGTTCAAGTGAAATTTTAATTTATCGTTTATGAAAAACCCGCGTTAAGGATTGGAGCGAAAATCCTTTTAATGAGGAACGAATAAAAAGATTGTAGCAAAAAGCCTGACCCGCAGGGAAACGCCCTAATCATTATTATTATTATGGCGAGTCTGGCTGGAGCCTGAGCGGGCTGTCGAAACACCGAATTTAAATAGATTTTATTGAAAAGCCTTACTGATAAGGAAACGACCAAATAGTTTTTGATATAAAAACAATAATAGTATCTTTGCACTCTAAAAAAAATAAAATGGCAGGAAGTATTACTTTTACAATGATTAAGCCCGATGGTGTTGAGGCTAATAATATCGGACCAATTTTAGCTAAAATTAACCAATCAGGTTTTAAAATTGTAGCTATGAAATATATGAAATTAAGTGCTGAAACAGCAGGTAAGTTTTATGAAGTTCACAAAGAACGTCCTTTTTATGGAGAATTAGTTAGCTACATGAGTGGTGGACCAATTGTTGCTGCTATTTTACAAAAAGATAATGCTGTAGCTGAATACCGTACATTAATAGGCGCTACAGATCCAACTAAAGCGGATGAAGGTACAATTCGTAAATTATTTGCTAAATCAATTGCTGCTAATGCAGTTCACGGTTCTGACAGCGATGAAAATGCTAATATCGAAGCTAACTTTTTCTTTTCTCAAATTGAACGTTTCTAATTAGAAAAAAAAATATAAATTATTTGTAAAAAAAATCCCGATAATTAATTATCGGGATTTTTTTTGTCTTAAACTATTTCCAAAAAGCGCATTTTAATATGCGGAATATCATCTTCTAAATAAGTTTCCCCTTCAGTTTTAAAACCAAGATTAGTATAAAATTTCTCTAAATATAATTGGGCAGAAATAACTATTTCGTTTGTTTTAAATTGAGATAAAGTTTCTGTAATTGCATATTCCATTAATAATTTTCCATAACCTAATGTTCTAACCTTTGAAGCTGTTACAACCCGTCCAATGCCAGCTTCTTTGTGGTAATAAGCTTGAGGTAATAAACGAGCATAAGCAACAATTTCATCATTTTTTGAGCCTAAAATATGCAAGACGCCTAAATCATAATTATCAATATCTAAATAAGCACAATTTTGCTCCACAACAAATACTTCGGCTCTGAGTTTAAGTAACTGATAAAGTTCAGTTGTGGTTAATTCATTAAATGTTTTTGTTTTAAATGTGATCATTTTAATATTCATTAATTGATAATAAAACTAAAGTACAAGCAATTTCCGTTTCAATTCCATTTGCATTTGCAAGTTTTATTAATTCTGGGTTTTCTGTACCTGGGTTAAATATTATTCGTTTTGGATTTAATGATAGTATATAATCATACCATTCTGGTTGGTTATCAGGGCCAATATATAAAGTAACTGTATCAATATTTTTTAACGCTGGCTTATCATTAATTATTTCTAAACCGTTAATGACACCTTTTTTTATACCTATTGGATAAACAGTATGTTTATGATTTTGCAAACTAAGTGTTGCCTTATAACTGTATCTGTCTGTGTTTGGAGAAGCTCCAATTACAACGGTTGGCTTATTCTTCAACATAATCTAAATCTTTACTAAAGGTTTCTTCTAATTTATACCAAGCCCAAATGCTTAAAGTAAATACAATAATCCCAACAATGATGGCAGAATTTATATTTCCTAATGATAAGGTATTTGCTAAGTAAATAAATAATGTGTTAATTAATATAGTTCCACCTCTTACAAAATTTGGAACACTTGTCGTAACTGTTGCTCTTAAATTCGTTCCAAATAACTCAGACGCAGTTGACATAAATACAGCCCAATAACCTGTAGAGAAGCCTATTAAAACTACAATAGAGTAAAAAATAATTTCAGATTGTTTTGCAAACGTGAAATAACAAATACTAAATAATATAGCTAATCCTAAAAATAAAATCAGTGATTTTTTTCTACTTTTTAATTGTTGTGAAATTAAACCACTTACAATATCTCCAACTGTTATTCCTGCATAAGCTAAAGTCATTGCAAGTCGCGCATTTTTAGGAGGAACTTCCATGTGAAGACTTTTCATGAGTTCAGGACAAAGTGTAATTAAAATGGCCATGACGTACCAAACAGGCAATGCCACCAAAATAATTGTAATAAATTTTGTAAAACGATGTTTAGATTTAAATATTGCTAAAAAATTTCCTTTAGAAATAGAACTATCTTTAACATCTTTAAACATACCTGATTCCAAAACACCAATTCTTAAAAACAAAAGTAGAATACCCATAATACCACCAATTATATAGGATAAACGCCAATTTCCAATCATTATGCCTACTGTGCCTGCAACTACAGCTCCAAATAAACCAACAGAAGCTACGATGGTTGCTCCATAGCCTCTTTTTTCTTTGCTCATACTTTCACTAACAAGAGTAATTCCAGCACCTAATTCCCCAGCTAAACCGAAACCAGATACAAAACGTAGTAGGGCATACATATCAGTGCTGTGAACCATTCCATTTAAAATATTAGCAACTGAATAAACGAAAATTGACCCAAATAAAACGGTTAACCTACCTTTTTTATCACCTAAAATACCCCAAAAAATACCACCTAAAAGCATTCCAAACATTTGCCAATTCATTAAACTAATTCCAATTTCTTTTACTTGATTATCGATGTTTGGGAATTGAGATAATGGCAATGTTGTTTCTCTTAAAATTTCAGTTAGACTTGAAACTCGTTCCATTCCAAATAATACTAAATCATATATATCAACAAAATAGCCTAAAGCTGCTACAATAATTAATTTATTAAGATTTTTATTTTGAGCTGGTGTTTGCATATTTTTTATTTCTGAACTTTTTTATATCTAGTACATGTTACTAAATGGTCGTTTATCATTCCTGCAGCTTGCATATATGCGTAACAGATTGTAGAACCAACAAAAGTAAAACCACGTTTTTTTAAAGCAATGCTCATTGCATCAGATTCTTTGCTATTTGAAGGAATTTGCGATGAATGTTTATGTTTATTTACAATAGGTTTATTATTTACAAATTGCCAAATAAATGTATTAAATGACCCAAATTCTTTTTGAATTTCAATAAATGCATTTGCATTTTTTATAGTTCCAGTAATTTTTAATCTATTACGGATAATACCTTCATTTTGCATTAATTCTAATGCTTTTTCATCATCAAATTTAGCTACTTTTTTAACATCAAAATTAGCAAATGCTTTTTTGAAATGAACTCTACGATGTAAAATTGTTTTCCAACTTAAACCTGCTTGAAAACAATCTAATACTAAAAACTCAAAATGTTTTTTATCGTCAAATACTGGAGTTCCCCATTCTGTATCATGGTAAACCAACATTTGTTCATCATTTTGTGGCCAAGTACAGTTCATGTATTAATTTTTTATTGAAATTGATTAAACAAATTTATCACCTTTTTGAACTTTGACATCATTCACAAAATTTCGAATTTGTTGTTCATTTTCTTTTTTACAAATCATTAATACACCATCAGACTCTACTACAATATAATCTTCTAAACCTTGCATGACAACTAACTTATCTTTTGGAACATTTACTATACAGCCTTTACAGTTGTATTGAATAATGTTTTTTCCTACAAGCGCATTGTTTCCTTTATCGTGCTTGATGTGATTATATAATGAACCATATGTTCCTAAATCACTCCAGCCAATAATAGACGAACGGACATAAACATTATTTGCTTTTTCCATAACACTGTAATCTATTGAATCGTTTTTACAGGTTTTATAGGCTTTATCAATAAATTCTTTTTCTTTTGGAGTATTATAAAATTCATTTCCCTCTTTAAAAAGACTAGCTAATTCAGAATCATATTTTTCAAAAGCTGAAATAATACTTTTTGTACTCCAAATAAAAATTCCACTGTTCCATAAAAAGTCGCCACTTTCAATAAAGAACTTAGCCATGTCGTGTTCAGGTTTTTCAGTAAATGTTTTTACTTTGTAAATACGTTTATCTTTTTCTTTAGAAGGCTCATCAACAAACTGAATATAACCATAACCCGTATCTGGGCGTGATGGTTTAATGCCAAGTGTTATTAAACAATCTTCAGCTTTTGCTTTAGAAAAACACGATTTAATAGCCTTTACAAAAACATCATCTTTAGTTATTAAATGATCTGAAGGGGCTACAACAGTAATGGCATTTGGATTGAGTTTATGTATTTTATAACTTGCATAAGCAACGCAAGGAGCAGTATTTTTTCGGGAAGGCTCTGTTAAAATGTTTTCTTTAGGGAGATTTGGTAATTGTTCAGATACTAATTTTTCATAAATATCACTTGTTACAACATAAATGTTTTGAGGTGGACATAACTCTAAAAACCTATCATAGGTTTGCTGGATAAGTGTTTTGCCAGTTCCGAGAATGTCTAAAAATTGTTTCGGATGATTAGTTGTACTCATTGGCCAAAATCGAGTACCAACACCACCAGCCATTATAATACAATATTGATTTTTCATTTAATTATTTTTTCTGTAGTACACTTTTGTCCTAGGTTATTCAATCTCAAGGTACTAAATTAAACATAAAATTGAAAGATAAAAATCTTATGAAATATACATTTCAACAAGTCCTTCAGGTGAATTAAATTCAATCGTTTTCAAATCATCATCAATTTCGATGATAAAGTCATCATTAAATGGTAAAATGATTTCTTTGCCAGAAGGATGAATAATTTTAATAACCACGTTTTCAGTTTTTTCGTCAACTTCTGTTATATTTCCAATATTGCCTAATTTAGAATCAATGATCGCATATCCAATAAATTCACTATAATTTTCCTCATCTTCTAAAACAAAATCTGCGAGAGCAAATGCTTTTTTAGCAATTAATTTTTTGGAAGTATCAATGGTATCAATGTTTTCTAATTTTAAAATATAGCCAGTGTTTGCTGCCTTACATTCAGTAATAAAATAAGGTACTTGAGAACCATTTAATTCTAAAAAAACTGATTTAATAGCTTCTTCATCAATTTGAACAAATTCATTTAACCTTAAAATAACATGGCCTTTTAAACCATGTGTTTTACTAATATATCCTATTTCTTGTGTTTCCATTTTAATCGATTGTATCGTTTCCTGAATCAAATTTTGGTAAAGCTAACTTATATTTTACGGCAATTACCCTTATGATAATAATTAAACTCATACTGATTGTTGCGGCTATGGTTGAATCAACTTTCAAAAATAACATTCCTACAAATAATACAGCACCTAAAATACATGCTGTTGCATAAATTTCTTTAGCAAATATTAATGGAATTTCGTTTAATAATGTATCTCTTATTACACCACCAAACACAGCAGATATCAAACCTAATATAACAGCTGCAAAAGGATTTACATGATATTCTAAACTTTTTTGAACTCCTAAAATAGTGTAAATACCAACGCCAATGGTATCAAATAAAAATAACGTGCGACGTAATTTTACAATGTATTTTTTGAACAGTAGTGTGAAAATGAATGCTATAATTATAGAAATTAAAATATTTTTATCATTTAACCATGATATTGGATAAGCTCCTAACATCATGTCTCTTAAGGTTCCTCCGCCAATGGCTGTGATAAATCCCGTGAAAAATACTCCAAAATAATCATGATAATGTTTTTTATCGCGCGCGGCTAATGAACCTGAAATAGTAAAGAAAAAAATGCCGATAAGGTTTAACCAATAAAAAAACATCTATTTAAATTTTAAATATGAAGTTTTGGAGTTAACTTTTCGCCTTCCCATTTTGCTACTACAGCACTTGCAACAGCATTTCCAACTACATTTGTAGCGGAACGACCCATATCTAAAATTTGATCAACTGCTAATAAAAGTAATAATCCTTCACCCGGTATTTTAAACATACTCAACATACCAGCAATCACAACTAATGAAGCTCTAGGAACACCTGCCATCCCTTTACTTGTTATTAATAATATTAGCATCATTTTTATTTGATCAGCCATCGTCATATCAATACCATAAGATTGGGCAATAAAAACAGTTGCAAACGTCATATACATAATCGAACCATCTAAATTAAATGAATAACCTAATGGTAAAACAAAGGATACTATGCGATTACTAATACCAAATTTTTCTAATTGTTCAATCGTTTTTGGCATTGCACTTTCTGAACTCGCTGTGCTAAAAGCTAATAAAATAGGTTCTTTTACATGCGACAATAATGAGAAAAAATTAATTCGTAATACTAAACAAATAGAAAATAAAATACCAAAAATGAAAAATAATAAGCCTCCAAAAAAACAAGCCATTAAATAAGCGTAACCACTTAATACATCCAATCCTTGCTGTATGACGACAGCCGTGATAGCTCCAAAAACTCCAATAGGCGCAAAACTCATCACAAAATTTGTTACTTTAAACATGATGTGTGAAAGACTATCCATTGCTTTTATCATTGGCTTACCTTGTTCGCCAATACTAGCTGCAGCAATTCCAAAAAATAAGGCAAATACTACAATCGGTAAAATTTCGTTTTCGGCCATTACTCTAATTATGCTATCTGGAACTACATGTGCAATAAAATTTTTAGCATCTTGTGCACCAGCTTTTATTCCTGAATCAGTAGTAGCATCAGGTAAATCAAGATGCATCATCGTTCCTGGCTGAAAAATATTTACTATTACCAAACCTAAACTTAAAGCGAGTAGGGTAGCGAATGTAAAATAGATGATTGTTTTTCCTCCAATTCTACCAACCGATTTAAAATCACCAACTTTTGCAACTCCCATTACTAATACTGAAAGAACTAATGGAGCAATAATCATTTTTATTAGTCGTAAAAAAATATCACTTAAAATAGAATAATTTGCTGCTACTTTTTTCTTAGCTTGTTTTAAATTATCTTTTTCGATTTTAGCAATTGAAACTGCCAATTGTTTTTCAACTTCTAAATTTCCTTTTGCTATTTTTTGAATATAAGAATGTTCAATTTTTGGTGTGTTATCTGTAATTGATTTATTTATTCCGTATCCTAAGGCAATACCTATAATCATTGATATTACAATAATAGTAATGAGTCTGTTTTTTTTGCTAAACATAGTTTGAATTTGTTTTAATGGAACGCAGATGGCTCTGGTTATTTATGATTAAAAAATGATTTTTTTTTAAATGTCAATCTTGTTAGAATATATTTTTCTTTTTATTTCAGGTTTCTTTCCGAAATTTAGTAATAAACCAACTTCTATTTCGGATGCTTTAAGGTAATTTATTAACTGACACTCATGTTCTTCTCTTAAAAATTCAGTTGCCTTTAATTCTATAATTATAGTATTTTCAACAATCAAATCTGCAAAAAAGGCTCCTACTTCCTTTTCTTCATAATAAACTATAATTGAATCTTGCTTAGTAACTAACAATCCCATTCTTTCTATTTCTATAAAAATTGCATTTTCGTATACTTTTTCTAAAAATCCATATCCCAGCGTATTATATACTTTGTAAAAGGCCTTTATTATTTTATCAGTTATTTCACTGTGTTTATAATTATCATTTTCCATATTTTAATCTCAAAATCATTTTTAATCTTTACTCTAAGTGCTATTTGAGCTTGTTTTTTTAAATTAAAAAATCATTTTAAATCTTATTTATCTGCGACATCCGTGTTCCATTATTCCGTAATAAAAAATCAACTAAAACTAAAGCCGCCATACTTTCCACAATTGGAACAGCACGAGGTAAAACGCATGGATCGTGTCTGCCTTTACCTTTAATTAGGGTTTCATTTCCTGTTTCGTCAATGGTTTGTTGGTCTTGCATTATTGTAGCAACTGGCTTAAATGCTACATTAAAATAAATATCTTCTCCATTACTGATTCCGCCTTGTATACCGCCACTATGATTTGTTAACGTTGACGTTTTATTGTTTTCATTAATAAAAATATCATTCAATTCTGAACCTTTATAATTTATTGAATTAAAGCCAGCTCCATATTCAAAACCTTTTACAGCATTAATACTTAACATTGCTTTTCCTAAATCAGCATGCAATTTATCAAAAACTGGTTCACCTAATCCAATTGGTGTTCCTTTAATTACACAACTTACAATACCGCCAACTGTGTCGCCTTGTTTTCTAATGTCTTCGATAAAAGAAATCATTTGGTTGGCCGTTTCTTCATCTGGGCAACGAATGATGGATTTTTCAGTTTGCGATAAATCTAACTCTTTATAAGATTGATTAAGTTTGATATGAGCAACTTGACTCACATAAGCTTGTATCGAAATATTTAAATGATTCAAATATAATTTTGCAACAGCCCCACCAACTATTCTACAAGCTGTTTCGCGTGCAGATGAACGGCCACCACCTCTATAATCTCTGATGCCATACTTTTCTTGATACGTAAAATCGGCATGAGATGGGCGATAGGCATCTTTAATATGTTCGTAGTCATTTGATTTTTGATTGGTATTTTCAATAGTGAATCCAATGGGATGTCCAGTAGTTTTACCTTCAAAAATACCAGATAAAAATTGAACCTTATCTTCTTCTTTCCGCTGCGTGGTAATGTGTGATTGACCAGGCTTACGGCGTTGTAATTCAGAAGTGATAAAATCAAAATCGATTATTAAACCAGCAGGACAACCATCAATTATACCACCCAATGCAGAGCCATGACTTTCACCAAAAGTTGTTAATCGAAATAAAGTTCCTAGTGTATTACCTGCCATATATTAGCAAATATACTAAAATCTCTATATTTTAAAAGCGATAACAGAGAGAAAAATTACAAGAAACCCCTGTTAAGTCTAAATCAAAGTTCGAATAAGAGTAAATGGGCATTTTAGTTTTTCGATTATCAATTAAAGCTTTGTTATTGGAATTAGTAAAACTTAAGGCTACGCCAGCTTGCGTTGAAAAAAGAAAATGCTTACTAATATTAAATTGTAACCCGTAAAATGGTGTCAAAATGATTGAATTTGCAGTTTTTTGTTGTCTGAAAATAATACTGTCTTTATAATTTATCAGCCCATTTTGAGTGAACGTGTATGGCGAATTATTGTCAATTGAATCTCTTATTCCATACATTGTAGTTTGTTCTGTCTTGTAATGCGCAAAACCTAAATCTAAGCCAGTAAATTGTTTTACTTTTCCTTTACCAAATCTTCTTTCAATTCCTAAATTGTATTGCAAATAAGGACGAAATTTATTTTCGTCATATTCTATGCTCAATTTAGAATTTGGTAAACCATGTATACTGGTTGAATTAAAATATTGATCTCTATTATTACTAAATAAAATTAAAGACGCTCTTCCAAACCAATTTTGTTTTAGTTGATGTTTGTAAAACACATTAGCAATTGCTTTATTGTATTGACTTTCACTCGTCATATTTATAAATGGTAATAAATTAATACCAATCTCATTTTTAAATTTTCTTAAACTGTCATTTTTGTTTTGAGCAAACAAACTGTTGTTAATTATAGTTGTAATTAACACTATGATGATTCGATTTTTCATATAAATTTGTTTTAATTGGTTATGAGTTATTAACGAACTATATTTTAAATTAGTATGTCAACAAAAAATAAACTTCTTATAAAAAATATAAAATCACTGGTTCAAGTGCGAGATGCTCACGTTTTAAAAGTGAGTGGTTCAGAAATGAAAACCTTGCCATGTATTGAAAACGCTTGGTTAGCGGTTGAAGATGGTATAATTGCTGATTTTGGTTCGATGGAAGATTTTCCAGGCATTATTGATTGGAAAGGTTTAGAAATAATTGATTGTGATGGAAAATTAATTTTACCATGTTATGCAGATAGTCATACACATATTGTTTATGCTGGTAATAGAGAAGGTGAATTTGTTGATAGAATTAATGGCTTAACTTATGAAGAAATTTTTGAAAGAGGTGGTGGAATTTTAAATTCAGCAAAACGTTTGCACGAAGCAACCGAAGATGAGTTGTTTGAGCAGGCTATGGTTCGTTTAAAAGAAGTTATTAGTCAAGGTACTGGAAGTATAGAAATAAAAAGTGGCTATGGTTTAAGTGTTGAAAGCGAATTAAAAATGTTACGTGTTATTAAACGAATAAAAGATTTAAATTTAATTCCTGTTAAAGCTACTTTTCTTGGCGCACATGCTTTGCCTTTAGAATATAAGAATAATAAGCAAGGGTATATAAATTTAATTATTGAAGAGATGTTGCCAAAAATTGCTGAAGAAAAATTAGCAGATTATATTGATGTGTTTTGTGAGCAAAATTATTTTACTGCCGATGAAACTATTTTAATATTAGAAGCTGGAAAAAAACACGGTTTAATTCCAAAAGTTCATGCCGAACAATTAAGCAATAGTGGTGGCATAAAAGCTGGTGTAAAGTGCGGAGCAATAAGTGTTGATCATTTAGAGTTTTGTAGTATTGAAGATATTGAGGTTTTGAAAAATTCACACACAATGCCAACTGTTTTACCCGGAGCAGCTTTCTTTTTAGGTTTGCCATTGCCACCAGCACGCAAAATGATTGATGCTGGCTTAGCCATTGCATTTGCAAGTGATTTTAATCCTGGAAGTTCGCCAAGTGGTAATATGAATTTAATGATGAGTTTAGGATGTGTGCAATATAAATTAACGCCCGAAGAAGTTATAAATGCTAGCACTATAAATTCTGCTTATGCAATGGATTTATCAAATGAAGTAGGAAGTATTACCATTGGAAAAAAAGCTAATTTCTTTATTACAAAACCAATCAGTTCGTATGGGTTCATTCCTTATTCGTTTGGAAGTAATTTAATTGAAAGCGTTTATTTGAATGGAATTAAGCAATAAAAAAGAGATGTCTAAAAAGGCCTAGTTCGTCATGCCGAACTTGATTCGGCATCTCTAAAGAGGTAATTTCCCTAATCGTTAGATTGATTCTGAATCAAGTTCAGAATGACTGTAAAATTGACTTTTGCGACACTATCAATTTCAAATTAAGTTGGTATTAAAATCAAACTATCCCAACAATTCTTTAACTAAAGCTGAAACAATTTTATTATCTGCTTTTCCTGAAAATGCTTTATTTGCTGCACCCATTACTTTTCCTAAATCAGCAATGCCACTTGCTCCTGTTTGAGCCATAATTTCTTTTAAGCCAGCTTTTATTTCGTCTTCAGTCATTTGTTTTGGAAGGTATTCTTCCATAATTAAAGCTTGTGCAGTTTCTACTTCAGCCAAATCTGCTCTACCTTGTTGGTTGTAAATATCAGCAGTTTCTTTACGTTTTTTTACTTCTTTTTGAATTGCTTTCATTGCACTATCTTCAGTTAATCCTTCAGATGATGTTTTTAAATATAATATAACCGCCTTCATTGCTCTAACAGCTTCTAAGCGTTTTGCATCTCTTGCTAACATTGATGCTTTTACATCTGCATTTATTTTTTCTTCAATTCCCATGGTAAATTATTTTTTGTTAAAGGTAATTTTTTTTCGGTTACAGACATTCTAAATATTAAACATAATAATCTGCTTTCAATAAAGAGTAAACAGCAGTGTCTAAAAACTGTTCGTTAAAATAAAAATTCTCTTTAAAATAAGCTTCTTTAGTAAATTTAAATTTATTTAAAACATGTTCTGATGCTATATTATCTGGGTCAATTTGCGCTTCCACACTATGAAATTTCAAAGTGTTAAAGCCATAATTAAGAACTGAAGATATTGCTTCAGATATTATGCCTTTTTGCCAATGGCTTGGTAAAAGAAAATAACCAATTTCGCCACGGTAATTCTCTTTATCAATTTTATGAAATGAAACACTTCCTATTATTTTTTGCTCTGATTTTAGATAAATAGCCCAGTTAATTCCAGTATTGTTAAGTATTAATTCATCAATTTTGTTTATTAATTCTTCGGCTTCATTCAGAGTTGTTTGTAATGGCCTGCAAATGTATTTCATTAACGCTGGATTACTTCTTAATTGTAACATAGCTTGAGCATCCGTTTTTTCAAAACGTTTTAAAATTAATCGTTCAGTTTCTAGTATTGGAAATGGATTGAAGTTAATATCGAGCATACTTATTTTTTTGAAACTACTAAAGGTTTATTAATTGTTGTAAAACCATCTGTTAGAGAAATATAATACATTCCGTTGTTTAATTCGGAAGTAGGAATCGATATCGAATTTTCCCCTTCATTAAAAATGGAGTTTTTGCTAGAAGATATTTTTTCTCCTAAGATATTATAAATGATAACCGAGTAAGTTTTTGTATGATTTAAATGAAAGCTTAATGTAGTTGCATCTGCTGCTGGGTTTGGAAATAATTTCACATCATTCACATCTTCTGATAGAGTGTGAAGCCCAGCATCAATGCTAATATTAATATCATCAATAAAAATATTATTACCGCCTTTACTATTAAAAACAAATTTAAATCTAAAGCTACTTGTAAACCATGGAGCTAAAATTGTATTGGATGCTAATTTCCATTCGCTATAATTTGCTGGATAAAAAGGAACGGACTTAAGTGTTGTTGTTTCCAATAAGGCTCCAATTGCATTAAATCGTGTAATGGCACTGCCATTGCAATTCATCATGCATATTAACTGTAATTGGTCTTTATTGCTTGTATCTTTCCTAGCAAAAGCATATTTAAAACTAATATTTAAACTTGTTGCTCCTACTAAATTTATAGTTCTGCTATATAATTCATCTTTCCCATTCAAGGTTGAGCTGAAGTTATTTATCATAATACATTTACTTCCACTTGCTGAGGCTAAGTTTGTGAGTTGCCAAGTATTAGAAGAATCTAAATTATTGGTTAACCATTCCGTTCCGTTTAAATTAGTTACTGTTTCAAATCCTTCAGAATATGGATATCCTAAACCAGTTGTAGTTTGAACACTAATGTAATTCAATTTTGTAAGGCTAACCGAATCAATTCCGTTTTTCACCTTTAATTCAACACTGTAACTCCCTGCAGCAGAATAGGTGACTGTAGGGTTTGCAACAGATGATATTGAGGGTGTGCCTCCTTCAAATTTCCAAGAGACTGATGTTAAAGTTCCATTATAGGACGTATTTGTATATATTACTTGGTTACTTGGACAAATAACTTTTTTATCACTCGTAAAATCTGCTTTGCAAAGAGGTTGAGTTGTATAGACTCCTGTTGCAATTAAATTTGGAGTCGACCATAAATTACTACGTGCTGCAATGGTTGAATTTAAACATGCATGCATACGTGCTTTTTGGCCTTGTGTAAACATAATATTACAATAACTATAATCCATAGCATTTTGAACATTATCAACTACATTTCCACAGGAAGCTCCTGCCAAATTACAGCTTTGCCAGCCAATTGTAGGTGGTGTATCTGCAACTAAATCATCAATCATGCAATCTTTAGATAAAACTGCACAAGGGTAATAATAAAATCCAGGTACATTGTTTCCTCCCCAAATGTGGTGTAAGTTAAAATAATGTCCACATTCATGAGCAAATGCAACAGATTGAGTTAGGTTAGAAGTGCCAATGGTTCCCATATAATTATGGCCAATCACAATTCCGTCCCATAAAGGAATTGTATCAGCATCGCTTGGCCAAACGCAATGACCTGCTAAACCTGCAGCATTAGAAACTATATAAACGTTTAAGTATTTGTTTGGCGGCCAATGTATTAAGTTTTTTACTTCATGCCCACCAGTTAACGAAGTAGGAGATGCAATTCTATTTATTCCACTATGGCAATTTCCATTTGGGTCTTTTTGTGCTAATCGAAATTCGATATCACAATCAGCATGTATCGACTTAAAAGTTGTAACAATCGATGCTGTATCTGGTCTAAGTTTTCTAAATGTTTTATTTAAAATATCAAGTCCATCTTTAATTTGAAGATCAGAAATGTTTTCAATTCCGTAGTTGTGAATAACATGAAATACAACAGGAATGATATATGTAGCGGCAGTCGAACTTTTTTTTATTGAATTTGGATTAAAGTTTGCAACAAAATTATTGGTGAAATTTTCTAATTCTTGGTCTTTTGAAATAACTGCTTTTGCTATTTTAGGATTAAGTTTAAGTGTTTTAATCCTCATTTCATCGGCTCCACAATGAAGATTATTGTTTTGCGAATAGCCTAAAGTGATTGCGAAAAGTATATATGTCAAAAATAGTGCTTGCTTCATGTTTACTGGTTGTATAGTTATAAATTTAAAACTAAAAATAGTCATAAATATGTATTTATCAGCAATTTTGATAGTACATACTAAAAATGTATTTTTACCGTAATGAACAATATTTTAAATTTTTTCTGGAAATATAATTTACCACGTTGGTCTATTTTGTTCATAGACATTCTCATTTGCATATTTTCTTTAACCTTAGCATTCTTTTTACGATTCAATTTTAAATCGATTCCTCAAAACGAATTAGATAATTTTCCGATTGCTTACACCGTTGTAATAGCAGTTAGATTAATTGCTTTTATTTTATCTAAAACCTATAAAGGTGTAGTAAGGTATACAGGCGCTAAGGATGCTACCCGAATTTTTGTAGTTGTTATCCTAAGTAGTTTAGTGCTATATGGTATTAATATTTTTACTCGTCAAATTTTATTAGGATATTATATTATTCCTCATTCAGTTGTTGTGATTGATGCTTTGGTGACTATTTTTATTATGATAAGTTCAAGACTTGCCATCAAGGCCATTTATTTTGAGAGTCGTAATCCAGAAAAAGAAAAAACACAGGTTATTATTTATGGTGCTGGTGAATCTGGTATCATTACAAAAAGAACTCTTGATAGAGATGCCGCAGTTCGCTATAAAGTAGTTGGTTTTATTGATGATGATGAAAAAAAGAAAGGTAGAAGTTTGGAAGGAGTTTTTGTTTATTCTACTTCTAAGTTAGCTGAATTAGCAAAAGAAAACAATGTTGAATCTGTTATTATTAGTATTCAAAATTTATCTCCAATCGTTAAAAATAAACTCATTGATGAGTGTTTACTTTTAGGAATAAAAGTATTAAATGTTCCGCCTGTTGCCAAATGGATTAATGGTGAATTAAGTTTTAATCAAATTAAAAGTATTAATATTGAGGAGTTACTAGAACGTGATCCTATTAAATTAAACACGGATGAAATTAATAAACAATTAAATAACAAGGTTGTTTTGATTACAGGTGCTGCAGGTTCAATTGGTAGTGAATTAGCAAGACAATGTTTAAAATTTAAACCAAAATTATTAGTGTTGTTTGATCAGGCAGAAAGTCCTTTGCATGAATTGGATTTAGAATTTAGAGAAACGTTTCAATCTAATATACATGAAGTAGTTATTGGTGATGTAAGAAACAGAGAACGGTTAACTAATGTGTTTAATACATTTAAACCTGAAATTGTATTTCATGCAGCGGCCTACAAGCATGTACCTATGATGGAAAATAATCCTTCAGAATCCATTTTAACAAATGTACTTGGTACCAAAACGGTTGCTGATTTAGCTTCTGAATTTAAGGTTGAAAAATTTGTAATGGTATCAACGGATAAAGCAGTAAATCCAACCAATGTAATGGGTGCATCTAAACGTATTGCGGAAATTTATATACAAAGTTTAGGAAAAAAATCTGCCACTAAATTTATAACTACTCGTTTTGGAAATGTATTAGGGTCAAATGGTTCCGTAATACCAAGGTTTAAAAAACAAATAGAGCAGGGTGGCCCAATTACAATTACACATCCTGATATTACTCGTTTTTTCATGACTATTCCTGAATCTTGCCAATTGGTATTAGAAGCTGGTTGCATGGGAAATGGCGGCGAGATTTATGTGTTTGATATGGGACAATCGGTAAAAATAGTTGATTTAGCTCGCAAAATGATTAAGCTTTCTGGGCTTAAAGAAGATAGGGATATTAAAATTATTTATACAGGTTTACGTCCAGGCGAAAAACTATTTGAAGAGTTATTATCAAGTGCGGAAAATTCGTTGCCAACTCATCATAAACAAATACTCATTGGTAAAGTTAGAGAATACCAATTTGAAGAAGTTAACACATTTATTAATGAATTAATATTATTATTTAATACTCAAAATAATGCACGCATCGTTTCAAAAATGAAAGATATTGTGCCCGAATTTGTTAGCAATAACTCTATTTTTCAATCCTTAGATCAAAATTAAGTTTTGCGTTTTGTAAGATGGCTTATTTTTTAGTATTTTTGATATATGAACTATTCAGAATATATATTTATCAACCCTTCTATTCGCTTCGGAAAACCTTGTGTTATAAATACACGCATTTCGGTTTATGATGTGTTAGGTTGGTTAGCATCAGGAATGACTTATATTGATATTGTTAGTGATTATCCTGAATTAACTGAAGTTAAAATTAGAGCTTGCTTAGCTTTTGCTGCCGATAAAGAGCATAAATACAAAATTGCTTCGTAATGAAGTTGTTGTTTGACCAAAATATTTCATTTAAAGTAGCTAAAAACAGTCAACATTTATTTATTGATTCAAAACATATTTCTGATGTTGGGTTGTCATTTTCTTTAGATATAGAAATTTGGGAATTTGCTCGTAATAATAATTATTGTATTGTTACATTTGATGCTGATTTTATTGATATTTCGGCACTAAAAGGCTTTCCTCCTAAAATAATTTGGTTACGTATTGGAAATACATCTACCAATAATTTAATATTAAAATTACAGACCGACTTATTGATTATTAAAGATTTTTTAAATAATTCTGAAATGGGTTTTCTTGAACTAAAATAAACAAACATAAATGAAAAAGACATTCCTTTTAATAGTATTCTCAAATTTTATATTTGCACAAACAAAACCAAAACCAGTTGTTGCAAATGGACTTAAACAACCCAAATTAGTGATTGGTATTGTGGTGGATCAAATGCGTCAAGATTACATATATCGTTATTGGAATAAGTTTGGCAATGGTGGTTTTAAAAAATTAATTAATGAAGGGTATTTTTATAAAAATGCTCATTTTAATTATGTACCAACTTTCACTGGGCCTGGCCATGCAAGTATTTACACAGGAACAAGTCCTGCAACACATGGCATCATTGCAAACGATTGGTATGATAAAGAAACAAATACAGTTGTTTATTGCACAGATGATAAAGATGCGAGAACAATAGGTTCTGAAAGTAAGGCTGGTTTAATGTCTCCTAAAAAGCTTTTAACAACAACCATTGGTGACGAATTAAAAATTAACACCAATCAACGTTCAAAAGTATTTGCAGTTTCTTTAAAAGATAGAAGTTCAATTTTACCTGCTGGACACAGCGCCAATGGTGCTTTTTGGTTTGATGGGAGTGTTGGGAAATTTATTTCGAGTTCTCATTATATGAAAGTATTACCTTCTTGGTTAAATGATTTTAATAATTTACAATTACCAAAAAAATACTTATCACAAGGTTGGAAAACATTATATCCATTAGATACTTATTTAGAAAGTATTAGTGATAATAATAATTATGAGCAAGCTCCAAATAAAAAAGATACTGCCATATTTCCTTATAACTATAAAACGCAATTAGATAAGAATAATTATGATATTTTAAGAGCAACGCCTTACGGAAATACAATTACTAAAGATATTGCACTAGCATGTTTAAAAGCTGAACAATTAGGGAAGGGTAATGAAACAGATATGTTATGTATTAGTTTTTCGTCAACGGATTATGTTGGTCATTCATACGGACCTCGCAGTGTTGAAATTGAAGATGTGTATTTGCGTTTAGATAAAGATTTGGAGGAATTATTAAATTATATCAATACAACTATTGGTAAAGAAAATGTTGTTATATTTTTAACTGCCGATCATGGTGCTTGCGATGTGCCAGCACATTTAATGGATATGAAAATTCCTGGAGGTTATATTAATGAAGCAGAATTAACTAAGACAATAAAAACATTTTGCTATAATCAGTATAGCGATAGTTTGATAAATGGAATGGAAAACCAACAATTATTTTTAAATGAAAATAAAATGGCTTCATTAAATTTAAATAGATTTTCTGTAGAACACACTTTAGCAAATTTTCTTTTAACAATCAAAGGAATTTCAGAAGCCTATCCATCAGACGTTTTAAAATATGAAAATTATACTGAAGGCAGTTTTAAATCACTTATTCAAAAAGGATATAATCACGTAAGAAGTGGAAACGTTGCATTTTCATATAATCCAGCTTGGATGGAATACCATAATAAAGGAACAACTCACGGCGCATCTTACAGTTATGATACACATGTTCCTTTATTGTTTTATGGAATGGATATAAAGAATGGTTCAACAGTAAATAAAGTAAATATTGTGGATATTGCTCCTACGGTTTCAATGCTATTGCATATTTCATTTCCTAATGGAACAACAGGAAAGCCATTAATGGAAGTTTTGGACAAATAAATTAGTTAAAAAAATTAGGTAGTATTTATAAATGAAATTGAAAAAATACTATATTTTATTATTTATAAATTTTACAATTCATTTATTTTCTCAAAACTCGGATACAATTATTTCAAAACCAAAATTGGAAAATTATATTCGTTTAAATTATGATAACGATTTCTTTAGTGCCACGGATCGTTATTATACTCAAGGTATTCATCTAACAATTGTTCATCCAATCATAAGGTATTCTCCAATTTCGTGGACTTTAATAAAACTAAATGAAAAAGCTCTAAATTATTATGGATTAATATTTACTCAGGATTGCTTTACGCCTCGCAGCATTAGATATGACACGATTAATTATTTAGAAAGGCCTTATGCTGCTACTTTTTTTGTATCACATTTTTTAACTTCAATTAATTCAACAAAAAAAACACTCTTACAAACCCAAGTAGATTTGGGATTTATTGGACCTTGCGCAAAGTGTGAGGAAGAACAAAAAGCAATCCATAAAGGATTAGTAAATATTAGACCTTTAGGGTGGGAAAATCAAATAAAAACAGATATAATAATTAATTATAGAGTTAAATTTGAAAAAGGGTTACTCATTCAAAAGAACTTTGAATTAATGGCAAATTCTTCAATGAGATTAGGAACCTTATATACAGATATTGGATTAGGTTTATTTATGCGTATAGGATTTTTTAGCCCTTATTTTAATGACTTAGGATTACAAAAAAAGGCAATCACTAATAAGTTTAAATTATATGGCGTTTTTAAAACAAATTCTAAACTTGTTGGCTATAATGCTGTATTGCAAGGTGGTTTATTTAATGAAAAAAGCGTGTTAACGGTTCCTGAAAACAGGGTTAATAGATTAGTCTTTGATGGTTTGGCAGGTGTTGTAATTGCCTATAAACGAGTTAGTTTAGAATACAGTAAAACGATATTGACTCCAGAATTTGAAGGAGGCTTATTTCACGGATGGGGAAAATGTGTAATTACAGTATGTTTTTAAGGAATTAATCATTGAGCATTTCATTAGTTGGCTCAAAAATCATAATCTTACCAAGCGCAATAATAACACCACCAATGGTTTGCTCTACTATTTGCCAAGCGCAATCAGCTAAAATATAGGTTAAATTTAAATTTTTAGTAAAAGAAATTCCTAAAACGGTAACAAAGGCAAATAATAAGAAGCCAATAAAAAAGCCACTGGCAATGCCCCTAAACATTGGATAAAAAAATAATTTTGTAAATATTTTTGATTCATACGTTCTATATAAAACATAAGAAATAGCTAGATAAACTAAAGCAGCTAATCCTAAAAATATAATTTTAGGAAACGTGATTGATTTTAAATCATTAAGAAATACCCCATGCCAAAAATAAAATGCGGCATACATTAATATGGCAGAAACAATCCAACTTAAATAAAATCTATAGGAATAATTCACAGTACAAATTTAATGTTTTCTTTGTGCGTAACACAAAAACTTTGCCAATTATTTGTTAGGATATTACCTTAAGTTTCTTTAAATTTGGTTTATGCGTTTTATTGTTAAAATTTCTTGGAGTTTATTAATTCTATCTGCTTTTTCTTCTTGTAAAAAGGAAACAACTTGGGATATTGATGCCGCAATACCAATTGCAAGAAGCCATTTAAATATAAGTAATTTTTTTGGAGATACTATCTTTAAAGAAGATGCTTCAGGATTGGTACATTTAGCATTTACTAAGGAAATACTTAATTTAACAATGGATAGCCTTGTAAAATTGCCTGATACAACAGTGAGCATTGGCTATACAGCATTATTTAATGCGAGTTTAAATCCAGGCGATTTAATATATTCAAATGTTGGAGTGGCTTCAAACCAGGAAATTACATTTGATGTTGCCAATGGTGTTCAATTAAATAAAGCAATAGTTAGAACAGGGTATTTGAAAATCGAGTATTTTAACACTTATGCTCAGCCTTTAAATTTTATTTATGATATTAATTCAGCAAAATTATGGGGAAACATATTTCACGTTAATCAAACTATTCCTGGAGGGTCATTAACTAGTCCTTCTTCATTTATTAAGTACTATTCATTAAAAGATTATGATATTAATTTAACAGGTTTAACAATGAATAAAGTAAATACGCTTGTTCAAACCTATTCAATTAAAACAGATGTTTCTGGTGTTACTGATGTATTAGTCGCAGGCCATGGATTAACTATAAAATTATCTTTCATTGATGTTATTCCTGAATACGTTCAAGGGTATTTTGGACAACAAGACTTGTCATTTGGTCCAGATTCAAGTTATTTTGGCTTGTTAAATAATTTCAGTACGCAAAATTTTAAATTAACACAATCCACTATTAATTTTTCTATTATAAATGAGTTTGGTATTGAATTGTCAAGTACTATTAGTAATGTCAAATCTATTAAAGTAAATCCATATAATGCAGTGACGTTAAACACTGGTAGCATGCTCCAATCAATGAATATAAATAGAGCTGGAAAAACCAACGTGCCGTCTAATCCTGTGTTTCCTTATGTAAAGCAAATAATTTTCAATAACATCAATACAAACTTAAATCCATTTTTAGAAAATATTCCTAATTACTTAAGTTATACGGTTAAGGCAAAGCTGAATCCATTGGGTAATGTATCAGCAGGAAATGATTTTGCTTATTATGGGCATGGTTTGAAAGTTGTTGCAGATGTTGATATTCCGCTAGCTTTATCTGCTGATTATTTTAAGTTAACTAATTATGCAAAAACTGATTTTAGTAATGTAAAACAATTAAATAATGTAAATTATTGTGAAATATTTCTTCTTGCTAAAAATAATTATCCGTTTACCGCTAAGATTCAAGGTTATTTATTAGATGAAAATAATGCAATAATTGACTCATTATTTATGCCTAGCGAAAATGTAATTGAATCAGCAATTACTAATAGTTCAAACGTTGTTTTAAATTCTGTTGATTCAAAATTAGTTTCTAACATTTCAAACTCTAAGTTAGAAAATTTAAAAAAGTGTAAACAGATAAAGTTTGTTAGTTGGATGTACCTACCTAATCAACCAACACCAATTAAAATTAATGGAGACAGTTATTTAGATTTAGTTTTAAGTGCTAATGTTAACTATAAAGCTAAGGTTAAGTAATGAAAAGCAGGTTTTTAATTAGTTTATATTGTTTAATTGCTTTTCCTATTTTTTCTCAATACAATTCAGAGTTTTTGAGTTTTGAGAATAGAGGAAGATCCATTTGCGTTAATGGAGAATATGAATTGGGTTCAAATGGAATTTACAATGGGTTATTAAATAAGTTTATTTTTGGAGGTTACATTGATAAAAATACAAAAGATGCTTCAAATGAAAAAATGTATAATTCTAGTGTCATTGGCGCAAATATGAATTATAATATTTCTGCTTTTTTTGGACGAAAAGCAAAATATTCCTATTTAATTGGCTTTAAAGATCACCGAATTTTTAATTCAGCTTTTACTAAAGATTTTTATCAGTTATTATTTTATGGTAATAAACCATATTTAAACGAAACCAAAAAACTAGGAGGAACAACCATTAATTCGTTGAGATTTCAAGAATTAAAGTTTGGTTTTATTTGGCATAAAATTGATTCTACTGCTAAAGTTGGAATATCTGTTTCTATTTTAAAAGGCCAAAATTTATTTTATGTAAAAACAAAAGAAGGCTCATCTCTTTATACTAATAGTGATGGTACTGAGTTGATTTTTGATTCAAAGTTTAATATGGCATTTAGCGATACGAGTAATAAAAATAATCCTTTTGCCTTTTCAGGAATAGGGGCAAGTGCCGATATATTTTTTGAAACTCCTTATAAAAGTAAACTTGGAAAAGGAAGTGTTTTAACCGTTAATGCTAATAATCTAGGATTTATTCATTGGAATGACAATAGCGTTCAATACAATAGCGATTCTGTATTTAAATTTAATGGTTATCATATTGATAATCTTTTAGATTTGAAAGATTCAACATTATCGACTATAAATCAGGATAGTATTATTCAAAAAACAAGTAATGCGCATAGAGAATCATTTAATGTGAATATTCCTGCAAACTTATTAATTATAAACAAAATTATAATAACAGATAAATTTGCTTGGAGTACAGGATTTAGATATTTATTTAGTTCAAATTTTAAACCATATGGTTTCATGGATTTTGAATATAAATTTACTCCAAAAATCACCTCAGCATTGCATATTGGATATGGTGGGTATTCTAGACTTAATGTAGGTTTGGCGTTTATGTATAACACAAAAAATTGGTATTTTAAAATTGGTAGTAATAGTTTGCAAGGGTTTATTTTGCCAAATAAAACGTTTGGACAAGGAGCTTTTATTACTCTTGCTCGAAAATTTAGTAAATAGAAATTAGCATAAATTTAATACTATTTGTTAGAATTAAAATAAAACAAGAAACAATGAAATATTTTTTTATTTTTTTATGTGTCATTATTAATTTAAAAATTAGTGCACAAGCACCATCTAAATTTTATCAAAGATTTGGAGGTAATGGATATGATGTTGGTTATGATGTAAAACAAACACTGGATAGTGGTTATATTATAACTGGATCAACAAGTAGTTTTGGAGCTGGATATACAGATATGTATTTAGCAAAGCTTGATAAAATGGGACAAGTAAAATTTCAAAAAACATTTGGTAATTATAATAATGAAAATGGGAAAAGTGTTGTTCAGTTAATTGATTCTAGCTATGTTATGCTTGGTTATACTAATTCAACAGGGTTTGGAGGTTATGATATGTATTTGGTTAAAGCTGATAAAACTGGTGCTTTTTTATGGCAAAAAAATTATGGTGGAGTAGATTGGGATTTTGGAAACAGTTTGCAGCAAACCTCTGATGGTGGTTTTATTATTGCAGGCACAACATATAGTTTTGGAAGAGGAAATGCGGATGGTTATGTTATTAAAACTGATGCATTGGGTAATGTAACTTGGACTAAAACATATGGTGGTGCAAATGATGATGAATTTAAATCAGTTATTCAAACTTCAGATGGTGGCTACGCATTAACTGGCTATAGTAAAAGTTATGGTGATACCTCTTTTGGCGATTTATGGGCATTTAAACTTAATGCACTAGGCGATTCAACATGGTGCAAATTTTTTGGTGGTGTTAAAGAAGATTTTGGAAATTGTATTTTAGAACACCCTAATGGTGACTTTTTTATTTCTGGTGCTAAACAATCAATAGCTACTAACTTATTAGAAGGTTATGCGTTAAGAATTAATAATCTTGGAACCTTAGTTTTTCAGGTTTTAGATGGAAACTTAGTTAATAATCAAGTTTTTAGCTCGATAGTAGTTTCTAAAAAAAATAATAATATAGTTACTGTTATTGAAAAAGAAAACTTTCCAGGCTACAAACTGCAATTTAAGATAATGGAATTGAACTTAGCTTTAGCATATTTAAACGCAACAGATTATGGGTCAACAGAAGATGATGAAACATTTTCAGTTATATCTACTTTTGATAAAGGATACGCTTCTATAGGCTATACAACAGGATTCAATGCTATTCTTACTGACGTATATTTAGTTAAAACTGATTCCCTTTTAATGGGTGGTACTTTTAGCATTGTTGGTATTTCTGAATATGAAAATGATAAAATTCAAATATTTCCAAATCCTGTCTCTCAGATTTTAACATTTAAAGGAAAAAATAATATTCTTAACATTTCTTTATTTGATTCATTTGGTAATGAAATTGAAATAATAGGTAAAACGATTCAAAAATCAAACGAAGGATTTAAAATTGATGTTAGTCATTTGTCAAACGGATTTTATTTTTTGAAAATTGATAATACAACAAAAAAAATAATGATTATCCATTAATTTATTTCAATTGTTTTAAATACAATTGAATGGTATTTTCTAAACCAAAATATAATGAGTCACTTATTAAAGCATGTCCAATTGATACTTCCAATAAGTTTTTAGTATGTTGCTTAAAATAAGCTAGGTTATCTAAATTTAAATCATGTCCGGCATTTACTCCTAATCCTAATTTTACAGCTAATTCAGAGGCAGCGGTAAATGGTTTAATTACTTTTTCTTTTTGTGTTGAATAATTGTGTGCGTATGACTCTGTATATAATTCAATACGGTCAGTTCCAGTTTCTTTTGCACCTTCAATCATTTTTAAATTAGCATCTACAAAAATAGAAGTTCTAATACCAGCTTTTTTAAAAATAGAAATCATATTTTTTAAATAATCATGATGAACATAAGTATCCCAACCATGATCGGATGTTAATTGTCCATCACTATCAGGAACTAGTGTTACTTGTTCTGGCTTAACATCTAAAACTAAATCAACAAATTTTTGAATTTTAGGATTACCTTCTATGTTAAATTCAGTTTTTAATAGTGGTTTTAAATCGTATACATCTTGGTAACGAATATGTCTTTCGTCTGGGCGAGGATGAACAGTAATTCCCTGTGCACCAAAACGTTCTGCGTCAAGTGCAACTTGAATTAAATTTGGTGTATTTCCTCCACGCGAATTTCTTAAGGTAGCAATTTTATTTATATTTACAGATAGTTTAGTCATAGTGTTAAATAAATCGTTTTTTTAATTTTACATCAGGCATCATACAAGTATCTCTTTTGCCAAACCATTTGTATCTATTTTTTGCTATGTAATTGTAAATTGAATTACGAATAAATGGCGGCACTATAATAAATCCATATAAAAGTACATATACTCCTTTTAAATAGTTAGTAATTTTTAAAGCAGCAGTTGATTGAAGATAAATCTTATTATTTTCAATTAATACAACACTTTCGGCATTTTGTATATCGAAATGCTGGAGAATTTTTTTTCCAGTTTCTGATTGTAAAGATGCGAAAAATAATTCAGGCTTCTTTTCGTGTTTCAATACAAAGTTTATTGATGAGTTACAAAAATTACATTCCCCGTCAAATAGCACGATTGATTTATTATTTATA
Organism: Bacteroidota bacterium; assembly: GCA_038327195.1. Lineage (GTDB taxonomy): Bacteria > Bacteroidota > Bacteroidia > B-17B0 > Aurantibacillaceae > UBA4416. The sequence goes on along the minus strand of JBBQKU010000005.1, from coordinate 101,711 downwards.
AAACTCATCATTAAGGTCTATAAGTAATAGAGTAGGGATCGGCAGCAACTTCTGTTTTTTTATTTAATAATTCCATTGTACTTAATCTGAAGTAATTAATAAAACCATTTCTTCCACAAACTCCCGAATGGTGAGGCGTTGGTCCTGTAACATTTAAATTTCGGCTAGCTATAATTAAAAATCCGTTTGTTCCATCAATTGCAATACCATGAGGTTCGTATCCAACATTATAATTTGAATGCACATACGTTGTCATATTTATTACGGTAACGGCTCCTTTAATTTTGGGATTTGAGTTTGGTTCATTTTCACAGGTTACATACAAATTATTTGTTAGTGGACTTTTTGCCATTTCTAATGGATATTCGCCCGTTGGAATTACTTGTAGTAAATTATCGCCTATAGTGCTTAAAACTCTTATTTCATTGCTTTTTTGACAGGTTACAAAATACTTTGTTCCGTCAAATGAAAATGTTATTTCGTGTGGATCTAATGATGAAATTGAACTTGGAATTTGAGTAGGATCTAATCTGATTTGAATTGGAGAAGTTGATAAACCTGTATCAATCTTATAAATAAAGTTACCAGATTGACTTGTAACATATAAGGTATCATTAGCATTATTTAGGGCAGTACCATGTCCGTTTAAAAAGGCGTTAGAATAATAATGAAGTACTTGCATACTTTGTAGATTTACAACTGCAATATTTCCGTTTGGCCAAGCCATACAATAGCCTTTTTTACTATCATTACTAATCGTTAAAGTATTCCAATTTGGTTGAGGCCCAAGATTTACTTCTCCAACAAAACTGTCATCACTGGTTCTGAATTTTTGTAAAATTGAATTTCCTACAAATACAACATACCAATAGTTTCCATCAGGTGATACTTTTACCATATGCGGACTTTCAGCAACATTTGGATTATTACCAACGGTAATGCATCTTATTGGTAATTGGGTTTCTGCATCAAAAACTGTAACAACGTCGCAACCTTGATTAAGTACATAATATTTTTTTCTAACCGGATTATCACTCCACATAATATTGCCATTAACATCAGGGGCGCCGTTATCAATCCAATCTTTAATGGTTTTAACTTCGTTTTTTGATAGAATGTTATTATTTAGTGGCATTGTTGGAAGGTTTGTTAATCCATACTCTGCATAGGTGTTAATAAAATAACATAATGAAGAAAAATCACTACGGTATGGTATAATAGGAGAACCATTTGAGGAGCCTTTAAATAAATTAGCATATGTGGATGTGTTTAAATTAGCTGCTCCTTGGTAACTTGCATCATTATGGCATCCTGATGTGGCGCATTTATTTACTAAAATTTTTGCCACTTCTGGCGGATAATCACCTTGTAGAAAAATTTGAGGATCTTTTGAGCATGAAATTGTAATAATTAGCAAAATGAAAAAGCTAACTTTATAACATATGATTAAATATTTAGATTTAAAAATCAATGGTTTGTTAAAGATACAAAATTAAACGTTCCTTTTTGGTGGTTCCCAAGCACTTTCATTTGAAGCCGAAATAAATTTAAAATAACCAATAAGTAAGGCGAAGTTCATTAAAATAAAATGACCTAAATTATTTACAAATGGAATTTTTAAATTTATTTTTTCTAGATATATTGTTAAAGATGGGAGTATAATTAATAAGCTATACCCCAAGCTAATTAATATAAATAAAGGGAAATAGTAGCTTAAAATAAATGATAAGAAAAATGAAAACACGAGTGCGAAGGGAGTAAACCATCGTAATACCTTGTGTGAAAAGAATGCGAATCCAAATCCTTTGTGAATTGGAAATAAAAGGTGTTTGTAAAATTTTAAGTTCCTGAAATTTCCTAAGGATATTCTTATTTTTCGTTTAAATTCAATCATAGGATCATCATTCACATCCTCATAACAAATTGCTTCTGGTTCAAATAGGACTTTCCCTTTTTTCGAAATTACATCAAGTGTAATGAAGAAATCATCCATCAAAAATCCATCGGGAACTTTAACAAAACTATTTTTTAAAATTCCATAACAACCACCTTCAACTCCAACGCAAAAACCATATTTTAAACTTTCATTATATTTTAATTGGTTTTCAAAATTAATATATAGTATTTCTTGCCCTGAAATACCCATATTTTTTGGAGAAAATTTTAAAATATTTCCACAAACTAAATTTGCATCTTTAGCTATTAAATTATAAACAAGGGCTTTGATTGTATTTGGTTCGAAAAACACATTGGCATCTGTAAATATTAAATGTTCTGTGTTGGTTAAATCAAAAAGTTCATTTATAATTTTTAATTTACCGTTTCTTGATTCCTTTTTAATTAAAGTAATGTTTTTATTTTGAGAAATAAATTCTTCAACAATTTGATGCGTTTGATCGGTTGAATTATCAGATCCAATTAGAATATGAATTTTTTCTTTAGGATAATCTGAATTTAGAATAGATTCTAGTTTTCTTTTTATAACTTTTTCTTCATTAAATACTGAGAAAACGATTGTAACAAAAGGCCATTCAGTTATGCTTTGGTAATTGTTTTTTGTTTTTTTGATATTTGATACAGAAACTTTGACATACCAAGGAAAAATAATATAACTGAATAGTGGAACAGTTATACAGAGTGAAAAAAGTATCAGAATAAAATAACCCAATGTTTTTAATTTACAGAATAATCTTTTACAATATGATATAAGGTGTCACGTTCTACAGGTGTACGTTTTACTTGAGTAATTAAATCAACTAATTCTTGCGTTGTTAATTTTGGTGTTTGCTCTTCGGCTCCTGCCATGCTGTAAATTTTTGTAGTATCGTCAATTGTTCCATCAATATCATCTACTCCAAAATTTAATGATAATTGGGCGGTACTTCTTCCAATCATTGCCCAATATGCTTTGATGTGGTCAAAATTGTCTAAATAAATTCTACTAATGGCGTAATTTCTTAAGTCTTCAATAATGCTTACTTCTGGCACATCAGACATATCATTATTTCCGTTTCTAAATTTTAAAGGAATAAATGCATTAAAGCCTTTTGTTTTATCTTGCAATTGGCGCAACCGTTCTAAATGGTCTACTCTGTTTTCAAAGCTTTCAATGTGCCCATATAACATGGTCGCATTAGATTGCATTCCTAAATTATGCCAAATTTCGTGTATGCTAATCCATTCTTCTGCACTACATTTTCCACCGGCAATTTTATCTCTGATTTCTTTATCAAAAATTTCGGCACCGCCTCCTGGCATTGAATCTAATCCTGATTCCTTAAGCATTTTCATCCCTTCTTCATAAGTAACTTTTGCTTTCTTAAAAATGTAATGACATTCAACTGGCGTTAAGGCTTTTACGTGTAAATTTGGTCGGTGTGCTTTAATTGTTTTAAATAAAGTAGTGTAAAAAATCAAATCTTGTTTTGGAATTACACCACCCGTAATATGAACTTCGGTTACTTCTTGTTCATCATATTTTTTTATAATGTCCATCATTTGCTCGATAGATAATTCCCAACCTTCCTCACGTTGTTTTATAAGGCGCGAATAGGCGCAAAATGAACAGGTATAAACGCAAATATTGGTGGGCTCTACATGAAAGTTACGATTGAAATAAACGTAATTTCCATTTTTCTTTTCACGAACATAATTTGCTAACGTTGCAAGATAAGATAGGTTGGCATGTTTAAATAAATAAACACCATCTTCAAAAGAAATTCGCTGATTTGATAAAACCTTTTCAGCAATAATTTTTAATTCTGAATTTTGTGAAGACGCATTAATTAATGCATTTAATTTTGGTTCTGAAATCATACTATAAAAGTATAAAAAAAGCCTCACATTATGCAAGGCTTTCTTTATAGAGTTACAATTGTTATTTAGTGTTTGATGATTTTAAAAGCTCCTTTAAATTCTTTTTGATTGATATACAAGATATAAGTTCCCAAATCAAGTTTAGAAATGTTAAGCTCTTTAGTTAGTTGATTTGAATGTAAAGAAATTTCTTCAGTTTGTTTATAAACTAATTTCCCCATCATGTCATAAAGTTCAAATATTACTGGAATTCCAACGGTTGATTTATAACTGATATTTATGATGTTTTGAGCAGGGTTTGGATAAACATTAAAACTTTTTAAATTGGTTTGTTCTAATAAAGATGTTGGTGCACACACTAAAGTTCCTATTATTTTTCGTCCCGATCGGTTGCTTGATGTAGAATTTATGGAGTCCATAAAGCGTTGCCCTTCGCTGCAATCATTTTTTAATAGGTTGGCTAAAAATGGTTCTAAATATGTCATGTATCTCTGAAAATAAATAGTATTACATGAAGGAGTGCTACAAGCTGCCTGACCAATTGTGCAAAGTACATCTGTTCCATTTCCAACATCACAATGTGTTAAGTCTTTAATGATAACATGAAATTTTTTGCTTGAAGCTAACCCTGAGTAATGACTATTTTGAACTGTTGAATCAGCAACATTGTCTTTTTGGCCAGAAATCACTAAAGTAGGTACTGTAATTAAAGAAGCCTGAGCGATAGAATTTGGGACATTATTGGTTGTTGCTGCAGCAAAATTAAATAAACAGGTTAACGTTGTATTATTTGCAGCTCCTAAATAGGAGGCGCCACCACCCATGCTATGCCCACCTATAGCAGATTTCTGAATAACATTCCCGTTAAATGTTGTAAGTATAGTTGGAGTACTCACACTATTAAGTGCCATTCCTTGGGCTGCTAAAAAAGATAAATCTTTACCAAAATCTAAATGAACAGGTGGTGGAGCAATAGTTCCGCCTTCTGTGCGAGCTAACAAAACAATATAGCCTAAAGATGCAATTCTATTATAAATATTATCATAACTGCTGTAGCCCATTGCAAAGCCGTGCCCAAATACTACAACAGGATATTGTGCACCAGGAGCTATAGGAGTATTTGTGCCAGCAACTGTAGCAGGATAATAAACTTCAGCACCAATTGTTCTCCCAGATCCTGGCATTGTAATTCCACTTGAAATGGTGTAACCTCCTGTTCGGCTTGCATCTTTAAAATTAATGCTCATATGACCGATAGGATATGTTTGTGAAACAGCAAAGAAAGAAATACCTGTAGAAAGTATAAGTAAGATTTTTTTCATAATTAGAATTTTATATTCTGAAAAATTACATTTTATAAACTACATTTTTTTGTAATTAAATTGTAGATTATAAAATAAATAAAAAAGAAAATGGGTTTTAAAATAAATGGGTTTGTTATTTAATTACAAATATTCCCATCTTCTCTAAATCCTCTAAATAAATACGTTTCCCTTTATATAATACTGTTACAAAGGCATCTGTTTGGCCCGCAATCACCACTTTTTTATTGTGTTCATAGGCCAGTTTTAGATTTAAGAAATCTCCACCAATTGTAATTCTAGTTATGCCATCTTCTAATAATAAATTTTCAACTTTCCCTAAAGCGGACAAGTGCTTATAAACATAATTTTTAGGATACTTATAAGCTGCAATTTGAACTCTAAATACCAAACCTTCTGCAGTAATATCGCCATATTTTTCACTATAATCTTTAATTTTTGCTTGTAATACCGTGTTTGGTTTAAATTTATCTATTGGTAATACTTTTACAGGTTCAACTTTTACAATGATTGAATCTTTCTTTACAATTGGAGTCAAAATAATCGGTATAAGTGTATCAGGTTTAGTGCTGAAATTTATGTCATTAATTTTCTCTTCATAACCTACTAAATTCATGGTGCTTATGTCGAGAGTTCTGTATGGAAATGATTTGTATTTATAGGTTAATCTAAATTCTCCCCCAAAAGGAAGTGATATGATGTAATTTCCAGTAAGTAAATTACTTTTAAATTCACCAAATTTCTTATTGTTTTTTGTTGTAATATCAACAGTCATCTCTGCTTCTACAGGAATATTATCAGTTGTTATTTTTCCTTTAACAATATAAACGGAAGGTTTTTTTCCTACATAACCTGGGTATACAGTGTAAATGTCTTTTAGTCCTGATCCGCCTTGTTTTCCTGAAGCATAATATCCTTTTTCTCCATTTGCGGCTAATACATAATAGATATCATCATCCGGCGTATTAATTGGGTAGCCTAAATTAATTGGTTTACAAAATGTTGAATCAAGTAAATTTAAACGGGTTTGAAATATATCAAAACCACCCATACTGTTTTTTGCTTGAGAGCTGTAAAATAAAGTTACTCCGTCAGGATGAATAAAAGGAGCATCATCATCTAAAAAAGTATTGATGCTATCACCTAAATTTACAATATCTCCCCATGTACTATCTGGTAAAAATGTGGCACGGTAAATATCTTTTCCACCAAAACCTCCACCTCTTTCGCTACTGAAGTATAATTGTTTACCATCCGCTGTCATTGAACAACTTCCTTCCCATGAATATGAGTTTACTAGTCCTTTTAACTTTTGAGGCGAACTCCATTCTCCATTTTTAAAATTACTGATGTAGATGTCTCCATGATCATCTGCCATATCTCTATAAACAAACATAGATAATCCATCTGGACTCAATGCTATTGGAGCATCATGCGAATTTGTATTTATGGTTGTGATAGGGGTAGGTTTTGTCCATTCATTATTTACTTTCAATGATTGATAGGCATCTTCGAAATAGGTTCCATAAACATCGGGCATTAGCGCTTCATTTTGTAATCCCCCCATACTTTCCTTACCTCTATAGGTAAAAATCATAATGTTTTCGTCGGCCGAAATAACAGGAACATATTCTTCATTTTCAGTATTTAATATATTTCCAGCATTTGTTATTGTTGCCTTTGTTGGGTTTGCCAAAAACACTTTTCCATTTAAACAATATTGTTTTAATTGTTTTGCCTTTGCTTTATCTTCAGGACTGATTTTTTTTCTTTCAAGGTATTTATCTATTAATACAATTGCTTCATCAAAGTTTAGATTTAAATGATTGGCTCTTGCTAAATCTAATTCAATATTATTTGCTTTTTTGTTTTTTGAATAAACATCTGATAGTAATTTCAAAGCCATTTCATGCTTATCACTTCTCGATAAAGCACATTTACCATAACAATATTTTAAATATTCTTCATTTGGATGGTGATTATATAAATTTTCGAACATTGGTAATGCTGTTAAAAATTTACCCTCCTCAAATAATGTACTTGCGTTTATCATCGTGTCATTTTCAGAATTACGCCACTTGCGAGTATTGGTTATTTGAGAAAAAGAATTTATTGCTAAACAACAAATTAGCAGAATTGAAAATATAAATTTAGTAGCCATGTTTTTAAATGATTTTATTTGAAAATTAAAAATAAGATAAAATTTGTAATGAAATGATGTTTTAGTCTAAAATAGTTAGACTTCCTAAACCTTCACGAATCACAACAATTTCATCCTCCGAACAGTCCAAAACGGTGGATGCATATAAGTTTCCAAAACCACCATCAATTACTATATCCACTAATTTTTGATATTGATTATGAATTACTTCCGGGTCAGTATAATAATCCAAAATATCATCTTCCATATTATGCAAGCTGGTTGTAATAATTGGATTTCCAAGTGCTTTAATAATTGTATTACAAATCACATTATCAGGTACTCTAATGCCAACTGTTTTTTTATTTTGTTTTAAAAGTTTAGGCACGTTACCATTAGCTTCTAATATAAAAGTATAGGGGCCTGGTAATGCTTTTTTCATGACTCTAAATAATGAGTTTGAAATGGGTTTTGAATAGTTAGAAAGTTGACTTAAATCACTGCAAACGAAAGAGAAATTAGCCTTTTCAGGTTTAATATTTTTGAGTTTACATAATTTTTCAATAGCTTTTGGACGCATAATATCACAACCAATGCTATAAACGGTATCAGTAGGATAAATAATTAGACCATCATTTTTTAAATGATCAACAATAAGCTGGATATCTTTTGGATGCGGATTATCATAATTTAAGCGTAGAAGCATTTTAATAGTTTTGTCCGCTAAGTTACTAAATGTGTTGATAGTGTAATTAAGGTTTTATAATTTAATATTAATTCTTTGTATTAATTAAACTATTAAACTAGCCTTTTCGATGAGTAAGATATACGTGTTTTATTAAATAGTAATATACATTTGTTATAATAAAATTGATATTAATATGAAATTTAAATTACGTATTTTAATTCCGGCTCTATTAGTTATAGGCCATATTATAGGGCAAAACAACTGTGGAGATGATATATTTGTTCAACTTCAAAAAAGTAAATTTGTTAATTATGATGAAATCGAAAGAAGAAATAATCTTGAAATAAAAAATTATATTGATCAACATTTTAATACAAATTCAACGAGCCGTTCGTCATCTGTAGCTGCTGTAAATTATGTAATACCTGTTGTTTTTCATGTTGTTCATCAATCTGGTGATGCTTATGGAGTGGGAACAAATATTTCTTATAGCCAAATTGTTTCACAAGTAAATGCCCTTAATGCGGCTTTTGCTAAAAATTATCCTATTTATAATGGTCAATCTCATCCAAGCTATGCACAAAATACAAATATTCAATTTTGTTTGGCCAAAATAGCAAAACCTCTTGGAACAGTTTTTTATTCAGGACCTGGTGGATTAGAAAATGGAGTGATGCGTTATGCCGATAATATTCAAACAAATCATCAAATTACAAATCCAAGTGCGACATCTTTATTAGCACTAACACACCCAACAGCTGGTCATTTTCCGTTTAGTGATTATTTAAATATTTGGGTTGTTTCTTCAATAAATTCCGGTGGAGCAGGTACTACAATGGGTTATGCTCCTAAACCAATTATGGGTGCTTATCCTTTAGATGGAGTTGTGATGCGTTCAGATATTATTGGTGATAATACAACTGGTAGTTCGTTTTCACTTGGTTATGGTTTAACTCAAGGAAAAATTTTGGCTCATGAAATAGGTCATTATTTAAATTTATATCACATTTTTCAAGGAGGTTGTGCAGGAGCTAATGGACCAGGAGCGCCAACTGATGCTTGTGATTTAAATGGAGATGGTATTTGCGATATAGAACCTTGCACTACACAAAATATTAGTTGCGGACTTCCTATTCCTAATACATGTTCTGCAACATATGCAACAGGAACAACTACTTTGGATATGATTGGAAGTTATATGAGTTATGCTGATGATGATTGTATGAATACCTTTACTAATAATCAATCTCAGCGTATGCAAGCACATTTAAATACCGCTCGCTTTAATTTGTGGCAAACGTCTAACTTATCTTCAACTGGTATCATAGGTTTGGGTGGTTGTATCTCACCATTTTTAATGTCAAATATTAACCCTAGCACAAATAATATTTGCGCAGGTACTGCTTTTCAATTATCAAATCCTATTGGAGGAAATTCTGCAATTTCTTGGAACTGGACTATGTCTGGTGGCAGTCCATCCTCAGCTACAACAAGTAGTGTAAATGTTACTTATTCTGCACCGGGGCTTTATTGGGCCTATTTAAGCGTAAGTAATGGTACTATTACAGCTAAGGATAGTTTGTTAGTAAAGGTTGCAAATTGCTCATTAGATACTACTCGTCTTGACCGTGCACATTGGTTTTTTTCAAATTATGCAGAGATAAATTTCAATACGCCTGTCGCAACTCCTGGCACATCAGCTCTCACGCATACTACTATTACAGGTGGATACGAATCAACAGTGAGTATGAGTGATAAAAAAGGAAATTTACTTTTTTATACTAATTGTATAGATTTTTGGGATGATAATCATGTCAAAATAAACCTTATTAGTCCTATTTTTCCTGTATTTCCAACTGTTGGTTCGTCTACGCCAGGGGTAATTACAATACCTTTTCCAAAAGATTCTTCAAAATATATTATTATTTCTTCTCCTCATAGTGGAGTTTATTATGATTCTATATTTTATGTTGTTTATGATATAAATACAAAAGTACTTACACCTAAAAGAGGTTTTATAAACCCATTATTACCTACAAAGTTTTCGGAACCTTTAACGGTTGTGCCTCATTGCAATGGAATTGATTATTGGGTAATTTGTCGCGCAGGTTCTAGTTTACCAGTATACGATCGGGCCTATTCAATTCTAATTACGCCAGGTGGACCAAATCACATTGGGAAAGTTGCTGTTACAAATGGCTTAGCTCAAGCTTGTTGCGGGCAATTTAAATCAAACAGAAAAGGAAATAAATTAATTTCTGCAAATTACGTCCCTATTTTATATGATTTTGATCAAGCAACTGGTTTATTAAAAAATGAAACTCCTATAGGAACTTTTTCAGTAATAGGAAATTCTACAGGTGTTGTTTTTAGTCCTAATGACAGTTTAGCTTATGCAATCACAGTTGGTGCTCCAAATAAAATACATGAAATAAACTTAACAACTTTAGCTACAAAAACCATAAGTACACCTGTTGGGTTTTCAGCATTACAAATGGAATGTGGGCCAGACAATAATATTTATGTAAGTCAAAGTAGTGGCCCAGTAAATAATGTTGGAAGAATAATTAATACAAATAGCTGGACTATTGCGTCCTATGTTCCAAGTGCAATTGTATTTGCTCCTGGTATTGATGCATTTGGCGGGATGTGTAATTTTATGGATGCAGATAAAAAAATGCCGATATCAAATGATTACATGTATACTCAAACAACTTGTAATACATTTAAATTTACTGTAGATAGCTGTTGGCAAGTGTACAAAGTGTTTTGGGATTATGGTGATGGAACAACAGGCTTAGGCTTATTAGCTAATCATACCTATACTTTAACAGGTCCTTTTTCAGTAAAAATGACGTTAAGTTGTGGTACGTATTCATTGAGTCCGGTAATAAAAAATATTACGGTTTTATCTGCAACAACTGCTATAACTGGCCCTTCTGCTATTTGTAAAGGAAGTACTTTCTTGAACTCTTATGGAGTAAGTGTAATACCTGGCGCATTGTATAATTGGACTATTTCAAATGGAACAATAGTAGGGCCTAATACACTTCCAAACATTAATGTTGGTTCATCATCAACAGGTGTTGTTACATTATCTGTTCAAATCGTAAACGGTGGTTGTATATCAATTGGAACAAAAACAGTAGTAATTGATACTGTTCCTAATATTACTCCCCAAACGTATCAACCAATATGTTTAGGAAATAGTTTGACTTTAAATGCTTCGCCTATTGGTGGCACATTTAGTGGAACTGGCGTTACTGGCAATATCTTTAATTCTTTAGCAACTGGTGCTGGCGTGCAAACAGTATATTACTCTTATGCTAATGCAAATGGTTGTAGTAATGTTGCTACTATTTCAGTTACTGTAAATTTATGTTCTGGTATTGATGAAGTAGAGGTAAACCAAGCTACTGTTTCTATTTTCCCTAATCCAAATAGCGGTGAGTTTATTGTAAACGTTAGTTCTGAATTAAAAAATGGAGCTATTGAAATATATAATTATTTAGGACAAATAATATTAGATGAAACACTTATTCAAAATTTTAAAGTGAATTTATCTGAAAAAAGTAATGGTATTTATTTTGTTAGAATTCTCCAAAATAATAAAATTGTTTTTACTCATAAAGTTATAAAAGAATAAGTAGACTTATATCGGTAATACAGAGGTTTGATTTTGTTTTTTTACAGGAATGATTGATTTTGAGAGTTGTATCAGAAGAAAATAATATGTTCTAAATAATTGTCTATTATAGATTTTTCATAAAATAGAAAAAGCATTTTGAAACTATTTCTTATTGATTTCATTAATCTTTATCGTTTTTTGGTTTGTTTCTTGCTGATAGAATAAGGTTAACAATGTTAAGTGTGTTCTTTAGTAAGAGCGTTCCATGCCTTATCTGCTATTGCAATTTCAATTGGGTTTGATTAATTCATTTGCAACTTTAATAGCCTTATAAGATGTATTTCTTGCATCCTGTCATTGTAAGTAATGTTATAGTGATTGTAAGTGCAACTTATGTACAATACATTCAATTCCATAAACCAAAAAAGGTTGTCATATTTCTACAACAACCTTTTTTAGTCTAATTTTATTTTAAAACTATTTCATTTCTTTTAAACATTTTGAATAAAGAAATACAAATACTAAATCAATAATAACCATTAATACCATTGCAATCATACCAATCATGGCCATATTTTCGCCAGCACCAGCCATCATATTCATGGAGTTTTTACCCATAAAAATAAATCCAGTATAAGGTAAAATTTCAGCAAAACTATAAATGTAAAATCCTGTTTTCTTTAAATTCCACATCATCATTACACTTAAAAATGAAATTAAAATGTATATAAAATTTAAATAGGGTGCAATCTTAGCGTAAGCATTATCCTGCATCGCAATCATTTGATTTTCCATTTGATCAGCCATTTCAGGCTTAATTGATCTAATTTGCTCAATATTTTTAGACATCACTTCTGGCGAAGTCTGGTAAATATTCATGATTCCACTTACCAAATTAACTCCGCACATCACAAACGATAAAATACACAGTACTTTTAATAATTGCGATCTTACCGGTTTTGAAATAGGATTTTCTGTTTCTAATAAAATATTTTCCATTAGTCTTTTAATAATTCTCTACTGATTACTAATTTTTGAATTTCACTAGTTCCTTCACCAATCGTACATAATTTACTATCACGGTAATATTTTTCAGCTGGAAAATCTTTTGTAAAGCCGTAACCACCAAATATTTGAACAGCTTCATTTGCATTTCTTACACATACTTCCGAAGCGTAATATTTTGCAAAAGCACCTTCTTTAGTCATTTTTTGATGACGGTTTTTTAAATCAGCTGCTTTAAATGTCAATAATTCTGCTGCTTCTAATTCAGTTGCCATATCGGCTAATTTAAAGCTAATAGCTTGAAATTGTGCAATTGGTTTACCAAATTGCTCACGCTCTTTAGCATATTTTAATGAACATTCGTAAGCGCCACGTGCAATACCACAACTTAAAGCTGCAATAGAAATACGTCCGCCATCCAATACTTTCATTGCTTGTATAAATCCATCACCTTCTTTACCCATCATTTGGTCTTTGTGAACTCTGCAGTTATCAAAGATTAATTCAGCAGTTTCGCTGGCACGCATTCCTAATTTATTTTCTTTTTTACCAGATTTAAATCCAGGAGTTCCTTTTTCAATAATGAAAGCGCTCATTCCATGACTATCACCTTTTTCGCCAGTACGAACAATTACAACAGCAACGTTACCAGTAATAGCGTGAGTGATAAAGTTTTTTGAACCATTTATCACGTAATAATCGCCATCTTTTACAGCTGTAGTTGCCATTCCACCAGCATCAGAACCAGTTCCTGTTTCTGTTAAACCCCAAGCTCCAATCCACTCAGCTGTAGCTAATTTTGGTAAATATTTTTTCTTTTGTTCTTCATTTCCAAAAGCTAAAATATGACCAGTACATAATGAATTATGAGCAGCCATTGATAAACCAATAGAACCACAAATTTTACTTAATTCAATTATTGCTGTTACATATTCGGTATATGATAATCCTGATCCACCATATTCTTCAGGAACTACAACGCCCATTAATCCTAATTCTCCTAATTTTTTAAATACTTCAACTGGGAAAATTTGAGCTTCGTCCCATTCCATCATTTTAGGATAGATATTGTCTTTACCAAATTTGCGAATCATATCCGCTATGGCTGTTTGGTTTTCGTTAATTGCGAAATTCATTCCTACGCTGTTTTCTAATATTGTGCTAGACATGTTATATTATTTGAGTGTTTAATTAATTTATCTTTTCCGTTTAAAAATTCTAATCCTACCACAAAAGTAAAACCGCTTACTTTTGCTCCTTGTTGTTCAATTAAATTTGCTGCCGCTGCTGCAGTTCCACCTGTAGCTAATAAATCGTCATGTATCAATACATTCCAACCTTTTTTTAAGCTGTCAACATGCATTTCAATTTTGGCTGTTCCGTATTCTAAATCGTATTCGTAACTAATTGTTTTATAAGGTAGTTTACCTGCCTTACGAACTAAAATAAATGGAACATTTAACTTATTTGCTAATAGTAACCCGAATAAAAAACCTCTGCTTTCAATACCTACAATTGCATCAGGTCTATGACCAATAATGGAAACAAAACCATCAACAATTTCGTTGCATAATGTTTGATTTTCGAAAATTGGAGTAATGTCTTTAAACATAATCCCAGGTTTCGGAAAATCCGGAACATCTCTAATTGCTAATTTAATATTTTCTTCTAAGGTCATTTTTTTAGGAAAACAAATTTAATGAAATTTGGTTTAAAAAGTTGAAAATTAATTAAAATATACCTTAAATCAAGTATTTTTTTGATTCGCTCTAAATTTTGACTTAAGAATGAAGAAGTAGTGTGTTTTATAATAAATTGGGCGTTCCCTTCGGTCAGGCTTTTTGTTGCAATCTTTTTGTTCGTCCCTCTCAAAAAGGATTTTCACTTCAATCCTTAACGCTTTAACTATTCTTTAAAATCCCAATTCAATACTCGAAAAACAACACGTTGATTTTTAGAATGAAGTGCTTGCTTTTCTTCAATAGTTTTAGTTTTTTTAATTACATCCTCTTTAACTAAAAGCTTCATCGACCCCCAACCTTTGGTTTGAATTCGTTTGTCATTAATTCCTTTAGAAACAAGGATTTCTTTAATCAACTGAGCTCGGTATAGTGATAGCTCAGTGCAATTTTTTTCTTGATTAGACGCGTGACCATCTAATTCAATTACCATAGTTGGATTGGCTTTTAATGTATTATAAAATAAGTTACAAGCATCTATAAACTTCATTCTATAAGTTGAATCTAGTCTATACAAAGAATCATTACAACTTATGAGTGAATTTTTATAAAATAAAATACGAGGTATAACTTGCTCACAATCCCTGACAGGATCTAATTCAAAGTTTTTCACAAAACCAATATTCCCATTTAATTCGCCTTTTCCAAAATCTTTATTTGCAAGAAACCCATATTTAAAAGATTTAGAAATTGTCATTCTATTTGAAGCAACAGTTAAATTAAAATTAGAAACAGTATCGTCTTTTATTTTAAAATGATAGTAACCAGTTGAATCAGTTTTTAACTCATAATTTAAACCAGATGAAATTCGTAAATGAATTAGTGCATTATAAATAGGTTCGTCATTTGCTTTAGATGTTACCATACCAGATATACTCACGTAATTTTGTTGCGAGATTATATTTCCATTTAAGAATGAACAAAAAAATATTAATAAAATAAATTTCAAAATGGTTAGTTTAGTGATTGTAACTGCTCTTCTAAAGAAGCAATTTTACTTAAAGCATCACTTTCTTTTTTTCGTTCAATAGTTAACACTTCTGGTTTTGCATTTGCAACAAATTTTTCGTTACCAAGCTTTATCATTACTGATTTCAAAAAGCCTTTATTGTATTCCAGTTCTTTTACAAGTCGTTCTTTTTCTTCCTGAACATTGATGTTTGATGATAAAGGAATATAAAATTCGGTTGTTTGTATTTGAAACGAAAACGCGCCTTCTACTTTGTCTTTCGTATAATTGAAAGCAGAAAGATTAGCCAATTTGATAATTAAGTTATCAAAATAAGAACGATTTGCCGCCGATTTTTCAAACACTTCTAATTTTTCTTTAGGAGATAATTGTTTTTGAGCTCTTACATTTCTTACCATTGTAACAAGTTCTTTACAAACTTCAAATTCACCTAACTGTTTTTTATCAAGTTCTGCTACTAGAGTAGGCCATTCAGCAACAATGATACAATCTTTATCAGTGCGTTCTTTTAATAAATGCCATATTTCTTCAGTAATAAAAGGCATCCAAGGATGCATAATTTTTAATAAGGATTCTAAGAAATTGATTGTAGCATCAAAGGTTGTTTTGTCAATTGGCAACGCTTTTCCATCAACAAAATCAGGCTTAATGGCTTCTAAATACCATGCACAAAAATCGTCCCACACCAATTTATAAGTTGTCATTAAAGCATCACTCATTCTATGCTTACTATAATGGTCGTTTATAATTTCTAATTGTTCACTTAATTTGTTTTCAAACCAAGTGATTGCAGCTTTTGATGATTGTGGTTGTGTCATCTCGACTTCGCTCGATGTGACAGATGACACCTCAAAACCATTTATTAATCGGAATGCATTCCAAACTTTATTTGCAAAATTACGTCCTTGTTCACAATAGCTTTCGTCAAACATTAAATCATTACCAGCAGGCGAACAAAGCAACATTCCAACACGAACGCCATCAGCTCCATACTTAGCAATTAAATCTAAAGGATCGGGCGAGTTACCTAAACTTTTACTCATTTTTCGTCCTTGTTTATCACGGACAATTCCCGTTAAGTAAACGTTGTTAAATGGCTTTAAACCAGTGTATTCCTTAGCAGCAATAATCATACGTGCAACCCAAAAAAATAAAATTTCGGGCGCTGTTACTAAATCATTTGTAGGGTAATAATATTTTAAATCTTCGTTGGCTTTATCCCAACCATTAGCAACAATTTTAGGATCAAAAACAGTCATTGGCCATAACCATGAAGAAAACCAAGTATCAAGTACATCTTCATCTTGTTTAATTTCTTCAATTTTTACGGAAGCATTTTTAACTTTTAATAATACTAACGCTTCATTTAATGTTTTTGCGGCAACCGTATTTCCTTGCCCATCATACCAAGCAGGAATACGTTGTCCCCACCACAACTGACGGCTAATACACCAATCGTGTACATTTTCCATCCAATGTTTATAGGTATTAATAAATTTTTCAGGAATTAATTTTACATCACCATTTACAACGGCATCTAAAGCTGGCTTACTAATGTCTTCCATTTTTAAAAACCATTGCATGCTCAAGCGAGGCTCTATTACTGCATTTGTGCGTTCGCTATAACCAACTTTGTTTTTAATTTCTTCAATTTTTTCAATTAAACCAAGTTCTGTTAAATCTAATATAATTTGTTTACGGCAAGCAAAACGATCTAAACCAACATATGCACCTGCAGCTTCCGATATTTTTCCTTCTTGAGTTAGCACATCAATAGTTTGTAATTTATGTTTTTGACCTAAATTAAAATCGTTGATATCATGTGCTGGCGTTACTTTTAAAGTACCAGTTCCAAATTCTTTGTCAACATATTCATCAAAAATAATTGGCACTACACGATTAACAATAGGAACAATTACTTGCATTCCTTTTAAATGAGCATAACGTTCATCAGTTGGGTTAACACAAATGGCAGTATCTCCCATAATGGTTTCAGGACGTGTTGTTGCAACAGTCATAAACTCATTAGAATCTTGGATTTGATATTTTACATAAACTAATTTACTTTGAGCTTCTTTATGAATAACCTCTTCATCACTAACAGCTGTTAAACCTTGAGGATCCCAGTTAACCATACGAACGCCACGGTAAATATGTCCTTTATTATATAAGTCAATAAATGTATCAATTACAGCTTCGCTCATGCCTTCATCCATCGTAAAGCTAGTTCTATCCCAATCGCAAGAAGCACCTAATTTTTTTAACTGTTCTAAAATTATTCCGCCATATTTTTCTTTCCAACCCCAAGCGTGTTTTAAAAAATCTTCTCTGCTTAAATCAGCTTTATTAATGCCTTGTTCTTTTAATAAGGCAACAACTTTAGCTTCTGTAGCAATACTAGCATGATCTGTTCCTGGCACCCAACACGCATTAAAACCAAGCATGCGTGCACGACGAATTAATACATCTTGAATGGTATTATTAAGCATGTGTCCCATGTGAAGAACACCAGTTACATTAGGTGGCGGAATTACAATTGTGTAAGGCGTACGATTATCGGGCGTTGACTTGAAAAATTTATTGTCGATCCAGTATTTATACCAAGTTGCCTCAGCCTGTTGTGGATTATATGTTTTTGCGATTTCCATTGCGATTAATTAAATTTTGTTAAATTTGGTAAAAATAATGAAAGTAAACCATGTGTATACTATCTTTATGGCACGATATTAGAATATATTTTAAAAAATAAAACAAACACATAAATAATTTATAAAACATAATAACATGAAAAAAGTAATTTTATCTTTAGGATTAGTAGCATTTGTAAGTACTTTATCAATCGCTCAAGACAATCATTCAGCTGCAGATGGACACGGTCACGTTGCAGTTCAAACTCCAACTGCTGCTCCAGTTAGCACTGCTGATATTAAATTAGATAAAATGGTTCACGATTACGGAAACATTATGCAAGGTGATAATGGAGAGTGTACTTTTAAATTTAAAAACACTGGAAAAGAGCCTTTAATCATTACAATGTGTCAAGGTTCTTGTGGTTGTACAGTTCCTCAATGTCCTAAAGACCCAATTTTACCAGGTAAATCAGGCGAAATTAAAGTAAAATACGATTCAAATAGAGTAGGACCAATTAGTAAATCAGTTACTATTCAATCTAATGCTAAATCGGGAGTTCAAACAATTCAAATCAAAGGAAATATAGCTGCTAAACCAGTTGAAGAAGCTTTCCCAACAACTCCTCCATCTCAAGGCGCTCCATTAGAGAAAAAATAATTTAGAACTATTTAAAAAATTAAAAACATGAAAAAAGTATTTTTAGCAATTACATTATTTTTAGGTTTGGCTTTAGTTTCTAAAGCTCAAGTTGTACCTGCAGAACCAATGGATCCTAATGCTCCTGAAATGAAATTTGAAGCTGAAGTTTTAGATTTTGGAACAGTGAAATATGATGGTAATGGTATCAGAGAATTTAAAGTAAAAAATATTGGTAAATCACCTTTAACGATTTCTAGTGTTCAAGGACAATGTGGTTGTACAGCAACTACAATTGAAGGAAAACCAGGATGGCCTCAAGAACCAATTTTGCCAGGTAAAACTGCTAGCATTAAAGTAAAATATGATACTAAACGTCCTGGTCCATTTGAGAAAAATGTAACAATTTCTTCTAACTCAAAAGAACCAAGCAAGGTAGTTAAAATAAAAGGTGTAGTTGAAGCTGCTCCAGTAGCTCCAGCTCCTGCCACAGATGCTAAATAATTCATACACTATTTTTAAAAACCCTTCTAATTTTAGAGGGGTTTTTTATTTATGTCTGTTTTTTATTTCTGCAAATGTTTATAGCCAAGCAATTTTGAAGTTTAAAGACACTAAGAAAAATTTTGGATTTGTAAAAAAGGGAGAACTTGTAAAGATAAAATTTGAATTTACCAATATAGGAAATGAACCCTTATTGATAATAGATTCAAAAACCGAATGTTCATGTACTACAATAGATTTTCCAAAAACACCCATTTTGCCAAATATGACTTCTGAAATTACTATACTATTTGACACAAAAACTGTTTATGATAGACAAGATAGAGTAGTTGACATAATTTCAAATGCAAAAAATAAAGTTCAGAAAATAAGATTTAAAGGAGTTATATTAAATAATTAAATTATAAAATCGTTAACTCTAATATGTGTTTTTTTAATTTCTCACTTAAAAAGTGAGTCTCAAGAGCTAATTTCGTACCGCGAAAATGAAAAATGGGGATTTAAATTGGGTTCAGAAATTAAAATTAAAGCTCAGTATGATTCAGTTTTTCCTTTTAATAAAAATAACAATTTAGCTTTAGTTTATATAAAAAATAAGAATAATATAAAAACAAATCGATTATTAGGCCAGGAAGAAATTCAATTAGATTATTTTTATATTAATTCATCAAATAAAAAAATAAAATTAAAAGCGGATAATTTTCCAGATAGTGTTTCTGTTTTTGAAAATCAATTTGAATTTCAAAAACAATATTTAGATACTAATGCCGTGTTTAAATTATTGTTTCAAAATAAAGTCTATTTATTTTCGAAAAAAGGGGTTCAATTAAGTAAAGGATTTGACAACATAATTGAATGTAAAAATCGACAGTTTTATATCATTGAAAATAATTCAGAAATTGATAAAACTATCCTAAAATCAGTTGGTCTTATTGATGTTTTTGGGAGAGAATTGATTAAATGTAAATACAAACATATCGAATTTAATATTGAAGATAGTAGCATTTATTGTTGCAGTGCAGTTTTTAGCAATAAACAAAATGATGATGTATATGATTATAATGGAAAATTAATATTTACTGATAGAAAACATATTTCATTTTCTTCAAAGTTGATACATGTTATGAAATTGTATGAGCCAAAGCCTAGTTTTTTAATTGAAAACGAAAAAAATAATACTACAAAAACTTTAATTGGTAACGAATTCCATTATTTAGGTCATAATAATGTGTTAATTGTTGATGATGATAATTGGTATATCGTTAACATGATTACTTTTGAAAGAAAAAAAGTAAAAAAAGAAAATTTCAATAAATCTCTTTTTACTATTTTTGGAATATAATGGCAACTCTAAAATTAGATATTTCTGATATTAATGACCACCAAAGGGCCGTAGAACAACTGTTAGCTTTTGCTGGTACTGAAACCGTATTTTTGTTTGATGCAGAAATGGGCAATGGAAAAACCACTTTTATTAAGTCAATATGCTCTTATTTAGGTGTTACAGATAACATGAGTAGTCCCACTTATTCAATTGTAAATGAATATAAATCGCCAAACGGAAAAGTGTTTCATTTTGATTTATATCGAATAAAAAAGTTGGAAGAATTATATGACATTGGATTTGAAGAATATGTAAATGATAAAAATCATGTTTTTATTGAATGGCCTTTATTTGCTTTGTCTTTCATAGATTCTTATGTCGAAATAAAAATAAATATCGAGAAAAATAATCGTTATCTTTACGCCGAAATTATTAAAAATCATGACTAAATTTTTCATTACATTATCTCTCTTATTTTGTTTTACTGTAAGTCTTTTTTCTCAAGCAGAAACTTTAACTATTACACCAACAAAAACAAAACGTAAATTCAAAGACGGAAATCTTTATGGCATGTGGGGTTATACTCGTGCAGTTTATTCAAAAAGTACCATACATTTTAAAGATCATTCAAATAAATATTACCCAGAAACAGGGAAATATCATGATTATGATTTTACAATCTATGATGCTCATGCTCATGATAAACCTGATTTTGATGGAATAAAAGATGTGATTAATGTTACCATACCTCAATTTGTAGTTAGATTGGGTTATTATTTTAATAATAAAAAAGATTTTGGAGTTGAAATTAATTACGATCATACAAAGTATGTAGTTAATGATTATCAAACAGTTAGAATAAAGGGGAACTTTAATGGAAATTATGTGGATCAAGACACTATTTTAGATCCTCAAAACTTATTGCATTTTGAACATACAGATGGTGCAAATTTTTGGATGTTTAACTTTATTAAGCGTTGGAAATTGTATGAACCAAGCAAGAATTTTAATGTTGGTTTTGTTGTAAAACCAGGTGCTGGCATCGTATATCCTAGAACAGATGTAACTATGCTAGGGACCAGACTAAATAACAATTGGCATATTGCTGGATGGATTGTTGGATTAGAAAGTGGTTTTAGAGTAGAATTTTTAAAGCACGGCGTTTTTGAATTTGTTGGTAAAGGAGCTTATGCTGATTACACGAAGTGTTTAGTGTTAGGGAAAGGTAACGGTAGAGCTAATCATCATTTCTTTGCCGCTCAAGCCACAATGACCTTAGGCTTTATTTTTTAATTTTAAAATGAAGCTATTTTTCTTTTTCTTCCTTTCTCTTTTAGTTAATGTTGCTCTCTCGCAAGATAAAACACCTTGGATGTTTCGCATGCAAGATAAGTTTGCGAAAAAAAATATGAAAAAGTACGTGAAATACGATACACTTATAAAAACGAGTAATGCAGTTTTACATATTTCTTATACTAATAATAAAAACAAACCAACTTTATTATTATTACATGGAATGGGAGCAAATGCTCGTACAAATTGGTCGAGTCAAATAAAAACATTATCGAAGTCTTTTAATTTAATTTTGCCAGATTTGATTTATTTTGGTGAGAGCACTTCTGACTCAAAAAATTATTCGGTTGAATTTCAAGCTGAACAAATACACGAAGCAATTGAGAAACTTGGCTTTACTGACAAAATAAATGTGATGGGCTTTAGTTACGGTGGTTTAACTGCCGCAGTTTACAATGAATTATTTCAGACTTCTATTAATAAATTAATTATTATGGATGGGCCAGTAAAATTTTATTCTGCAGAAATGGCTGATAGCATTGCAAATCATTATAATATAAAAGGAATTAATAATATTATTTCTCCAATTACAATTGAAGGATTTGATGCCATGGGAAAAGCCGCTATGTCAAAACATTTCCCGTTATCTAAAAAAATTAAAAGGAAAGTGATAAAATATTATTTTTTACCTACTAAAGAAGTTAGAGACCTTCAAATGAATTATCTAATTGATCATAAAACTAAATATCAATCTTTAAATTATAATTTAGACAAAACAACAACCTTATTAATTTGGGGAGCAAAAGATGGAGTTGTTCCATTAAATGTTGGTATTAATTTAAATAAAGCGTTCCCAACTACAACCAAATTAATTGTGTTTCCAAAAGCAAAGCATGATGCTCATTTTAGAGATCCTAAAAAAATCAATCAAACAATTAAAGATTTTATTATAAAATAAGATTAATTTGCTGGTAATAAGGTTGCTTTACAATCACCAAATCCAACTCTTACATGATCTTTTTCACAAAAGCCTTTTAAAATTATTGTATCGTTATCATTTACAAATTTACGTTCAGTGCCATCTTTCAAAGTGATTGGCTGAGTCCCTTTCCAAGTTAATTCTAAAAAACTTCCGTATTCACTCTTTTTAGGGCCGCTAATTGTACCGCTAGCCATCATATCTCCAATATTTATATTGCAGCCATTAACTGTGTGGTGTGCTAATTGCTGTTCCATTGTCCAATACATATATTTGTAATTTGAAGTTGAAACCAAATTATCATCACCATTTTCTGTAATTAAATGGACTTCCAAATTAATATCAATATTTTTCTCACCTGTATATTCTAAATATGGTAATACTTTTGGGTCTTGCACATATCCTTTTGTTCTAAATGGTTCTAACGCATCTAAGGTAACAATCCAAGCAGAACTAGTTGACGCGAAATTCTTCCCTAAAAATGGCCCTAATGGTACATATTCCCAGGCTTGAATATCACGTGCACTCCAATCATTAAACAACACCATTCCAAAAATATAATCATCTGCTTTTTCAGTAGAAATGATTTCTCCCATTTTACTTGGTTTTCCAATGATAAAAGCTGTTTCTAATTCAATATCTAATTGTTTAGTTGGTCCAAAAACAGGAACTGTAGCATCAGGTGGTTTCATTTGTCCTTTTGGTCGGTGAAATGAGTGACCGCTTACACAAATGCTTGATGCTCTGCCGTGATAACCAACCGGAATGTGTTTCCAATTTGGTAATAAGGCATTTGCAGGATCTCTAAACATAGTTCCTGTGTTAGTTGCATGATCAATGCTACTAAAAAAATCAGTATAATCACCTATTTTTACTGGTAATAACATACAAACATCACTTTGCTTTTTAAAAACAAAATTAAATAATGATTTATCAGATTGGAGCTCAGTATTTGAAACTTCAAGCAATTCTGATAATCTATTTCTGATTGTTCTCGTTGTATCTTTTCCTAATGAAATAAAATCATTTAAAGTTGATTGATTAAAAATATCAGTTGGTATTGCTAATGTTTTAAAAAATCCATGATTATTTAATTCAGCTAAATCAACAATATATTCGCCAATTGCAGAGCAACAACGGTGTTTTGTTATTTTATCTGAGTAAATACCAAAGGGTAAATTTTGGATTGAAAAATCAGAATTTGTATTAACTGGAATCCATGATTTTAATGATGGATTATTAGCTTTTATAGTCATAATAAGTGTAGTTAAATAATCAAAACAAAGTGTTATTTTAATATGTAATTATAATCAAAATTATACATTTGTAAGATGAACTTTAATAAATTTATTTTATTTTTTTTATTACTATTTTCAACTATGCTCAATTCGCAAAATTTTAATGATTTTTCATTTGTTTTAAATGAAAAGGCGATCAATAAGGTTTTTACCGCAGTAGGTGAAATAAGTGGAAGAAATGAATTTGAGGTATTATTGATCAAAGGACATTATAAATGGACCGTGGTTAACCCCAAAATTAATTTAAATGTAGATAGCAGTGATTTTACATGTGATGCAAAGGTTGATGTAGGACCATTTAACTATAAAACAAAAGTTTTGGGGAATGTGAAAATTGATTATAATAACAAAACAAATTTAATCAGTATAAAAATCACAAGAGCTATTTTTGAATTATATACGGTTATTTTAAGTAAAAAAATTCATATAAAAGATATTCATTTAGAAGATTATTTTAAAGATCCATTTGTTTTTGAGGGGCCAAAAAGCTTTGCAACAGATATGAGTTTCACGATGCCAGATAGTACTGTGAAAAAAATTTATGTTATGCCAACTCAATGTATTATGAAAGTGGTAAAACAGGCTATTGTTACTTCATGCGAAATTGCGGCAAGTGATAAGCCTTTTTCAATGCCCATTAAATTAGCACCTCCAATTCAAAATGGTGCTAAAGCAAAAGATAACGCCACAAAAAAATAGATGAAAGAATTTGTAAAGCATAATTATATTTTCGTTTCAATTTATATTTTATTGTTATTTAAAATTGGTTCTATGCTATTGCATAATGGTAAAGTTCAAATTCACCAATCTATTAATTCATCTGTAGGTAATGCATATTTTGACGTTTTTTTTAAATTAATAACTCATATAGGAGATGGTATATTTGCAATATTTATTATTGTAATAATTTTATTTTTTAATGTTAAAAAATCTGTTTACGTTTTATTATCATATGTATTTGCATCATTAATTTCTACAATTATTAAAAATTATATTTATGTTAATACCTGTAGGCCTTCATTTGCATTTCAATATTTTGTGAGAGAACCACTAAAACTAGTGGAAGGTGTTGAAATGAATATCTTTAATTCTTTTCCTAGTGGTCATTCAACTACAGCTTTTGCAGTTTTTGTAAGTTTAATGTTTTTAAGTAAAAACTTTTTCATTAAATTTTCATGCTTATTATTAGCTTGCTTGGCAGCATATAGTCGTACTTATTTATCTCAACATTGGCTAGTAGATATTTACTTTGGATCAATTATTGGATTTAGCTTTTCAGTTTTATTTTATTTCCTTTTTTATAAAAAAAACTATTTCCAATCGTACGAAACTGGAATTTTAAATATTCTCAAAAAACAATAAATGTTTAAAGTATTAAATACAGATTTTAAAGCCTATTCATTTATCGTTTTGGTTGGAGCTTTGTTGTTTATACCTTTTATAGGCAATATGCCATTATTTGATTGGGATGAAATAAATTTTGCTGAATGTGCGCGAGAAATGTTAGTCTCTAATAATTATTCGGATGTTCAATTATATTTTCAACCATTTTGGGAAAAGCCACCATTATTTATTTGGTTACAAGCAATGAGTATGAATCTTTTTGGTGTTAGTGAATTTTCAGCGCGTTTCCCAAATGCACTATGTGGTATACTTACTTTAATTGTTTTATATAAAATTGGTAAGTTAGTGAATGGTAATAAATTTGGGTTGACTTGGGTTTTTGTTTATGCCTCTACGTTATTGCCTCATTTGTTTTTTAAAAGTGGTATTATAGATCCATGGTTTAATTTATTTATTTTTTTATCAGTATTCAATTTAATTCAACATACAAATAACCCTGTTGGAATTTTTGGTTATAAAACAGCTATTTTTGCTGGTTTTTTTTTAGGATTAGCATTATTAACAAAAGGACCAGCAGCATTATTATTAGTAGGATTAACAGTTGCTGCATTTTTCATCATTAATCGTTTTAAGAAAATTTCAAAATTTCAATTTTTATTAGCTTTTACTCTATCATTTTTATTAACTGGTTTAAGTTGGTTTTTTATAGAATTAATTAAAGGAAATGGTCATGTTATTTATGAATTTATTGAATATCAAATTAGATTATTTAAAACTGAGGACAGCGACCATGGTGGACCATTTATATACCATTTTGTGGTTTTATTACTGGGTTGTTTTCCATCTTCTATTTTTATGTTGTTAGCCTTTAAAAAACAAAATTCGGATACTCCGTATCAAAAACATTTTAAACTTTGGATGCTTATCTTGTTTTGGGTTGTATTAATTTTATTTTCAATTGTGCAAACAAAAATTGTACACTATTCTTCGTTATGTTATTTTCCTTTAACTTATTTAGCAGCTTATTCTATAACCAAATTATTTAACAGAACGGTTGAGTGGAATAGGTTAGTAATTGCACTAGCAATATTTGTTACAATTGTTTTAGGAGTGGCTTTTATGAGTATTGGTTTATTTCCTTTTCTAAAAGATTATATTATCAGCAGTAATTTAATTGATGATGTTTTTGCGGTCGAAAATTTGAAAGCACAAGTAAAATGGAACGGATTTGAATGGTTAATTGGTTTGTTTTTCACTTCACTAAGTTTGTTTAGTATTTATAAAATTAGTGTAAAAAAATTCAAATACATTTACGTCCTATTTTTGTGCGCATTAATATCAGTATATAGTTTAATAATGGTAATTGCACCAAAAATTGAAAAATACTCTCAACATTCATCTATTGAGTTTTATAAAATGTGTGCTAAAAATAAGTACTATGTTGAATCAATTGGTTTTAAAAGTTATGCTACTTTGTTTTATGGGCAATTTGAACCTTCTTATCGAGTTAACCCAGAATTATTATCATATATCAAGTCTAATGAGTCTATCTATAAATCGAAAGGACTGGATATAAGTGTATCATTTTCTTCAATTTTTACTAATTATTTAATAGAAGGGAATATTTCTAAGCCAGCTTGTTTTGTATCTAAAATTAATGAACTTGAAATTATTTCAAAAAATCATCCAAACTTAAAACTCTTATTTAAGGAAAATGGTTTTTGCTATTTTGTTAGAATTCCTAAGCAAAATTAATTTCTAAGTTTTGTAAAATCATTATTCGAAAGATATTTAATTGTAGAAATAATGTAACTTAATTAAATTTTGACGTTATAAACACTATAACTATTTAAAATAAATTATTTATGATTACTAAAATACTAAAAACAACATTATTGCTAGCGGTAACCGTTACACTATTTTCTTTTGACATACCAAACAGTTGGTTAATAGCAGGTAGTAAACCAAAAAGCTATGAAATGGGTATTGACCAAGTTGAAGGTCGACAAGGAAAAAATGCAGCAACCATAAAATCAATCGACAAAAAAATTGATGGATTTGGAACTTTGATGCAACAAAGTAAACCTGACAAATTTTTAGGAAAAAGAATAAAAATGACAGGGTATTTAAAAGCTGAAAATGTTTCTGATTGGTCTGGATTATGGTTACGTGTGGATCAAGCTGGTTCTCAACAATCTCTATCTTTCGATAATATGCAAGACAGGTCGATTAAAGGAACTAAGGATTGGACGAAATATGAAATCATTCTCGATGTTCCAACAAATGCATCCATGTTAGCTTTTGGAGCTTTAATAAGTGGTAGCGGACAAATTTGGTTTGATAATATAACTTTTGAAATTGTAGATAACTCTGTAAAAACAACAGGTTCTTTAAATGGTGGCCAATCCAATATTCAAATCGAACCATCTAATTTAGATTTTGAAAAATAGTTCAAGCATATGACTGTTTAAACTTTAATTTCTTAAAATATATTGTTTTAAATAATTTAAACGCCATGCTTGGTTTGCTTCAGCATTTAATTTTTCTAAAACGGGTTGATTATCCGTATTAATTATTTGAGTATGAAATTCAGGAATGTGGATTAATTCGTTTTTTAAAGTATCTGTAAGTTGCTTTGTACTTGCAATGATTAATAGATTACGGTAATCAGGGTTTGTTTTATCAGTACAGATTTTTAAATTAAATCCACTTTTTTTAAGTGTTGTTAATAAACACTGTGTTCCTAAACCAATTTGACCTTCCAAATAACCATGCGTATTAATCACAACTACCGAATTGCTATATAATAAAGTTCTTAATAATTTAAGACTCTCCAAACTAAGAATATAGGATGGCTGTTCTTCGGCTTTGTAAATATCAAATACAACTAAATCATATTTTTGTTTGCAGGTATTCAAATACAATCGTGCATCACTACAAATTGTTTTTACTGAACTATCTAAATAAAAATAACGCTTAGCTACTGAAATTACTCTGTCATCAAATTCAATGGCTGTAACGCTGTAATTATTATCCGCAAGCATATTGGCAGCTAAACCTGCTCCTAAACCTAATACTAAGGCTTTTCCTTTAGGGAAATAGCTTAAGTTTTTTTGTAACATTAAAATATAAGCGGTTGGAGATTGTTTAGTTGTAAGATCCATTTCTGATTGAACAATATTGTTAACCAATAATTTTCGGTGTGTTAGCGAAGAATCTTGTCGTTCATCTTTCACTTCAATTTTCCCCAAAATTCCATCAATACGATAAATACAATCTTTACTTTTCGGTATACTATTTAAACTTATTAAGCAAACTGATAAGATTGTAATTAAACTAACTGAGATTTGGTTATTGCTTTTTTTTTTAATCAATAATAAACTTACCAAAGCTAGTAATATGGAAAAGCCTATTAATGTATAAGAAATCCCAAAAGTTGGAATAAAATAAAATCCGCATAAAAAAGTAGATAAAATGCCGCCAACCGTTGATATAGAATAAATTTTGCCACTGTTTAATCCACTTTCATTGGCATCACTTGTTAATAAGGATATTAACAGGGGCGAAGTTGTTCCCATTAAAAGCATGGCTGGAAAAATAATGAGTCCTGTACTTAAAATGACGGCTGGTATTAATGGTAAATTATAAGCTATGACATAATTAAATTTAGACAAATAGGGCATAAGCGCTAAAAAACAAAAGGCACAAAGTAAACTATAAAATAAAGTGGATTGTTTATTTTCTTTTTGACTCAATCTACCGCCAATAAAATAGCCACTCGCTAAACCTCCTAATGTAATGGCCATTACCGAACTCCAAACATATAAACTACTTCCAAAAAAAGGGGCTAATAATTTTGCACCACAAATTTCTGCTGCCATCACAGCAGCGCCTTCACAAAATGAAATTAGAAAAAGTTTATTTTTAAATTTCATCTTAGCTTAACTAAATGTACATATTGGTGTCATCTCCCGAAGATGAGCTATAACCAAGGCGTTTACCTGTTCTTAAATTTACACTACTTACTTTTTCTTGAATTTCACTAACCGTAACTTCTTTCACGGTTTCAATTGGAGGCGTAAATAAATCAAAAGAAATAGCGAAAATAATGAGTTCGTTAACTACTTCCGTTAACTGTTCTTTAGTAATTGGTTCAAACGAAAACATAGAGTATTTAATACCAATTGGCCCTTTCGCTTCAATAAAAAAATGGTTTTCTCTATTTATAAAAATACGACAAACCAAATATCCTAAATCTTCTAATCGGTTATATTTAATCGAATCTGCCAGAAAATTATAAACGTTAATTATACCACAATATGAATTATATTCATTTTGCTTCACATAACTTGTTTTAAACATAGGATGTGATTTTTCAAAATCAAACACATTCGAATGCATAAAAAACTCTAACATATCACCTGCTACTTTTAGTTGAGTAGTTTGTTTACTTGTAGCCGTCACTTCTATACTAATTCGTTTATCAATTTCCTTTACTTCAGAAATTAAGGCATTTGACACCTCAGAAATGCATTCTTTTAAAAGATCAAATGTGGCAATGGTGTTTTTAAATACATCTTGTTTCATAACCGATTTTTCGGTTAATAATTTCACAATTTTATTTTTCTGAATTTCGGTTGGTTGGTCCATGCTATTATTTATATAGAGTTGTATTTAAAGCTTCGTACAAGGTACGGTGTATTTTTCCTCGAATTCCTAATTTTGCTAATTTATTTTCATCAGCACTTGGGAATACTCGGTTTGATAAAAATACAAATACTAATCCATTTGCAGGATCTGCCCAAGCAAATGTGCCTGTAAAGCCACTATGACCATAACTTTGTAAGCTACATGCGCTTGTTACTGGACTTTCTTTTTTGTCGTCAAATTCTGGTTTATCAAAACATAAACCTCTTCTATTATTTGGAAATTGAGAACTTGTAAATTGTCTTATAACACTACTATCTAACAAATGATTGCCTGCATAGTCGCCTTTATTAAGTAACATTTGCATAATAATGGCTACATCATTTGCATTCCCAAATAAACCAGCATGGCCTGCAACACCACCTAACAAAGCAGCGCCTTGATCGTGAACATAACCTCTCAGTTGTTGTTTTCTGAAATTTTTATCAAGTTCGGTTGGTGCAATTTGGTTTGCTGGGTATTTAGTTAAAGGCAAATACATTAATCCTAAATTCATTGGTTTATAAAATTGATTATAAACGTAATTATTTAAACTTGTTTTTGTTAAACGCTCAATTAATATTTTAGAAAAATAATAACCAACATCACTGTAAACATATTTACCTGTTTCTTCAAGTTTACTATTTAATATTTGTTTGTAAATGGAATCATTAAAATCTTTTACCACATATAAATTTTTAGCTACTTGCGTTGGAAACTTGTCAGTTTGCATATCACTATAAAAGCCTTCTTTATAATTGTGCTGTTTATCAATGGTATAATGCCAAAATGGAATCCAAGCAGATAAGCCAGATTGGTGAGTTAAAATATCTTTATAATGTAATTCAGATTTATTAGAATTTTTAACCTCAGGAAAATAATAACTTAAATGATTATTGTAATCAAACGTTTTGTTCTCGTTTAATTTCATTAATGCTAATGATGAAGATAAAATTTTAGTTAAGGAAGCTAAATCATAAATCGTATTGTCATTTACTTTTTCTGAATTTGATTCATACGTTTGTCTTCCGAAATTTTTCTGGTAAAAAACCTTTCCATCTTTTAAGGCAATAATTTGACAACCAGGATAAGCCATTTCTTTAATTCCCATTTTTGCAATCGAATCTACTTCTTGAAGTTTATGATTGTAAATGCCTAATTGTTCGGGAATTACATATTGTATTCTTGTTCTACGATTAAGCTCTAAACCAGTTTCTAATTTAAAAAGAGAAGTTGTAACTGGTAATTTTCCGTCAACCGTTATGGCTCCAACTATTGCATCAGCGGCTGCTTTCTGACTAAATCGATTGTTTTCGTATAATTGTAACACAGCTTTTGATTTTTCTAAATCTTTTAATTTATTAATTAAATAAGGATTAGAATACAAACACGTAATGGTAGGTTTTGCATTAATGATTTGGCTAATTAAATCAATGCTTTGTGCTGAACAACCAAAATCATTTTTAGGATAATAAGAAGTTTTATTGACCTCTAAAATAACTAAATCATATTTTTTTAGTTTCTCCATCAATGTATCTCTGTCTTTTTGTGGAGCATCGTGTTCTATTCCTAAAAAATTAAGAGAAGTGTATTTTTTTAAAGTACTCGTAAAATCGTTTTCTGCTTTTTCGCCAACGGATACACAAATTACTTTTAAGCTATCTAATCTCTTTAAAGGTAAAATTGTATTTTCATTTTTCAAAAGTGTGACCGATGCTTCCGCTAGCTTAGTATTTATAACATCCGATTGCTTAGTATTTAATTCAGCATACAAGTTTTTAGTTTTAATAAATTGGCTTTTATCTAAACCACACCAAAATTTAGCTTTTAATATTTTTTTACATCTTAATCCAATTTCTTCTTCTGTAATTTCTCCACGAGCAACCGATAATTTAATTTGCTCAATAGCTTTTGGAACATTTTCTGCAAATAACAACACGTCATTTCCTGCTAATAAAGCTTTCACATCCACCATTCCGGGTTCAAAATAACTTGCCACACCTTTCATATTTAAAGCATCTGTAAAAATCAAACCTTTAAATTCCATTTTTTGTTTTAATAAATCCGTAACAATTTTTGGAGATAGAGTAGAGGCAGTGTTTTTTGTGGTATCGTAACTAGGCACAAATAAATGAGCCACCATAATACTACTCAAACCTTCGTCAAATAATTTTTTGAAAGGAAATAATTCTAATGAATCCAAACGTTCTTTAGTGCCGGTAATGGTTGGTAATGCTTTGTGCGAATCAGTGTCTGTATCGCCATGCCCAGGAAAATGTTTTCCGTTTGCCATCACACCTTCAGCTTGCAAACCTTTCATATACATGACGGCTTTGTTGGCCACATTGTATTTACTTTCGCCAAAACTGCGCATGCCAATTACTGGATTTAAAGCATTGTTATTTACATCAGCAACAGGAGCAAAGTTGACATGTATTTTCATTAATTTACATTCCTTAGCAATTTGTTTTCCCATTTCAAAAATTAAGGAATCATTTTTAATAGCTCCTAAGGTCATTTGGCGAGGGTATTTTGGCGTACTATCTAAGCGCATTGCTAAACCCCATTCGCCATCAATAGAAATTAATAAAGGCGTTTTTGAAATATTTTGATAATAATTATTAAGCTTTGCTTCTCTTAAAGGGCCGCCTTGCATAAAAATAAGGCCACCAATATTATATTTTTGAATCAGTTCTCTAATTTCGCGAACATGTTTCATGTCTTTATTACTATAAGCTGCCACCATAAATAGCTGAGCAAGACGCTGATCTGAATTAAGCGAATTATAAACAGAATCAACCCAACGCGATTCCATTCTTAAAAAATCTGGTTCTATTTTTTGTGGCTTTGTTTTTATTACAAATGCTGTAACAATAAAGAAAATACTTATTAAAATAAGTTTATACATTAATTTAATCATGTTGTTAAATTAACAGAATTTGAAATTTATAATTTCAGTTTGAAATTTTGTTTTTAACAACAGATATTTAATACCAGTTTTAACACTAACATGCAATAGCAAGCATTTTTGAGATTATGAAACGTCTTAAAATATTGATGTTTGATAGTTTGAGTGCTTTTTAAAATGTAGTAAAAATACACGTTTTAATAATAATTTGGTAATAATGAGTAAAGCTTGGCTTAAATAAACTAAACTAATTTTGCCTTATCAAAACCAAAAAATTAAATCATGAATATTTATTCTAAAAAAAGAAAGTCGACATTTAATACTTACAAAGCTATACGCGCTAATATTTTATTAAACCATAGCAATCACTCTCAAGTAAGTGCATCAATAGTAAATTTAAATAATCTTTTAGAAAATAATTGGGTTGAGCAATACAGCGAATTAATGACAGAGCATATGGTTTTTAATCAAAAATTATCCAAAACCAATAAAATTGTTGTTAAGTGGTGGGAAAACTAAGTGTTTGAGTTTAACGGCTGGCGCTTGGCTCTCGTTTTTTTTGTGTTGCGCCTACGACAATAAAAATGGAGCTAAGCGTTTGTTATCTGATGTACTTAAATATTCCGCTTCGCTGTTAAATTAAGTATAGGTGTCAGTTTTCATTATATCTATTTTGAAATCGCCTTTATTGTCCTTAGTCAATATTACGCTGTCAAACCCCAATTTATCTAATTTTTCAATTGTTGCTAATTCACCTTCTTTTAATTGCAGAACTTTTCTTAGTAACCAATCAGACAATGCTTTATTAGGATTTGTCATTAGTGCTTTTGAGTTTTCTTGACAAACTTTTGCAGAAAAAACCTCTC
This sequence comes from Bacteroidota bacterium, assembly GCA_038327195.1. GTDB lineage: Bacteria > Bacteroidota > Bacteroidia > B-17B0 > Aurantibacillaceae > UBA4416. The sequence goes on along the minus strand of JBBQKU010000005.1, from coordinate 67,934 downwards.
CTGTTGGTATTTGTAAATTGAAATCTTGGTCACGTTGAGGAAAGAAATTTGGATATTTTTTGTGTAATTCAATTGGAATTGGGATGTAAATTTCCCCAAAATCTCTTTTTCTACCGTTCGCATTCCATTGATTTAAACCACTTCTTTCAAAAATAAATTTCTCTTTTTTCTGGATTCCATAAAGTGGTAAAATGACATAATTTTCGCCTTTTATTAGTTTATTTGTTGCCGTTTTTAAATTTTTGTTTTCCTCAAATAATTCAAGTAATAAAGAATATGGATCTTCAAGAATGTCAATCGGTAAACGAAAAGCATTTTGTGGAACTATAAATTTTCTAAATAGTGTACTTTTTGAATAATTGAATGAGTAAAAATTGTTTCCATCTTCAAATTGCAAACTTGCTTTATTGTCTTTAACAGAATGAATATTTGCAACATCAATGATATTGTAGTCTGTTTCATAAAGCAACAATTCTTTTTCTTTTCTAGCGACAATATGATAAAGTGAATTTTCAATATCGTAAACACGATTAGCCAAATTTATTCTATCGTTCCGAAATTCTCCAAGTTTTAAAGCCAATTCTTTACCTTTAAAATCTTTTAAAGTTCTTGATAGCGAATTAAATTCTGCAACTTTTTCTGTGCTTGAATTTCCATTACAAACAAAGGTCTTCAAGCCAACACCTGTAGAATTGTAATTGGCATCAAATGCTGTGTCAGAACGAGAAAGGTTTCCCGCATCAAAACTTCTACAAAAAATATTTTCCGCAACTCGATAATTTATAAAAGGAACTGCGCTTTCGCTAAACAAACCCGAAAGCTTTGAAACTGCTGAAAGCAGTTTCAAATAATTTCCATTTTTTTCAATGTCGATTTCTGCGAATGATTTCATAAAACGTTTATAATTTCATTACTAATTCGTTCAATTAATGTTGTAGTTACTGAATTTCCAGCTTGCATGTATAATTTACTATTTGCCAAGTTTGGTAAAATGTAATTTTCTGGATAACCTTGAAATAAAAAACATTCTTTTGGTGTTAGTTTCCTAATTCCAAAGTCATCTTTTATCAAGGGGACATTGTGCCCACCGGTTCCCATATTTGCAGTTAAGGTTGGGCAAACATTACTTTTATTTTCTCTTGCATAAACTCGACGCCATTGATATACAGTATCTTTTGAAGTCATAGCTTTTGCTAATTCAGGATAATATTGATGGTCTTTTTTGTAATAAAGATTATCGTTTTGTTTTCCTTTTTCTAAAATATCATGTATGGTTTTTGTCAATTTAATTTCCGAAGGAAATTTAAATTTAGAATAATTTTCAACTTGATTTGGGTCAAAAGCTACAATGAAAATCCTTTCACGATTTTGAGGAATATTAGCGTGTTTCATTGAATTCAAGATTTTTGTATAAACTTTGTAACCCAATTTTTGCTCTAAAACATCAATAATTGTTTTAAATGTGTTTCCTTTATCATGAGAAACTAAATTCTTTACATTTTCCAAAAACACAACTTTTGGTTTGTGCTTTACAATAATTTGTTCAATATCAAAAAACAACGTTCCTCTTGTGTCTGCAAAACCTTTCTGATTACCAGCAATTGAAAAGGCTTGACAAGGAAATCCACCACATAAAATATCAAATTCTTCTGGAATATAATTTTTAACACGCTCTTTTGTAATGTCTCCAAAAGGAACTTCACCGAAATTTTTTCTATATGTTTTTTGGGCACTTAACTCCCATTCACTTGTGAAAACACATTTTCCACCTACGTTTTGCATTGCCAATCTAAAACCACCAATTCCTGCAAAAAGGTCAATAAATTTGAAAGTATAATTATTTGGAGTTGGAAACGGAACGTTTTCTACCTCAAAAAGTAATTGTTGCAAAGCATCTTCTGCAACCATTGAAATTTGCTCTTCATCTTGTTTGTATTCAACGAACTTTTTTAAAACTTTTTCAGCATCTTCTTTGTAATGTTTTGAAACTCCATTTCTATAATTATGTAAATAATGAGTAACTAAAGCTTTATCATAAGGTTCAATTAGTCTAATTTGATAATTTTTATCGTCAAATTCTTCTATACTTATTTTTTCTAATACGTTCATTTACTTAATCTAAAATTAGATGTAAAAAATTTATTTAAATACAGAATTATAATTTTGTTAAAAGTATTTTGGTTGGACTAGTAAATCTAATTTCAATTTCATCGCCAATTTGAGCATCAATATTATTATACCAATTACCTAATAATTTTAAATCTCCTGAGCCTTGAAATTGTTTTGCGTATTCAGCCCTATGTTGGTTTCCAGTGGCTAATAATTTTCCGTCAATAATGTAATCATCTGCTGTACTAAATTCGTATTCTGCAGATCTTGTTACAGAACTATTATTTGTTATTCCAAATTCATATGCAAAATCTGCTGGAATTTGTAAATATCCTTCTCCAATTACTATACCTCGGCTATTCGTATGCCTATGTTCCCCCCATTCTAAATGAGCTTGAAGTAATGTTGTTATAAATAAATCTCCAGTATTTGGCATTTTTGAATTTTTTATCCTTAAATTTTATTTTTCTGTAACCTCTTATCTTTATGTTTCCCCCTCTTGCAAAAATACAATTTTAAATTTATTTTTCTAAAAATAATGGCTTTTTATTCGTTGAATGTTTCTTTTCGCATTTTATCAGTCTTATTCATTTTACCAAATATATACTATTTTTATTTGTAATCAGTTGAGCTATTTATTTTTGGCAAACATATTTTGCCAACCGAACTTCTATAAATTTATTCCTAAAGTCAAAGCATTTTGCATATAAATGTCTTTTCTTTTCTCCAGTTTTAAATCGTCAGCATCTTTATCGTTATTATCATTTGCTATTGCATTTGTGTAATATACTTTTTTTGAAATAAAACATCCTATTCCTAAATTGTAACTAATATTAAATCTTTCAGTTATGTTATATTTTATTCCAGCACCAGCATTTATTGTAACATGGTTACCAACATTAACACAATTTTTTTTCATATTGTCTGATAACCGATTTATGCCAACTCCTGCATAAATATAGGGTGCAAATTTCGAGTTTTCTTTAAGAAAAATATCATTAGCAAATTTATATTTAATTGCAATGTTACCCGAAATCATTAATGATCTTAATTCACCCATTCCAAGTCTATCTGTGCAGCCAGGACATCTTTGCTCAATTGATACGACTCTACTTTTGTCAGATTCTGTTTGGCAATATCCAAAGTGACCTATTGAACCACCAAGATTAAAATCAAATGATTTATTTAAATAAAGCCCAAAGCCAGCTGTTAAACCACCAAAACAAGTTGAGTTAAATTTAAAAAAACTATTTCCTAAATTCCCATTGTATTGTTGAATAGAACCTCCACATGTTATACCGTATTTGTGATTTTTAGTTTGTCCAATTACAAACGTTGTACATAAAATTAATGTCGCGATTAATAGATTTTTTTTCATGGTTTATTTGTTTTAGTTGTTTAATTTAAATTTATACATTTTATTTTGATGCATTGTATTGATTTTGTAAATAGTTTCGGTAAATGGGTATAAAATAATTGTAATTTGTCTATTAATTGACTTTCGCTTATTTTATAGTCTTATTACCAAATATAAACTATTTTTATTAGTAAGCAACTCATGTTATACCAATTTGAGTTGTTAAACAGACCAAAAATCAATTTGTTGAATTAGGTCGTTGAGGCTCTCAAAACGCCGATTCAAAAAATATAGAATTAACAATTGAATTATCGATTAGCTTTCGGTATAAAGCTTGAATCCAAAGGGGTTTGTTGTAGAAAAAAAATAGTAGTGTAAATATTCAACCAAAGAATTTTATCTCGTATTTAACCATAAAAATTTCAGGTGATGAACTTTTTATTCAGGTTTAATTTTAACGATTTTATTATCTCGTAAAACAACCAGTTCACTGTTTTTCAATTTCTTAAATTCTAAAAGTTTTTCATACACTTTTTCAAGTCCTTTTAGAATTTTATTTTTCTCTTCAATTTGAATTTCAATTATTGTCATAATAATTTTTTAAATGGTTAAACTTTTCATGATTCAGAATATTTAGTAAACCGTCAATTTGTTTATCTGCTAATAGTTCGTGTTTTCCTTCGGAATTATCAAAAATTAAAGCTCCGTCAACAATTGGAAGATAAATGTCAAATAAATTTTTAATTCCTCTTATATATCTTCTTTCAATAACATCTGGTTCAATGTTATGTCCGCCTTCTAAAACTCTTGTTATTACACGTTCTTTAGCTAATTTAATATTTTGAAGCCAAAAAAATAATAGTGTTACTCGATATCCTTTATCCTTTGCTTCTATAATTTTGTTTTTGTAACTTCTTGTAGATAGTGTTGTTTCAAATGCAAAGTTTTCATTTTCAGTAAGCAATTCGTTTATTCTGTTTAGCATTATTCGTCCCGCTTCAAACGAAACTTTTTCGGGTTGAAAAGGGGATAGTCCTTTTGCTATTTCATCAGCATTCACAAATTCTTTACAATCCAAAATTTCAGGCAAAATAGTAAACGATGCAGTTGTCTTACCTGCTCCGTTACAACCTGCAATGATGTAAAGTTTTTTGTCATTCATAATCACAAATTTACGAATTAATTTCTATGATTTTTCAGATTTAGATTTTTTGGTACAACTGTGTCAGTATATTACTTGAGTATTTTATATAGCTATTTTTAGTACTCAAATTGAACAGTGTTAGCTATATTGGTTTTATTTTTTGTTATTTAATTTGTTAAGCCATAGTTTTCTATACAATCCATCGGCATCGTAGTCGTGAGCTTGCTTTTCAATATTAAAGTATCGGTTTCCTCTTGGGTCGTTTCCAACGCCTGCTAAATAGGCCCAGTTTCCCCAATTACTGCAAACATCATAATCAATTAATTGTTGTTCAAAATAAGCAGCTCCATAGCGCCAATCTTGTTTTAAATCGTTTATTAAATAACTAGCAACATTTTGTCTGCCTCGGTTGCTCATAAAGCCTGTATTTTGTAATTCAATCATATTAGCATCTATAAAATCAACGCCTGTTTCTCCATTTTGCCATTTTTGAAATACTTCTAAATTATGAGTTTTAAAATCAGTTTCTCCTGATTGTATGCCTGCTTGTAAAAAGAATTTTTGACGATATTTCTTCATCATAAAACGGAAATAATCGCGCCACAATAATTCAAATATTAACCAATAGGTTGATTCGTTTTCACCATATTGCGATTCGTATTTTTTTAATTCATAATAAATTTCACGCGGCGATAAACAACCTTGAGCCAACCAAGTCGAAAATTTAGAGGAATAATCCGCACCAGTCAAACCATTGCGAGTATCTTTATATACAGAAACAGCTTTACTTTTAGAGAAATAATAATGCAGGCGTTTATACCCTTCAGTTTCTCCTCCCTTAAAATTAAGAGCTTTACGCGAATCATTTATCGGTTCTGTGAGTCCTAATTCTTGTAAAGTTGGCAATTCTATGGTTGGTATGTTTGGAGATTTAATTAACTCAGGTGTGCTAAAAATTGTTCTGATAGTTGCTTCCTTTTCTATTTTTTTTCTAAAGGCTGTAAAAACATTTGGTATATCTTTAATTGAAAAAGGTAAATCAACTGCTTGGTAAAGTGTGCTCGTGCTAAATGTTTCAAGCGTACAATTCAATTTCCATAATGCTTTTTCAACTTCCGCTTCTGTTCCTTTTTCTTCGTAAGCAACTTCTTTTTTTGCATATACTTTGCTAACGCCGAATTTAGATACTATTTTAAAAAGTTCGTCTTTTGGATTCCCTTTTAAAATTAATAGCCCTGAACCTATTTTTCTTAATTCAACATCTAAATCCTTAAGTGATTCTAAAATAAATTGGGCTCTAAAATTTCCTGTTTTCTTAAAACCAAATTCAGTAGTTTTAAAATCATGATGGTCGAAACAATATACTGGTATTACTTCATCGCTATGTTTAATAGCCTCTATAAGCGTTTCATTATCATGTAAACGTAAATCAGTTTTAAACCAAATGATAGATTTTTTCATTTATAAAGTATTTATATTTTTAAGATAATAATCTGCTTGTTCTAATAAATCTGCTTTTACGTTTGGCTCCATTTTCTTCCAAACATTATACATCATGCCAATACGCGGATTTTTTGCGAGTTTATCTTCATGTTTATCATAAAAATTCCAATATAAACTGTTAAAGGGACATGCTTTTTCTCCTGTTTTTATATTTTTTTTATAATAGCAGGTGTTACAATAATGACTCATTTTATCTATGTAATTAGCCGAACTTACATATGGTTTTGATCCTATAATGCCACCATCTGCAAATTGACTCATGCCTCTTGTATTTGTAATTTCAACCCAATCTAAGGCGTCAATGTAAATTCCTAAATACCATTTATCAACTTCATCAGGATGCACACCTGATAATAATGCAAAATTACCTGTTATCATTAACCTTTGTATATGGTGTGCGTATGCATAATTTAAGGATTGTTTAATTGTGTGACTTAAACATTTCATTTTTGTTTCGCCTGTCCAATACCATTGAGGTAAATTTTCGATATGATTAAAATAATTCATACTAGCAAACTCTGGCATTTTTAACCAATAAATACCACGCATGTATTCTCTCCAGCCTAGTATTTGCCTTACAAAACCTTCGAGTTGATTTATTTCAATATCATTAGTTCGTGCCTTCCATTCTTCAACGGCTTTATTAATTACTTCGGTTGGCGATAGTAATTTTATATTCATTGAGAATGACAAGCGTGAGTGGTAAAGCGACCAATCATTTGGCGTCATGGCATCTTCATAAGTTCCAAAGAGTGGTAGGCATTCTTGTACAAAAAAATCTAATAATTGCAGTGATTGTTTTCTGTTAATAGGCCATATAAAGTTTTTTGAATCAATAGCACCAATTGTTTTTATTGATGTTTGTTTTATCTCGTCTAAAATTTCGGAAACATCATTTTTAAAAACGAGGGGCGGCGTACATTTATGGTTAGCAGGTAATTTTTTTCGGTTATCTTTATCAAAATTCCATTGCCCAGTTAGTGGTTGATTGCCATCCATTAGCACATTATATTTTTTACGCATCTTGCGGTAAAAACTTTCCATCAAAAATGTTTTTTTTCCTTCAAAAAAAACGCCAAGTTCATCACGTTTGCTTAAAAAATGTTCGCTATCAGTTACACTTTTTTCTATGACGAGGGTTTTACAAAATTCTTTTAATTGTTGATCAACTCTATATTCATCTGGCAATTGGTATTCAAAGTTTGTAAAGTTTTCGTTTTCAATAAGGGTGCTTATATTTTTATCGAAAGCTTGTAAATTTTTGGCATCATCTAATTTTAAATAAATGACTTGATGTTTCTTTTCTTTTAACTCGTTTGCAAACTGTCGCATGGCAGCAAAAAAACCAATTACTTTTTGAATGTGATGTGTGGCATAATCGGTTTCTGTTCTAATTTCCATTAAAACGTATGTGATAGATTTGTCAGTTGTTTTAAACCAACTGTGTTGTATATTAAGTTGGTCTCCCAAAATTAAGCGAAGTGTTTTTTTAGCTGACATGGGTTATTGTATTTTTAGTAGTTCTACATCTATCGCTGCAATATTTAACATCATTCCAGTTTTTCTCCCATTTTTTACGCCATGTAAACGGTTTATTACAACTTACGCAAATTTTAGTTGGAAGATTTTGTTTTTTTACGCCCTTCATTTTTTATATTTTTATTCGTTTCCATTTTACTTCAATCGCAGACCCTTCTGCCATAAATACAGAGGTAGGCGTAACCTTATTTAAAAAAGCAAAATCGCTACCGTAATTGGCTTCAAAATCACACTCTATTTTTGTTGCAGTGACCTTATTTATATACCAACTTGGATGATTAATTTTATATTCCTCTGTAATACTTGCGTTTACTTTTGTGTAGCCATAGTAGTGTTCAAAAATAAATTCCTCAAAACTATTTTTTGTCATTGGTAAAGTTTTATTTTCCGCTTCAATACTTATTGAGTTCCACTGTTTATTTACAAGCCATTGATAATTAATTTTTTTAGAGCTATCATTTATTTGCCAATTATGTTTGGTTTTAACGGCAGTATAATGCTCTTTATATAATTTATTTGCTAACCAAGCTACTGGCTTATATGGCACGGTTTCATTTATAAATACTACTCCTCGTTTTAATTCATTACCTTCTTTTCGGTAAACATAAAAGCGCAAGTTTACTTCTTCAAAGGTTCCTAATTTTGGAATAGGTATTTTAAACAAACGTGTATTTTTAAACAAAAAACCAACTAAACTTAAATAAGCTGTATCTTGGTAAGTATCAATTTCAATGCCTTTTGGCAAATAAGGTTTCAATACATTAATTGGCACTGCATAATTTGCCATAATAATATTTTCCCACTTAGCTTGTAAAAAATTAGTCATAATTTATTATTTAATTTAACCACCATTAGCTTACATTTAAATTATTGCAAAATAAATCCAAATTATATAAGGCATTGGATGTAATTAGTAGTAGCATTTAGTTTCTTATTTTTTTGTTAAATGTGATTTCGGATTATTGACATGTTTTTCTAATATTCGCTTTCCTTCTGTTTTTACATCATCGGTTTTACGGTATTGCCAAACAATGTCGCTAGCGTATTTGCGAGTAGCATCAATATCTATAATAGGGGCAGGATAGTTTAAGCCAATTTCACAAGCGTATAGCTGTTGCTCAATTAATGATAATTTCCAAGGCTGATGTATTAAATGTGGAGGAATATTTTTTAATTCAGGTAACCATTGCTTTATAAAAACACCTTCAGCATCTTGGTCTTCCGAATTTTTTATTGGGTTGTAAATACGAATAGTATTAATGCCAGTAACACCACTTTGCATTTGTAATTGTGGATAATGAATACCAGGTTCATAATCTAAAAATTGCCGAGCTAAAAAATGAAGTTCACGCCAATCTTGCCACAAATTAAATACAAAAAAAGAAACTACCATGGCACGCATTCTAAAATTAATATAACCAGTTGCCACCAAGCAACGCATACATGCATCCACAAGGGGAACGCCTGTTTTGCCTTGTTGCCAAGCTGTTATGTATGTTTGATTTCTAGGTTTATTTAATTGGTCGTAAGCACGATTCACATTTTCAAATTCCATACGGCATTCGTCTTCAAACTTTTGCATAAAATGGCAATGCCAAAGTAAACGAGATTTAAAATTTACTAAGGCTTGTTTATTAATTGCCGTGCTATAGTGTTGTTGAGTATACAAATACACCATACGCATACTTATGTTTCCATAAGCTAAGTATGGCGATAAGCGACTACAACCTTTTCTGCTAAGAGAAGGTTTGGAAATATGCTTACTATAATTAACATAACGCTCTTTTATAAAACTATCTATATAGCGCCAAGCAAGTGTTTCACCTCCTTGTTGAAAATTTTTGTTAGGTGTCGTTACCTCTAGTGGCAATGATTTACCTTTTATTTTATCATAAACCGAGGTGTCTAAATTTAAAATGTGCCAATTATTTTCATTTACTAATTTTGGCATTTGCGACATAGTTTGATGCCAAAGGTATTCCCAATTTGTTCGTGTTTTTAATTTACGAATTACACCATTGAGCTGTGATTCGTTCCAACTGATATTTTTGTGTTTACAAAATTTTTGAACTGCAATATCTCTATCGTAGCTTATTTTATTGCCTATTTCTTGATGTGAAAAAATAGTTTGTATGTTATAATACTCCGATATTGTTTTAAATACTGGTATTACTTCGTTATGAAAAATAAATAATTGTGCATTTAAGTTATTTAACTTTTCCTCCATATCTTTAATCGATTCATAAACAAATCGCCAATGCCTTATATCGCTGTCGTCATAAGCCATTAAACTTGGTTCAAAACAATACAATAATAGTAATGGAGTGTTTTGTTGTTGAGCTAAATAAAGTGGTTCATGATCTGTAAATCGTAAATCGCGTTTAAACCAAACTATATTTATTTCCTGTTTCAATTATTCTTTTTTTTTAAATAACAGTAATTTCTCATTTAGTATTTCGTTTTGAAATTTTATTACTGGTAATATTTCGTTGTAAATTGCATTTAAAACGATTAATGGTGTTTAATCGTGTTTTAGCATGTTTTGTATTACAGTTATTCACACGTTTTCGCCACAGTTTATAGCTACTAAATTTTAGTTTACTTTTCATTAATGCTTTAACATCATTTTCACTTAATCCAAATTGAAATTTTATCGCATCAAAAGTTGTACGATCTTCCCAAGCCATTTCAATTACGCGATTTATATCTAATATTGATAATTTTGTTTGAACCTCTGAATCTTCTAACTCCATGTATGCCATTGGAGAAGGTAAATCACTATAATGGCAATAATTACTATCAATTTCATTCATTAGATGCTTTATTTTAAATTATTTATATTTTAATGAATTCTTTATTAAAAAATAAAATCATTATAAATAGATGTTATTAAATTAAAACAACTGAATCAAAAAAATGTTTTATCTATCATCAATAATCTTTAATAAAAGAGTTTCTAGTTATAGAATGAATAATAACGCTTAATTTTTTCTGCAAGAAGAATTTTAACACAAATCAATTTGTTGATTAGTACCTTGAGGCACTCGAAACGCCGATTTAGATAATTATTTTACTCTACCAGCACTCACGTATGTTTTCACGTAGTAAGGCTCACTCAAGTTGCTTATCATAACTCCTCGTTTGGTTGATGCGTGCACAAATTTATTATTTTGCAAATACACACCAACATGCGAAATACTTTTTCCGTTTGTATTAAAAAAAACCAAATCACCTTCTTTTAAATCGGAGGTTTTAATTTTTTTAACTTCATTCACTAATGCTTTTGTAGATGATGAAATGGTTTTTTGATAAACAGCATTATAAAGTACAGATGTCATTCCCGAACAATCAATACCATGTTTATCTTTTCCGCCATATTTATAAGGTGTGCCATACCATTCATTGATGAATTGATAGAGTTTTTCGTTCTTTATATCAGATTCGGAAACACCAAGTATGTCGGCATATTTCTTTTTTAGGGATGTGTTTTTTGTAGGAGTATTTTTTTTATCGTCTTTGGTGTGAGTAGAAGTTGTAACCGATTTGTGAGATTTACAAGCCACAAAGCCAATGGTCAAAAAAATTATGAGTATATAGTTGATATAAATCTTCACCTTGTAAATTTACTTTAGAAAGTAAAGTCAAAATTAATTTCACATAATGTTATTTACATTTTAATGTTTAAACAAGTCTGTTTTCATTTGGTTCAATTCGTATTTACTTTGTATATTTAAGCACTAAAAAACATTAAATATCACAGCATGAAATTACTTCAAAACAAAGTTGCCATTATAACTGGCGCATCAAGAGGCATTGGAAAAGGTATTGCCATTAAATTTGCAGAGCAAGGTTGTAACATTGCTTTTACGTATTTAAGTTCGGTTGAAAAAGCAAAAGCTTTTGAAGCAGAATTAGCAGCTTATGGAATTAAAGCTAAAGGTTACCAAAGCGATGCTGCTGATTTTAAGGCAGCTGAGCAATTAGTAACGGATGTTGTTGCTGAATTTGGAACCGTTGATATTTTAGTAAATAATGCAGGTATTACTCGCGATACGTTATTAATGCGTATGAGCGAACAACAATGGGATGAAGTAATTAATGCAAATTTAAAATCGGTATTTAATTTAACCAAAGCGGCTCAAAAGCCTATGCTTAAAGCTCGTTCGGGTTCAATTATAAATATGAGTTCAGTAGTTGGTGTTAAAGGTAATGCTGGCCAAACAAATTATTCGGCTTCTAAAGCTGGTATTATTGGTTTTACAAAATCAGTAGCTTTGGAATTGGGTTCTCGTAACATTCGCAGTAATGCAATTGCTCCTGGTTTTATTGAAACTGAAATGACGGCTGCTTTAGACGAAAAAACAGTTCAACAATGGAGAGATTCTATTCCGTTGAAAAGAGGAGGTAGTGCCGAAGATGTGGCAAATTTGACCTTGTTTTTAGCGAGTGATATGAGTTCATACATTACTGGCCAATGCATTAACGTATGTGGTGGAATGCTGACCTAATTTTTAGTCATGCAATTTATTTCTAATTATCCTTGGTATTATAGTTTGCTATGTGTTTTAGCAGGATTTCTATTTTCGGGATTATTATACATTAGAGATAAAAAAAATGCTGATAGAGGAAAAAGGCTTGTTTTAACGCTAGCTGGTTTACGGTTTTTATCAATTACCATTATTTCTATTTTATTATTGGATGTATTTATTAAACATTCAATTAATGAAGTAGAAAAATCAATTATAATTATTGCTCAAGATAATTCAACATCTATTATTGTAGGGAAAGATTCGTTAGATATAAAATCGAATTACCTAAATGCCCTAAACGATTTTACGAAAGCGATTAAAGAAAAATACGATGTTAAATTGTATCAATTTGATTCGGAATGTAAACCATCCGAAACCTTTGATTTTAAAGGAAAAGAAACTGATATTTCAAATGTAATCAGTGACATTGAAAATAATTATTCAAATAGTAATATTGGTGCTGTTATTTTAGCAACGGATGGTATTTATAATAAAGGAACAAACCCAATTTATAGTGCTAAAAAAATTAATGCTCCGTTTTATACCATTGCTTTAGGTGATACAACTCCAATTAGAGATGTTTGGATTCAAACCATAAATCATAATCAGATAGCGTATTTAGGTAATTCTTTTCCGGTGGAAGTGATTGTAAACGCCACAGATTTAAATGCTAAAACTGTCAACGTTTCTATTTCAACAAATGGAGCTCTTATAAAATCAGAACCGGTTGTTATTAATTCTGATAATTTTAGTAAAACCTATAATTTTAATATAGAGGCCACAAAAACTGGAATTCAAAAATATACAGTTGCCATTTCAACTTTACCTGAAGATAAAAACACCCAAAATAATGCTCAATCCTTTATAATTGATGTGATTGATAACCGCCAAAAAGTGTTGATTTTAGCTAATGCGCCTCATCCTGATATTGCAGCAATTCAAGAAAGCATAAATTCTACTCAAACTTACGAAGTTGAAGTTGCTTTAATAAATGAATTTACACAGCCTTTAAAACCCTACTCATTAATTATTTTACACCAAACTAATATACTTCCACCAAAACTGTTAGCTGAATTAAAAGCTAACGGACAATCTGTTTTTTATATAGGATTAAATCCACCTGCAGGCATTTTTAATTTTTCAATGTCAAATGGTGGTAATCGTTTTAACGATGCCGAACCATCTGTAAATGATGCCTTCACATTATTTGGAATTAGCAATGAGTTAAGAACTTATTTTAAAGAATTGCCTGCCGTTAAATGTAATTTTGGTAATACAACTATTTCAAATGGCTCGTATGTCCTAATTAATCAACGAATTGGAGTTGTAGATACCGAAAATCCATTATTAGTTTTTACGGAAACTAATGGCTTAAAAACAGCTGGCTTTTTTGGAGATGGTTTATGGCGTTGGAAATTAAGAGATTATTTAGATCATGATAATCATAATTTGTTTAATGAATTGATAAATAAAACAGTGCAATATTTATCAGTAAAAGCAGATAAAAGTTTTTTTAGAGTCTTTACAAAAAAAATTATCAATGAAAATGAATCACTTGATTTTACGGCAGAAGTTTATAATCAAAGCTATGAGTTAATTACCGAACCAGACGTAACCATTGTTTTAAAAGATGCAAGTAATAAAGTTTATAATTACACGTTTTCAAAAAAGGAAACCATGTATAGCCTTTCTGCTGGGCAATTTCCTCAAGGTGAATATAATTATACGGCTCAGGTAAAAGTAGGAGATAAAATTTTTACAAAAACAGGAATTGTGGTTGTTAAAGAAATTGTTTCAGAGAGAATGAATACATTAGCAAATCATCAAATTTTATATCAACTATCCAAAGAGAGTGGGGGAAAGCTGTTTTACAAAAACCAGTTTGCGCAATTACAAAAAGAAATATTAGAGAGTTCAACTATTAAATCTATCACCTACACACACAAACAATTAAGTGATTTGGTAAACTTAAAATGGATTTTAGCTATCATTATTTTTCTACTTTCAGTAGAATGGTTTTTTAGAAAACGCAATGGGAGTGTTTAAAACTTCCTTTTATTAGATGTTAAAATTAATTTGGTAATTCAAATTTGTTGTTAAATTTACTTATCAATTTTTTAATAATTTAATAGTATTCTTATGAAAAAAATCTACATTTCTGGTTTAGTCATATTGGCTTCAGTGTCTTCAATTTTTGGACAAACTGCTCCAACGTGTTCTTTAAACCCTACGTTTATTTCAGGACCTAAAGTTGGTGTCTTTCCTGATAGTGCCACTGCATTTATTAACGGAACTGTTGGGGTACCTTACGTTCAAAACATTACTGTAAAAGTCCCAAAAGATACTGTTGTCACTTTACTTTATAAATTATGTTTTAATCGTTTCGAGTTAAAATCACCAGTTGGTATTACAAATTTCAATTTGCCTCCAGGTTTAAATTTTACCGTTACTCCAAGTTTAATGAGTGGTAGTGTTATCTTTTTTCCAGGTAACGCAAATAATTGTGCAAGTATTTGGGGCACACCAACCGTTGCTGGTACTTATACGTTAAGTTTAGAAGTTCAAGCATTTGCAAACGGCCCATCCTTATCGTGTCCAACAACACCTGTTCCTTCTGGAGGTTCTCCCGTATCAACTCAACTTTTAAATTATTATAAAATTGTAATTTCTCCTCCAGTTGGAGTTCAAGAAATTGGTAAAGATAAATTTGGTGTAATGCAAAATCAACCAAATCCTTTTATAGGAAAAACTGACATTAAATTTTATGTTGAAGGAGAAGAAGAAGCTGTATTAACCGTTTATAACTCCTTAGGCGCTATTGTAAATAAACAAACAATGAAAACGCAATTAGGTGAAAATTCATTTGAATTTAATTCAACAGGATTATCTGCTGGTGTTTATATTTACACTGTTAAATATAAAAATGCGGTAAACACCAAACGTTTAATTATTAACGAATAATTTTTTATAAAGGTTTAAATTAAAATGTCTGTTCAAACCTTTCAGTTATTAATATTAGGGAGTAGTGCTGCTACGCCAACTGCAACCAGAAATCCAACCGCTCAGTTATTAAATATAGCTGAGCGGTTTTTTTTAATAGATTGTGGTGAAGCAACCCAAATTCAGCTTCGGAAATACAAAGCGCGTTTTCAAAATATAAATCATGTTTTTATTAGTCACCTTCATGGCGACCATTTTTTTGGATTACCAGGTTTTTTGGCAAGTATGCATTTATTAGGTCGTAAAAATGAGTTAACTATTTTTGCACCGCCTCAATTAAAAGAAATTATTCAGTTAATTAATAAACATTCTGATACTTACTTATCCTATCCAGTAACGTTTGTTGATACACAAAACAAAACTAAGGAATTGATTTGGCAAGATGATAAGGTGGAAGTGTATAGTTTACCTTTGCAACACCGCATCAACACAACTGGCTTTTTATTTAAAGAAAAACCCTTACCTCGAAATATTGATAAATATAAACTCGAAAAGTTTAATGTTTCATTTTCCGAAATCCATAAGCTTAAGTTAGGCTTAGATGCAGTTGATAATAACGGAATCATCATTGAAAATAAAGATCTAACCATTGCTCCACATGCTTCTCGTAGTTATGCATTTTGCAGCGACACACGTTTTTTTGAAGCCTTAGCTTCTGATATTTCAAATGTGGATTTGTTATATCATGAAGCTACTTTTTTAGAAGATAAAACGGATAGAGCTTTACAAACATATCATAGTACCGCAAAGCAAGCAGCTGAAATGGCTGTTTTGTGTAAAGCAAAAAAACTGATTCTAGGTCATTTTTCGGCACGTTACGATAACCTTAATGAATTTTTAAACGAGGCTAAACCAGTTTTTGAAAATACTGAACTTGCTATTGAAGGAAAAGTAATCGATTTGTAATTTTTAATTATTTAAAACAATCTTATTTTTTCTCTTTTTTAACGGTTTTAAGATTTAATAAATTCATTGGGTTTGTAGTTAATCCCTTAATGTTTTTATTTACTAAACGGATTGCTTGGTCGTAATACAATGGAATAATTGGAGCATCATCAATAATCATTTGATCCATCTTTTGATACATAGCATTTTTCACATCACGATTTTGTTCCTTTATCACCTTTTCAAATAAAATATCAAATTCAGGATTTTTATAATGCGTAAAGTTAAAGCCAACTGGAGCAAAGTTTTTACTATAAAATAATCCCATAAAGTTTTCCTCATCAGCATAATCGCCAACCCATGATTTTTTAAAGAAATTATATTCGCAACTTGATACAGCTTGTTTTAGCACTGAAGCTTTATCAACACTGATATTAATTTTAATATTATTTTCAGCTAATTGAGATTGTATAAATTCAGTTTGTTCTAAATAATTTTCAGTTGTATGTAATGTAATTTCAGGCATTCCTTTTCCGTCAGGATAACCAGCTTCTATTAATAATTGCCTTACTTTTTCAGGGTTATAAGTATATCCTTTTACAATTTTATCATTATAAGATGGTAAACCATTTGGTATAAAACCAGCAGTAGCAGGATAACCAATATTGTTTCTGAAATATTTTACCATTTTTACTCTATCGAAGCCATAATTAATGGCTTTTCGCAATGCTTTATGTCTTAATGGCGAATTTTTTACAATTTCCATATCTTCATCAATTAATATTCCGAGGTAATCCGTTTTTAAAAATGTTTGTTTTTGTAAATTAAATTTTGTGGCATATGAAGCTTGTAATAAACCATTTTTATCTAAAACTTCATTAATATTAAAGGCATCAGCTCCGCTCAGCATGTCGTATTTTCCATTTAATAATTCCATAAAAGCTGTTTCCCTATCTTTTACAAATGACACGGTTACGGCATCTAAATAGGGTAATCTGTTAGCGCCTTCGTATTCAAAATAATTTTCATTTTTTAATAGGACTAATTTCATTCCTTCTTCCCATAGTTTAAATTTGAAGGGACCTGTTCCAACTGGGTTTCTTCTAAAATCGCGACCATATAATTCAATTGCTTCGTAAGGTAAAACAGAAAAATATTTCATGGTTAATACACTTAAAAATGCACTAAATGGTTCTTTTAGATAAATAACCAATGTGCTATCATTGGTTGCAGAAAACCCTTTATAATTTGTTTTTTCGGTTCTGTCAATATTAGTTAATAACGTAATTGCGCTACTAACTCTGGGGTCGTAAAGTCTGTTAAATGAATAAACAAAATCTTTAGCAACCACTTTTCTTCCTTTTTCTTTTTCAAAGCATTTATTATCATGAAAATAGACATCATTTCTTAAAATAAACGTATAAGAAAGACCATCGTCACTTATCCACCAACGTTTTGCAATACTTGGAATTACTTTTAATGAATCATTCATTTGAACCAAGCCATTAAACAGTTGATTTACTGGCCAAATTATTTCCAAATTACTCGAAATTGCTGGGTCTAAGCTCGAAACTCCGGCCATTTCGTTATAATTAAAAACGGTTCTGCCATCGTCTTCGCTCTCTTTATTTGTACACGTAGTTAGTAATAAAATCACCAAAATACTGGTAATAATGAGGCTAATGTATCTTAAAAAATAATTCATTTTAATTGGTTTGATGTTATTACCAATATTATGATAATTTGCTCATGGATTTGTTAACCTAATTAAACAGTTTTACACAATGCAATGTCAATTCTAAATTATTGTATAAATTAGTAATCTGTTTAAAATATAAAAAATGAAAAAATTATTTCTTATTCCCTTTTTATCTGTAAGTATGGCTTTTGCTCAAGATGATGGATTAACAAAAGTTAGTCCTGATGAAGCTTTGGCAAAATTAAAATTAGAAAATTATGAAGATGCCTTAACTGATTATTTACAGCTTTTAAATACCGACAGTAAAAATGAATTATATAATTATAATGTTGGAGTTTGTTATTTAAATAGTAATGTTGGGAAAGCTAAAGCAGTTCCTTATTTAGAAATTGTTACCCGTAAGGAAAAACATGACCCTAATGCTAATTATTTATTAGCAAGAGCTTATCAATACGCTAATCGTTTTGATGATGCAATAAATGCATTTGTAAAGTTTAAAGATGCCGCTAAAGGTTCGGTATTTAACTTAGCTGATGCTGATTTGCAAATACAACATTGTTTAAATGCTAAAGAATTAATGAAATTTCCCGTGGATGTTTTTTTTCAAAATTTGGGAAAAAATATTAATTCGGAATACAATGATTACTTTCCTTTTGTAACTTCAAACGAGAGTTTTATTGTTTATAACACAAAACGCCCAGAAAAAAATGCTGAAAAATTACAAAATGGTAGTTATCAAAACTCTATTTATTTTTCAAAAGTAATAGAGGGACAATATTCAAAAGCTGAAATAATTGGAGCGCCAATCAATTCTGGTAATAGTGGGATAGAGGTAATTGGGCTTAGTGCTAATGGAGATGTAATGTTGTTATATAAACCAGATGGAAAAGGAAGCGGAAATATATTTTTGAGTTACATGAATGCCGAAGGCATTTTTGGTAAACCAGAAAAATTGGATCCAAAAATTAATTCGGGTGGAGAAGAAATTGCGGCATCAATTACGCCTGATGGAAAAACCTTATTTTTTGCAAGTCAACGTAAAGGCGGATTTGGCGGAACAGATATTTATGTTTGTAAGAAAACAGACAGTGGTAAATGGTCGGAGCCTTTAAATGCTGGAGCTGATATTAACACGATTTATGATGAAGATTTTCCGAATTGTTCGCCTGATGGAAAAACTCTGTATTTTTCTTCGAAAGGCCATACGAGTATGGGTGGATACGATATTTTTAAATCAACCATGGATGAGAATTATCATATATTTTCTAAGCCTAAAAACATCGGTTTTCCTATCAATACAACGGATGATGATATGAACTTCAGAATTTCTAAAAATGGTAAATTTGGATACATTGCTGCTACTAAGCCAGGAGGACAAGGCGATTTTGATATTTACCGTGTTACATTTAATGAAGTTGAAAGTGACTATTCTGTTGTGATTGGAGAATTTAAATTAAACGAAACTCAACAAATTAATTTTTCGGATGTATTTATTTCTATTACAGATAATATTAGTAAGGAGTTAATTGGTAATTACTTACCAAACCCTTCTAGTGGCCGTTTTGTTGTTATTTTACCTCCAGGTAAATATCAAATGAGTGTTGAAGCACCAGGTTTTAAAACAATCACTCGTATGATTGAAATATATGATAAGTCATCTTATCAAGCTGAAATTAATATGACTTTAGAACTTACTAAATAATAAAAAGTGCCTCTTAAATGGAATTTTCTTCAAAATTAATTGAGCAAGCGGTTGGTCATTTTTCTGGATTACCTGGTGTTGGTAAAAAATCGGCATTACGTTATGTTTTACATTTAATAAAGCAAGATAGCCAAGAAGTCGCCAATTTTGCTGATGTAATAAAAGCCCTTAAAACTGATTTAAAATTTTGTGTTAAATGCCATACAATTTCTGATACCGATATTTGTAATGTATGTGCTAATCCTTTGCGTAACCATAGTTTAATGTGTGTTGTGCAAGATTATAGAGATGTAATGGCAATTGAAAACACTGGTTTATATAAAGGTGTTTATCACGTATTAGGCGGGTTAATTTCGCCAATGGAAGGCATTGGGCCAAGCAATTTAAATATTGATACACTTATTCAAAAAGTGGTGACAAATGAAGTTCAGGAAATTATTTTAGCTTTAAATGCAACCATGGAAGGTGAAACGACCAGTTTTTTTATTTTTAAAAAATTAGCACCATATAACATTACGCTTTCGGCTATTGCCCGTGGTATTGCAGTTGGCGATGAATTGGAATATACAGATGAAGTTACACTTGGAAGATCTATATTAAACAGAATCCCATACAATACAAGTTTATCAAGGTAATTTTTCAGTAATTAAGATAATAAAAAAAAGCTCAAAAGTTACCTCTTGAGCTTTTTTTATGTGTATTCGGTATTACTTTCCTAAATCGTCAAAATTAACATCAGTACCTTTGCTTTCAGAGTAATTATCGTAAGTACGCTCTTCTCTTTCTACAATGGGTGGTGCATTTTCTTTGATAATCTCAATCGATTCGTTTAAACCTTCCATAAACTTTGCAAAGTCTTCTTTGTACAAGAAAATCTTGTGTTTTTCATAAGTAAACTTACCGTCGGTTCCAAATCGCTTCTTACTTTCAGTAATTGTTAAATAGTAATCATTCCCTTTTGTTGATTTTACATCAAAAAAATAGGTGCGTTTCCCTGCTTTTACAGCCTTTGAAAACAAATCTTCTCTTTCCGTTCTTTCAATCTCTTCCGACATAATTTTTAGTTTATTTATAGTACTTAACAAATATTTATATTTTTTGTTTAATATCTATCTAATGTTGAAAATTAGTTAATAAAATCAATTTCCACAGAAGTTAGTTCAGCTTAATTTTCTGAAAAAAGATGATAAAACAATCTTTGCTAAATGCTCTATTTTTAGTAACTTCGCAATCTTAAAAAAAAAATCAATGGTTTCTATTAATGGCGTAACTGTATCGTTTGGAGGATATAATTTATTTGATAATGTTTCTTTTTTAATCAATCCAAAAGATAGAATTGGTTTAGCTGGAAAAAATGGTGCTGGAAAAAGTACCATGCTAAAAATATTAGCAGGATACCAAACGCCCACTAAAGGTGAAGTGTCGCGTCCTAAAGACTGTAAAATTGGTTATTTACCTCAGGATATGACACATCAACATGGACGTACAGTTTATGAAGAAACAGAATCTGCCTTTGAAGAAATAAAAATATTACAAGCAAAATTAAATGATATTAACCATCAATTAGAAACCCGTACAGATTACGAAAGTGATGCTTACATGGATTTAATTCATGATTTAACTGATATTAATGAGCGTTTAAATATTATTGGTGCTGATAATACGGAAGAGGAAATTGAAAAAGTATTAATTGGATTAGGATTTCAACGCAAGCAATTTCATATGCAAACTTCTGAGTTTAGCGGTGGATGGCGTATGCGTATTGAACTAGCTAAGTTATTATTACAAAAACCAGATGTTTTAATGCTCGATGAGCCAACCAATCACTTAGATATTGAAGCAATACAGTGGTTGGAGGAATTTATGGATGTGTTTTCGGGTGCAGTTATTTTAATTAGTCATGATAAAACATTTTTAGATACAGTTACTAAACGAACGATTGAAATTGTAAATCAAAAAATTTATGATTATAAAACCAATTATTCTCATTATTTAGTTTTACGTCAAGAGCGAAAACAACAACAAGAGAATGCTCAAAAAAATCAACAAAAAATGATTGATCAAACTGAAGTGTTGATTGATAAATTTAGAGCAAAGGCTAGTAAATCAGCCATGGCTCAATCGTTGATTAAAAAATTAGATCGATTGGATAGAGTAGAAGTAGACGATATGGATACGGCTTCTGTTCGTTTCCGTTTTCCACCTCCAGCGCATAGTGGTAAAATTGTTATTACAGCTACTGAAGCTGGAAAATCATATGGCGAAAAGCATATTTTTTCGGGTGCTAATTTTATCATCACCAAAGGAGAAAAAATTGGTTTAGTTGGCCGTAATGGCGAAGGCAAGTCAACAATGATGAAAATGATTGCTGATAAAATAAAATACGATGGCGAAATTCAATTAGGCCATAGCGTATTGATGGGCTATTTTGAGCAAGATCAGGAAGAAAAAGTTGATTTAGATAAAACCGTTTTTGAAACCATTGACGAATTAGCAGTTGGTGACGTGCGCCGACAGGTGCGTAGTTTATTAGGTTCGTTTTTGTTTGGTGGCGATGATATTGATAAAAAAGTGAAAGTATTAAGTGGGGGAGAACGCGGCCGTTTAGCACTTTGTAAATTATTATTAGAGCCTTATAATTTATTGTTATTAGATGAGCCAACCAATCACTTAGATATTAAATCGAAAGAGGTATTGAAGCAATCGTTAATTGATTATGAAGGAACGTTGGTAATGGTAAGTCATGATAGAGATTTTATGACAGGCTTGTGTAACCGCTTATTTGAATTTAGAGATGGGCATTTAAAAGAATACTTATGCGACATTAAAGAGTTTATGGAAATTCGTAAGGTTGAGCGTTTAAATGAGTTAGACCTTGATAAATCAGGCGTAAAAGCTGTTGCACCAGTTGAAAAAAAGCAGGTTGTTGTGTCTGATTTTGAAGCTCAGGAAAAGAAAAAACAATTAGCACAAGTACAAACTCAAATTAAAAAATCGGAAGAAGAAATTGAACGCTTAGAATCTGAGATTAAAAAACTGGATACAAAATTATCAGTTCCTGAAACTTATGATGCTTTGAGTAAAGACCCTAACTTTTTTAATGCCTACAATAAATTAAAAAAAGATTTGGAAACTGAAATGCAAAAGTGGGAAGATTTAAGTTCGAAGGTGAGTTAATACAGAGTTTAAAATACAAGAGTTATTTCAACAAAAAAAGAGTTTCAGTATTTACGGAAACTCTTTTTTTATGTTAGATTTAATTTATTGGTGTGCTGAAATTAACGTGGTTATTTGAGTGTTTACAAAATATACTGTCTTTCTAATTAACTTTACTAGCTTAAATTAGTCATTTAAATACCTAGGGTAACCTTTTTCTTAAAAATTGAGGGTTTAATGATTCTAAAATAGTGTTGAAAAATACGTGAAATTCTTGTCATATTTAGTAAAATTCATATCATAAAATTTCCGTACTTGCAAATAATAGAATTAAAAGAATAAATGAAGTTAAAGGAAAATATTAGTATTGACGAATTTGATGGTAAACGCTTTCAAATAAGAATTGTTGAACCAACTAATAATGGTAAAGCAGTTTTAACTCATTATTTGCATAATATTCATAATGGAGTTTCAAAGTATTATAAAAAAGATGCTTTGAAAATTTTAAAAGATTTTGTCACTTACAAACAGGAAGAAGAAAAATTATCAATTGTTGCGGAAGATGCAATGCAACAACTTCTTTTTGAAGTAGAAAATGTTCCGTTTCCAACTCCTCAAAATTATGCTTTTAAATTCATCGATTTATTTGCTGGAATTGGTGGGTTTAGAATGGCTATGCAAAATCTTGGCGGAAAATGCGTTTTTACAAGCGAATGGGATAAAGAAGCACAAAAAACATACAGAGTAAATTACGGAGAAGTTCCGTTTGGCGACATTACAAAACAACAAATTAAAGATTTTATTCCAAAAGAATTCGACTTACTTTGTGCAGGTTTTCCTTGTCAAGCATTTTCAATTGCAGGAAAAAGAGGTGGTTTTGACGACACAAGAGGAACTTTGTTTTTTGATGTTGCAGAAATAATTAAAAAACACAAACCAAAAGCGATTTTTCTTGAAAACGTTAAAGGTTTGAGAAGTCATGAAAAAGGAAAAACGCTCGAAACAATATTAAATGTTTTAAGAAATGATTTAGGCTATTACGTTCCTGAACCACAAATTGTAAATGCCAAAAATTTTGGAGTTCCTCAAAATCGAGAAAGGATTTATATCGTTGGCTTTCGCCAAGATTTAAATGTTTCAAGTTTTGAATATCCAAAACCTAGAAAAAATAACCCGAAATTTGAAGATATAAAAGAAAAATGTGTTCCTCCAACAAAATATTATCTTTCAACTCAATATGTTCAAACTTTAATAAATCACAAAGCGCGGCATGCAAGTAAAGGTAATGGATTTGGTTACGCAATAATCCCAGACAATGGAATTGCAAACGCAATTGTTGTTGGAGGCATGGGACGAGAACGGAATTTGGTTTTAGACCATAGAATTGTAGATTATACACCAACTACACATATAAAAGGAACTGTAAATCGCGAAGGAATTCGTAAAATGACACCAAGAGAATGGGCAAGATTACAAGGTTTTCCAGATAATTACATAATTCCAGTTGCTGATGCTTCGGCTTACAAGCAATTCGGAAACTCCGTTGCCGTTCCTGCAATTCAAGCCACGGCAAATAAAATTTTAGAACTAATCGGAATTAAAAAAAATGATAACAGGAAATAAAGGTGAATGGAGTGAGATTTACGCTTTATTCAAATTGCTTGGAGATAAAAACCTTTTCGCTGGTGATGCAAATTTGAATAAAGTGGAAGAATTATTTTATCCAATTATCAAAATAATCAGAAGTGAAACTGACCGGGATTTCGAGTATAAACTACATGGTGATTTAGTTATTATTTCAGATGAGTCCGAAAAATTAAGAATTCCAGTTAAAACTTTTGCCGAACAAGCAATAAATCTTTTAGCGAAAATAAAAGGTTCTACTGGTGCCAGTTTTAATGTTTCAGAAACTGAAACATTTATGAAATCAATATATTGTAAGAACTTAAAGGCAAAATCTACTTCAAAAACTGATATTAGAATTGTAATTCACGATACAAAAATAAATCAAACTGCTGATTTAGGTTTTAGTATTAAATCTCAATTAGGTGGGGAAGCAACATTATTAAACGCTGGAAAAACAACAAATTTTATTTTTCAAATTGAAGGTTGTAAACTAAATTCAGAAGAAATTAATATTATCAATGCAATTGAAACAAAAAGTAAAATCAAAGATAGGATAGGTAAAGTAAGACAAAAAGGAGGAAATTTAAAATTCATAACTTTAGAAAAAGATGTTTTCAAAAATAACTTAGTTCTAATTGATAGTTTGTTACCTAATATAATGAGTGAG
Source organism: Bacteroidota bacterium (assembly GCA_038327195.1). Taxonomy (GTDB): domain Bacteria; phylum Bacteroidota; class Bacteroidia; order B-17B0; family Aurantibacillaceae; genus UBA4416. The sequence goes on along the minus strand of JBBQKU010000005.1, from coordinate 43,018 downwards.
ATAATTAGAACATTTTTTACATCAAATTTAAGTTCAATTATAGATTTAACTGAAAATATAAACAACTCAAATCCTTTAAATTACGACAATCAATTTTCTCATACTTTTTACGAGTATAAAATAAAAAGATTCCTTACGGATGTTGCACTTGGAATGACACCTTCAAAAGTTTGGAACGGAATTTATGATGCAACAGGTGGATATTTAATTGTGAAAGAAACAGGAGAAGTTTTATGTTATCACATTTATAATAGAAACCAATTTGAAGATTATTTATTCTCAAACACAAAATTAGAAACTGCAAGCAGTACAAGACACGAATTTGGAAAAGTATATGAAGAAAACGGAAAATTTTATTTAAAATTAAACTTGCAAATTCGATTTAAATAAACGTTCATTTGATTATATAAATGGCATGGAATAGCTCGATTTAATCTTTTTGTTGAATGAAACTTTGAGGTTAAAGAAGTTATATTTAATTTTTCGCCCATGTTGGTGTTTTTGCCAACAAACATTGAGAGGTGGAAAATTATTTAATTATCGCTTTAAAAATGCATAGTAAAATTGTATCTTTATTTAAAGCTTTACTTTAGACCTAAAAAATAAATATTATGAAAAAAATATTTTTATTCCTCTTGATGTGTTTTATTGCGACACAAAATGCAGGCGCTCAAAATAATAAAATTTATATCTCTAGACATGGCGGTAAAAAGAGCTTTCTGACTTTTGGTAAAATTGGTTATAATGTTTATCATTTTAATAATGCAGGAAAATGTGACACTTTACTATGCAGCGGTTCTGGCTATGAAAACTGTAAAATAGACAAATACATTATTAAAATATCAAAAGAAGATGGGAAATACTACTCGTTATATAATAAAGCAATTCACACGGTAGAAAAAAAAATTCGTAAACAAAAGAAATACGCTGGTCAATTTAATTTAGTTTTAGACAATAAAACTCTTTCTATTAAATACTACAATGCAGACCAAAAAGGTAATGCAGACATGGAAATAGAAGTGTTGTAAAACTGAGTGTTTTAGCCGTTTTAGATATTTTCCGCCCTTTTTGGTGTTTTCACCAACAAGCATTAAGAGGTAGAAACTTTTTTAATTGTAATTTTAAAAATTCTGAAAAGCATAAGCTACTTTTAAAAACTATTTTTTAAGCCCAGCATTTTTATAGCAGTAACAGCAGCTTCATCGCCTTTGTTGCCATGTTTTCCGCCAACTCTATCAAGAGCTTGTTCTTCGGTATTAGTGGTTAAAACGCCAAATATAAAAGGCTTGTTGTATTTAATATTTAAATCCGTAATTCCTTTGGCTACAGCATCGCAAATAAAATCAAAATGCTTAGTGTCGCCTTGTATTACGCAACCCAAACAAATAATAGCGTCTACATTTCCAAACTCTGCCATATATTGGCCACCTAAAGTTAATTCAAAAGCACCAGGTACAGTTTTAGTTACAATGTTGGCTTCTGTTGCACCATATTTAATAAGTGTTTTGTAAGCGCCTTCTTTTAAAGCATTTGTAATGTGGTGGTTCCATTCGGCCCACACAATTCCAAATTTCATGTTTGCTGCATTTGGAACATCCGATCCTTCAAAGTTCGATAAGTTTTTTAATTCGCTTGCCATAATGATGCTTTTATAAATAAAAAAAGGTGAACTAAATTCACCTTTTTATTAATTTGAATAGTATTAATTAATCTATGTTTCCTAAAACCTTAACACGAGCTATGTATTTTTCAATTTCACGAGCTTCGTTACTTTTAGAGTATTCGCTTTTTAAACGCTCATATAATGCTAAAGCTTCTGGGTAATTAGCTTTTAATTCGTAACCAAAAGCTGCTTTCTTTAAAAATAAAGGTGTCGTAAATGTATTTGTTGACTTTTCAGAAGCACTTAAATAATATTTTATCGCTTCGTCAACTTTATTTAATTCCATGTTTGCATCCCCAATTGCACCAATTGCCATAGGAGCAACCATTTCATCGTTTCCACTAAATGCTTCTAAATAAGTAATCGCTTCTTCGTATTTACCAGTACGTAATAAACAAATACCTGCATAATAGTTAGCTAAATTACCAGTTTTAGTACTTGAATAGGTGTCAGCAATTTCTTTAAAACCCATCATTGTTTTAGGTCCTTCAGATGATTGAACGTTTAAAGCACCATTTAAAGCGATGTTAAAACTATCTTTTTCAAAATAATTTTGAGCATAAAACACTTCGTTATTGGCTTCTTTTTCTTGCCCTGGTAAATAGTAAAATTTATAAAAACTAAATATGGCAACAATCGCTAATAAAGCACCACCACCGTAAGTAATAGTTTGTTTGTTGTTTTCATAAAAATCTTCTAATCCACCTAAATTGATGCTATTTTTTGATGATTTTTTTGCTTTTCGTGTATTAATAACTTCAACAATTTCTTCTTGCTCGTTTTGTACTAATTCTTCTGACATATTAATCTTATTTTTTTTGAATTGCGAATATAAACATAATTATCTGTATACAAAACAAGAAATTAATTAGTTTATAAGAAAGGTTATTTAGGATTTAAGAATAGGGTAACTATTCAGTCACAGCAATGTCTTTAGTTAAGTTTTCCTTGTTTCTTAAAGATACTGAAATACCACCTTTTACAACAAAAGGGTATGGTGTATCCATATCATATCCTTTAGCGTACAAGTAATAACTTCCCTTGTAAAAAGCAATTCTGTAATTTCCATTAGCATCTGCTTGCACGTATGTATCGTAATTTGTATAATCCTCACCAGGAAACTCAGTTGTGTTAAATTTTATATAGACATACGAATCAGCAATGGCTTTTCCATGATGATTTACCACACCTTTTACGGAACCTTTTCCGCCAGTTTGATTCTTTTTACATGAAAAAAGACCAGAAATTAATAAAAAGGCCAAAGAAAGTTTTAAAATCGTATTCATTGCTGTATGTTTTTTTTTTACAAATGTATTTATAATTTTATTCAGAATAGCGTTTATCAGTTAAAAATTTAGGATCTGTTAACGTTTTTAAAAACGCAATTAAATCCAATTTGTTTTGTGCAGTTAAGCCTAAACCACCAATTAGAGAAGGGTCAAGAGTAGGGGTACTCGCAATTAATGACCCATAGTGGTTCATACATTGGTCTAGTGTGCTAAATCTTCCATCGTGCATATAGGGCGCGCTTTTTTCAATATTTCGTAACGAGGGAGTTTTAAATTTGTATAAATCTGTTGATAAATGAGTTATGTGAGCTCTTCCACTATCGTTTGCAATTGTTAATCCAATGCCGTTGTTAACGAAATTATAATTTGTAAATAATGGTTCTTGGTGGCAGTTGGCGCATTTAGTAGTAAATAAACTATAACCATTTTGCTCGCTTGTGGTAAAAGATTCGGTACCTTTTTTAACAGCATCATATTTACTATTATAGCTATACAAGGTTCCTAAAAATTGCGCTAAAGATTTTAATACACGTTGCGAATTAATTGTTTCATCGCCATAAGCAGCTTTGCATAAGGCTTTGTATTTAGTACTTGAATTTAATTTTGTAACAACATTTCCAATCGTTTCGTTTTGTTCAATAGGATTAGAAATTGGCCCCAAAGGTTGGAGCTCTAAATTTAAAATGCCACCATCGTGCATAAAGCTTGTATTCCAATTTAAATTTTGGAGGGCTGGAGAATTTCGTTTTCCCAATAAACCATTAATACCATGGCTTACATCATGGCCAGCCTGAGCAAAGGATGCAAATTGCTGATGACACGAACCACAGGAAACGGCATTGGTTGATGACAACATGGGCTCATAAAATAAGCTTTTTCCTAATGCAAATCCTTCATTAGTTAATGGATTGTTACTGAAATTATAAAATGGGGTTGGCCAGCCTTCTGGAATAATTTCTTTAATTCCTTCAATTTTAACTTCCGGAATAACTTCTGGATCTACCGAACACGAAATGGCTAAAATTGAAAAACAGATTATTAAAAATGCAAATTTCATTAGTTTATTACAGAAGTTACTTGAAACATGTTTTGATAATTTGAAGCCATTCTGCTCGATTCTTTACCAACATCAAAAATGGTAGGGTTTACAGCCATATCAAATAAATAATAACCGCTAAACCATAAGGCAATATCAGCTTTTAAGTTTAATGTTGGAGTATGTGTTTTTGTAACAATGGCGTTTGTAGGAAATAGTAATGTTACTTTTTTTACACCTGTGTAAAGTCCAGAAAACCCTCCAATATGATAACTGATTTTTTTAAGAGGGTCAGTAGATTGTGGCGACGTTCCTTCTAAATTGGCCATAATATAACCAGTACTCCAACTCCATGCCATGCCATGTATTGGATCAAGCGCACCAACTTGAGCACCCGAAAAATTTCGAACAGAGTCAACTCCAATTAAAAATGAAATAGAACTGTAATTTGCTTTTGGTACTTTAGGTACAATAAATTCAAGGCTGCTCGTAATAGATTGGTCAGCTAAATAATAACTTTCTTTTTGTTTATAAACAGTACCATCTATTGTTTTTAATTCGATATTACTAATATAATATTTTAAAGTACTTACTTGAAATGTGTCGTTATTGGCAGTAGTATAAGTTGTTGTGCCTAAAGATAGTGGTGTTGAATTTACCATATTAGTAATATGAATATCTAAATTCCCACTCGAATCAATTGGTGTTTCGATGGTGTATAAATCTTCAGATTTTTTTATTTCTGTTTTTTTACAAGAAATAAGAGCCAAACCTGTTATAAAAATAAAAAGTAATTTTTTCATATTAATAAAACTAATGATCTATCAAATTTAATAAAAAAAAACTATTTTTTATTTTAAAAAGTCAATAAAATTGTATTGTTAGGCTTTTGCTAATTCAATAACGGTAATTTCTGGCCAAATACCCAATCTGCCAGGATAACCAAGGAAACCCAAACCTCTGTTTACATATAAAAACTGATTGTCTTGCTTATATAAGCCTGCCCAATTTTTATAAAGATATTGCACAGGACTCCATTTAAATCCAGGGATTTCGATGCCAAATTGCATACCGTGTGTGTGGCCACTTAAGGTTAAATCGATATCATTATACTTTGTATCTTTTAATACTTGCATATCCCAATGTGAAGGATCGTGAGATAATAAAATTTTAAATGGATATTCTTCAGTGCCTGCATGAGCGTTTTCGAGTTTACCGTACTTTGGAAATCTTAAATTTCCACCCCAATTTTCTATACCCAATAAAGCAATTTTTTGTCCATTTTTTTCGATTGGCACATGCTCATTCATTAACAAACGCCACCCAGATTTTTCATGAACATCAAGTATGGCATCAAAATTTTCTTTTTTTGCATCCTTACTATCCCATTGTTTATAATCACCATAATCATGGTTTCCCAAACAAGAATAAACACCATGAGGCGCTTTTAACATTTTAAAGGTCTCTAAATAAGGCTTCGTTTCAATAGTTTCGTTATTAACCAAATCGCCTGTAAACAAAATAATATCAGGTTTTTGATCTAATACAATTTTAAAAGCTTTTTCTAAAGGCTCTGTACTCATAAAACTTCCACAGTGGATGTCGGATAATTGAACAATTTTAAAACCAATAAATTCATCTGGTAAATTTGGAGCATTTACTTTTACATTATGAACTCTGTATTTATAAGCACCTCTTATCATTCCGTATATTAATGAAATGGCAGGTATGATAGAAAAAGTTAAAGCTAAGTAACTAAAAAACTTTAATCGGCTTATGTGATTGCTCGTTAATTCTTCGGTTTCAATTGGTTTCGATTTAAATTTAAACACCAACCACCTTACCAATCGAATCAAATCATCTATTAATAAAAAAGTGGAGCCAATAAGTTTACAAATAAATATGATTAATAAACAAGAAAGGATAAATCTTAGAAACATATTCCATTCGGGAGGTGGAAAATAGGTGGCAAAGGCCGAAAATATAATTGTTAAAGCAGCTAAGGCATATGCAGCAATCAAAATATATTTCTTTTTATTAGGGGAATAATCCTGACTAACTGTTTTTAAAGCTTGAATAAAATATAACTCTACAGATACAATTGCTATAAAAACAATTAGAAGAAATAGGGGAGAAGGTTTCATTAATTTTAAAATAGAACTCAAAGATATTGTTTAGTTATAACTTACACTTATTTTTTTTGTTATATTTTCACAAAGAAGCTAATTTGTACATTTTGTGTATTTTTAAGCCATGAGTCAACTTGTTAAATTATCAATTGCTTGTTTAAGCCTTATTATTTGTAGTTGTGGCGTTATAAACTTTAAATATAAAACGCCTGAAACCCCTTCTAAATATGCAGTATTTACTATTAAAGATTCTTTAAAAGGGTTTAATAGTAGTTTTCGATCTTGCTACGATGTTACGCATTATGATATTGATTTAGTGTTTGATTTGAAGGAAAAAAGCATTAAAGGTTCAGTAAAAACTTCTTTTAATTTGCTTCAAAAATCAAAAAGCATTCAATTAGATTTAGATTCTCAATTTGAAATTGATTCGATTATTCAAAATCAAAAGCAAGTGAGTTTTAGCAGAAAATTTACTGCTATTTTCGTGAATTTAAATTCGGATTTAAAGAACCAATCTGTAACTGTTTATTATCATGGTATTCCAAAAATTGCTAAAAAAGCACCATGGGAAGGTGGTTTTGTTTGGAAAAAAGATAAAAACAATAACCCATTTGTGTCTGTAGCTTGCGAAGATGATGGGTCCAAAACATGGCTGCCAATTAAAATGTATTTAGGCGACGAACCCGATAGTGTTACGATGCATTACACAGTTCCAACTAATTTAACAGCAGTTTCAAATGGAAATTTAGTTTCAGTAAAAGAAAACTTAAACTCAAAAACTTATACATGGAAAACTTCTTATTTAATAAATCCATATAACATTACCTTTTATATTGGAGATTATAAATTAATAGAAACACCATACACTTGTATTGACGGCGAAATAATGTCATTAAACTATTATGTATTATCCTATAATTTAGAAAAGGCAAAACTACACTTTAAGCAAACAGAGGGAATTTTAAAAACCTATGAAGAGTTATTTGGAAAATATCCTTGGCCAAAGGATGGTTATAAATTAGTTGAAAGTCCGTTTGCTGGTATGGAACATCAAACGGCAATTGCTTACGGAAATGGCTTTAAAAATGAGAGGAAAGAAAATTATGATTATATCATATTGCATGAAACAGCACATGAATGGTGGGGAAACGCTGTTTCTGTTGCTGATTTTTCTGATTTATGGATTCATGAAGGAATTGCAACTTATGCAGAAGCGCTTTATGTTGAAAAAACAAAAGGATATAAAGCATATATTGATTATACCTATTGGTCATCGATACAAGTAATGAATAAAAAGCCTGTTGTTGGTCCTAAGGGTGTTTATTATTCAAATTATAAAGATGGCGACATTTATAATAAAGGAGCTGTTATGTTGCATACATTAAGGAATCATTTAAATAATGACACTCTGTTTTTTTCAATTTTAAAAACATTTTTTAAAATGTATTGCTACAAAACAGCAACATCTCAAGATTTTATTTCCCTAACTAATAAAATATCTGGGCAAGATTTGAATTGGTTTTTTAATCAGTATTTATTTCGAAGAGAATCACCGTATTTAAAATGGAATTTTGATTATAATGAAAACACAGGTTTGGACGTTATTATTTTTCAGTTTGATAGAGTTTCTGATGATTTTTCTTTACAAATAGCAGTTGAACAGGGTAAAAATAAATTTTATATATCTCCGAAAACAAAACTACAATTTGTTACATTACCAAGTCCAGCTTCTGTTCCAGTTTCTATCAATTATAACAATAGTTATTTACAGGATGGTTTTAAAAAAGTAAAGCGAATCAAAAAATAATAGTATTTAAAACTGAATGTTACTGATAAGTTTATCCTTTTATAGTTCCAAGGATTACAAAAGTGCAATTTACAAATGGTATACCATTTTGATTTGAGTTTTAGTCTAAAATACTAAACGAAAAACTTAGACAGTATTATGCCGAGGAGAAAATAATTGGACTAAAACATTTATTCATTCGGTCGTATTAAAAAAAGAGAGAGAAGATTTCGCTAATTTTTAATTAGAAACCATAGATATTATTTAGTTAAATAGAAAGAATATCTTTTTTTTGTACTATTTTATACATTTAATGTTAATTACTTTTTAAAAAGTTAATCATTTTTTAGATGAATGGTTAACCAATGAACAATCTTAATATTACATTTGGCGCAAATAAATAAATCTATCTATTATGACAAAAGAAGTATATATCGTATCGGCAGTAAGAACTCCATTGGGTTCTTTTGGAGGAACTTTAGCAGGAGTTTCATCAACAAAATTAGGTTCAATCGCTATTAAAGGCGCATTAGATAAAATAAAACTAGATCCAGCTTTGGTTAACGAAGTGTTTATGGGTTCAGTAATACAAGCAAATTTAGGACAAGCTCCTGCTCGTCAAGCTGCTAAGTTTGCAGGGTTACCAGATGCCGTAAATTGTACAACAGTAAATAAAGTATGTGCAAGTGGAATGAAATCTATATCATTAGCAACTCAAGCAATTTTATTAGGAGATGCAGATGTTATTATAGCTGGAGGAATGGAAAACATGAGTCAAGCGCCATTTTATTTAGAAAACAATCGTTGGGGTGCTAAATACGGAAACGGTGTTGTGGTTGATGGTTTAGTAAAAGACGGTTTAACAGACGTTTACGGAAACATTCCAATGGGAAATTGCTCTGATTTATGCGCAAAAGAAAAAGGATTTACGCGTGAACAACAAGATGCATTTGCAATTGAATCATATACACGTTCAGCTAATGCTTGGAAAGCTGGTAAGTTTACTGAAGAAGTTGTTCCAGTAGAAATTGTTACTAAAAAAGGAACGGTTTTATTTTCGGAAGATGAAGAATATAAAAATGTGAATTTTGAAAAAATTCCTACTTTAAAACCAGTATTCGGAAAAGAGGGAACTGCTACAGCTGCTAATTCATCAACAATGAATGATGGTGCCGCTGCATTAATATTAATGAGTAAAGAAAAAGCAGAAGCTTTAGGATTAAAACCATTAGCTAAAATTATTGCTTATGCTGATGCTGAACAAGCACCTGAATGGTTTACAACTTCGCCTTCAATTGCATTACCTAAGGCCGTTGAAAAAGCAGGTTTAAAACTAAGTGATATTAACTATTTTGAATTAAATGAAGCGTTTGCAACAGTTGGTTTAGCTAATATTAAATTAATGAATTTAGATGCATCTAAAGTAAATGTGAATGGAGGAGCTGTTTCGTTAGGCCACCCATTAGGTGCTTCTGGAGCTAGAATTATTGTTACCTTAATTAATGTGTTAAAACAAAATAATGCTAAGTATGGTGCTGCTGCAATTTGCAATGGTGGTGGCGGAGCTACTGCATTAGTAATCGAAAATATGTAAAATAAAAAAAATAGAATAAAAAAAAGCTCAGTAATTACTGGGCTTTTTTACTTTATAAATCATTAAACTTATAACCAACTCCTCTAATGGATAAAAAATAAGTTGGATTTTTTTGATTCAATTCAAACATTTTTCTAAAATTAAGTATGTAATTATCAATTGTTCTGGAAGATGGATTTTCATCTTTATTCCATAATTTTTCTAAAATAAAATCTCTTGAAATAACGGTGTTTTTGTTTTCAATTAAGAGCTTTAATAATGCAATTTCTCGTTTTGACAATGATTCTGTTTTTCCATCTATTTTTAAAACAACATAAGTAGCAAAATTAATCTCACACTTATTAAACTTATATATGGATTGGATTTCATTTTTATTTATAGAATGTTTTAAAACAATATTAATTCTTAGTAGTAATTCTTCTAAATCAAATGGCTTAGTAATATAGTCGTTTGCGCCTAATTTTAGACCTTCAATTTTATCTTTAATATTGTTTTTTGCGGTTAAAAAAATAGTTGGAATGCTAATATTTTGCTTTAACATTTCTTTATATATGTCTGTACCAGATATATTAGGCAACATAATGTCAAGTATAATTAAATCGGGTTTTATTTTAGTAATAGAGTCTATCGCATGTATTCCAGTATTCAAAGGATATACCTCATAATTTTCTAATTGAAGATTTAATGTTAAGGTATCTAATAGCGATTTTTCATCTTCTATTATTAGTATTTTATTCAACATAACTATTGGTTAATCTAATTTATTCACAAAATTGGCATTTACTATTGACAATTTAAAAAAAATATCGTAACTATGTATAACTAAATAAATCACATGAAAAAAACAATTACTCTAATCACGGCATCGGTATTTACATTTTGTAATGCGGTAGCTCAACAACCCACAAACGTGAAGGTTACTCATGCTTCTTATTCAAAATTGAATAAAGCAGATGCAATAATTGAAGAACCCGTTTCTCCGAAGAGAAAATGTGCGACTCCACAATTAAATGAAACTTTTGAAAATTGGATTCAGAAAGAAATTTTAAAGCAAAGTCAATTTGCTAATGAAAAAAAAGCAGTCGTTATATATAATATTCCTGTTATATTTCATATTATTCATACTGGTCAAGTTGTAGGAACAGGTTATAATTTAAGTTTAACCCAAATTACTTCTCAAATTACAATTTTAAATCAGGATTATAGAAAATTAAATGCTGACCAATCTACTTATTTAACTCAACCTGCATTAGTTGCAGTAGCAGGAGATATGGAAATTAATTTTTGTGCTGCAAAAGTTAGCCCTACTGGAGCTGCATTAGCTGAACCTGGTGTTGATAGAATTTTAGCTTCTAGTAAAGGATGGACAAGTCCTCCTTACACGGCAAGTAGTACATATTTAGAGAATACAGTTAAAGCTACCTCTATTTGGGATCCTACAAAATATTTTAATGTTTGGGTTACTGAAATGAGTGGTGGTATTTTAGGATACGCTCAATTTCCAACAGTTCCAGCTGGTACTGTTCCTATTACCGATATCGTAGGTTGGGGCGGAAGCGCTACAACTGATGGAGTTGTTGTTGATTTTAAATATTTAGGAAATTCAACGTATGCTCCATATAACAAAGGAAGAACATTAACACACGAAGCTGGCCATTGGTTAGGATTAAAGCATATTTGGGGTGATGATGGAACAGCTTGTTCTGGTACAGATAATGTAGCTGATACACCAAACCAAGCTGGAGAAAATTATACATGTCCAACAACTAATGGAGCTGTTAAAACGGATGGTTGTACAACTGCTAGCCCAGGAGTATTATATCAAAATTTTATGGATTATTCTGATGATAAATGTATGGTTATGTTTACAGCTGGTCAAAAAGCACGTATACAAGCAGTTATGGCAAATTGTACTCGCCGTAGTTCATTAAACACTTCTTACGTTTGTTCTACAGTTGATATTAATGAAACAGTTTCTAATTTAGAAATGAGTTTATTTCCAAATCCTTCAAACGGTGAGTTAAATGTTACTGTTGATTTATTAAATACTGATGATGTTACAATTTTAGTTGTAAACACATTAGGACAAACAATTAAAGAAGTAAGTCAATTGCATTCTAATGGTGGAACTATTAAGTTAGATTTATCATCAAACGCTAATGGTGTTTATTTTGTTACTGTAAAAACTAAAACTAGTTCAAAAACTAAACGATTTATTTTACAATAAATAGGAAATTAATTAAAAATAAAAAACTCCCAATTGAATTTCAATTGGGAGTTTTTTTATTTCTGAGATTAGAATTAATCCATTAATAAAGCTCTAGAAATTACAATACGTTGTACTTCGCTTGTACCTTCATATATTTGAGTAATTTTAGCATCACGCATTAATCTTTCAACATGGTATTCTTTTACAAAACCATATCCGCCATGCACTTGAACAGCCTCTGTAGTTACCCACATGGCAGTTTCTGAAGCAAACACTTTAGCTTGAGCACCTTCTTTTTCGCAAGGTAAACCTTGGTCTTTTAACCAAGCAGCTTTAAATATTAATAAACGAGCACACTCAATACGAGTTGCCATATCAGCCAATTTAAATTGAATAGCCTGGTGTTGAGATATTAATTTTCCAAATGCTTTTCTTTCCTTAGAGTAGGCAAGTGCTAACTCATAAGCGCCTTGTGCAATTCCTAAAGCTTGAGAGGCAATTCCAATACGGCCACCACCCAAAGTTTTCATTGCGAATTTAAAGCCAAAACCTTCTTCACCGATTCTATTTTCTTTAGGAACTTTTACATCTGTAAACATTAAAGAATGTGTATCACTTCCTCTTATTCCCATTTTGTTTTCTTTTGGTCCAACAACAAAACCTGGCATGCCACGTTCCATAATTAAACAGTTTATACCTTTATGTCCTAATTCAACATTGGTTTGAACCATAACTAAATAAACAGAAGCTGTGCTTCCATTAGTAATCCAGTTTTTTGTACCATTTACTAAATAATGATCCCCTTTATCAAATGCAGTTGTTCTTTGAGAAGTTGCATCACTACCAGCTTCAGGTTCTGATAAACAAAAAGCGCCAATAATTTCACCTTTAGCTAAAGGAACTAAATATTTTTGCTTTTGTTCTTCGTTTCCAAAATGTTCTAAACCCCAACAAACTAAAGAGTTATTTACACTCATTACAACGCTACAAGATGCATCAACTTTAGAAATTTCTTCCATTGCTAAAACATAAGAGATAGCATCCATTCCGCCACCACCGTATTTTGGATCAACCATCATTCCTAAAAAGCCAAGTTCTCCCAATTTTTTTACTTGATCAGCTGGGAATTTTTGATGCTCGTCGCGCTCTATTACGCCAGGCTTGCATTCATTTTGTGCAAAATCTCTTGCTGCACTTTGAATCATTAATTGCTCTTCAGTTAATTGAAATTGCATAATCTATAGTTTAGTATTTATTAAAGTTTTATGTTTTAAAATTAGCTCTCTTAATTTAGATAACAAATTTTTGTAATTTTTGTTTGAGAATAAATTATAAATGAATTACTTCTCCGTAAGCAGCAGCAGCAGCTTCCATAATTGCTTCACTCATTGTTGGATGAGGATGAATTGTTTTTATTAATTCATGCCCAGTAGTTTCTAATTTACGAATTGCAACTATTTCTGCAATCATTTCAGTAACGTTAGCACCAATCATATGAGCACCTAATATTTCACCGTATTTTGCATCAAAAATTAATTTAATAAAACCATCTTTTGCACCTGAAGCACTTGCTTTACCCGATGCTGAGAAAGGAAACTTTCCAACTTTTAAAGTATAACCTGCTTCTTTAGCTTGTTTTTCTGTCATACCAACAGATGCAATCTCTGGTTGACAATACGTACAACCTGGTATGTTTTTATAATCAATTGGTTCAGTATGAACACCTGCAATTTTTTCAACACAAGTTATACCCTCTGCGCTAGCAACGTGTGCTAAAGCTTGACCTGGAACACAATCACCAATGGCATAATATCCTGGTACATTTGTATTGTAATATTTGTCAACAACAATTTTCCCTTTATCAGTTGCAATACCAACAGATTCTAAACCTAAACCAGTAATATTTGCTTCAATACCAACTGCTGATAAAACAATTTCAGCTTCTAAAACAACATTTCCAGATTTAGTTTTAACAGTAGCTTTGCAAGTATCACCTTTTGTATCAACGCTTTCAACAGATGCTTCTGTCATTATTTCGATACCAATTTTTTTCAATGATTTTTCTAATTGTTTTGAAACCTCTTCATCTTCAACAGGAACAATGTTTGGTAAAAACTCAACAATGGTAACTTTTGTGCCCATTGTCGCATAAAAATAAGCAAACTCAATTCCAATAGCACCAGAACCAACTACGATTAAAGATTTAGGTTGTTTTGGTAAAGTCATTGCTTCACGGTAACCAATAATTTTTTTACCATCTTGTGGTAAATTTGGTAATTGACGTGAACGAGCACCTGTAGCTATGATAATATGTTTAGCTTCATGTGATTCTAATTTTCCATCAGCTAATTTAACCTCAACTTTTTTACCAGTTTTAACGGTTGCAGTACCCATAATCACATCAATTTTATTTTTTTTCATTAAAAATTGAATGCCTTTACTCATACCATCAGCAACATCGCGACTACGTTTAATAATAGCAGTAAAATCAGCAGAAATATTATCAGCACTAATACCGTAATCTTTTGCATGATTTAAATATTCGAAAACTTGAGCACTTTTTAATAATGCTTTTGTAGGAATACAGCCCCAATTAAGGCAAATACCACCTAGGTTTTCTTTTTCAATAATTGCAGTTTTTAATCCTAGTTGAGAAGCGCGAATAGCAGTAACATAACCGCCTGGGCCACTTCCTATAACAATAACATCGTAGTTCATAGTGTTGATTTTTTTGAGTTGCTAAATATATCTTTTTTTTTATTTAAAATTGGTCTTATAGTCGAGAAATTATAGATGTTGGTAGAACAATATTTTGAAATTCATTTTGTTCCGTATTTTTATTGTCAATTATTTTTAAAACTAAGTTTGCTGCCTCAAATCCAATTTGTTCAATTGGCTGGGAGACAGAAATTATACTTGGTTTTACAAAATCGAATAAACTAATGTCGTCAAACGAAGCAAATTTTAAACCTTCTTTTTCGGCATCAAAGTTTAATTCGTTAAAAACGTTTAAACAAGCTGTAGCTAAATTATTATTTAAAGTATAAATGGCATCAATTTTTTTAGGTTGTTTAAGTGCTTTTACCAATGCCTTTCGCACTTCATTTTGAATATTATTGAAAGAAATTTCGACAATATTATCATTGGTGCAAGGTATTCCATGTTTGGTTAAACAATCTTTAAAGCCTTTTACACGTTCGGTTAAAGAACTAATATGAGAAGGCGAAATATTTAAGGCCAAAATATTTTTGCAACCTTTATGAATTAATAAATCAGTTAATTCGTATGAACCTTGGTAATTATTTGCAACTACATAATTTGATTTAATATCAGGTAAATAACGATCAATAAATACAATGGGGAAGTTTTGAAGTTTATCTTTTTCGAAATACTTTCCAGATGTAGCTGTTGTTGCGATAATTAAACCATCCATAAACTGCTGTTCTGCAAATAAAGAAATCAATGATTCCTCTTTATGAGAATCCTCATCAGTACTACAAATCATTAAATTATAGCCTTTTTCAGCTAAAGCTTTTTCAATATGTTTGGCTATATTCGAATAAAATGGATTTGAAATATCAGCAACTAATAAAGCAATTAAATGACTTTTCCCAGTTCGTAAAGCTCTAGCAAATACATTTGGAGTATATTCCATTTCTTGAGCTTTATCTAAAACTAATTTTTGTGTTTTTTTACTAATGCCGTAAGAATCTCCTTTACCATTTATAACCATGGATACTAACGTTTTTGAAACATTAAGTTGGTTAGCAATATCTTCGAGTAATGTTTTTTTAATGGCCATTTTTTCTAAATAAATTATCTAAACAAATATAATAAAAACTAAACAAGTTTAGATTTTTATTTAAATCAATTTAAATTTTTGATAACGTCTAAAATGGCGGGATAAGAATTTTGAATAACGATTTGGTTAATTTGTGATTTATCAAACCATTCTACGCGTTCTATTTTTTCTTCAATTTGAGGAACTAAAATGCCTGTATGTTCAGTTTTCATTGCATACCAAAATATTTTTTTAAGGGCGTAGCCTCCTTTATGCTTATATATGTGATAAGTAGAAGGCAATTCATTCGTTATCGTTAATTTCGTAATTCCACATTCTTCTTCACATTCTCTAATACCAGCTTCTTCAGGGCTTTCTCCCATATCTAGCTTACCTTTTGGTAAATCCCATTTTTTTAAACGGTAAATAAATAAGTATTTATTGTCTTTTTCAATTAAACCACCTGCAGCATATATTAACTTAAATGCTTTTCTTAATTTATCAATTCCTTTCTCAATCGATTCAGATTCAAAAGTTAATAAATCTTTTTCAGACTCGATAAAAGAAATAAATATGTCTAAAATTTGATTCTTCTTTAACAGGTCTATCGTTGTAATTTCTTGATTTTCTGTATGTTGAAATTTCTCTTGTAAAATGATTTTTTTCGACAAATAATAAATTGCAATGTTCATAAATTGATGTTTTTAATGTAGAATAACCAAGTAAATTTACGCCCCTATGACAATGACACCATTCGACGATTCAGCCGTTAAAATTGCTGAATATTTATTACAAATCAAAGCAATAAAATTGCAACCAGAACAACCTTTTACATGGGCGAGTGGTTGGAAATCTCCAATTTATTGCGATAATAGAAAAACTCTTTCTTATCCTCAAATTCGCACGTTTATTCGTCAGCAGTTTGTGAGTTTAATTAATGATAAATTTGCAATGCCAGATGTTATTGCTGGAGTTGCAACTGGTGGAATTGCAATTGGAGCACTTGTTGCTCAAGAAATGGGTTTACCATTTGTTTATGTGCGTAGCGAAGCAAAAAAGCATGGATTAACTAACATGATTGAAGGTGAAATAGAAGCAGGACAAAATGTGGTTGTGATTGAAGATTTAATTTCTACGGCAGGTAGCAGCATAAAAGCTGTGGAAGCACTAAGAGAAAAAGGTTGTAATGTTAAAGGAATGGTAGCTATTTTTACTTATGGCTTTGATGTTGCAACTGAGCAATTAAAAAATGCTAATTGTGTAACAAATACACTATGTGATTATAATACGTTAATTGAAGTTGCTTTAAAACATCAATATATAAACCAAAATGATTTAGAATCGCTTAAACAATGGCGTGAAAATCCTTCTATTTGGAAACAATCATAAATTTTTGTTTTGGCATATTTTAGTTTAATAAGCACAACCCATTCAACGCATTCTCCTATTTCGGTTTTGTTTGATTATATGGGTGATTTTAATAATTTTAAGCATCTTTTACCGACGGATAAAATTGAAAATTTTGCGTGCACAACCGAACAATGTTCTTTTGGTATAAAGGGTTTAGTGCCGCTCACTATAAAAATAAAAGAGCGAGTTGCCCCTAATCGAATTACTTTTGAAACACTGGGTTTAGCAAAATTCGTTTTTACTTTACATATTCATTTATTAGATAATCAAACAACAAATGTTCAATTAGAAGGTGATATGAATCCTTTTATTAAAGTAATGGCAGAAAAACCTTTAAATGAATTGATAAATACAATGGCTCTGAAAATGAGTGAGTTAGAAATTTAATTTTTAAGAATACTTATTTTCATTCTAATGTCAATTAAAGGTCTATCATCTTTATTGGTCTTGTTTGCCGCAATTTTATCAATAACCTCCAACCCTTCTATAACTTCTCCAAAAACAGTGTAATTATTATCTAAATGCGGGGTTCCTCCAATGGTTTTATAAATAGCTAGGTGCTCTTTTGGAAATGTGTATTTTTCGGATTTTTCGTAATCGTTGGCAATTAATTCATCCAATTTTTTATAACAAATCGCTAAGCTATCTTGTTGTTTTTTTTCTTTAAAAAGTTTAATATTTTGATTTAAAATAGAATTTTCAGGCTTGTTTAAACATGTTTCTTTTAAACTATTTATTAAGTCTTTATTAATTCGTTTTTCATATTTTTTTAATTCTTCATCATCTCTTATTTTACCTTGTACAATATAAAATTGCACGGCTGAGGAAGCTTTTGTAGGATTAACATCATCACCATTTCTTGCAGCGCATAACATCCCTTTTTTATGGAAAAGGTTTTTATTAAATTCTGCTGGTATTGTATAATGTAAATCGCTATCACCTAATAATGTAAATGCATCAGCATGTTTACTATATGGATCACCACCTTGAATCATAAATCCTTCTATAATTCTATGAAATAATAAACTATCATAAAAATGTTCGTTAACCAATTTTAAAAAATTAGACTTATGCAACGGAGTTTCATTAAATAATTTAATCTTCATGCTACCAAAAGAAGTTTCAATTAATAGTGTTTCTTTTGATTGAGTTTGTGAAACTGCTATTTTAATAACTGAAATGAGTACAATACTCATTAGTGCTTTTTTTAGGTACATGTTGTTGTTTTTTTTTGTATTTTTGATTCACAAATATTAATACAAATTAATAATTATAATTATGAAATTAAAATTTTTTATTACCTGTTTAGCAATTACTTGTTTAACAATTATTATTTCTTCTTCATGTGAAAAGAAAACTGATTGTAAATTAACGCTTAAAACAGTTGATTCGGCTGGTGTTCCTTTAGCTAATGCTATTATAAAATTGTATGCTAATGTTAAAACTAGTTCAGGCGCTACAGTTGAAGCTGATTTAAAGGCAGAAGGTGTTTCTGACGCTAGTGGTATTAGTACATATACTTTTAAATTACCTGCAATTTTAGATATTAAAGCTACTTTTGGAAGTAAAATAGGAATTGGTATAATTAAATTAGAAGAAGGGAAAGGAGTTGACAAAACTGTAACTGTTAAATAATTTCAATTTTCAATATTTCATTGTGAAAGATCCCTTTATTATAGGGATTTTTTATTTTTAAAACATTTATGGAACCATTATTAATAAAAAACAGCATTTTAATAAATGCTTTACCACAAAAAGTTTGGGATGCCTTAATCAATCCTGAAAAAACTAAGATTTATATGTATGGTTGCGAAACAGTTTCTGATTGGAAAGTAGGCAGCCAATTATTATGGAAAGGAAACTATGAAGGAAAAGAAATGGTTTTTGTTAAGGGAAATATCATTGAAATTGAGGACTTTAAAAAATTAGTATATACGGTTTTTGATCCAAATAGCCCAATGGAAGATATTCCACAAAACTATTTAACGGTGATTTATGAATTATCTGTTGAAAATGAAAGAACACTTTTATCAGTAACACAAGGTGATTACAATATAGTTGCAGAAGGCGACAAAAGATATAAAGATTCAAATAATAATGGCGAAGGCTGGAATCCAATTTTAATTCAAATAAAAAAATTGGTTGAAACAACCTAGTATGAATGATAAACTCAGTATGAATGATTTAGGACGAATGAGTTCTGAAGAATTTAAATTAGCGCAGAAACAGCCTGTAATAATCGTTTTAGATAATATAAGAAGTTTAAATAATGTAGGATCAGCTTTTAGAACAGGTGATGCTTTTTTGATTGAAGCTATTTATTTATGCGGAGTAACAGGTACACCACCAAATAAAGAAATAGAAAAAACAGCATTAGGTGCTACGGATACTGTAGATTGGAAATATTTTAAAACAACTCAGGACGCAATTTCTGAATTAAAAGAAAAGAATTATTTTATAGCCTCTGTTGAACAAGCCAAACAAAGTGTAATGCTTAACAAATTTTTAAAACCAAGTCATTCAATTGCATTAGTTTTTGGTAATGAAGTATATGGAGTTGATCAAGACATCATTAATAGCAGTGATGTTTGTATTGAAATACCACAGTACGGAAGTAAGCATTCGTTAAATGTTTCGGTAACTATCGGAATTGTGCTTTGGGAAATATTAAAAAAGTAATTATTTTTTAATCCATTTATCTACTTGCCAAACAAGTAATGAAGATCCAATGCCAACAATCATTCCTCCTAAAACATCACTAGGGAAATGAACACCTAAGCGCATTCGCGAATATCCTACCCCACAAGCATATAAATATGATGGAACTGCCACATACCATTTTTTTGTTGATAAAGTTACAGCAGTTGCCATTGCAAAAGCTGAGGACGTATGCCCTGACGGAAAAGAATATTTGCCAGCATCTGTTCTTTTAATCACATCATCTGGATATTGGGAAAATGGTCGAGCTCTGTTTATACTAAATTTTAATCCTGAAGTAAAAATCATATTCAAACCAATTGCCGCAATCGTTTTAACTCCATTCCGCATCATAGGCTTATCATTTTGTATATAGCCTGTTAATAAAAGTGAGCCAGGTGCAATAACTAAAGCTGGGTAAACAGAATTTGATGTCAAACGCATGGTTTTATCCCAACAAGGCATTTCATTTTTATTAATTGATTTGAGTATTGATAAATCAATAGATTGAGAGTAGGAGTATCTACTTCCAATAAATAAAATAAATATAACGATAAACCAATGCTTCATATTTCAGAATGGAGTAAAACGTATATTATTGGGATGACAATCATAAAAAATATATATGTAAAAATTATTGCCGTTTTTTCTAGCCATTTTACATCTTTTGAAAATGGTGTTTTTAAAATAGTGGAGATATGATTAATAATTCCACCTTCCATAATACTATATTGATGAAAACCTGCTTGAATGCCAGCATATCGTTTACTAAATGATAATAAAACACAATCTCTGATAGTCCAATAATCTTTATCAGGTAATTCACTATAATTCACATTGTAATTTATGTTTTCAGAAGTTAGATATTTTCTAATTTTTTGATTTTTAATTTCCATAATAAGTTCAAAAGTCATAGAAACTGGAATTATAATAAAGAAAATGCTTTTATTCCAAATGGCAAAAACGGCCAAAGCTAATATTGATATAATAGTAAACACAATTCTGATAATGTGATTTTGTTTTAAAAACAAAACTTCTATTAACCTTCCTCCATCAAGTGGCATAAATGGTAGTAAGTTAAAAAGATTAAGAAATAAAAATATATTAGCAAGCATCATTAATTGCTCGCTAGGATAAATAAAATTGATAATGAATAAACAAAATCCAATTATAATGCCTGGAACTGGACCTGCTAAAATTACGATACTCATTTGCCGTTGAGAAATACTTGTTTTTTTTCCTGAAACGTAAGCGCCTAATAATGGAATAAAAAACAATTTAACATTAGTATAGTTAAACGCTTTCATTGCAAAAAAATGTCCCAATTCATGAATGAGTAACACAACTAATAGAGCTGCCATATAGGAAAGACTACTATCAAAGACTCCGTAAAATAAAACAGCATATATCACTAAACTAATGAGTGATTTACGCATCCAATTTTGTTTATTTTCCTCTAAAATAGGTTTTGGTAAAACACTATTTGTTGGTTGTTCAAATTCTGATGTATTATAATTTTCCACTATGTAAAAATAAGGTTTTGTAACAGAAATACCATAAAGCCTGATAAATATCCTATCAATGCTAATAATGCCATATTTTTTAAATACCAACTGAAACTAATATTTTCAATTCCCATAACTGCAACACCAGCGGCACTACCAATAATTAAACAACTACCACCCGTGCCAGTGCAATATGCCATCATTAACCAAAAAGAATCATCTGTAGGAAAATCGTACATGCCTAATGAAGCAGCTAATAACGGAACGTTATCTACAATTGCTGATAGTAAACCTATACAAACTGAAATAATTTTTAAATCCCCAATGGAATTATTTAATATTTGCGCTAAACCACTTAGTACATTAATTTCTTGCAAACATGCTACTGATAATAAAATACCTAAAAAGAATAAAACACTTGGCACATCTGTTTTACGAATTGCTTGCACTACTGAGAATTTATCTTTTTCGGAAATTTCTTTTCTTTTATGAATGAGCTCTGTTACAATCCACAATACACCTAAACCAAATAAAATACCCATGTAAGGTGGTAAATGAGTTATGGTTTTAAAAATCGGAACAAATAATAAGGTTGCTAATCCAATACTAAAAATGAGTATTTTTTCTTTTTTAGGAATTTGTTCTTTATTTTTTGATAAATCAATAGTCTCTATATTTCCTTTTATTTTTAATAAGGCTATTAATAACGGTATTACCAAACACACAATACTTGGTAATACTAAATGACTTATTAAAAAAGAAGGCGTTAACTTATTTGCTACCCAAAGCATCGTGGTTGTAACATCTCCAATTGGGCTAAAACAACCACCAGCATTACATGCAATTACAACAATGCCAATAAAAAAATATTTATCAGTTTTATTTGGAATCATTTTTTTAACAACAGTAGCCATTACAATTGCAGTTGTTAAATTATCTAATACAGCCGAAAGTAGAAAAGCTAAAACAGATATTATAATTAATAAATAACGTTTGTTTTTTGTTGTAATAAAATCGGTAATTAAATCAAAGCCTTGATGAGAATCAATAATCTCAACAATTGTCATTGCACCTAATAAGAAAAAAATAATTTGAGCTATTTCGGCTAAGTGATGGCTCAACCCTTCATTTACACCGTGTGATGGTTGCATTATAGCATAAATACTCCAACACAAAACTCCAAGCAATAAGGCACTACCTGATTTATTAATTGACACACTATGCTCAAATGCAACAAATAAATAACCTATGATAAATAAAATAACTATTACGCTAATCATTTTAACTTTTCCTTTAAGTATTTGGCCGTATAACTGGCTTTAATTTTTGAAACATCTTCAGGTGTTCCTTCTGCTACAATATTTCCTCCTAAATCGCCACCTTCAGGGCCAATGTCAATAACCCAATCAGCACATTTAATTACATCTAAATTATGTTCAATAACTATTATAGAATGTCCTCGGTTTATTAAAGCTTCAAATGATTTTAAGAGTTTAGCAACATCATGAAAATGCAAACCTGTGGTTGGCTCATCAAAAATAAATAAGGTTTGTGTGGTTGAACTTCCTCCAATTAAAAAAGTTGCTAGTTTTATACGTTGAGCTTCACCACCACTTAATGTGCTGGATGATTGACCTAATTGAACATATCCTAATCCAACTTCTTGCAATGGTTTTAAACGATCATTTATTTTTTTACAAATTCGTTCAGAATCATCACTTCCAAAAAAGTCAACTGCATCATCAATAGTCATTTCTAAAATATCCGAAATTGATTTCCCTTTATAAAGTACTTCTAAAGTTTCTGCTTTAAAACGTTTACTATTACACGCTTCACAAGGCAACTCAATGTTTGCCATAAATTGCATTTCAACGGTTATTGTTCCTTCACCTTCGCATATTTCACATCTTCCACCATCAACATTAAATGAAAAATGTGAAGGTTTGTAATTTCTAATTTTTGATAAACTTTGTTCGGAATACAAAGTTCTAATTTCATCGTAAGCTTTTGTATAAGTTACAGGATTACTTCTTGATGATTTACCAATTGGGTTTTGATCTATAAACTCAATATGTTTAATTTGATTTAAACTTCCTGAAACTTTATCGCTTTTTACACTTGCAAAATAACCTTCTAAATGTTTACGAACATTAGGATACAAAACTTTTTTTACTAAAGTTGATTTGCCAGAACCACTTACTCCAGTTACACAACATAATGTGTTTAAAGGGAATTTTACAGAAATGTTTTTTAAATTATTTTCAGTAGCATTACTTACTAATATAAATTCTTTCCAGGTTCTTCGTTTTTTTGGAATCTCAATTCGTAATTTATTAGTTAAGTATTGTGCTGTAAGGCTATTTTTACTTTTTAATAATTCATCATGATTACCTTGAAAAACAAGGTTTCCACCATGTGTACCAGCTTCTGGACCAATATCAATTAGTTGATCGGCTGCTAACATCACATCTTCATCATGCTCAACTACAATAACCGTATTACCTTGTGTTTGCAATGATTTTAAAACGCCAATTAATCGTTCAGTGTCTCTCGAATGCAAGCCAATACTTGGCTCGTCTAAAATATATAAACTACCAACTAAACTACTACCCAATGATGTTGCTAAATTGATACGCTGACTTTCGCCACCACTTAATGTATTAGCAACTCTGTTTAAGGTTAAATACCCTAAACCAACATCTAATAAAAATTGAAGACGTGTTTTTATTTCTATTAATAAACGTTTACCAATATGGGTTTCGTGTTCAGTTAATTTTAAGTTTGAAAAAAATAAACTCATTTCTGTTATTGGTAAAATAACCAATTCTGAAATTCCTAAACCTCCAATTTTAACATAATTAGCGTCTTTTCGAAGTCTTGTTCCATTACAATCCGGACAATTGGTTTTGCCACGATAACGTGCAAGCATAACGCGGTATTGAATTTTATAACTTTCTTTTTCGAGCATTTTAAAAAAAGAATTTATGCCCTCAAAATATTCATTACCGCTCCAAAGTAATTGGTAATCTTTTTTAGATAACTCAGCAATGGGTTTATGAACAGGAAAATCAAATTTATGAGCTGATTTTAATAACTGATTTTTGTATTGGCTCATTACTTCGCCATTCCAACAAACAATAGCGCTTTCGTATACCGATAAACTTTTATTAGGAATAACTAAATCAGGATCTATACCAATTACACTTCCAAATCCTTCGCACGTCTTACAAGCTCCGATTGGATTATTAAAACTAAAAAAATTTAAATCTGGTTCCTCAAATAACATTCCATCGGCTTCAAATAAGTTGGAGAAATGGTGTTGTTTAAACGCTTTATTTTCTTGTTCGATAAATACTTCGCATTCGTGTTGCCCTTCGTTAAAGGCTGTTTGAATACTATCAGAAATGCGATTATCAAAATCTTCATCTGTATGATCAACACTAATTCTATCGATTAATAAATAAATAGGATTGTTTTTTTTAATAGAACTTACTTTAAATTCATTAATTTTTACAACTTCATTATTTACTAATATTCTTGAAAAACCTTGTTGATTAAGCAATTCTAAGTGTTTTTCTAAAGTTCTATCTTTGGGAATGGTAAGTGTTGAAAGTATTAAACATTTACTTTCATCAGGTAATGATTTAATAAAATCTACCACATCACTAATGGTATCACGTTTTACTTGTTTTCCAGAAATTGGACTATAAGTTTTACCAACTCGAGCGAATAATAATTTGAGGTAATCATAAATCTCTGTAATTGTTCCTACAGTACTTCTAGGATTTCTTGAAATTACTTTTTGCTCAATGGCAATAGCTGGCGAAATTCCATTTATGTAATCAACTTTAGGTTTTTCTAATCTTCCTAAAAACTGTCTGGCATAAGCTGATAGACTTTCAACATATCTTCGCTGCCCTTCTGCATATAATGTATCAAATGCTAATGATGATTTACCTGAACCGGATAAGCCAGTTATAACAATAAATTTATTTCGAGGTAATGCAACATCAATGCCTTTTAAATTATGCATTCGAGCCCCTTTAATAATGATGAAATTTTTCGGGCTTAGTTTTGTTATATCTTTTTCTGTAGTCAACTTCATTTTTTCTAAAGGCTAAAAATAAGAGATTATTTGGTGCTTTTAAGCATCCGTTTATTAACATTCGAATAAGAAATTGATTCTATAGTTGAAATAAACAGGTAATACCAATTTTGATTAATAAATTGAAATTCTTTTGCCTTTTATTCAAATTTTATTATATTTATAATTCTCGAATAATAAATCACGGACCTTTTTTAATGTTTTTTTAAATTTATAAAAATGAATAACAATTCAAATGGATCTGCTAATTCCTCAGAAATACTTCGAGGTAAGTTTCAAATTACTAAATATAAAAGTTATAGAACTTATGATGAGTTAAGTTATTCTATAACGCCTTTTTTGTCCTAATTATTACTTTTTAATCATTTTATTTTAAAACAATTTGAAAATCAATCAATTATTGCTTAACTATACTATATTATATGAAGGTTTCATTCCAAAATAAAATATTTTTTCTTTTTATTATTATTTCCATAATTGTTATATCAACAGGTATAGCAACTTATAGAACAACAGACTCGCTTTTAAAATCACATGATTTAGTGACTCATACACATGAAGTTATTGAAGAATTAGGAATGATAATGTCTAATGCCCTGGATTTGCAAATTGGAACTAGAGGATTCATAATTACGAATGACACTTCTTTTCTTAAACCATATATCGAAGGTAAAAATGATATAAATAAAAATTTAAATAAACTTGAAATTTTAATTTCAGATAATACCACTAAGTTTAATAGAATAGATTCACTTAAAGCGCTAGTAGAAAAAAAAATTGCGATTTCTGAAAGGTTAATAGATACTCGAAGTAAACTAGGATTTATAGAAGCTAAAAAAATTGTTGATTCTGGCGAAGGTAAATATTTGACGAAAGAAATTAGAAAAGTTGTTAATATGATGATGCTTGTACAGACTAGTTTATTGAAAATTAGTCAGAGTAACAATTTAAAAGAGAGTCGAGCTTTAATAAATTCAGTCATAATTTTATTAATAGCAATTTTACTCACACTTTTTTTTGTTTTCATTCTCATTAGGCATAATATAATTTTAAGAAATAAAACAGAGGAAAAACTTAACTTTAGTTTGAATGAAATATCTAATTTTAAAACCTTATTTGAAGAAGCTCCAGGTTTATATGTAATTCTGTTGCCTGATTTTACAGTTGAAGCCGTTAGTAATGAATATTTAAAAGCAACAAGAACTTTTAGAAAAGAAATTTTAGGTAAGGATATGTTTGTTGCATTTCCGGAAAAGTTTAATGAGCTTAATATAAATAATGATTTGAATCTAAAAGAATCGTTAAATCTAGTTCTTAAAAATAAAATAGCTCACAAAATGGATATACAAAAGTATACCATTAAAAATGCTGATGGAACTTTTGAAGTAAGATATTTGAGTCCGTTAAATAAACCCATACTTGACGAAAATAAAAATATAGTTTATTTAATACATAGTATTGAAGATATTACAACTCAGATTCAACATGAAAAAGAAATGTTTGATGCGTCTGAAGAAATAAAGGATTTGTATAACAAAGCACCTTGCGGTTATCTTTCTGTTGATTCTTCAATTTTTTTAACTAACATTAATCAAACTCTACTTAATTGGTTGGGGTATTCTGTCGAAGAGGTAATTGGAAAGATGAAATATGAAGATCTTTTATCTCAAAAAAGTAAAGAAATTCATTTGAATTCATTTATTGAGGATTATGATAAATTTATTGAATTAGGATATGTAAACGATTTAGAATTTGAATTTCAGCGTAAAGATAAAACAACTTTTCCAGCAGTTGTTAATTCTGCGGCCACATTAAACGAAAAAGGTGAATTTGTTAAAAGTCACACCACTGTATTTGATAATACCGAACGAAAAAAAATAGAAAATAAGATACAAGAAAATATTAAAGAAATCTCCGATTATAAATTTGCCTTAAATGAATCAGCAATTGTGGCAATCACAAATAAAAATGGCACTATAAAATATGTAAATGATAACTTTTGCCGTGTTTCAAAGTATAAACGAGATGAATTGATTGGCCAAGATCATCGGATTTTAAATTCGGGATTTCATTCAAAGGAATTCATAGCTAAATTATGGGAAACTATTTTAAATGGTAAACTATGGAAAGGAGAAATAAGAAACAAAGCAAAGGATGGTTCTTTTTATTGGGTAGATACTACAATCATTCCTTTTTTGAATGAAAATGGAAAACCATTTCAGTTTATTTCAGTTAGATTCGATATTACAGAACAAAAATATCAACAAGAATTATTGCTTTCACAAGCAAAGGAGTTAAATGCACAACAAGAAAAACTAAAAGAATCAAATTCTATTTTAGAGATTCAGGCAAATAAACTCCAAGCATCTGAAGAAGAATTAAAAGCTCAACAAGAGGAATTAATGCAGTCTAATCAAGAATTAGAAGAAAAAACACAATTACTTGAAGAAAAAAATCATTCAGTGAATGAAAAAAATGAAGAATTGGAATCTGCTTCATTTGAACTTCAGCAAAAAGCAGAAGAACTGGCATTAAGTAGTAAGTATAAGTCTGAGTTTTTAGCAAATATGAGCCACGAATTACGTACTCCATTGAACTCAATTTTATTATTAAGTAAATTACTTTCTGATAATCTAGAGGGTAATTTATCAAATGAGCAGAAAGAATTTGCTTCTGTTATTAATAATTCTGGGAATAACCTTCTTCAATTAATTAATGAAATACTCGATTTATCCAAAATAGAATCTGGAAAAATGAACATTGATATTGAACGAGTTGATTTAAATACTATCTTAAATAACGTTAATAACACTTTTACACAATTAGCCAAGGAAAAAGGAATTCAATTTTCCTCAAAAATATCAGGCAATCTTCCTGAATATTTAAAAACAGACATAGCGAGGGTGGAGCAGGTTTTAAATAATTTTTTATCTAATGCTTTTAAATTTACAAAAAATGGTAGTGTTGAATTGATTATAAGGCCTACCAATGAATTTGAATCAAAAAAAATGGCAATTAAACCTAAAAATTTTATTTCATTCGAGGTAATTGATTCAGGTATAGGGATTTCAATTGATAAACATGATTTAGTATTTGAAGCCTTTCAACAAGCTGACGGATCTACCAGAAGAAAATATGGAGGAACAGGATTAGGACTTGCAATTAGTAGAGAAATTGCGCATTTACTTGGAGGTGAAATTCAATTAAAAAGTGAATTGGAAAAAGGTAGTTCTTTTACATTAGTTATTCCGTTGGATTGTTCTCAAACTAAATTAGGTTTAGAAACCATATTTGAAAAAGATAATTCTAATTTTATTATCAATAAAAATCCAATTTTGTATTCGTCTTCCATTGATAATGACGTTGTGGAATTTACGCCTGATGAAATAGCTGACGATCGAAATATAATTTTTGAAAATGATAAAGTAATTTTAATTGTTGAAGACGACACTGCCTTTGCTCAAGCTTTAGTAAAGTATATTCATGAAAGAGGTTACAAAGCTATAGTTGCAGTGAGTGGTGCGGATGCATTACTATTTGCAATTAAATATAAGCCAATAGGAATTTTACTGGATATCCAATTACCTGTTAAAAGTGGTTGGACTGTGTTAAAAGAATTGAAAAAAAATAATGAAGTAAAATATATTCCTGTACACATGATGTCTTCATTGCAAACAAAGGCAAAAGAAAGTATTAGTCTTGGCGCAATTGATTTTATAAATAAGCCATTTGCAGACAATGAATTAAATTTAGTTTTTGATAAAATCGAAAGTGTTTCTGGAAAATTACCGAAAATTATTCTTTTAATAAATGATAATGAAAATCACATCTTGGCGGTTTCCAATTTTATTGGAAATACATTTAAAAAGTGTTTAACCGCTTCTTCTGTTAAAGAGGCTTCTGAAATTTTGAGAACAAAAGATGTTGATTGTATTGTTCTTGATATTGAAATGCAAAATGAACTAGCTTATAATGTATTGGAAACAATTAAGAATGATGTTAAACTTGAAAAAATTCCAGTAATAATTTATACAGGAAGAGCAATGTCGCTTTCGGAAGAAAAGAAAATTAAACAATTTGCTAATGAGATAATCATTAAAACTGCTGATAGTTTTAAGCGTCTATCAAGTGGAATTTCCTATTTTTTGCATTTAGTTGAAAGTAATGACGAAAAGAAGACATTAAAACTTCCCTATATCAGTGATAAGGCCTTATTAGAAAAACATATTTTAATTGTGGATGATGATGTGCGTAATATATTTTCATTGACAAAATTATTGGAAAGTCAAAAAATAAATGTAAGTTCTGCTGGTGATGGAAATGAAGCACTTGAAATTCTTAAAAATAAAAATGATATAGATCTTATTTTAATGGATATGATGATGCCAAATAAGGATGGATATGAAACTATTATGGAGATAAGAAATGATGATGAATTGAAAAAAATACCAATAATAGCAGTTACAGCAAAGGCAATGTTAGGAGATCGAGAAAAATGTATTAAAATTGGTGCCAACGATTATGTTACAAAACCTGTTGATGGCGATCGATTATTATCCTTATTAAGAGTTTTACTTTATAATAAATAAAACGATTTTAAATAAAGAGAATTTGGATTTTAACTATATAATAAATGAAAGTGAAATTGAAATCCTTACAAATCAGGTTTATCATAAATATGGATACGATTTTTCTGATTATTCTTATACCTCAATTAAAAGAAGAATAGATAGAATCATTTATAATTATAAAATTTTAAGTTTTGAATTCCTGATTGACAAAGTGATAAATGACCCAGTGTTTTTTAATACTTTTCTTGAAGAAATTACAGTTAATGTAACAGAAATGTTTCGAGATCCAGAGTTTTATAGAACTCTTAGGTTGGTTGTTATTCCAGAAATCGAAAATAAATCCATTATTAGAATATGGCACGCAGGTTGTTCTTCAGGCGAAGAAGTTTATTCTATGGCTATTTTACTTAAGGAGGCTGGTTTACTCGAAAAATCATTATTATATGCTACTGACATAAATCAACAGGTGCTTGAAAGCGCAGCATCAGGAATGTTTTCAGTCGATGATATGTTAATGTGTAAAGAAAACTATTTGAGTTCAGGAGGTGTAAAAAAATTACACGATTATTATAGCGTCAAATTTGGGAAAGCTGTTTTTAATGATGAATTTAAAAATAGAATTGTGTTTTCGCACCATAATTTAGGAATTGATCAAAGTTTCAATGAATTTAACATTATTTTATGCAGAAATGTATTAATTTATTTTAATCGAAATTTGCAGGATAAAGTTGTGAAATTATTATCAAGTAGTCTTTCAAATAATGGATATTTAGCACTTGGCTTAAAGGAAAGTATAGATTTTACTAATTCATTTGATGATTTTGAAATTGTTAGTAAAGTACAAAAAATATGGAGAAAAAAAATAATAAAATAAAGTTAGTGTCATGTAAGATTTTCATGAAAATTGAAAAAAAATATAGAAAAGAATAGATAACTTAGTTTATTATAATATATTTTAAGAATAGAAATTATAATTAGAATAAAAAATAAGTAAATGGATGATTTCTATAAATATAAAATACTTTTAGTAGACGACAGACAAGAAAATCTTTTTTCACTTTCTGCAGTTTTGAAAAGTTCAGGATATTTAACAGATTCTGTGCTTTCGGGGCCAGAGGCTTTAAAACTACTGTTGAAAAATGATTACGGACTCATTATTCTTGATGTTCAGATGCCTGAAATGAATGGTTTTGAATTAGCAGAATTGATAAAGGGAAATAGTAAAACAAAAGATATTCCGTTAATTTTTTTATCTGCCAATGCTACCCAAAAAGAATATTTTAAACAAGGACATGAATTAGGAGCACTAGATTATTTAACAAAACCAGTTGATGAAACCTTATTAAAATTGAAAATTAATAATTTTTTGGCCGTTCATCATGCTAATTTAAGTTTAAAAAATTCAAACAAAGAACTTGAGAAAAAAGCAATTTATGCTGATATTTCATATCAAGACCTTTATATGTCTTTATCTCAAGAGGTTTTTTTAATCAACAATGAAGGAATAATTGTAAATATTAACAGGAAGGGGAAATTAATGTGTGGGATTTCTGCTGATGAAATCTTGAACAAACATTTCACAATATCTCCTTTTCTAAATGAAATTTATAAAAAAAATAATTCTAACTTTAGTGATTTTTTTAATCAAACCGAATTTAAAAAAATTATTGAATTCAATTTTGAAAATGAAGAAAGTATTTCTCGTTATGGGGAAGCAGTTATTTTAGTTACTTTAATTCAAGGAATTACACATTTACAAATTTCCATTTCTAATATTACAGATAATAAGGAAAAAGAGAAAAAATTACTTCTGAATTTTAAAGAAATTGAGAATAATGAAAAAATTAATCAGTCTATTATTAGTGGTGATTCAATTGAAGTTTTTGCTGAAAAATTATTAGGTTCTCTAAACGATTTAATTGAAGTTAAATCTGCTAGAATTTATTTGTATAATAAGAAAAATAATACGTTGGAACTTATTACTGATAATCTTGAACAAAATTTTGTTTCCAAAATTGAAAAGGCTGCTGGTTTAAAATTGTCAAAAGTTCTTCCAAACCTTAATACTGCGACTATCTTTAAAAATGTGGTAACCAAAAAAGAACTTATTATTACAAGTGTTGAGCGTGAAATTATTGAAATTATTGAAGAACATTCTGATAATGTTTTATTGAAAAAATTAAGTGGCTGGACTCAAAAATTATTGAATGTTAAAACATTTGGAATTATTCCAATTATTGCTAATGATAATGTTCTCGGTTTAATCACATTTTCATCGGCAAATAAATTATCCAATGATGAAAAAGAGGTTGTAATACGCTTTTCAAAAAAAGCATCATTCGCTTTAACCAAAAAACAAGATGAATTAAAGTTAGTTGAAAGTGAAGAACGACTCAAACTTGCTATGCAGGGAGCAAATGAAGGGTTATGGGATTTTAATGTGATGACTAATGCAGTGTATTTTTCTCCTGTATGGAAAAGTATGCTTGGTTATAATGAAAATGAGTTAGTAGGAGAAAAAAAAACATGGGAAAATCTTCTTCATGAGGATGATAAAGAAAATGCAATAAAAACGGTAGATGATTATCTAATTGGAAAATCCAAGATGTATGAAACAGAATTTAGAATGAAACATAAAGATGGTCATTATGTTAATATTTTAAACAGGGGGCATGCTATTCGTGATGAAAATGGTAAAATATATCGAATGATTGGCACACATGTAGATGTTACTCAAAGTAAAAAAAACGACTTATTTTTAAAACAAATAAATGATAGTTTATCGGTAAAAACGGGCGCATCTTATTTTAACGAATTTACAAAATTTTGTTGTGATACTATTGGCGTAAAATATGCAATGGTTGGTATTTATAATTTAGATAAAAATGAGGTTGAATCTATTTCGTTTCGATCCAAATCAGTTGTGTTGCCAACTTATAAATACAATATAGAAAATACACCTTGTGAAAATGTTCTTAAGGGTGAAATTTGTGCCTATAGTAAAAATGTTCAAGTTTCTTTTCCTCAGGACAAGGATTTAAAAAAATTCGGTATAGAATCTTATCTTGGAATTCCATTATTGGACGAAAATAAATTACCTATTGGCATTATTATTTTAATGGATACTAAACCGATGGAAGACGTTTTATATAAAGAAAAATTGATAAAATTTCTTGCACCAAGAACAACTAATGAGTTGATTAGTTTGAAAATTGCTAATCAATTAAAAGAAAGTGAATCATTTACAAAGGGAATTCTATCTTCTTTAAGTTCTCAAATTGCTGTAATTGACTCAACCGGATTAATAATTTCGACAAATGAGGCTTGGAATGATTATGTCGAAAAACGCGGTATCGAAAATAATAAGTCTACCTGTAACGGCTTGAATTATTTTGATATTTGTAATAAGGCAATCATTAAAGGTGATGTTTATTTTGAAAATATATTAAAAGGTATAAAGTCCGTTTTGAATAGTGATGTTGATCGTTTTGAAATGGAGTATCCTAGTCAATCTACTGACAATATTAAATGGTTTCTATTTAGTGTTTCTGGTTTTGATGGTGGAAATCAAAAAGTTGTAATTCGATTTGTTGATATTACAGAAAGAAAAAATGTAGCAGAAAAAATTAGAGAGAATGAAGAGCGTTATCGGAATTTATTTGAAAGAAATTTGGCAGGGGTTTATCGAGCTGATTTGAATGATGTTATTTTGGAATGCAATGACGCGTTTGCACAAATTATTGGATTTGAAACAGCTAAGGATGTCATTGGAAAGTATGCTCGCGATTTATATGATAATTTAACTCTCGATGATTTTGTTAAAAAAGTTTCAAATAATAATTATAAAATAAATGGACTCGAAAGTAGTATTAGATTAAAGAACGGTAAGCAAGTTGACTTATTGGAGAATGCTTCAATCATAAAAAATGAAAAGGGTGAAGGGATGTTTATGGAAGGAACCGTTTTTGATATTTCTGACCGAAAAATGGTTGAAGGTCAACTGAAAAAAACGGTTAATGAACTAATTAATAAAAACAACGATTTAATGCAATTTAATTATATCGTTTCTCACAATTTAAGAGCTCCAATTGCCAATATTTTAGGCCTAGTAAATGTATTAAATTATCCAAATAATGAAAGTGAAACAAAAAAAATAATAGAATATATAGGAGAATCTATTATTAAAATGGATGATTTGGTAAAGGATTTGAATGAAATGCTTACAATTCGATCTTTAATTGGTACTAAAAAAGAAACTGTTCAAATAAAAAAAGTGATAGAGAGTGTTTTTCATTCAATTGAAAAACAAAGGATTGAATCAAATGCAAACATAAATGTTCATATTAGTAAAGACGCAAAAGAAATTGTAACTGTAAAAAGTTATTTTGAGAGCATCCTTTATAATCTTTTAAGTAATGCAATTAAATATAAATCTCCTTTAAGAAGGCTAGAAATATTTATTTCAATAACAAAAGAAAATGGTAATTTTAAAATGAGTATATCTGATAATGGTATTGGAATTGATTTAGAAGCAAATGGGAAATATATTTTTGGATTATATAAGCGGTTTAATACAGAGCAAGAAGGTAAAGGTTTAGGATTGTATATGGTGAAAAAACAAATTGAAGCAATTAATGGCGACATTAAAATAGAAAGTGAAATCGACAAAGGAACAACATTTTTAATTACATTATAAAATAAAAAAAATGAAAAATATTATACTTATTGATGATGATGAAATTAACAATTTTATCGTGCCAAAATTAATCAAAACGGTTTACCCTGATATTGAAGTTAAGAAATTTTATGACCCATTTGAAGCTTTATATAAACTTACTGAGTCTGAAATAACTCCAGAAACAATTGTTTTGCTTGATTTAAATATGCCTTTAATGGATGGTTGGCAATTTTTGGAACAATTAGCAGAGAAGAAGTTAACATGCAAAGTTTTTATATTAACCACATCAGAGAATCCTTTTGATTTAGAACTTTCGAAAAAAAATGAATTGGTTAAAGGCTTTTTTACAAAACCAATGACAATTGAAAATGTCGAACTAATTTTTCGTACTATATAATTTACTCATTTTTACTTTTTTCTTATTAATAAAGAACTATTAATAATTTTAAATGGCTATATTTTATATATATAATTCATAAGATATAGTATTTTTTATTTTATTGCCTTTTATGTTTCCATCTTCTGTGGCTCCAAAGCCAAATTTCTGGTTGTGCTATAATATCTTTTTCAAGTTTACGAGTATGTAATTCGGATATTTCTCCTTCTTTTGTGTTTTTTGAATCTGTAACTAAAATTTCAGAATCAACTTCGTAAAAGCCACGTTTTAATCGTTTAATTGTTACATAAACAACTGGATAATTAAACTTTTGTGCAATTTTTTCTGTCCCCCAAAACACTGGTGTATCTTGGTTTAAAAAGCTTGTCCAATAAGCACCTTCAGGTGATGGTGTTTGATCTGCTATAAAAGCAGTTGCATTAACTTCATGTCTGTTGCGAACCATTTCACGCATGGTATCTTTCATGGCGTATAATTTTGTGCCAAAACGAGTCCGCATATTATACATTAATTTATCAAAGTGCTTATTGGTTAATGGATGATAAATAACATACAATTGTTGGTTGCATTGTAAACTAAAACTATTTCCTGCCCATTCCCAGTTTCCATAATGGCCCATTACCAAAATACACGATTGTTTTTTTTCTGCTAAATCATTTAATATTTGAGTTGTATTAGCACTAAACTTACATCGTTTTACAGCTTCTTCTTTCGATATTGTTAATGTTTTAAGGGTTTCTAAAAACAAATCACATAAATAATGGTAAAATTTCTTTTCGAGTTGTTTAAGTTCTGAATGTGTTTTATTAGGAAATGAGTTTTTTAAATTTTCAAACACCACTTTTTTTCGATAGCCGACAATTGTATACAATAAAAAGCAAAGCCCATCAGATACTGCATAAAATATTGGAAACGGTAATATCGAAATCAGATATAAAAATGGCAAAAAACAATAAAAAAGTATCGCACTCATGGTATAAAAATACTTAAAATTAAACTTTAGTGGCATATTTTTAAACATTATTATCCCATTACAAAGTAATTTTTTATATTTAGTGTTTACAAATCTTATATATTATGATGAAAAATTTTATTTTAATTGCCATTTGTTTATTTGCATTTAATACAAGTACAAAAGCAATTGATGCTCAAGACCAAGTAAAAATGGTTTTGGCAAAACAAAAATTATATGCTGGTCAGTTTATTGGCGCCTTAAATTTATACAAAGAAGTTTTAGCTAAAAATCCTAATGACGCATCTGTACTTTATTATATTGGCTATTGTAATTTTGAATTAAAGAAATATGATTTAGCTCTTGAAACACTTAAAAAAGCACTTGCTACTAATAAAGATATAAAGCCAGAAACCCATTTAGTATTAGGTAAATTGTATTTATTAGATGAAAAAATTGATGATGCTTTAATTGAATTTACAGCTTATAAATCATCCGCAAGTAATAAAGATGCGCAACTAGAAGAAGTTGATGTTTATATTGACCATTGTAATAATGCGAAAATAAACATGGCAAACCCTAACAATGATATTAAAATAGAAAATTTAGGTACTGCTATTAATTCTAAATATGATGATCAAACTCCTTGTATTAGTGCTGATGGCAGAAAGTTGGTTTTTACTACACGTCGTCCTCAAACAACAGATTCTCCTATTGATATTGAAGGTGATGGTAAATTTTTCCAAGATATTTATATTTCATTATGGGACACAATCAATAAAAAATGGTTAACGAGTGATGAAGTTTCTGGCAATGTTAACACAGAAGCTCATGATGCCTGTACAAGTATTTCACCTGATGGAAAACAAATATTTTTATATAAAAATGATTTAAAAGATATTCAATCTCGTGGTGGTGATATTTTTGTCTCAAAAGTAATTAGTAATAAATGGAAAACTCCTGAGCCTTTAGGAAAGCCTATTAATACAACATATTGGGAAGGTGGTGCATGCATTTCCCCTGATGGTAAAACACTATTTTTTATTAGCGAACGTAAAGGTGGTTATGGAAGAGCTGATATCTGGATGGTTAAACGTAAAAACAAACAAGAATGGGATGTGCCTGTAAATTTGGGACCAGAAATTAATTCGGAGTTTGATGAAGTTGGTGCTTTTTTAGCACCAGATGGAAAAACATTATTTTTCTCTTCAAACGGAAAAGGTTCAATGGGTTCTTATGATATTTTTAAATCAACATTAGAAGGTGGCAAATGGAGTAAGCCAGTAAACTTAGGTTACCCAATTAATACTGTTTATAAAGACGGACCATTAGTTGTAAGTGCTGATGCTCAGTTGGCTTATTTTGCTAGTGAACGAAAAGGTGGTTTAGGTGAAAGTGATATTTATAGCGCTGATATTAGCAATTACGGAATTTTTGAAAAAGATGGCAAAAAGAAAGTGAATACTGGTTTAAGTATTTTAAAAGGTGTTGTTCGTGATGCATTTGAAGGTAGTGGAATTACGGGCGTTGATATTCAAATATTAGATCCAACAGGAGTAGTAATTGCGTCAACTGTAACAACAGATAATGGCGAATATTTTATTACTTTAAAAGGTGATGTGATTTATACAATAAAAATTTCTAAAAAAGGTTTTAAATCTGCTGAAGAAAAAGTAGAATTGAAAATGGGAAAAAACGAAGCATTTTCTCTTGAAAAACAATTCATGTTAAGCAAAGAGAAATAGTTTTTTCGATATTTACTTTTCATGGAAATTTTTATTGAGACAGAGCGCTTATTTCTAAGAGAGATTTTACCAGAAGATGAAAAGGCTTTATTTGAAGTAGATTCAAATCCTGCTGTCAATATTTATTTGGGAAATAATCCAGTAAAAGATATTGAACAAATTAGAGGAATAATTCAATTTATTAGACAACAATATATTGACAATGGAATTGGCCGTTGGGCAATGATTGAAAAAAAATCAAATACAATTATTGGTTGGTCAGGTTTGAAATTTGTAAAAGAGCTAACTAATAATCATATCAATTATTACGACTTAGGTTATCTCCTCAATCAAAAATATTGGGGAATGGGTTATGCAACTGAATCTGCTATTGCTTGCGTTGATTATGGTTTTAACCAATTAAAACTTCAAGAAATTTATGCTATGGCTCATTTTGAAAATAAAGCATCAAGACATGTTATCGAAAAATCTGGATTAAAATATGTTGAAACCTTTGAAGATAATTTTGTGCCACATGATTGGTTTAAAATAGAAAAATAAAAAAGCTGTATCGAATAGGATACAGCTTTTTTATTAAATGTATTTTTTTTAAAAATTACATATGAGAATCTATTTTAGCAGCCAAAGCTGATTTAGCAGCAACACCAACATGCTTTTCAACCATTTGTCCATTTTTAAAAAATAGAATAGTTGGTATGTTTCTAATTCCAAATTCGGCAGGAATTTTTGAATTTAAATCAACATTTACTTTTCCAATAACTGCTTTTCCTTCATATTCTTTTGCTAATTCCTCAACAACAGGACCTACCATACGGCAAGGGCCACACCATTCTGCCCAAAAATCAACTAATACGGGTTTGTCTGATTTTAATACTAACTCTTCAAAGTTAGCGTCTGTAATTTCTAATGCCATTTTTTTATTTTTTAAATTGTTAGTTTTATTTGCCTTACTAAATTAAGTTTGCTATCACTAATATGCAAACTTTAATCCAAAAAGTTATGTATGTCTTTTTGACATATGATTATTATAACTCTAATTAAATTCATAGTTTCGTTAATAAATTAATCCTGACAAAAATGATGACATGTAAAGAGGTTTTAAAAGAACTTGAAAAACTTGGAACGGAACAAACAAAAAAAACGTTTATAAATCATGGAGCTCCAATTGATAATCTTTATGGCGTAAAAGTAGGAGATTTAAAAGTGCTTCAAAAAAAAATAAAAAAAAATCATGACTTGTCCTTAGAATTATATAACACAGGAAACTCAGATGCTATGTATTTGGCAGGATTGATTGCAGATGAAAAACAAATTTCAAAAGAAAACTTAAATCATTGGGTTAAAAAAGCTTCTTGGCATATGCATAGCGAATATACAGTGCCTTGGCTTGCAGCTGAATCTCCGTTTGGTTTAGAAGTTGGTTTACAATGGATTGATTCAGGCGATGAACATATTGTTTCTGCAGGTTGGTCAACATTGTCAAGTTATTTATCAATTACACCTAATGAAAAAATTGATTTAATCTTATTTCAAAAATTATTAAAACGAGTTGAAACAACAATTCATAATCAGCCAAACAGAGTGCGTTATGCAATGAATGTATTTGTAATTTCCTGTGGTTGTTATGTGAATGACTTAACTAAACTTGCTTACCAAACAGCATTAAATATTGGAAAGGTGACAGTTGATGTAGGAGTTACAAATTGCAAAATTCCTTCTGCATTTGATTATATTAAAAAGGTAGAAGATATGGGAAGAGTAGGTGTAAAAAAGAAAAAAGCGAGGTGTTAATTAACACCTCGCTTTTTATACTTTTGATAAATGCTAATTAATTTAAATTAATGATTAAGTCATTATTAGATTTTCTCACTTTTGGAGCTTTAGCTAAATAATCATTGGCCTCATCTCTATAACCAAGAGCTAATAATGCTACACTTTTAATTCCTTTTTCTTTTAATTCTAAAATTTCATCAAATGCTAATGGATTAAATCCTTCCATTGGAGTTGCATCAATTCCTTCGCTGGCAGCAGCTACTAATGCAGTTCCTAATGCCAAGTAGGCTTGGCGTGCAGCCCAATTAAAATTATCAGACTCTGTACGATTTAATAGACTGCCTTCAAGCATTTTTTTAAATCCATCTAAACTTTCAACTTCAACGCCTTTTTCTTTAGCCTGAAGGTTAATGAAATCTAAAATGTGTTTCTCTGTAATGTTTTCAAAAGGTGCAAATACTAATAAGTGTGATGCTTCAACAATTTGAGGCTGATTATAAGCCGCTGGTTGTAATTTTTTTCGGAGTTCTTCGTTTTCAATTACTAACACTTTGTATGGTTGTAAACCAAATGCTGAAGCCGATAAACTAATTGCTTTAACGATTTTGTCAATTTTTTCTTGTGGCACTTTTGTGCCATTCATTCTTTTTGTAGCATAACGCCATTTAAGATTTTCAATAATATCCATAGTTTTTTTTATTAATTGTTTTTTGTTCAACAAAATTATGTATTTTTACTATACAAAAAGAAGTACTATACTAAAGTATAGTTAAATAATTTTAAGATGGCAACAAAAAAAATACATTGTGATATTCCGCAATGCTCAGAAGAGTTTTCAAGAGCAATTCGTGATACCTTAGATTTCTTTAATGGAAAATGGAAACTACCCATTTTAGGCACATTAATGCGAGGTAGTAAGCGTTTTGGTGAAATGGAAAAAATAATACCAAAAATTACACCTCGCATGTTATCTAAAGAACTGAGAGATTTAGAAATTAATAAAATGATAAAGCGTCAAGTATATGATACAATTCCTGCTACTGTTGAATATGAAATTACAGAATATGGAAAGTCAATGGATGCAGTTTTAGTAGCGATGTATAAATGGGGAACTGACCATCGAAAAAAGATAAAAGAGAAATAAAGAGTTATTTTATTGATAACTCTTCTGCACGTTTTTCAGCATTTATAAGAGCATCAATAATGGTATTTCCCATTTGATTATTGCTAAATGTAGTTAAAGCAGCTTCCGTAGTTCCACCTTTTGAAGCAACAGACTTTATATATTCATCTAATGTTTTATTTCCATTATTGATTAAATGAAATGAGCCTAACATAGTTTGTTTCGCCAATATTGATGCTACATGCTCTTCTAAACCCATTTTAACACCAGCATCTACTAAGTGTTTCATAAAGTAAAAGAAATAAGCTGGCCCACTGCCACTTAAAGCAGTTACAGCATTTAATTGTTTTTCATCGTTTAAATATAAAGTTCGCCCTGTAGTTGATAATAAATTTTCTACTAACATTATTTTATCATGCGATATATCAGTTGATGAACAAAATGCTGTCATTCCCATACTTATTTCTACAGGTAAATTAGGCATTGCTCTTACAACAAATTTATGATTTAAGGCAGATTGAATATAGGACATTTCGGTACCTGCCATGATTGATAAAACAACACAATTTGGATTAATTACTTGTTTCAATGATTCTGCTAACTCCTTAAAATCTTGAGGTTTAACTGCTAAAATAACAATATCGCAATCAGTAATTTGTTTATCGGAAGCAGTTACAACTTTACCAATATTCATAACTGATAAACTACTTTGTCGATCACTATTTTTTTCAACTAATAATAAATTATCTTTACTTGTAATTTTGTATTTTAAAAATGAGTTTGCATAGATTAAACCCATATTTCCACATCCAATTATTGCAATTTTGTTCATAGTGTTTATTTAATGCTCAAAAGTAAGTATTAAAATAGTATTTGATTTTTTAGAATGCACTTAATTATATTACTTTTGTAAAAAAAATAGATTATGGCATTATTAGTAATTTTTAGACATGGACAAAGTGTTTGGAATTTGGAAAATAAATTTACTGGTTGGGTAGATGTTGATTTAACAGAAAAAGGAATACAAGAAGCGAAAAATGCAGGAGAAAAATTAAAGCCATTTCATTTTGATTTAGCTTATGCCTCTGATTTAAAACGTGCACAAAATACTTTAACAATTGCATTAGAAGTTGCGAGTCAAACTGTGCCAACAAAATATAATAAGGCTTTAAACGAGCGAATGTATGGCGATTTACAAGGATTAGATAAAGCAGAAACTGCAAAAAAATATGGTGATGAGCAGGTAAAAATTTGGAGAAGAAGTTTTGATGTTCCGCCGCCAAACGGAGAAAGTTTAAAGGATACGACAGATAGAGTAATTCCTTATTACAAGGCTGAAATTGAACCTCAATTAAAAGCTGGAAAAAATGTTGTAATTGCAGCACATGGAAATAGCTTAAGAGCCTTAATCATGTATTTAGAAAACATGACACCAGCTCAGATATTGGAATTTGAAATTGGTACAGGAATTCCTCGTTTATATGAATTAGACTCAAATTTAAAGGTTTTAAAAGCAGAAAATAT
This sequence comes from Bacteroidota bacterium, assembly GCA_038327195.1. GTDB lineage: Bacteria > Bacteroidota > Bacteroidia > B-17B0 > Aurantibacillaceae > UBA4416. The sequence continues at coordinate 1,051 of JBBQKU010000005.1, read as the reverse complement.
TTAATAAGTATGCAACAACAATTTTTAAATAATAACAGTAAAACAATTGCTATCGATTTTGATGGAACTATTGTAGAGCATAGCTATCCAGCAATTGGTAAGGAAATGATGTTTGCATTTGCTACTATAAAAGAGTTGCAAAAAAAAGGACATAAACTTATTTTATTTACTTATCGTACTGGTTCGTTATTAGATGAAGCTGTTGAATACTGCAGAAAAAACGGCGTGGAATTTTACGCCGTTAATAACAATTACCCCGAAGAAACAATACATGAAAATTTACCTCGTAAATTAAATGTTGATATTTTTATTGACGATAGAAATGTTGGTGGTTTTTTAGGTTGGAGTGCTACTTGGCAAATTCTTCACCCTGAAGGTGGAGATTTTAACCATATAGTTAAGAATCCAGAAGCTCATAATAATTATAAAAAAGACAAAACTATTTTTCAAAAATTATTTGGTAAATGATTATTTTAAAAACACGAGAAGAAATTGAAATCATGCGCGAATCGGCACTTAGTGTTTCGCGTACCTTAGGAATTATTGCTAAAGAAATAAAACCAGGTGTTACAACCTTATACCTTGACAGATTGGCTGAAGAATACATCAGAGATAATGGAGGAACTCCTTTGTTTAAAGGTATGTATGGTTTTCCAAATACACTTTGTATGTCATTAAATGAATCAGTCGTTCATGGTATTCCTAATGATAGACCTTTAGAAGAAGGTGATATTATATCTGTAGATTGTGGTGTTTTAAAAAATGGATATTGTGGTGATCATGCTTATACTTTTGGAGTAGGAGAGATTAAACCTGAAGTTCAAAAACTGTTAGATGTAACTTTAGAGTGTTTGTATATTGGTATTGAACAATTTAAAACAGGAAATAGAATAGGGGATATTGGTTTTGCCATTCAGCAACATGCCGAAAAAAATGGATATGGAGTTGTGCGTGAATTATGTGGACATGGTTTAGGGAAAAAATTGCATGAAGATCCTGAAGTTCCAAATTACGGAAAAAGAGGAGATGGTCCTAAAATTAAGGATGGGAT
>JBBQKU010000004.1:0-182665 GCA_038327195.1 Bacteroidota bacterium | reverse complement strand
TGTAGTAATTGGTGTAACAGAAATTGAAGCAGTTGTTGGTCCAGTACTCCAAGTATATGAGGTAGCGCCGCCAGCTGTTATTACTGTACTTGCTCCAACACATATAGATGGAGAAGTTGCCGTAATTGTTGGTAAAGCATTTACTGTTACAGTTGTTGATTTCGAATTTACACATCCTAACGCACTCGTAGCTGTTACTGAATAGATTGTAGTAACTGTTGGGGTAACAGAAATTGAAGTTGTTGTTGGACCTGTTGACCAAGTATAAGTACTTGCTCCACCTGCAGTTAATGTAGCTGCATTTCCAACACAAAGTGTTGCTGTGTTAAGTGTAATTGTTGGTAATGCATTTACAACTATTGCTTGAGTATACGTTGTACTTGTACCGGTTGAATTTGTAGCAGTATGAGTAACTGTATAAGTTCCTGCTGCAGCATAAGTAACGTTAACTGAAGATGTAGTCGCAGTACTTGGAGTACCTCCAACAAAAGTCCAATTCCAACTAGTAGGTAAATTTGTAGAAGCATCGCTAAATGTAATTGGTGAGTTTGCACATTTTGGTGAAGTAGTCGTTAAACTAGCAGTAGGTGGGAATGCAGAAACGGTATAGGAAATATTAACATTATCTAAATATAAATTATTTCCCCAACCACTTCTTGATTCGAATTTCAAATAAACACTTGGTAAACCTGCATATGTACCCAAACTAACTGTTTCTTTTCTCCATTGAGCATTAACAGTTGGTGTATAAGCTACAGTAGATGTTCCAACCGAAGTAGATAAAAGAGTTCCTCCTTTTGTGTATAATTGGGTCCACGTTCCACCACAATCTGACGATATATAAACATTCAAACTATCAATATCAACTGTGCTATAGTTTTTATGTGAAACATCAAACGTTAGACTTAAAGAACTATTTGCACCTACAAAACTAACAGCTGGCGTACGCAAGGCATCAATTTGTCCAGTAATATCAATCGTACCAGAAAAATTATCCATTTTAGCACAAGCCGTACTTCCAGCGGTTACGCCGGTTGTATTTAATACTCTCGACCAAGTATTTACAGTATTAGTTGTATTTGCTGTAATTTTTGTCCAACCTACCGGTAAAAAAGTGACTGCTTCAAAATCTTGAACAAAAGGTAAAGCAGCCCCAACCGGAACAGCTACTACAGAAAATGTTGAGCTTAAACTATTATTTAATGCATTAGCATCAATACCCGCATTTGGATTTGTTACCCAAACAGAAAAGGTATGAGCAGCAACGCTTAAACCACTGTATGTACTAAGTGTTAAAACACTAGATGCAGAAGTAGCCAAAGAGCCTGTCCATGCAACAGTTTGGGTTGCAGTAGCATCCATCTTATAATTTATAGTGGCAGAAATTAAAGTAGTAGAGCCTACATTTGTTAAAGTAACTTTTGGAATTACTGTCGTATTACAAGACGAGTTACCATTTGCTGGCGAGGCAATAGCTGTCATTCCCGCATCTAGTGCTGAAACAGGCGTACATCCATTAGAAGTGCCTAAAATGTTCCATGGAGCTGTATTAACAATTGCTTCCATTCTTGCACATTGTTGTGCGGTAAACATATACATACACGCATCATCTGTATAATCCATATAATTCATCCACATTACGCCAGGTGAACTAGGTGAACAAGCATCTGTTTGAATCGAACCAGCAGGAAAACAACCAAAATGATTACCAGCTTGATTTGGTGTATCAGAACATAAGTCACTCCCTGTGCAAGCAGTACCATCGTCTCCCCAAATATGATATAAATTAAAACAGTGCCCAAATTCATGAGTTCCTGTTCTACCTAAATTGTAAGGAGCTATTGCAGTTCCACCACTACCTGTATATTTATAATGTAAAACTAGGCCCCAAGTGTTACTTAAAGTGCCAGTAGGAAATTCACCATAACCCAATAAGGTTGGACCTAGATTACAAACCCATATGTTAACATATTTTGTTACGTCCCAAGCGGTTTCTCCGCCAGTTGCATTATTTTTCACTTTATCATCAGTAGTAAAAGCTGTAACAGTTGTAGTTTTGTGAGTAACTCCTGTTGTAGCATTTCCTAATGGATCGCGTTGAGCTAAACAAAAACGAATGTTAGCTCCAGTTGCTGCAGTAGAAAATGTAGGTTGTGTCACTTTTATTTTATCTGCATTTAGTTTTGCAAAATCATCATTTAAAACTTGAACTTGAGAAATAGCTTGTGCATCACTAATATTTTCACCAGCAACTCTATAAAGGACATGAACCACTACAGGAACTGTAACTGTAGGTAAAGCAGCCATTTTTGCTGTTCCAGAAGATTGGGCAGCTAAATATTGTTCTATCATTACATTATAGCTATTTAAATCATTCTCGTAATTGGGTCGAGTTAATTTTAAATAATCATGATGTTGTAAGGTTCCGCAATTTCTTTGAGGAGGGGCTTGTGCAAAAAATGTTAAAGAATAACAAAATGCTAGCGTTGAAAATAATAATTTTTTCTTCATTATGAATTGTTGTTTAGTTAATCACAATTTACAAAATATTTTTTCTAAAAAAAATTTACAAGTGTTAAAAAATAATATTAGTCTGAAATTTGTTTTGATTGTTGATTGTCTTAAAAAGGCTTTGTTTTAAACACTTATGGAAGACTGAAATAAAATTTTAACAAAAAAAATAATTGAAATCGATCGTCAAAACTGTAAAAATATGGTAAAAAAAATCTAAACTTTTTTAGAAAACGCTAAATATTTATTTTTAATTAAACAAAAAGACAAAAAATTATTTAACTTTTTTCAAATTATAAAGGCTTCCTCCTTTTTCAAATAATTTATCGATTCGTTTTTCAACATCTGGGTTTTTTTCTAAAATGGGAGCATGATGAGGCTTTATTCTTGCATCAATTATCATGGCATCGCAACTAAAATGTTTAAATTCTGTTTTAGAATTTATTCCATAAACATCATGACTAGGGTTAGAACGCGTAAAAGTAACCCATAACCAATTTTTTAAATTCTCCGCTGTAAAACTTGAATCATCAGCAATTACAATTAAAGGAAACTGACTAAACAAATTATTTTTCTGTTTCACTTCATCATTAAACGCTTCAAATTCTTGTTTGGCTTTTTCGTAAGATTCAAATTTATTCCCTTGAAAAATCAAAACGCCATCAAACGCAATTTGTGGTTTTGTAAAAGTTTTTAATGTCGTGAAATCATCTGCTATTACAACTCCCAATTCTCTTTTTTTATCGCCATAAGCTGCTATCACTAATTTACTTCCACTATTTAATCCCGTTCCGCTATAATCTAACGTATCGATGCTTGTGTTTGTGTAAAAATGTAAGTCTCTTTTTAAATCAATTCGTTCGAGCATATATTTGTAAAACTCTTTTTCGTTATGCGTGTTAACTTTTTGAGTATCGTCAGCAGTTATAAATAAAAATTTCGCTAAACTTAATTGGCCTTTTCCTAAAATAAGATTTGCTTGAGTAAGCAATTCGGCAGGCTGTTTTGTTTGACTATAGGGCGTATAACGCTCACTACCTATTGCTAATAATAAAGGATGAACGCCTGCTGCATCAACTGCATGAACTTCTTTTACACCTGGCAATTCATGTTTAATAGCGTCGCCAGTTAATTCATGTATCAACTCTCCAAAACTTGTATCTTCTTGTGGTGGCCTGCCTACAGCAGTAAATGCCCATATTGCATCTTTGCGATGATATACTTTATGCACTTTCATTAAAGGGAAATCATGTTTTAAACTATAATAACCCAAATGATCACCAAACGGACCTTCAGGTTTATTTTCGTTTGGAAAAACTTCACCAGTAATAACAAAATCAGCATCTGTACTGATACAAAATCCATCTTTATAAACATATCTAAAACGTCTTTTGCCTAAGGCGCCTGCAAAAGTTGCTTCGCTCAAACCTTCTGGTAAAGGCATTACAGCTGCAAGTGTATGGCTTGGTGGACCACCAATAAAAATAGAAACCTTTAATGGTTTTCCCAATTTATTTGCTTTTGCCTGATGTACACCAATGCCACGATGCAGTTGGTAATGTAAACCTATTTCTTTATTTAATATATAATCATTACCTGTTAATTGAATACGATACATTCCTAAATTGGAATTCATAATTCCTGGCTTATCAGCATCTTCGGTATAAACTTGAGGAAGTGTTACAAAAGCGCCGCCATCTTTTTCCCAATGTTTAATTAACGGTAATTTATCAATGGTTGTTTCTTTATATAAAACGGGTTTTGAAAAAGGATTTTTTAAAGGTAATGCAGAAAATGCTGTTAAGGCAATATCGATATATTTAAAAGGGTTTTTCAAGCCTTTGATAGGATTGTTTTTTAAATCAATCAGGGTTTGCATTTTTGTAAACGTATCTCTGAAAATAAATTTACTTCTATCTAACGTTCCAAAAATATTACTCGCACATTTAAACTCACAACCTTTCACATTTTCAAACAACAAGGCTGGCCCATGCATTTCATAAACTCTTAACTGAATTGCTGCCATTTCTAAATGAGGGTCAACTTCTTCGGTTATCCTCACTAAAAGTTTATTTTTTTCTAAGTCGTTGAGACAGGATTTTAAATCTTTATACATATCACTAATTAAACACTTTAAATATAAAGAGGTTTAAATTAATATTTACATTTGATGTTTTAATTTATATGTTAAGTAATCAAAATAAACAAATTGCTATTAAGTGGTTCGAAGCCTTTAATACGCATCATTTAGAAAACCTATTGAGCCTATATAGTGAAACAGCAAAGCATTACAGTCCAAAATTAAAAATTCGTTTACCCGAAACGCAAGGTTTAATTTCTGGCAAAAATGAATTAAGAAGTTGGTGGAAAGATGCTTTTGACCGTATACCAAGTTTAAAATATGAGGTAAAGAAATTAACAGCAGACGATTATCAAGTTTTTATGGAATACATTCGACATGCCGATGGAGATGAAGATTTAATGGTTGGTGAAGTTTTAGAAATTGAAAATGGCTTAATCGTGTTTTCGAGGGTTTATCATGGATAAACAATATGTTGAAAAAATATTTACTTTTGCGACCTAAAAAACTAAAAAATGAAAACCATCGACAACCTAAATTTTTTAAATAAACGCGCTTTAGTAAGAGTAGATTTTAACGTGCCGCTAAATGATAATTTTGAGGTAACAGACACAACACGTATCGTTGCTGCCATTCCAACAATTAAAAAAATAATAGAACTTGGCGGAAGTGTTGTTTTAATGTCCCATTTAGGTCGTCCTAAAAATGGGCCTGAAAATAAATATTCTTTAAAGCATACTGTTAAAACAATTAGCGATTTAGTAGGACTACCTGTTGAGTTTGCCGATGATTGCATCAGTGAAGAAGCTTTGAAATTATCTTCTAATTTAAAGCCAGGCCAAATATTACTTTTAGAAAACTTACGTTTTTACAAGGAAGAAGAAAAAGGAGATTTAGCGTTTGCGGAAAAATTAAGCAAGCATGGTGATATTTATGTAAATGACGCTTTTGGAACAGCTCACCGTTCGCACGCATCAACTGCTGTAATTGCACAATTTTTTAAACCAGATGCAAAATGTTTAGGTTATGTAATGGCTAACGAAGTGGCTAGCATCAATAAAGTAATTAATGGCGCAGAAGCTCCATTTACAGCTATAGTTGGCGGAGCAAAAGTGAGTGATAAGATTTTAATTATAGAACAATTGATGAATAAAGCCAATAACATTTTAATTGGTGGCGGCATGGCATTTACATTTGTTAAAGCTATGGGTGGAACTATTGGTAAATCATTATGTGAAGATGATAAATTAGATTTGGCAAAAGAATTATTAACCAAAGCAAAAGCAAAAGGCGTTAACTTATATATACCTACTGATGCTGTAATTGCTGATAATTTTGCAAATGATGCTTCTGTAAAACATTGTAATATTAATGAAATCCCTGATGGATGGATGGGCTTAGATATAAGTTCAGAAACAATAAAAACCTATTCGGAGGTCATAAAAAACTCTAAAACCATTTTATGGAACGGACCAATGGGCGTTTTTGAAATGAGTAGTTTTGAGAAAGGTACAAAAGAAGTTGCTTTTGCTATTTGTGAGGCTACCAAAAATGGGGCATTCAGTCTTATTGGAGGCGGAGATAGTGTTGCAGCTATTAATAAATATAATTTAGCAAGTCAAGTAAGTTATGTGAGCACTGGTGGCGGAGCCTTATTAGAATATATTGAAAACGGAACATTACCTGGAGTAAGTGCCATTGATTAAAAAATCGGCCTTTTTAAGGGCATTCGGATTGCAAAATCTTTAGCTAATTGCGATTAATTTAATTAAAAAAAATAGGTTATATTTGGAACTTAATAATAAAATAAAAACATGGAATTATATTTAGACTCAGCTAACCTTAAAGAAATTGAAGAAGGTTTTAAATTAGGATTTTTAAGTGGCTTAACAACTACTCCAACCTTTATGCAAAAGGAAGGGATTACTGATATTGATGGTACAATTGTAAAATTAAGTAAAATAGTGCCTGTACTTCAAATTGAAGCTTTAGGTAATACTGCTGAAGAGGTTTTAGCTGAAGCTGAGCGTCAGTTAGCTTTGGGTTTAGATCCTAAAAAAACCGTATTTAAAATCCCAGTTTCATTAGAAGGCGTAAGAGCTTGTAAAATGTTACGCGACAAAGGGTATTTAGTAAACGTACATTTAGTATATACTTTGCAACAAGCTTATATGGCTATGCAAGCAGGCGCAACATACGTATGTCCATTAGTTGGTCGTTTACAAGACCAAGGACATGATGCTTTAGCATTAGTGGAGCAATGTGTTGATGCTGTTGAAGTTTATGGATATGATACAAAAATCATGTTCTCTTCTGTGCGTCATGCTGAGCATGTGCGTAATGCTATCAATATTGGCGTTCATACAATTACTGTTCCATTAAAAATCATTAAACAATTAACTGAAAATAACTTCACTACATTAGGTACTGATCAATTTATTCAAGATACACGCTTAATGATGGTTAGAGTTAAAGAAGCGATTAAATCAACTAACCCATTAGTTGTTGAAAGTACATCAGTAACAGATGCTATTGTTAAAATGACAGAATTCGGATTTGGAGCAGTTACTGTTACAAAAGCTGACGGAAGCATTAAAGGCGTATTTACAGATGGAAGTCTTCGTAAATTAATTGGCGAAAAAGGAAGAGATATTTTAGCAAAAAATTTATCTGATTTAGAATATAGAGAACCAATCACAATCGATGCAAATGTATTATTAAATGACGCTAGCGTTTTATTTAAGAAAACAAATGTTGATACAATCGTAGTAACTGAAAATGGCAAACCAATTGGTATGTTAGATATTCAGGATATGAAAGGATAATTCAATTTAAAAACAAGACTATCATAATTTCAATGTTCCTAAATTAAATCTCTAATCCATGAAGCATAATTTTTACATAGTCTTGTTTTTTTTACAGATACTAGCAGTAAAATCTCAGATTTCTATTTCTGTATCAAACATGCCAGTTTCTGGCGATACAATTCGTTACAGTAATGCCAAACAAAGTAGTGTCGGAAATTATACTGTTACTGGCGCAAATTATATTTGGCACTTTGATACGTTGAGACCGATAAGTCAAGCTTTACGTGAATTTAAAGGTTCATTATCAACGCCTTATTTCTTTTATTTTCTTCCACCTAAATATGGAGAAAAAACTATTGATTCTGTTCCTATTCCAATTTCAACATTTTCTATTAAAAACATATATAGTTTTTATAAAAAAAATGGAACAACTTCTTTTAATTCAGAAGGCCTAGGCTTAACTTTATCGGGTGTTCCGGTTGGGGCTACATTTACTGATGAAGATGAATTATACAAATTTCCATTAAATTATTTAGACAGAGATTCCACCAGATTTAGTTTAACCACTCCAACAAGTACGCTAATTCCTTTTACATACAAAAAACATGGCTATAGAATAACAGAGGCTGATGGCTGGGGTACGATTACAACACCTTATGGAACAGCGAATTGCTTAAGGGTAATTACAACTCAATTTTCAATAGATACAATCACCATTAATGCGTTACCAATTCCTTTTAACAAGTTAGGCTTTCCTAATTATGAGCGAAGATATCAATGGCTTAGCCTTGGCGAAAAAATTCCGTATTTTGAAGTAATTGGCACTTTAATTGGGTCAAATTTTACACCAACACAATTTAAATATAGAGATAACATCAAAACGTTTGTAGGCTTAAAAAATGAAAATTTAAATCCATTAGCGTTAGGATCATTCCCAAATCCGTCCAGCACTCAGATTACCCTATTATTGCCTAGAAATGAAGCGCCTGTTAAGGCTACAATGACTGATTTACAAGGAAAAGTTATGCAAACTATAGTTTTTGAAAATAATAATGATATTATTAATATTCATCATATTGATGTTTCAACTTTTGCCAAAGGGGTATATTTTATTCATTTATCAACTAACAGTCAAAATCAAAGTTTAAAAATTATTGTACAATAATTTTAAATAATGAATAATTAATATATTTTTACCACATAATTTAAACTATACTTTATGAGCTCACATCACGACGAACACAATCATTCTAACGAACCTAAAAAAGTTCAATTTCGTACTCCCTTAATTATGGGACTTGTAACCGTTCTACTTATTTTTTTAGCAGTAAGTACGTGTAATCCAAAACACGGTTGTTGCGAAGGGTCTGGCGAAAAATGTGAATCAAAATGTGAAAAAGGTACAGCTGAACATGGTGGACACGAAACTGCTGCCGAGGCTCCTGTAACTGAAGCAATAGTTGATACACTCGCAACTCATACTGCTGCTGATACAACAGTAAAAAGTGTTGAAACTCATGAGAAACCTGCTCACGAAACGCCAGTTCACTAAATTAAAAAAGTTAGAAAATTTTCTTACTTAGTTGTAATACTTCTCTCTAATTAAATATTGAGCAGTATTAAAAATATGCATCATGTTTTTATGCATACTATCTGCTTTAAATGGTTTTTTATTTATATAATTTGTAGTATCCAAATCTTTATAATGCCTAAGGTATTTTTGATTATTACTTAATGTTTCATAATAGAAATACCCACTACTATCTATTAAGGCTAATTTATCGTCAGCAGAGAAAACAACAAATGGATGGTGTTTTTTTAAAATATTAATTCCAAAAGTTCTATTATTAAAAGACCCACCAACAATTCCCAAAATTGTAGCTGTAACATCAGGTTGAAAACATGGATATGAAACCGTGTCTGCTTTAAACTTATTAGGTTGATGAATAATTAACGGGACATGATTAAATGTTAACGTCATTTCATACGGGCCATTAGAAATGCCATGATCTGCTACAAATAAAAACACCGTATTATTGTACCACGTTTGTTTCTTTACTTTCTGCATAAATTGTCCGATAGCCCAATCAGCATATTGTGTGCAACGCTCTTGTTCATCTGTTGAACTAGGTTTAAAACTAATATCTTGAGGAATAATCCAGGGACCATGGTCAGTTGATGTCATTAAAACACCCAGAAAGGTAGATTTCGAACTTCGATTATTAACTTTTGTAATAAACTCATCAAACAAAACATGGTCTGGAACACCAAGTGTACTAATGACTTTGCTTGACGGCATGCTTTCCTGGTTAATAATATTATCAAAATTATTTAACCTAAAAAACCCTTCCATATTATCGAATTGAGAATCGTGAGTTGTTCCAAAAAAAGTTTCATAACCTTGTTTTTTTAAAAGTGTTCCCAGGCCTTCGAAATTTGTTTTTGTGTAATTATTTAATGCATGTTCGGCATACAAACTTGGAAAACCAGTTGTGATAGAAAATAAACCATTGTATGTATGAATGCCAGATGAAAAAAACTGGTCAAAAAAAACAGATTCTTTATTTAGTTCGTGCAGATTTGGAGTTAAATTTTTACACTGATAATATCCCATTTTTGAAAGAGACATACTTTCCATAATTACCAATACTATATTCGGTTTTGTTTTTACATTTTCTGAACTATCTATCCTTTCAATATTTCTAGCATTAGACCCAGAAATATTTAAATAATGACGAGTAAAATAAAAACTTTCATTTATGTTTTCAGGAATATGATATTCTGAATGAGTTTCAGCATCAATGAGTGATTTAAAAAAACAATAATTAGGATTTAAACAAACGTTATTAATAAAAGGATTTGAAGATATAATAGCAAAGCCTTCGTGCATGGCTGTTTTTTGTGAAAAAGTTCCTCTTGCGCCTAACACTAAAACACTTGCGTAAATCACAAACCAAAAAACTAAATTCATCGTTTTTGATTTTGTTGAATGCGCTATTTCTTGATTAAGTTTTGCATTAAACTTTATTAAAAAATAAATTGAAACAATTGCAGTTAAAACAAAAACCATTAAAAAACCCCAATACGAAAAATTTTCAAATATAAAGCCCAAAACAAATGATGCATTGTCTTTCCATAAAAGTGCGTTCTTATTTAAATGATTGCCAAACTGTTTATAATAGGGAATGTCGGCAGCATACACAAATTGATAGAGAAGAAATATAATCGCAATATATAAAACAGAAAATAATTTCAATAGTTCAAGTTTATTATGATTGAGTTCATTAATAAAGAACACTAATAATGGCATAAAAAACAAATAACAAAACAAAGCATTATCAAATCGAAGGCCAAAAAAGAATGACTTAATAATTATAGAAAAATCAGAAGACGTTTCGGGTTTATAAATAACAAAAAACAATACCCTATAAAAAAAGAAAACAATTAGGCCTAATGCAAAAACCCAATTTAAATAACGAAAACTAGAAGGAATGCTATGATGGATTCGTTTAAGCATTTAATAATTCCTTAGCGTTTTTTAATGCAATTTCTGTTGGTTTTCCTGAGCTTAACATTTTTGCGATTTCATCAACACGCTCTTCGTTACTTAGCAACTTAATGTGTGAAGTTGTTTTATCTTTCGAATCAATTTTATAAACAAATAAATGATTTTTACCTTTACTCGCCATTTGTGGTAAATGCGTTATGGTAATCACTTGTAATGATTTGCCCATTTTTTCGAGGATAATTCCAATTTTATCTGCCACGTCGCCACTAACGCCTGTGTCTATTTCATCGAATACAATGGTTGGCAACAACGTGCGTTCAGCTAATAAAGATTTTAAACAAAGCATTAATCGCGACAATTCGCCACCAGATGCTGTTTTTCCAATGTCATTAAAATCCTGACCCTTGTTAGCCGAAAACAAAAACTCTATTTTATCTAAACCCGTATTTCCTATTTGCTCCAAATCTGAAATCGAAATTTTGAACTGTGCATTAGGCATTGATAAACTTGATAATAATACTTTGATGTTTTGTTCAATTTCAGAAACCGAATCCTTTCTTTTTTTAGAAAGATTTTTTGCTAAACTCAAGCAATTTTTTTCCTGTTCCGATATCTCTTTTTGTGTTTTTTCAATGCTTAATTCAATAGAAGAAAACTGTTGCAATTTCTCTTCAAATACATTTTTTATGCCAAGTAATTCGTCTTCCGTTTTTACGTTATGCTTTTTAAGAAGTTTATTTATTTTGTCGAGCTGCGAATTAACGATTTCTAATTTTGCATTATCATACACAACGTTTTCTTCGGCAGAAACAACATCTGCATTTAATTCTTTTAATTCGATGCTTAACGAATTAACACGTTCATATAAATCGCTAAAATCTTTTCCGAATTTAGAAATACTTTGCAAGCTTTGTTTTAATTGAGAAACGGCAGATAAAATATTTTCGTCGCCACCACTAATTCCTAAATTCGCACGCACTAAATTTTCTTTAATAAACTCTGCATTTTCTAAGGTTTCGCTTTCATCTTCAAGCAAAGCTAACTCGCCGGTTTTTAAATTAGCTTCTTCTAGCTCTGTAAACTGAAACTGAAAATAATCAAACTCTTTTTTGGCTTGCAACTCTTGTTCTAAAAATTCAGCTAATTGCTTTTTTAGTTTTTGTAAAGAAGAGAATTGCTTTTTATAATCAATATATAATGGCGTGGTTTTAGCAAAGGCGTCAACTAAGGCAATTTGAAAATGGTTTTCTTTTAATAAGATGGTTTCGTGTTGCGAATGGATGTCGATTAACTGTTCACTCAATTCTTTAATAATGGCAAGTGTTACAGGTGTATCATTTATAAACGCTCTTGATTTTCCTTCAACGGTAATTTCTCTTCTGATACTTGTAATATCTTCATAATCTAATTCGTTTTCTTCAAAAAAAGATTTTAAATTATATTTAGAAATATCAAATCGCGATTCAATTATACATTTTTTATCTTTTCTGTTTAATGAATTTACATCAAACCGACTTCCTAACGTTAAACCTAAGGCGCCTAATAAAATCGATTTTCCTGCACCAGTTTCTCCCGTAATGACGGTTAAGCCTTCGTTAAATTGAATATCAATTTCTTCAATTAATGCAAAATTCTGTATTCTAATTCCTTGTAACATATTTTATAAATATCGGCATTTAATCATTTTTTTGTTTCTGCTTTTAAGAAAATCTACCCTATTTTTTCAACAAAATTCGTCTTCAGTTTTTTGGTTACTAATTAATCTTACAATTTCAATCATTCAAAAGGGAATTTTACCCATTTGTCTGTAACTAAATACCGATTATGGCGTAATACATATAGTGTGTAGCCAAAACCTTGTTTTAAACTTTTAATTTTTTTGTTATGAGACAGCTAAAAATAACCAAACAAATAACTAATAGAGAAACCGCTTCTCTGGATATGTATTTGCAAGATATTGGAAGAGTAGAATTAATTACAGCAGATGAAGAAGTAGTTTTAGCACAAAAAATAAAACAGGGCGACGAAAAAGCGTTAGATAAATTGGTTAAAGCAAATCTTAGGTTTGTTGTTTCGGTATCAAAACAATACCAAAATCAAGGCTTAAGTTTACCCGATTTAATAAATGAAGGAAATATGGGTTTGATAAAAGCGGCGAGACGTTTTGATGAAACACGTGGTTTTAAATTTATATCGTATGCCGTTTGGTGGATTAGACAGTGCATATTGCAAGCATTAGCTGAGCAATCGAGAGTTGTAAGATTACCATTAAATAAAATTGGAGCAATTAATAAAATTAATAAAACGTATGCCTTGCTCGAACAGCAATTAGAAAGAGAACCAATAGCTGAGGAGATTTCTGAAATTATTGAAATGTCGGCAGCAGATATTAGAGAAACATTAAGAAGCCAAGGCAGGCACGTTAGTATGGATGCGCCAATTGGAAATATGGAAGATGGTGGCAGCATGTATGATTTAATGACAAACGGAGGCGCATCGCCCGATAATGATTTAATTGTAGAAAGCTTAAGAAAAGAAATTGATCGATCGTTAGCAGGCTTAACGCCGCGCGAAACAGAAGTGATACGTTTGTATTATGGATTAAATGGCACTCATTCTCATTCACTTGAAGAGATTGGAGAAAAGTTTGATTTAACCCGAGAGCGCGTGAGACAAATAAAAGAAAAAGCAGTAAGAAGATTAAAACACTCATCACGCAGTAAATTATTACAAGGATATTTAGGATAATAAAATAGAAAATCTTTTAGTGTGTACGTTTAGTGAGAAACGGGGGCTTTGTGTTTAGGGCCTCCGTTTTTTTATTGTAACGTGTAGTACTAACTTTTATAAGACCATGGCCCAAATTAGTATCTATATTGATGATAAATGATATATATTTGATAAATAAATATCCGCTAAATAGTAGCGCTTATAGAACACGTATTTGTTATATAACCGTTATAGTGTATCGGATATAAATAGATTAGCGGTCAGTTTGCTGACAGACGAACAATGACAAGACAATTTTTCATATTCATTTTTTTAATCTTTTGTTTAGTTTCTTCTGGACAAACTACTGACACATCCAAGACATTTTATTTAAAGTATTCTTTCGCTGGACTTGGTTCTAATATGGCGACACTCCAGACGACTCTTCGTATCAAAGGTTCTACTTACATTCTGACAAGAGTGCAAAATAGTTATTACGGACAACCGATCCTAAAACCAGACAGCATCTCAAAGGGCACTCTTCGACTTACCTCAATTGATTCTATTATAAACATTATTAAGCCACTTAAAGACACCACCATTTTTGAGTCGAACCCTTGCATGAGAAGTGGAGGCATTCATTTCATAACAATTTCGAATGGCAAGGACACAGTAAAGTATGAATTAATGAATACTATAACTTGGCCAATTCTTAAAATCTGTAATATTTTAAATTCGTATTTACCCTCAGACAATCAAATTTGGGCGACAGAAGAGTTAATAAAAAATACTGAAAATTGTCGCGCACACCTAAGAAAACTATCAGACGACAAGAAAAAAAAGTCTGAAAAATAAAACTTTAATTTTATAAAAAATATAAACTTAAAATTGCGGACACGTGAGCTGTGTTTAAACTAGGTGGCGCTTACAACCTATAACAGTACCTAAAAAATTGTGGGCGGAAGTATAAGCATTTACAAAAATTCTTTTCATGCAAAGCCAATAATTAAAAACATTAAACATAATTACCAGTTATGAAACAAAACCTACCACTTATTAAAAAGGAGTTTTTAAGCTAAAACTGTCGGTGTATCTTTATATCAGTTCTTTATTATAGGTTTTGTTTAGTTAAACCAAAAAGGCTGTTGTGTTTTCTGCGGGGATGTACATAACAGCCTTTTTTTTATTTTCAATTCTTATTATACTAAGGTATGAGCCACTAAATACTCTGCAATTTGAACAGCATTTGTTGCGGCACCTTTTCTAAGATTGTCCGAAACAATCCACATATTAAGCGTTTTGGCTTGTGATTCATCTCTGCGAATTCTACCAACAAAAACTGCATCCTTATCATGAGCATTAATAGGCATTGGATAAATGGCATTTTTTATATCATCTTCCAAAACGATTCCTTCCGTTGTTTTCATTAATTCAAAAATATCTTTTACTTCAAATTCATTTTCAAATTCAATATTTACACTTTCACTATGGCCGCCCATTACAGGTATACGAACTGTTGTAGCCGTTAATTTAATGTTATTGTCACCCATTATTTTTTTGGTTTCGTTTACCATTTTCATTTCCTCTTTAGTATAACCATTATCGGTAAATACATCAATTTGCGGAATAACATTTAAATCTATTTTATATTTATACGCCATTTCGCCAGTTATACCGGCACGTTCGTTCATTAATTGTTCAACGGCTTTTACGCCAGTTCCTGTAACAGATTGATAGGTTGAAACAACCACTCTTTTTATTTTATATTTTTTATGCAAAGGATTTAATGCCACTACCATTTGAATTGTAGAGCAATTTGGATTCGCAATTATTTTATCAGTCTTTAATAAAGTGCTTGCATTAATTTCGGGCACAACTAATTTTTTAGTTTCGTCCATACGCCAAGCAGATGAATTATCAATAACAGTAATGCCAGCTTCAGCAAATTTTGGAGCCCATTCTAATGATGTATTTCCACCTGCAGAAAACAAAGCAATTTGTGGTTTTAAATTTATAGCGTCTTGCATTGAAACTACCTTGAACGATTTATTCTTATACTTAATTTCCTTACCTACCGATTTCTCAGAAGCTACCAATATTAAATCCGTTAAAGGAAAATTACGTTCTGAAAGAACTTCCAACATTTTCGTGCCTACTAATCCAGTTGCACCAACTACAGCTATTTTCATTGTTATTTTTGTATTAATTAATTGGCCACAAAAGTGTTAAATAATTTCCAATCAAAAAAATTTCTTATATTAGATACTTATAATTCTTTATACCAAATGAAAAGAAATATCTTATTTATCTTATCTGTTTTTACGATTATCATAGCTAAATCTCAAGTCGTTGAAAATTTTACAGATGGAGATTATACAAGTGCGCCAACTTGGACTTTAAATAGTCCAACCGATTTTACAGTAAATGCTGGTCAACTTAAATCAACCAATACAACCACGCCAGGTAACTTTTATATTAGCACAACCAATACCTTAGCAACAAACTGCCAATGGGAATTTTGGGCCAACCTACAGTTTGCAACATCAAGCACCAATTACGTTGATGTGTATTTAACAAGTGATGTTCCAAATTTACAATCTCTTTCTATTAATGGGTACTTTGTAAGATTAGGAGGCACGTTGGATGAAATATGTTTGTACAAACGATCTGGTGCAATTGGTACTGCCGTAAAAATTATTGACGGAGTTGATGCTGTTATTGCAAGTAGTACCAGTAATCTAATAAAAATAAAAGTGATTAGAAATGTCGCCAATTTATTTTCATTAGAAAGAGATATGACTGGCACAGGATCTAGCTATGTGTCTGAAGGAACAATTACGGATGCAACCTTTACAACTTCTAATTCATTTGGTTTTTTTATTCAACAATCAACAGGCTCTTTTATAGGCAAGCATTTATTTGACGATATTGTTGTGGGTCCAATTATTTTAGATGTAACGCCGCCAAGTATTGTAAGTGCTGTTTCAACATCTTCAACTTCTGTTGATGTTTTATTTAACGAAAATGTTGATTTAACAACTTCGCAAACTGTCTCAAATTATACCATCACGGCCGCAATAGGAACGCCAGCAAGTGCTATACGCGATGCAATAAATTTTAAATTAGTTCATTTAACCACAACACCTTTTTTTGTATCAGGAAATACATATACCGTAGCTGTCAATAATGTACAAGATTTAGCAGGAAATGCTATAGCAACCTCAACAACCAGTTTTTTATATATGGTGTTTGGCACACCAAATTTTAAAGACATTGTTATAAACGAAATATTTGCAGATCCTTCACCAGTAGTGAATTTAACATCTTGCGAATTTATTGAAGTATATAATCGTAGTGTTAATCCATATAGTTTATCAGGCTTAAAGTTTACGGATAACTCTTCAATAGCAACTTTAGGAAATTATACATTAGCCCCAAATGCCTACGTAATTATTTGCCCAATAGCTGATACAGCTCAATTTACAGCATTAGGTTATATGAATAAATTAGGAGTAAGTTCATTTCCATCCTTAACTAATGCGGGCAAAAATTTGTATTTAAAAACAGCCTTAGGCGTTTTTATTGACAGTGTAAATTATAGTGATACGTGGTATAAAAATGCTATTAAAAAAGATGGTGGTTATACTTTAGAACAAATTAATCCAAACATTAACCCTGCTTGCTCACAAAGTAATAATTGGATTGGTTCCAATGATGTAGATGGTGGAACTCCTGGATTTATAAATTCTGTTTATTCAATTGCTCCTGATGTTACAGGTCCTAAAATTTCTAACATAACGGTGATAGATTCTACTCACGTTAGTATTTGTTTTGATGATTTAATTTCCGTTTCACAATTAACAACGTCGGCAAACTATAGCATAAATGGTTCAATTGGCACACCTACTTTAGCAATTGCTGGAAGTGGAAACACCTGCATTACTTTATCATTAGCTACCAAATTAATTAACGCTACAAATTACACCGTTACAATTACTGGTATTACAGATTGTGCATCAAATACCTTAACTCCAAATACAGGTTTAATTTCTTATTACAAACACAAAGCTTATGATGTAGTGATTAATGAATTAATGCCAGATCCAGATCCTGCTATTAATTTACCAGTTGAAGAATATGTAGAATTAAAAAACAGAACGCCCTTTAAAATTAATTTGAAAAACTGGACCATTTCAACACCAAGCTCAACAAAAAAATTACCAACCATAACTATTGAACCAGATAGTTTTGTGGTGTTGACAGGAATAGGCAATTTTACAGCCTTCGATAATTTTGGCGTGTTTGTATATGAAGTAACAAGCTTTCCTTCTTTATTAAATGATGGAACTACCTTAACCATTAGAGACAGTAATGGCGTTGTAATAAATTCAATTGCTTACAATAGTAGTTGGTATAACGATGCAGGAAAAGTTGATGGAGGTTGGAGTATGGAACAAATTGACGCTAACAATCCGTGTGGAGGTCAATCAAATTGGCACGCAAGCACAAATGCGTATGGAGGAACGCCAGGACGTAGAAATTCAGTTATGAATTCCAATCCAGATAACACAGCTCCTTTGTTAGATAGAATTACTGTAATAAGTGCTGACACAATCCTTTTATTTTTTAACGAATCGCTTGATAGTTTAAGTTTGAAAAATCCAGCTAATTATACGTTCGATAATGGTTTAACTGCACCAACTTATGTTTTACCAATTTCAACCGACTTTAAAAAAGTGAAACTAAAATTGTCTTCGCCAATCGTTTCACCTACTTTTTATAATTGCACGGTTATTGGCAATATTAAAGACTGTGTTGGAAACCTTATATCTGCTGGTAGTTCAGCGCCATTCGGATTACCAATTGCACCTTTACCAAACGACGTTGTAATTAATGAAGTACTTTTTGATCCTTCAACAACTGGAATTGATTTTGTAGAACTTTATAATAGAAGTAATAAAATTATTGATTTAAAAGATTTGCGAATTGGCTCAATGGACACATTAACAAGCAACTTAACTTACACCGAAAAAATTACAGAAGATGGGTATTTATTATTCCCAGAAACTTATATTGTACTTAGTGAAAAAGGATCGACAGTTAAAAGAGAATATCAAACTATAAATCCAAAAGGATTTTATGATATAGGTAATTTACCAAGTATGAATATTGATGCCGACGTTGTAACACTAAGTGATAAGAATTCGGTAGTGATTGATAATTTAATTTACACCAGTAAAATGCACTTTCCGTTATTAGTTAGTACAAAAGGTGTTTCTTTAGAACGTATTGATTTTAATAGACCAACCACCGATAAAACAAATTGGAATAGCGCCGCAGAAGCTGTAGGTTTTGCAACTCCTGCCTATAAAAACTCACAATATTTACAAGCAGATGGCGGAAGTGGTGTTAGCATATCTAATCCCTTATTCTCTCCAGATAATGATGGATATAATGACGTTTTAAATATTAATTACAAACTAGATGAGATAGGAAAAGTTGCCAATGTTTATATATATGATAGCAAAGGCAGACAAGTTAAATACCTTGTTCGCAATCAACAATTACAACAAGAAGGAACAGTTAGCTGGAATGGAATAAATGATGATAGTGAAAAAGCGCCTATTGGAATTTATGTAGTGTATATTGAGTTATTTAATTTGTCGGGGAAGCTCAATAAATATAAACTAAGTTGCACCTTAGCAGGAAAACTATAAGGTTACTTATCTTTAAAACATGTTACACGATTTTTTAGCTCTTATTTACCCAAGAAATTGTGTGGCTTGTGGCAACTCCTTATTTAAGCATGAAGATCAAGTTTGTAATTATTGCTATTCCAATTTACCTAAAACAAATTTTCATAAACTACAAAAAAATCCAATTGAAGAATTATTTTATGGAAGAGTAAATTTAGTTTTTGCAACGAGCTATTATCTTTTTCATAAAAAAGGGAACGTGCAAAAATTACTTCATGCCATCAAATACAAAGGAAACAAACAATTAGCCAATTTATTAGGAAGTTGGTTTGGAAAGTATTTAAGCGAAGAAGAAAAATTGAAATCTGCAGATTATATTTTACCTGTTCCATTACATTTTAAAAGGCTGAAACAAAGAGGCTATAACCAAAGCGAAGAATTTGCGAGAGGTTTATCTGAAAAATTAAATATTGAAACGAACACAACACTATTGATTCGGAAAGAATTTACAAGTACACAAACTAAAAAAAATAAATACGAGCGTTGGGAAAATGTAGAAGAAGTTTTTGAAATAACGAATCTTGAAGCGCTTAAAAATAAACATATTATTTTAGTAGATGATGTGATCACAACAGGAGCAACTATAGAAGCTTGCTGTAATGTGCTACATAAAATTGATGGGCTTAAAATTTCTGTGTTAAGTATCGCTTATGCCGATAAGTAATCTTATACCATTAGCTATTTATTATTAGTCTAATGTCAGTTCGAGCGTAGTCGAGAACCCATTCCTACATCTCGACTACGCTCGATGTGACAAATTTTAATTCGACTAATCTATATTGGCTAATGGTATTACTTCCAAAAATCGTAATAGTTAAACCATTGATGAGGATATTTTAAAACCATTTTTTCAACGGCTGAAACATATTTTACGGCTAATTCATTGCACACTTTTTCGAGTTGAGCATCACCTCTAACTCTATCAACGATTATTGGCTCTTCAATAGAAAATTCGTAAGTGTGTTTATCTATTTTTACTGCAAAAGCAATACATAATGGGACACCAAATTTTGCTGCCATAATAAACGGACCAGCAGGAAATTTTGCAGGTGTTCCAAAAAAAGGAACAGTAATAGTTTTTGCACCTTCTCTGTATCTATCACCATGCATTACAACTAATTCATTATTTGTAAATGCTTTATGAAGTTCGATGATGTGGCTTTTCGTTTCCTCGTCGATTGAAATAATGTTTATTTTTTTTTCAGTCATCACGCCATCCATATATTCTTTAATATTTTCTTTTTCATTTGAATACATTAAAATATTAAATGGTGTGTTTAATCTGTTTAGTCCTTGCCCCGCTACTTCCCAATTGCCAATGTGCGCACTAATTAAAATTCCACCTTTCCCAATTTTTGCGATATCCTCAAGTTGTTTTCCGTTTTTATGGATGACATGAAAAGGATTTTTTGCTCCTGCCATTACTGCAACTTTATCAATAATGGTTTGCCCTAAAATGAAATTATTTTTATAGACTGCCAAACGCGCCTTTAAATTTGAATAGCCATGTACCTTTTTGAAATAATCACGAATAAAAACATTGGGTTTAGAAAAGAGAAAATAGTAACAGGAAACGAAACTTAATAAAAAATAAGCAGGATTTAAACCAAAATTATTAAGAATAAACACAAAAATTTTAAAGCCAAGTACCTTGCCTTTTGATTGACCATCCCATTTTGTTTCTTTTTTATTTTCCATTTATTGTAATTACCCTAAATAAAAAAACAAAACACCTTGTGTTTTGTTTTAAAAATTTAATAAATGATATCATTAAACGGTTTCTTTTTCTTGCACTTTAGCGTGGCAATAATTATAAAAATCTTGAAATGTATGTATTTCTAAAAAATCTTCGCCTTTTACTTTAAAACCAAAATTACTTTCAATTACAACAACTAAATCTACATAATCTAAACTATCTAAATCAAGTGTTGTTCTTAAATTAGCTTCTGGAGATATTTTTGATTCTTCAACTTCAAACTCTTGTACCAAAAAACTATTTACGGTCTTTATTATTTCTTCCTGCGTCATATTGAGTATTCTTCTAAAATAAGCAGTAAAATTACTTAAATTTTCTAATTATCAAAGTAGAATTTGTTCCGCCGAAGCCAAAAGAATTAGATAATATCGTATTTAAAGGGGTTTCCTTGGTTTCTGGAATAATATTTATTTTGGCAGAATGCTCGTCAGGGTTTTCGAAATTAATGTTGGGGGCAATAAAGTCGTTTTGCATCATTAATGTAGAATACACAATTTCACTGGCTCCAGCCATCCAACATTCGTGGCCAGTTAAGGATTTGGTAGAACTAACAGGCGTTTTTTCTCCAAAAACATTATAAATTGCTTGTGCTTCAACCCCATCTCCACCAGGAGTTGATGTAGCATGTGCATTAATATAATCTATTTCTGCTGGATTAACATTTGCTTGCTTTAAAGCCATCAATAATGACCTAGATTGTCCATCAACACTTGAATTACTGATGTGTTCGCCATTACTAGAAAAGCCGTAACCAATTACCTCAGCTAATATATTTGCGCCGCGTTTTTGAGCAGATTCTAAACTTTCTAAAATTACAGTTGCCGCTCCACCACTTGGCACAAGTCCATCTCTATCTCTATCAAATGGGCGTGACGCTTTGGTTGGTTCGTTTTCTCTAATTGAAAAAGCGCTTAGTCCATCAAAACTGCCAAATGTATATGGATTTACTTCTTGAGCACCTCCACAAATAACTTGATTTTGCAAGCCTGTCTTAATTAATAAATAGGCCATTCCAATGGAATGAGAGCCACTTGCGCAAGCGGCAGCCAATGTAAAATTTATTCCTTTTAATTTAAAAATAGTGGATAAATTCATTGTTACTGTTGAATTCATACATTGAAATGTAGCTCCAGAACCTATTAAAGTTGTGTCCTTTTTAGCTCGCATAATATCATTTGCAACAATAGTAGACTCGGCTACACTATCATTACCATATATTATACCCACTTCATTTTTTTCAATCCAATCCAAATCCATATTAGCGCCTTTTAGCGCTTCAATAGTTGCCATATAAGCATATTCTGCAGGCTCACCTAAACTGATGCGCTGCCTTCTATCTAATAACGCTTTTAAAACTGGGCGCTCTAAAATGCCTGTTAAAGCCGAGCGATAGCCTAAATCTTTTCTTTCTTGGCTAAATCCAATACCTGACTTTCCTTTAAATAAAGATTCTTTTACTTCATCAATGTTTTTTCCTAAACATGACCAAGCACCAATTCCTGTTATTACGACTCTGTTCATTTTATAAATTTAACTATATAATCCTCCGTTAACTGATATGACTTGGCCCGTTACATATGTTGAATCTTGACCAACTAAAAAAGCTACAACTCCAGCAACTTCTTCTGGCTCACCAAAACGATTCATAGGAACCATATTTTTATAATCAGCTTCATTAATATCTTGTGTCATATCAGTTTTAATAAATCCAGGAGCAACAGCATTTACAGTGATTCCACGTTTACCAACTTCTTGAGCTAATGCTTTTGTTGCAGCAATAATGGCCCCTTTTGAAGCCGAATAATTTGTTTGTCCGGGCATTCCTTTTAAACCAGATAAAGAAACAATATTTACAATACGGCCTTTACGCTTACGTACCATGCTTTTTACAATATTTCGAGTTACATTATAAAAACCATCTACAGTAATATCTAATACTCTATTCCAATCATCTGGGCTAATAAAAACCATCAAATTATCTTTACGAATACCTGCATTGTTTACCAAAACAGAAATTGTTTTATCTGGATTATCATTCATCCATTTTTCAACATGAGCGTCAACCTCTTCAAGTTTACTCACATCAAATTTCATCAAAATAGCATCAACACCTTTTTCTTTTATTAGAGCTTGCGTTTTATTTGCTTCTTCATCGTTCGACATATAATTAATAATTATATTATAACCCATGTCGGCTAGTCTTAAACAAATTGCTTTACCAATACCTCTGCTTCCTCCTGTTACTAATGCGTATTCCATATAAATGAGTTTTTAGTTGTTCGATATTAGTTGTTTGATTTTTTATAATTCATGTTATTTTTCAGTGTTAAATTTCAAAAAACTAATAACTATTTTAAATTACAATATTTCAATGTGATTATTAAATATATAATCCTTTACGTTTTTAATATCTTTATATTTTATGCTGTCCTCAACAAAACAAGGGAAAATTTTTCGTAATTTTTCATACGCATCCTTTGATTTTGATGAAAGTTTATCTTCCATTTTTAAATAATCAATTGCTTGTAGAATCGTCATCCATTCAATAGCTAAAACTTCGTAACTATTTAAAATAACTTTTTTACAAATTAAAGCAGCGTTAGCGCCCATACTTACAATATCCTGATTATCATTATTGCTAGGAATACTATGAACGTACATTGGGTTTGACAACATTTGATTTTCGGCAGTTGTAGATGTGGCAGTAAACTGTACGCCTTGCATGCCTAAATTTAAGCCTAATGTTCCGTGGTTTACAAAAGGAGGTAAAATATTGTTGAGTTTATTATTTAATAAAAAGTTTAATTGTCTTTCTGCTAACATGGATAATTTGGTGATTGCAATTTTTAATTTATCCATTTCAAGCGCTACATAATCTCCGTGAAAATTTCCACCATGATATACATTTTTGCGTTCCCAATCTACAATGGGATTATCGTTAGCTGAGTTTATTTCGTTAATCAAAACATCTTTTGCGTATTTTACTGTATCTACAATTGGTCCTACAATTTGAGGTACGCAACGTATAGAATAATATTCTTGCATTTTTTCAACCAGTACATCAACTTCTACTTTTTGATTGTAGTGATGCTCCTCTCTACTCTTAACTAATTTACTATCTTTTAATGTATTTTGAAGCGCCTTGGCAACAGCATTTTGCCCTGCATGATGTTTTACTTCATTAAGTGGTGTAGAATAATGATCATCAAAACTTTGAACGAGTTCCATTATCGTTGCAGAAGCCAACAAACTCCAATTCATTAAATTTTGAGCATAAATTACATTTAACATTCCAATGCCACTCATAGCAGACGTGCCATTCATTAATGCTAAACCTTCTCTAATATGAATTTCCATTGGCTTGATATTTTCTTTCTTGAAAACATCTGCTGTTGGAGTAATCGTGCCTTTATAATACACATCACCTTCTCCGATTAATGTTAAGGCCAAATGCGCTAATTGAACTAAATCACCACTTGCTCCTAAACCACCATGTTCATATATAACAGGCGAAATATTTTTATTTATTAAATCTTTAATTAAAATTAAAGCGTCTGGATGTATTCCGGCAAATCCTTGCATTAAAGTATTTAATCTTGCCAACATAACTGCTTTGCAATCAATTTCTGGTATTGGATTACCAGAACCAGAACAATGACTTCTAATTAAATTATATTGCAACTTCATTTGGTCATCATGGTTGATACGGTATTGGGCCATAGGACCAAATCCAGTATTAATACCATAGATTAATTTTTCGCGCGTAAACTCCTTCAAAAAATAATGACTTCGATAAACTTTACGCAAAGCTTCCTCATCTAAATTGAGCTCTAAATTATTTATTAAAACTTTGTAAAAATCGTCTCCCGAAATTTTTTGATCTCCTATACTTACCATAATTTTGTCTGCAATTTACAATATTACAAAGAATTTCCGTATCAGTGAAATGTGTTTTTATTTGTTAAGAAATAGTGAAAAAAGTGCCATTAAAAACAATCTTTTAAGTAATTTGGCATCTTATTACAATTTGCTAAAAAAATGAAGTTTTTTAAAGAAGATACTAAAACAGCCTATGAAGCAATATGTCAAGCACAACAGATTGCATTTGCTCCAATTGTTTTTCAAGCTACAAAAGCACTTAGAGATTTAGGTATATTAAAATTAGTTGAAGATAGTGGAGTTACAGGTGTATTGTTAGAAAATATATACCCTAAGTTAAACCTCACCGAATATGGTGTTCGTGTATTATTAGAAGCTGGTCTTGGAATAGGATTAGTAATAAAAAACGATAACAAATACACAATTACGAAGACAGGAAATTTTATTTTAAATGATAAAATGACTCGCGTAAATTTTGATTTCACAAATGATGTGTGTTATGAAGGAATGTTTACATTAACAGAAAGCATCAAACAAGGAAAACCTACTGGCTTAAAAGCTTTGGGAGATTGGCCAACTGTATACGAAGGCTTATCTACAATGAACCAACCTGCTCAAGATAGTTGGTTTAGTTTTGATCATTATTATTCTGATGGATCGTTTGATGCTGCTATAAGACAGTTGTTTAAACGTAAGCCAAAACATATTTTAGATATTGGAGGAAACACAGGTAAATTTACTATGAAGTGTTTATCGGTAGATGCTGATGTTATAATGACTATGTTAGATTTGCCTCAACAACTTGCGATGGCAAAAGAAAATATTGACAAAGCAAATTATACAGGTAGGGTAAATTATCACCCAATCAATATATTAGATGAAAGCAATCGTTTTCCTAAAGGAGCTGACACCATTTGGATGAGTCAGTTTTTGGATTGTTTTAGTGAAGATGAAATTGTTGGGATTTTAAAACGTTGCCATGAAGCACTTGATGAAAATGGTTTGGTTTATATTATGGAAACATTTTGGGATCGACAAAAATTTGAAGCTGGCGCATTTAGTTTACAAATGACATCCTTATACTTTACAAATATTGCAAATGGCAATAGTCAAATGTATGATAGTGTTGTGTTTAACAAATTGATTGACAAAGCAGGGTTTGTAGTTGTTGAACAAATTGACAATGTTGGTATTAGCCATACCGTGCAGGTTTGCAAGAAAAAATAAATTGTTAATTTTTATTTCTAATCCTTTTTTAAGTGAAATACGATATTTCAAATTCTGAAGATGTAACACGTTTAGTGAAAACATTTTATTCTAATTTATTATTGCACGAAGAAGTAAAACCAATTTTTGCGCATGTGGATTTTGAAAAACACATGCCACACATGATTGCATTTTGGGAATTTGTATTATTAGATAAAGCAGGTTATACAACTAATATATTTGACAAGCATGTTAATTTACCTTTAAAAGAAAGTGATTTTACGCTTTGGTTAAACACGTTTGAAAAAACGGTGAACGATTTGTTTGATGGAGAAAAAGCAAAACTAGCGGTTCAAAGGGCGCAAGTTATTGCCTTTACATTTCAACAAAAATTAAAAAATATGGGGCGTTTTTAAATGCAATTTCAATTTATTCAAAAAATAAAAAACCCTATTTGCAATAAGCAAATAGGGTTTTTAAAATTAAATATTAAATTATTTTTTAGCTGGAGCTCCTTTTGGTGCTTCAGCAGCAACAGCACGAGTTGTAACTACAGATACAACTGATACGTTTTTTGCATTTAATAAAGTTACACCTTCAATAGAAATATCGCCAACTGCAATTGAGTCACCAATATCTAATTTACTAATGCTTACTTCAATACTATCAGGTAAAGTTGCAGCGATGCCACGAGCTTTTAATTTTCTTAATTTTAAAACTAATTTACCACCTTTTTTAACACCGTCTGATTGGCCAGTTAATACAACAGGAATGTTAGCGTTTACAGGTTTCCCTTCAACTATTTCTAAAAAATCTGCATGGATTAATTTGTCATTAATTTTGTGGTATTGTGCTTCTTGTAATACAGTTTTGTAAACTTTACCGTCTAAGTTAATTTCTACAATGTGTGCATTTGGAGTAAAAATAACAGGTTTAAAAGCACGCTCATCTGCATGAAAATGAATTTGTTCTGTTCCACCATAAATTACACAAGGTACATGTCCTTTTAAACGGATTGCTTTTGCGTCTACTTTTCCTACGTTCGTTCTTAACGAACCGCTCAATGATACTGATTTCATATTATTTGTTTTTTTGTGATGTTTTTAAAATGCTCGCTCATTTTATAGACATCTATTATTTAATTATTTATGCGAGTTAAATTACATTATAAAATTACTGCTAATCGATTCATAGTTTTGAACGCTATGAATTACTTTAGCAAACAATTCAGCTACACTAATCACTTTTATTTTTTCACTAGTTTGTTTCAAAGGAACAGTATCTGTTACTATTAATTCTGTTAGTTTAGAATTATGAATATTATCATAAGCCTTACCAGATAAAACGGCGTGAGTACAAACAGCTCTAACGCTTAAGGCACCTCTTTCCATCATCATATCAGCTGCCTTACAAAGTGTGCCGCCAGTATCAACTAAATCATCAACCAATACAATATTTCTTCCTTCAATTTCGCCAATAGCAGTCATTTTATCAACCACATTCGCTTTTGAACGTTGCTTATAACAAATTACAATTTCAGCTTTTAAATGCTTAGCATAAGCATTTGCACGCTTACTGCCGCCCATATCAGGCGCAGCTATAGTTAAGTTTGGTAAATTTAAAGACTGAACGTAAGGTAAAAATATTGACGAAGCATATAAATGATCAACTGGTATATCAAAAAATCCTTGTATTTGGTCTGCATGCAAATCCATGGTCATTACACGCGTAGCGCCCGCTAATGCTAACATATCTGCCACTAATTTAGCTCCAATTGCAACACGAGGTTGGTCTTTTCTGTCTTGACGAGCATATCCAAAATAGGGAAGAACAGCTATCACTTCTTTTGCAGAAGCACGTTTTGCAGCATCTAACATTAACAATAACTCCATTAAATTATCTGCTGGAGGCATTGTTGATTGAATAACAAACACGCTTTGTCCACGAATACTTTCTTCATAAGAAACTTGTATTTCACCATCGCTAAAGCAATAATGAGCCATTTGTCCTAAATCTTTACCGTAAGATTTAGCAATCTGTTCGGAAAGTACTTGAGTAGCACTACCTGAAAATAATCTAACGTCTGTTTCCATGTTGTTTTAAAGGGACACAAATGTAGGCTTTTTAGTGGTTTTTGCAATGTTTCTAATAGTTTTTTTTGATTAATTAAAAAACTCATTACATTTGCACCCCTTCTAATCTTTTTAAATGGTTAAAAGGAGTCTAAAATGCCCAGTTGGCGGAATGGTAGACGCGCTGGTCTCAAACACCTGTGGGAAACCGTGCCGGTTCGAGTCCGGCACTGGGTACTAAGCCGGACTTCTCTTTAAAATTTGAGAAGTCCGGTTTTTTTATTTGCTCTAATTCCTTTGATAATTGGGCGGTGTAGCCAATCACATCATTTATTTCTGTGGTTCGATAATGCTCTTTTTTTGAATCATACCCCAAACCGGTAGGAAATATGGTATTTTGAAAAATTTGCTTTTCGTAATAATCGCCAGAGTCCCAAACTGGCGCGAGATTGGCGGTTAATTTGGTTGTAAAATGTATCAGTTCTTTAGGGTTCGATAATTTTTGGTCGAGCTTTTCAAATTCTTCTAAAAGCTTCTTTTTTCGAACCTTCATTTCCTCCGAAAACTCCTCATAAATATCCATAGTTACCTTACCTATGGCATGGCGTTTTCTTAAATTGTAGTACTCTTCCTCAACCTCGTTTAATTTCAATGAAAGAGCTTTTTTCTCCCCTGTGTTGCTTTCTGTTAGGTTATCCCAAGTATATCGCAATTGTATCTGTAAAGGCTCAACGTGGTCGGTATTTATCGTATAACCTCCTAAAAATTCTCTAAATTTCTCGTGCATCATATTAGCGCTTCTGTTAATCTTGATGCCGATTTTATTTACTTTGTAATAATGCAGCTTCTTCTTTTTTACAATATAGCCAGTAAAAGGAATGCCTGTTTCCGCATCTTTTACAAAGACCTTTAAGGGCAGATTATCATTTGCTTTATTGACTTTGAAGCCATCCGTTTTCTTTAGTGCGTTGGCTCGTAAAAATAAATCTTCATCAATTAATGCCGGATGTTTTCCTTTTATTACTTCGCCATTCAATAAATTATGCGACATAAATCCGCAGTAAAATGGATTAGAAAAAATGCCAGTAAGAGTTTGCTTTGGCATAACAACGCCAAGAGGTTTTAACTTTTCTATTATTTACGATGCAATTAATGAAATTAAAGCAGCCATGGAAGGAATGCTTGCACCAGAATTTGAAGAGAAAACAGTATGTAATATTATTATTCGTGAAGTATTTAACATTACTAAAGTTGGAACCATTGCAGGTTGCTATGTATTAGATGGTAAAGTAATGCGTAACACTAAAATTAGAGTTATACGTGATGGTATCGTTTTATTTACTGGCGGCTTAGGTTCATTGAAACGCTTTAAAGATGATGTGAAAGAAGTAACTGCAAACTACGAATGTGGTTTAAATATTGATGGCTTTAATGATATTAAAGTTGATGATATTATTGAAGGTTATGATTTAGTTGAGATCAAAGCAAAACTATAATAAGTTGTTTGAAATGAGTTGTTAGTTTTTTGAGAAATCTAACAACTCATAAAAGTTATTTTGAGGTTAGTTATTTTTTTGAATATCAAACATTCGTAAACTCACATTAAATAATTTAATAAAATTGGGGGATTAGCTCATTTGGCTAGAGCGCTTCGCTGGCAGTGAAGAGGTGATCGGTTCGAATCCGATATTCTCCACAATTAAAAAAAGTGTAGAAATTTATATTCTACACTTTTTTGTTTGATATCAGTTGGAAAACCAATAGAGTCCAAAATCAACAATGTATTAATGAATCCTTTTTTTATATGATTACTCTCGTATAAAATGAAAATCGTATTCAATTTAAGAGATCTAGAGCTAATAAAATAAACTTATGGTGCGCTAAGTTCTGAATTATGAATAAAAGTTGTGTCTGTTAATGTTTTAAGAAACGCTAATAAATCTGCTTTTTGCGGAATAGATAATTGTAAGCCAAATTCATGGCTAGGCTTGGTTAAAATTGGATCAAGGGTTGAAGATTTTTTTACTTTAGTATTGTAATGTTCAATAACTTCTTCAAGAGTTAAAAATCTACCGTCGTGCATGTAAGGTGCTGTAAGTTCTACATTTCTTAATGATGGCGTTTTAAATTTCCCAATGTCATTTGGATTATGAGTGACATTATATCTTCCTAATTTAACACCTGAAAATATAGAATCAATTCCAATGTTGTGATATGAATCATCGTTAAACAATCCTAAACTATGGCAATGAAAGCAATCTCCTTTTTCTGAATTATAAATAACAAAGCCACTCAATTCGGAAGGACTTAACATTATTTCGTGTTTTAGATACTTGTCAAGTTTTGAATTATAACTTGTTTGGGTTCTTATAAATTGCGCTAATGCATAAGCAATTTCTTTGGAACTAATCGTAGTTGTACCAAATACTTTTTTAAATAGAGCAGGATATATAGTACTATTGTTAAGTTTGGAAACGTTAGTATTAAAAAAAATATTTACTTCAAAGTCCATTGCATTTTCTAAAGTTCCTTCAACTCCTCCATTCCATAAAAATTTGGAATTCCAAGCAAGATTCATGTGTGGCATCGAATTGCTTATAGGGTCTGTAAATGCTAGCGATTGGCTATGACAGCTTGAACACGATTTGCCAGTATTAGATAAAATGGAATCATAGTATAGTCTTCTTCCTAATGCTATGCCTTCTTTACTTAATAAATTATCGCTCTGAAAAATTGCTTGAGGAAAATAATATGGCGCATCTAATTGAACATAAGTTAGGGTTTCACCAGCAGGTGTTAGTTCTAAAGTTTTCTCTTTCTCTTTTCTACAAGATAAAAAACTCAACGAGAGTACTGCAGTTATAAAAAGTATTTTTTTCATGATATTTAGTGTTTAATAGAAAATGCATTATATCCGTTTGCTGCTATTTTATTCATTAACACTGAATCTCCCATTGTAAAATTACCATCAGTATTAAAATTATATAGTTGAGGTGTTTTATACCATTCATTGACATTCATCATTAATTCAAGTGACGTATTGTTTGATGAAAGTACAAACCCATCATTTATAATACAGTTAACAATACTTTTGTTACCAAGATGAACGGCGTAACCAGATGGAACTGCAGCTATTAAATAATGACCTTCAAGTTTTAGAAAATGATATCCACCACCCATCATGGTTGGCCATACCATATTAATATTTTCTGTTGTATTTGGTAAAAAATAATCTAAATTATGCATTGAGTCTAACCCGATATTAAAAGTAATGCGAGAGTAGGTTCCAAAAGGAACATAATCTAGTAGTATAGAATGATTATTAGTTGATTGAGCATTGATATAGTATATATTTTTATTTTTATAAATAACAGTATCGTTTCTAAAAAAAGTGATATTAGAAATATAATATTCTAGTTTATTGATTTCATAAATATTTCCAGCATCATTACTATATACTAAAGAATCAAAATATATATTTGACCCATTTATACTGTGTGAGATAGATAATCGAATATTTGCATCCAATGCAGTTGGAATAATTTCTTTATCTTTTTTGCAGCTTGTAAGTGCAAATAGCATCATACAAATTATTTTCAATAGTAATTTCATGAGTTCCTTTTTTTAATTTTAAAACCTAGTTTATTAAAATTAAGTATTGTGTATAGAATTATATATGAGAATTGTCAGGATGTGAAAGAATTTAAACTATATTCACTTGAAAAGATGCTGATTTTTATCAATTAATTAGTATGATTTAAGTCATAAATAACGACTTATAGATATGTTAATTTTGTATAAAATTTATATATTTACAAAAAAATCTAATTATGAAAAAAATATTAATCTTAGCATCGGTGGCGCTTACAGCAATTTTAATTAGTTGCGGTGGCGAAGAAAAAAAATCAACTGAAACTACAACAGAAGCTCCAAAAAGTATGGTTGAAGATGCCGCACCAGCTTATGATGCAAAAAGAGGTGAAGGTAAATTCACAGCTGCATCATTAGCACTTACTGATAAGGTGGATGATGCAATGGCTGGTTTAGGTGAAAAAGCTGCAGGAGTAAAGTGTACATCATGTCATAAAATGACAACTGAGAAATTAGTTGGTCCAGGCTGGAAAGATGTTACTAAACGTAGAACTCCTGAGTGGATTATGAATTTCATTACAAATCCTGATCCGATGATAGACAAAGATCCAGAAGCACAAGCTATGTTAGAATTGTGTTTAGTTCGTATGCCAAATCAAAGTTTAACTGATGATGAATCACGTCAGATTTTAGAATTCATGCGTAAAAATGATGCAACTAAATAATCACTAAAAAAATAAAAGAATAATGAAAAAAATTTTAACAGTAGCCGCAGGTGGATTAATACTTGCATCAGCTATACAGTCTTGTAAGCCTAAAAACACAAGTAATGCTGTTTCTGGTAACGCAGCAGTAAAATCGTATGTTGCCCCAGGTAAATACGATGAATTCTATAACTTTGTAAGTGGCGGATTTAGTGGACAAATGAGCGTTTATGGCTTGCCAAGTGGTCGTTTATTGAGAGTAATTCCTGTATTTGCTGTTGATCCTGAAAAAGGTTGGGGTTACAGTGAAGAATCAAAACCGATGTTAAACACATCGCACGGTTTTGTTCCTTGGGATGACTTGCATCATACTGAAATGTCTCAAACTAATGGTGAAGTTGATGGTCGTTGGGTTTTTGGTAATGCTAACAATACGCCTCGTGTTGCTCGTATCGGCTTAAAAACATTCCGTACAGAAGAAATTATAGAGTTGCCAAACAGTGCTGGTAACCATTCATCTCCATTTATTACAGAAAATACTGAGTATGTTGTTGCCGGTACACGTTTTAGTGTTCCGTCTGATAACGCAAATGGTGATGTGCCAATTAATACTTACAAACAAAACTTTAAAGGTTATTTAAGTTTTATTAGTGTAGGAAAAGAGGATGGTAAAATGGATATTGCTTTCCAATTGGAATGTCCTGGTGTAAACTTTGACTTAAGCCATGCTGGTAAAGGTAAATCTCATGGTTGGTTTTTCTTTTCTTGTTATAATACAGAACAAGCCAATACGTTGTTAGAAGTTAATGCTTCACAAAACGACAAAGATTTTATCATGGCAGTAAACTGGAAAAAAGCAGAGGAATATGTTAAAGCAGGAAAAGGTAAAAAAATGCCTGTTAGATATGCTCACAATGTTTATAGCGATGTAACACATACTGCTACTTCTGAAATCAGAACTGAGGTTTTAGTTTTAGACACTAAAGAATTAAAAGATATCTGTTATATGATTCCTTGCCCTAAATCTCCTCACGGTTGTGATGTTGACCCAACTGGTGAATTTATAGTTGGTAGTGGTAAATTAGCTGCTTTAATTCCTGTATTTAGTTTTGATAAAATACAAAAAGCAATTGCAAGCAAAGCATACGATGGTGAATATGAAGGAATTCCAGTTATAAAATATGAAGCAGCTTTACATGGAGAAGTTAAAAAACCAGGTTTAGGGCCATTACATACTGAATTTGACGGAAAAGGAAACGCATACACAACATTCTTTGTTTCTTCTGAAGTTGTTAAATGGAATATTCAAGATTTAAAAGTACTTGATCGCGTTCCTACTTATTATTCTGTTGGTCACTTATGTATTCCTGGTGGAGATAGTAAAAAACCTTTTGGTAAATATTTAATCGCATATAATAAAATTACAAAAGACAGATACTTACCTACTGGGCCTGAGTTAGCTCAAAGTGCTCAAATATTTGACATCAGTGGTGATAAAATGGAATTGATTTTGGATTATCCTACTATTGGAGAACCTCATTATGCTCAAGCTGCTCCTGCTGATTTGATTAGTAAAAATCAAGTTAAAATATTTAAAATAGATGAGAACAAACATCCGTATGCTACTAAAGGAGAAAAAGAATCTAAAGTAGTGAGAGAAGGTAATAAAGTTCACATATACATGACTTGTGTTCGTTCACATTTTTCTCCAGATAATATTGAAGGAATTAAAATGGGTGACGAGGTTTATTTCCATGTAACTAATTTAGAGCAAGATTGGGACGTTCCTCATGGATTTGCAATGAAAGGAGCAAATAATGCAGAATTATTAATTATGCCAGGCGAAACTCAAACATTAAAATGGACTCCAGATAAAGTTGGTATGATGCCATTTTATTGTACCGATTTCTGTAGCGCATTGCATCAGGAAATGCAAGGATACCTTCGTGTTTCTCCTGCCGGAAGCAACGTACCTTTATCTTTTAGTCTTGGAACAAATCTGCCAAAAGCAGACGAATCAAAAACTAAATAATAATTAAATTTCTTAAAAGGAGCAGGGATTTAATAATTGCCTGCTCCTTT
The DNA here is from genome assembly GCA_038327195.1 of Bacteroidota bacterium. GTDB lineage: Bacteria > Bacteroidota > Bacteroidia > B-17B0 > Aurantibacillaceae > UBA4416. The sequence goes on along the minus strand of JBBQKU010000004.1, from coordinate 148,004 downwards.
TTTTATTATACTAATTTTAAAACTATGGACAATAAAATATCAGTTTGGTCAAGAATACTATTAATTATATCATCAACTTTTTTAGTAATTTCTATTTTTGTTCCATTATGGCAAATAGAACTTAATGCACCCCAATATCCAGAAGGTTTAGGGTTAAAAATATATCCTGATAAATTGGGCGGCGATGTAGATATTATTAATGGACTGAACCATTATATTGGAATGAAAACTTTACATGCCGAAGATTTTATAGAATTTAGTGTATTGGTTTATATTATTGGATTTTACGCACTTCTTGCACTTGTAGCTGCAATTGTTGGGCGCAAAAAAGTATTATATACTGTGTTTACATTATTTGTAATATTTGGAGTTGTTGCTATGGTAGACTTTTGGAGATGGGAATATAATTACGGTCACGAGTTAGATCCACATGCTGCAATTATTGTTCCCGGCATGGCTTATCAACCACCATTAATTGGGTACAAACAATTATTAAATTTTGGCGCTTATTCAATACCAGATATTGGAGGATGGCTATTTGTAGGAAGTGGTGCATTTATGTTACTAGCTGTTATAATAGAATCAAAGTTTTTAAAAAAGAAAAAAACGGGAACAATAAACCTTGCTGTTAGTTTATTAGCAATAATATTATTTAGTGCTTGTAGTCATGCAGGTCCTGAAGCAATTAATTTAAATAAAGATGATTGCGATAATTGCAAGATGTCAATTTCAGATAAACGATTTGCTTGTGAGATAGTAACTGAGAAAGGACGTGCCTATAAGTTTGATGATGTAACGTGTTTGATAAGTTATAAAAACGAGAATATAGATAAAATGGCAAATGCTACGTTTTACGTGAATAATTATTTAGCGCCTAATGAGTTATTACCTTCAACAAATTTAACTTTTGTTGCGGGAAAAAATGTTGGAAGTCCCATGGGTGGAGATATTGCTGCATTTACTAATAAGGATAGCGCCAATGTTTATGTAACTATATTAGATGCAAAATTAATTACATGGGAAGAGATTAAATAATAATGCTAAAATTTTTTTATTACATATTATTTGTTTGTTTTATTTTTGAAAAAGTAGAAGGGAAACAACTAACGGTTGGACAAAACAAACAATATGGTTCAGTAAAAAAAGCGATTTCAGAAAGTGTAGATGGAGATACTGTTATTGTATATGGAGGCGTTTACAAAGAAGGTAATATTATTATAGATAAATCTATTAGATTTATAGGAAAAGATTTACCAATATTAGACGGACAAAAACTATACGAGGTTTTATCTATTAAAGCTAATTATGTATTAGTTACCGGATTTAAAGTTCAGCGTTCAGGTTATGCCACACTTAACGACCCAGGCGGAATAAAGGTTTACGACAGCCATGATGTTACAATTATAAATAATATTTTAGATGATAATTTTTTTGGTGTTTATTTGCAGTATAGTAAGAATTGTGTTGTAAAAAACAATAAGATTTCTGCCTATGGTATTGAAGAACAGCAAATAGGTAATGGCATTCATTGTTGGAAAAGCGATAGTTTACAAATTATAGGTAATACTATTTCTGGACACAGAGATGGTATTTATTTTGAGTTTGTAACAAACTCAATCATATGGAGAAACATCTCTAAGAGTAATATTAGATACGGCTTACACTTTATGTTTTCGCACAGCGACTCCTATATTTCAAACCTTTTTAAAAATAATGGCGCAGGTGTTTCTGTTATGTTTACTCACAAAGTAAAAATGTTTAACAATACTTTCGAAGAAAATTGGGGAGATGCCGCTTATGGATTAATGTTAAAAGAAATTTCGGATAGTTATATTTATGGAAATAAATTTAAAAGAAATACGACGGGTATATATATGGAAGGGACTAATCGTATTATGGTTGAAAAAAATGTGTTTGAAAATAATGGTTGGGGAATGAAAATACAAGCGAGCTGTATGGATAATAAAATTACATTAAATAATTTTGTTGGAAATACCTTTGATATTGGTACTAATGGAAGTTTGGTTTTAAATACATTTGATAAAAACTATTGGGATAAATATGAAGGATATGATTTAGATAAAAACACAATTGGCGATGTTCCATTTCACCCATTAAGTTTGTTTTCTGTTATAGTTGAAAAGAATCCTCCAGCCATGCTTTTATTCAGAAGTTTTATGGTAACACTTTTAGATAAGTCTGAAAGAATACTACCAAGTATTACACCTGATAATTTTATTGACAACACTCCATTAATGCATTCTCTTAAATTATGATTGAAATTAGTAACCTATATAAAAAATTCGGAAAACTTGAAGTTTTAAATAATGTAAATCTAACATTTAATAAAGGAGAGTGCATTGCCCTGATTGGACCTAATGGTTGCGGAAAAACGACTTTAATAAAAAGTATTTTAGGTATGGTAATAGCAACCAAAGGTACAATTAAAGTTAAAGGTGAGTTTATTGATAAAAATTTTGAGTACAGAAAAGATATTGGTTATATGCCTCAAATTGGAAGGTATCCAGACAATATGACTATTGGGCAAATCATAGAAATGATAAAAGAAATTAGAAAATCAGATCATCAATTAGATGAAGATTTATTAAATCAATTTCAATTACCCACAATGTACAATAAACGAATGAGTACATTATCAGGAGGTACAACTCAAAAGGTAAGTGCTACTTTGTCTTTTTTGTTTAATCCCGACATTCTTATTTTAGATGAACCAACCGCTGGACTCGACCCTTTAGCATCAGAAATATTAAAAGAAAAAATAATTGAAGAGAAACTAAAAGGCAAATTAATTTTAATTACTTCACATTTATTAAGTGAGTTGGATGATTTAATAACTCAAATAGTTTTTATGCAGGATGGAAATGTTCAATTTCATAAAACAATAGCAGAATTAAAAAGTTCTACTGGAGAGGAAAAAATTTCAAAAGCAATTGCACACGTTTTAAAAAATAAAAATAATGAATAGAATTATAAAATTTATATTTTTAGATATTTTAAAAAACAAAATTGTATTAGTTTATACGTTAATACTTGCAATTTTATCATGGAGTGCATTTAGTTTGGAGGATAACAGTACGAAAGGAATTTTAACTCTATTAAACATTATATTACTAACGGTTCCTTTGATTTCAGTTATATTTTCTACTATATATTTATATAATAGTTCTGAATTTATTGAATTATTATTAAGTCAGCCAATCAAAAGAACTAAAATTTGGTGGAGTTTATTTTTTGGCTTATCATTTTCCCTAGTTTTTGCATTTATTATTGGCGCCGGTATTCCTATTTTGTTGTACGCGCCTACAGATGTTGCTATTATGATGGTTTTAGTTGGAATTTTTATCACATCTGTTTTTGTAGCTATTGCTTTTTTAAGTTCTATAATTACAAGAGATAAAGCTAAAGGAATTGGTATTGCTATTATGTTGTGGCTATTTTTCGCATTATTATTTGATGGTATCGTTTTGTTTTTATTGTTTCAGTTATCTGATTATCCAATTGAAAAAATGATGGTTGGTATTACAGCACTTAATCCAATTGATTTAGCAAGAATATTAATATTATTACACTTAGACGTTTCAGCGATGATGGGATATACTGGCGCAATTTTTAAAGATTTTTTCGGTACAAGTTTAGGAATATTTATTGCATTTGGTATTCTGTTTTTGTGGATTGTAATTCCGTTTTGGTTTTCTCTTATTAAGTTTAAAAGAAAAGATTTATAAATCATGAAAAAAGATATTTCAAATAAAAAAGATATTGAAAAATTAGTTTATCAGTTTTATGATAAGGTAAAAGTAGATTCAGTTATTTCTCCTTTTTTTGAAAATTTCTCTAATCTTCATTGGGATAATCATTTACAAACTATGTGTAAATTTTGGGAAAATGTTGTCTTTTATACTGGAACCTATAGTGGTAATCCTATGCAAAAACATTTTGATTTGAACGAAAAATTTCCCTTATCGATGAAAGATTTTAATCAATGGACTATTCTTTTTAATGAAACCGTTGATGAATTATTTGATGGAGAAAATGCTGTTTTAATTAAGCAAAGGGCACAAAGTATTTCTACTATCATGCAAATTAAAATATTTAAATAGGGTATTTTAATTTAAGTTCAATTGCTTTTTTCCATCAGGCGTTATAAAATCCCGTGTCCACAAAGGTTCCCAAACTAAATTTAATTCCACAGAACAGTCAGGATAATATCTTTTTAAACAATCTTTCATTTGTCCCATAATTAAATCGCCCATAGGGCAGCCTTTAGAAGACAAAGTCATGATGACATTGATGACATTTTTTTCGCCATTATAAACAACTTTATAAATCAATCCCATATCAACAATATTAATGGCTACTTCAGGGTCTATAATTTCTTTTAAATTGTGAAGTATTTCTATTTCTTTTTTATTATCGTCTGTATAAAAATTCATAATTAATTATAATAAGCCTTTCTCAGTTTTTTGTTTATGCAAGACTATTTTTAAAATATTAAAATTATATAATATAGCAGCACCAATCAAGCCAATACTTCCTATACTAATAAGAGTTGAGTTAGACCTGATTATGCCTGCCAATGCTATGACAAATCCACTTAAAAATACATATAACTGCATTTTAGCAATCTTTTCAGAGTAAAGATCTTTGGGTAAAGGTGCTTTGTTTTTTTCAGAATACTTTTGGTATTTTTTTAGCCAAACAATAAATGATAAATTTTTAAATGTTTGTCCTAATATTAATAAACTGATAAAGCCAAACAAAATACTAAAAGCTATTGCAATTGATAATTGATTTTGAATTTTTATATCATGTATAATTTTAAATTTTAGAGTTAACCAAAACACTATTGGAATAAAAATTAATATAAATGAGATATAGGAATGCTTAAGGTTAATATCCAAACTCTTTTTCAAACGCTTGTTATACGCGTCTTTTATATATATAATAAAGAATATTAAAGCTATTAAAATTAAAGAGACGTAAATAACAGAACGAACATCACCGCTAAAAAAAAGACTATCAATTGTAAAACCTAATAATCCAACATTTAATAGATAATAAGAATAGTTTAATAATTTAGAATTGAGTTTACCTGAAATTAAAAACATAGGAATTAACTTAGATGATATGCCAATTATTAAACATAAAAACCAGCCTAGCAATCCAATGTGAGCATGAATTTTTAAAAAGTATAAATGCTCTTTAGGCAAAAAAGTATATCTAAAATTAAACGCTAATAAAGTGCCTAAAAATACAGTTAACCACAGCCATAATATGGAGGTTACTATGAAATCAGCTTCGATACTTTTTTCTTTAGATTGTTGAGTTGTTAGATATATATTAATTAAAAAAACGGAAATACCACTAAATAAAATAACAGATGCAGTCTGAATTAAATATCCAATATTAAAAAACCAGAAAGAAATTGCTAGAAGCACCGTGCCTACTATGATGCATAGATATGTAAATATTGCCATTTTAATGCTATATAAGGAAGTATTTGTAATTACAGGAGCTAGCTGATATAATGAGCCAATAATAATTAAACTAATCCATCCTAATGTGGTTATGTGAGTAATGGCTAATAATTTTGGATGAAAATAGTGTCCGATAAACGCCTTACTGGAAACAAACATTAACAAACAAATAACAAAAAAAGAGATTGCCGCGGTAATGTAATGAGTAATAACAACATTGGCCGTTCTTTTATCATTTATGTTATTAGCAAGCATTATTTAAAAATAAATAATTTTACATCACATTCTTTAATTTCTTGTATATGCCATTTGAAACCTCTTTCTGCTAATTCCGGAAATAAAAATTTTGGTACTTTTTTGTGATTCACATATAATAAATGATCTATTGGTAAAGTGTGAAGTTCATTTAATATTGTTGACATTGGCAAAGGCATTTCCAGTTCTCTTACATCTAAAGTTATTATTTTATCAATATACTTAGCTAATAAATCTAATGATTGTGAATCAATAGGTTCATTTAAAGATTTTTTAATAGAAGCAATATTATTTTCTTTTTTAAAATAGGTATTCACTAGCAATTTGTCTACAAAAACAGTTTCGTGTATATATCCTTTTTTGCTTAATATGTTAATGAGCGGAATAGGCTCAAAGGTATTTATAATATTTAATGCGTAATCAAAAGGTAATGTTTGAAGAGCGCTCATGATGTCATTAAACGGATCTTTGTTTTGTTTTAAGATACCTCGCACATCTAAATCAATTGTTTTTTCAAAATTTAATTTTTCTGCAGATGTAGTTTCGTTTATATTATTTTCTCGATTAATCTCTGTTTCATTTCTCTTAAAGGTAAAGCCTAATGGCTGAAGTTTTTCATAAAAATCGGTAACACTTACTCCACCTATTTTAGACGCTTGCTTGATTGTAACTCTCGATGCCAATGTTTTCCTTAGAATTGGTATTCGTAATTTTTCAAAATGTTTAGATATTGAAACTATGGCATCAATAGCTGCTGGCATATCATTTATTATTTTTGAAATTTTTGTATTTTCGTCTATATACATGTCTGTAAAAATAAACAGACCCTTTTGGGGTCTGCTGAGTTATTAAAATAATTGAGATTCTAATTTTATACTTTTAGGAAATAGGATATTGTTTTCTAAGTGTATATGTTGATGTAAGTCTGCTTCAAATTCGTTAAGCTTTAAAAAAGCAACTTTATAAGTTGTACAACCATCATCAGGTGGTGTATAATTATTGGACAACTCTCTCATCGTTTTAAAAATATCGCCAACAACATCGTGCTCATGTTCCATCATTCTGATTGGGTTTTTGATAGTTCCAAAATCACAAATAGCGTTTTGCTTAGTTTTATTTGATGAGGAAACTAATTCCTTAATATATGGAAACAAAATAGTTTCTTCTTTTACCATGTGCGCCTCTAATTCTGCTGTAGCTTCCTTAAATAAATTATTAATTGCGATGAGCTCAGGATGATTTTCGCCATGAACTTTTGCAATTTTATTTGTGTATTCCAATATTATTGGAATAGATGTTTTTACATAATTGTGATGGGTATTTATTATATAATCTACTAAAAAATCTAAGCTCCAATTATTATAATTTTGCGACGATAAATTTGTATCGTTTGTTAAATCATTTAATTTATTTTGTATTTCAATTCTATCAATTTTTTTTTCTTCGCAAACTTGTGATAATGTTTTTTTTCCTCCACAGCAAAAATCAATTTTGTATTTTTTGAATATTTCTGCTGTTCTAAAGTCAAGTGCTACTAATTCTCCAATTGATATTTCTTTTTGAGTTGCTATTGTCATTTTGTATTTTATTTAGTGTTGTTTATAAATTTCCATTCTTGAATAATTTCAGAAAACTCTTCTTGTATAGCGTTTGTTTTATCTTTGGCGTACCATAAATGTAAATTTTTAACAAAGTCGTCGTGTGTTACATCTGGATTATTTTTTTTAAAGTCAGAAACCATAGCTTGAATTGATTTAGGTCTTGGGCCCCAAGTGCCAATAACGGTATTTGTATTATTATTTATACAAATTAATTTTGGAACTGCCCTTGCCCCATTCGTTAAAAATGAATCGATAAGATCTATATTTTCATCTCTGAATACTAATTTCAAATCTATATTTGAATTTTGCTCGGCCATTTTTGCAATTACAGGAATGCATTGAGCTCCATCCCCACACCAAGATTCGCTAATCACAATCCAAGTATGAATTTCAGAAATTGATTTAATCTGATTACTTAATTCACTATTTATTTCACATTGTTTATCAATTCGCTTTATGCGTTGTGCATTAATAAGTGTAGCACCTATTCGCTCTTCTGTTAATTCACTTGAAGAGCTTTTTTTTTCTGCTAATTCAAATACTATTTTTTTATAATCATTATAAGAAAATGATTTATTAATATTTGGTATTTTTTTAGTTACAATCATTTTATTTTTTCACAAAGGTTTAGATATTATTTTTTATTGTTGATGATTCAAATCATAGAAATTGCAAATCCAATTAATTAATTATTAGCATTGTCGACACTGCATGAAAATTGTACTATGAGGCTTTACTGAAATTGCACTATATTGATTGCGAATTCGGTATCAGACAAACCTCAAATCACGACAGTATAAATAAGCTTTGTAAAAACAAAAAAGACTACCATTTGTGGCAGTCTTCATTGTTAATCAAATAAACTCGTAAACTAAATTGAAAAAAGTAAATATTAAACGAGTCTTCAAAATTTTTCATCTTATACTATTTGTTGCGGAATAGTACGAAACTCAAAATTATGTTTTTGATTATATTATTATTTTGGTAATAATACATCTCCAATTACATGGATAATCCCATTAGAAGTTGGAATAGTAGCTACAATCTCTGATCCATTAACAAATGTTTTATCACCTTTTTTAGTAATTTTCACTTTCCCTCCAAATACCATATCAAACTCTTGACCATCTTGCATATATTCAGTTTTTAAATTGCCAACATATGTATGGTAGCCTAAAATGTTTTGCAAATCTTCTATTTTTTCAGGTTTCAATAACCCCTCTACTGTTCCTGCTGGTAATTTATCAAAGGCTGCATTGGTTGGTGCAAATACTGTAAATGGCCCCGCATTACTTAATGCATCAACTAATTTTGCTGCAGTTACTGCAGCTACTAATGTTGTGTGGTCTTTGCTTCCTGCTGCAACTTGTACAATATTTGGACTTGATGTAGCGTCAACAACCCCTGACTGACCAGTAGCCTGAACTTCAGTAACAGTTGCAGTTGCTTCTTCTTTTTTCTCTTCAACTTGTGAGCCGCAAGCAAATAAACCTAATGAGCCTGCGAATAATAAATACTTAAATGTAGTTTTCATAATGTATAATTTTAATTTTATTCAAAGAACTATTTATTTAATAGAAATATATATGACTAAAATCATAATAATTATATGATTTTTATCTCGGATAATTTTGTCCTAATTTAATTATTAGTCAATATATTTGCAAGAAAATCAATTATACTTTTCAATATATAAAATTATGAACTCATCTGTGCCACATTCATTTCACATTCCTGTTATGGGATTAGGATTTACTATTGATACGCCAATTAAGGTTGCCAAATATGGTATTACCTCTGTAATTTCTATAATCGAAGATCATCTAGTTGAGCAAATGAGAGAAATTGTATCTAAAAAAGAAAATATTGAATACATAAAAATATCAATTAAGGAGGAAGATTATCGTGCAAGAAGAATAACAGCTTATTTAAATTTATTAAATGAAATAGTAAATAAACAAATAGAAATTATCAAAATGCAAGATTTTGATAAAGATATAGACATCAATAAATATTTTGAAATGTTACCTGATGGTTCAAAAGAAAAAAAGATATATCAAACACTTCCATTATATCATAATGATGAAAAAAAGAGAATTGAAAAAAAATTAAAAAACTTTATTGTTCCTGGTGAAATTGATGTTAATATTATGACCAAGTTAGATAAAACAAATTATGATAAAAATGGAAATGAATTACCAAACGAATATTCTGATGCATTATCTGCATTACGAGGTTATGCAAATAGTAATTTAGAATCGTCTATTATTTTTTCTGCAGGCATGAACCCTCGTTTATTCAGTTACTGCGAAACTTTTCAAGATTTTTTTCCAGATATTAATGGAAAAATTAGAAAAAAAATTATTTTAAAAGTTAGTGATTATCGTTCAGCATTAATTCAAGGTAAATATTTAGCAAAAAAAGGGCTTTGGGTTTCTGAATTTAGAGTAGAATCAGGAATAAACTGTGGCGGACATGCTTTTGTATCTAATGGAATTTTATTGGGTCCAATTTTAGAAGAATTTAAAAATAAAAGGGATGAGTTATTTGAAGATATTTTTAAAGAATGTGAATCTTCTTTAAAATTAGCAAATAAACTTCCTTTTAAAGAAAAACCAAAATTAAGAATTACAGCTCAAGGCGGTATAGGAACTTCATCAGAAAATACTTTTTTACTAGAAAATTATAATTTAGATTCTACAGGTTGGGGGAGCCCTTTTTTATTAGTTCCCGAGGCTACTTGCGTAGATCTTGAAACTTTAGATAAATTAGCCAATGCAAAGAAAGAAGATTATTATTTAAGTCATGCTTCTCCTCTAGGCGTTCCTTTTAGCAATTTTAGATTAAGTAGTTCTGAAGTTCAAAGAAAAAATAGAATTGCAAAAGATAAACCCGGAAGCCCTTGTTATAAAAAGTTTTTGTCAAATAATAAAGAGTTTACTGAAAAAGCAATTTGCACAGCTTCAAGACAATATCAAGATTTAAAGATTGAGCAACTAACTAATAATTCTACTAATGATGTATTATTAAAAAAAGAAATTGAATTAGTAATGGAAAAAGACTGTTTGTGTGCTGGACTTGGAGCTTCTGCAATTTTAATTAATGATGCAAAACCTGCTCATAATCTTAGTGCAGTTGCCATTTGTCCTGGGCCAAATTTAGCTTATTTTTCGGGCACTTTTTCTTTAAAACAAATGGTTGATCATATTTATGGACGCGTTAATGTTTTAAATAATTTAGTAAGGCCTAATGTTTTCATTAATGAATTACAATTGTATGTTGATTATATTAAGGAAGAATTTGAAAAGAATATTTCAGAATTATCAACAAAAAAAATTAATTATTTCCAAACTTTTAAAAGCAATTTATCAGATGGCATTTCTTACTATGAGTCTATGTGCACTAAGTTAAAAGACTCTGAAAGTATATTTCAAAAAAATAATTTGGTAATGCTTGAAAATATTAAAGAATCAGTTAATAATATGTTTAATTCTATGAGTGCTTTTTCAACAAAACCCATTTAATTTTTCATTTTATTATAATCAAGATTATCAAAAATAAAACACACTTTATAATATTTATATGAGCAAAAGATTAAGAACTTTAACCGAGCCATTTAAAATTAAAATGGTGGAGCCCTTAAAAGTAACAACGGAAGAATATAGAATACAAGCATTACAGAAAGCGGGGTTTAATCCCTTTTTATTAAGATCAAGTGATGTATTTATCGATTTGTTAACTGATAGTGGAACTGGTGCGATGAGTGATAAACAATGGGCAGGCATGATGATTGGTGACGAAAGTTATGCAGGCGCAAGAAGCTGGGAACATTTAGAATCCGTTGTTAAAGATTTAACAGGCATGCCTTACATACTTCCTACTCATCAAGGCAGAGCAGCAGAAAGAATTTTATACAGTATCCTAGGGGGAAAAGATAAAGTATTTATCAGTAATACTCATTTTGATACAACGCGTGCTAATATTGAATTTACTGGCGCTACTGCTATTGACATTGTTTATGAAGAAGCAAAAGATCCAGAAATTGATTTGCCATTTAAAGGAAATATTAATCTTGAAAAATTGAAAGAATTAATATTTGAATATGGTAAAGAAAACATTGGAGCAATTATTATAACAGTAACTAATAATTCTTCAGGCGGACAGCCAGTTAGTATGGCAAACGTTATTTCACTTCGTAAAATTTGCGACGATTCTAATATATTGCTAGTAATTGATGGTTGCAGAATTGCTGAGAATTCATATTTTATTAAGCATAGAGAAAAAGGTTTTGAAAATAAAACATATGAAGAAATAGCACAACAAATGCTTCGCTTGGGTGATGCTTTTATTATGAGTGCTAAAAAAGACGGCATGGTTAATATGGGAGGTTTATTAACTGTTAAAGATGAAGTTCTATCCGTGAAATGTAAAAATTTATTAATTATTTCAGAAGGCTTTACAACTTATGGTGGCTTATCTGGAAGAGATATGGAAGCCCTTGCAATAGGACTAAAAGAAGTTTTTGACGAAGATTATTTACATTATCGCATAAGAAGTACTGCTTATTTAGGTGAAAAATTAAAAGGAAAAGGAATTCCAGTTGTTTGGCCTATTGGTGGACATGCTGTGTATGTTGATGCGAAAAAATTATACAACCAAATCCCAGTAAATGAATATCCAGGGCAAGCATTAGTTTGTGATTTATATATCAAAGGTGGAATTAGATGTGTTGAAATTGGAAGTTTAATGTTTGGAAAATATGATGTTGATGGAAAATTAATTCCTGCTACAAATGAATTAGTAAGATTAGCAATTCCAAGAAGAGTTTATACGCAAAGTCATATTGATTATGTATTAGATGTATTTGATGATATCATTGAAATGCGAAATCAAACGAAAGGATATAAGATCACTTATGAACCAGAATTTTTAAGACACTTTACAGCGCAATTAGAAAAAAATAAGTAAAATATAACTATATGAAAACTATAAATAAAAGATCATGGGCTGAGCCCTATAAAATGAAAATGGTTGAGTTATTAAAAATGACTACTAAACCAGAACGCGTTAAAGCTATAAAAGAAGCTGGATTTAATACTTTTCTTTTAAAATCTGAAGATGTTTATATTGATTTACTAACAGATAGTGGCACTAATTCAATGAGTGATAGGCAATGGGGTGCTTTTATGACTGGCGATGAGGCGTATGCCGGCAGCAAAAGTTACTATAAAATGGAAGCTGCTATTATGAAATATTACGGATACAAATACGTAATTCCAACTCATCAAGGTAGAGCTGCTGAAAATATTTTATCAAAAATATTAATTAAAAAAGGAGATATCGTACCTGGCAACATGTATTTTACTACAACTCGTTTACACCAAGAGTTGGCTGGTGGCACTTTCACGGATATTATTATTGATGAAGCGCACGACCCATTAAGTCAACACCAATTTAAAGGAAATGTGGATTTTGCAAAATTAGAAAAAGTTGTAAAAAAATATGGCGCAAAAAAAATTGCATATATAAGCATTGCTACTAATGTAAATTTAGCCGGAGGCCAACCTATAAGTATGGCTAATTTAAAAGAATTAAGAGCTTATACTAAAAAACATAAAATACGCGTGATTCATGATATGACACGTGTTGCGGAGAATGCATATTTTATTCAACAAAGAGAAAAAGGCTATGAGAAAAAAACGATAAAACAAATTGTTTTAGAAATTTGCTCATTAACTGATGGCGCAACTATGAGTGCTAAAAAAGATGCATTGGTAAATATTGGTGGATTTTTAGCTACAAATGAATGGGACGTTTATGAAGAAGCAAGGAATTTAGTTGTTGTTTATGAAGGACTTCACACGTATGGTGGATTAGCAGGAAGAGACATGGAAGCAATTGCTCTTGGTATTGAAGAAAGTTTAGACGATAATCATCAACATGCTCGTGTTGGACAAGTAGAATATTTAGGTCATAAAATGATGGAATATAATATCCCTATTGTTCAACCAATTGGTGGACACGGAATATTTGTTGATGCAAAAGCATTTTTACCACACTTAACACAAGACCAATTCCCTGCTCAAACTTTAGCAGCAGAAATGTATATTGATTCTGGTGTTAGAACAATGGAACGAGGAATTGTATCGGCAGGAAGAAAATCAAACGGAGAAAATTATTATCCAAAATTAGAGTTAGTTAGATTTACGATTCCTAGAAGGGTATATACTCAAGCTCACATGGATGTAATTGCTGAATCTGCGGCTGCTGTGTATGATAGAAGAAAAGCTATTAAAGGTTTAAAAATGATTTATGAGCCTAAATACTTAAGATTTTTTCAAGCTAAATTTGTCAAACTTTAAATCTTAAAATATAAGAATGGAATGTTGGTGTCATAAAAATGTTGAATTGAAAAAATATAATATCGATGGGAGTCGAGATATAAAAAATCACATTTAAACATAAGAATCAACAACGCCTGCGTTCCATAATTAAATTATATTCAAACGTAATTTTTTTCATAATTAGTATCTTATTCTTAATAGTAAATGATTAATAAAGCACTCATAGCACCCAAAAGTATTGCAGTAATTGGAGCATCAAGCCAACCTTCAAAACCTGGTGGTAAAGTTTTAATTAATTTAGTTCAAGGTGGATTTAATGGGAAAATATATGGTGTAAATCCTAATAGTCTTAATCTTGAAGGTGTAGAACATATATCACATATCGATAATTTGCCTCATGTTGATTTAGCTATTCTAGCAATTCCCGCAAATCAATGTTTAGATGCGATAACTATATTATTAAAAAATAATACAAAAGCATTTATTGTTTACTCATCTGGTTTTGGTGAAGCTGGTGAAGAAGGAAAAAAATTAGAGAAAGAAATTGTTGTTTTAATAACAAAAAACAACGCATGTTTAATAGGCCCAAATTGTATAGGTGTAATTAACGAAAACTATAAAGGAGTTTTTACTACACCAATTCCAACATTTAATCCTAACGGTTGCGAGTTAATTTCTAGTTCGGGCGCAACTGCTGTTTTTATTATGGAAGCTGCTATTTCAACAGGTTTAAGTTTTTCTAACATCTATTCGATTGGAAATGCATCTCAAATTTCTGCTGAAGATATTTTAGAATACATGGATTTAAATTTTAATGAAAATAGTCCAAGGGTAAAACTATTATATATGGAAAGCATTAACAATCCTGTTAAGTTAATGAAACATGCTTCTTCATTAATTAGAAAAGGTTGTAAAATAGCAGCAATAAAATCTGGGTATTCTGCAGAAGGAGGAAGGGCAGCTACTTCTCATACTGGCGCTTTAGCAACTTCGGATATTGTTATCAGAGCTTTATTTAATAAAGCAGGTATTATTTATTGTAGTGGTAGAGATGAGTTAATTTCGGTTGGATGTGTTTTACAAAGCAAAGAAGTTGTAGGCAAACGGGTTGCAATTATTACTCATGCTGGTGGTTCGGCAGTTATGCTTACGGATGCACTTTGTAGCAGAGGTATGGAAGTTCCATTTATAAATGAAGATAAATCTAAAGTTTTATTATCAAAATTAAATGCTGGTTCTTCTGTTGCAAATCCTATTGATTTTTTGGCAACAGGAACGGCAGAACAATTAGGATTGATTATTGATTTTTGTGAAGGTCTGGATGAAATTGATTCTATTATTGTTGTTTTTGGAAGCCCGGGCTTATTTAATGTGAAAGATGCTTATGAGGTTTTAAATAACAAAATGAAGACTTGTAAAAAAACAATTTTCCCAATTCTTCCGTCTTTAATAAATGCAAAAAATGAAATTAACGATTTTTTATTAAATGGTCATATCAATTTTTCAGACGAATTAGTAGTGGGTAGGGCATTGCCTCATGTTTTCAATTGTCCCAAACCAACTTTTGGAATGACACATCTTATGGATATGGAAACCGCTACCATAAGAGGAATTATTAATCAAGCCTCTAATGGTTATCTGTCTGTTAATCAATGTCACGAATTACTTTCAGCTTGTGGTATTAATATGGTTCAGGAATTTAAATGTGATTCTTTAGATAGCTTAAATTTAATTCTACCAAAGATTAAATATCCAGTTGTTATGAAGGTGTTAGGTCCAGTTCATAAAACAGAAGTAAATGGTGTGTCTTTAAATATAATTGATTCGGAATTTTTAAAAAGAGAGTTTGAAAGAATGATGAACATACCAGAATCAATGGGTGTTATTATTCAGCCAATGGTAGAAGGAATTGAATTGTATTGTGGCGCAGTAAAACAAGGTAATTTTGGGCATTTAATTTTAGCAGGCTTGGGTGGTATTTTTGTGGAAGTATTGCATGATATTTCTTATGGAATTGCACCTTTAAATAAAGATGAAACATTAAGAATGATTCAATCATTAAAAGGGTATGAAATAATTAAAGGATATAGAAATATAAAAGGAGTAAATGAAGCATTGTATGCTGATGCAATTATGCGAATTGCTTCTTTAGTAAATATAGCTCCTGAAATTGCAGAATTAGATATCAATCCGTTTAAAGCAAATATGGAAACAGTAATGGCCGTGGATGCAAGAATAAGAATTGAAAAATGAAATTAAAAGCGCGTCATACTTTTTTTATCCTGAGTACACTTTTTCTGATGTATTCATTTAGTATTTATCTGCAACCATTATCTGTAAATGATAATACGAAATATAATAAAGATATAGCTGCTAAAGGACGGTTAGTATGGCAAAATAATAATTGCCAAAGTTGTCATCAATTATATAGTTTAGGTGGTTATTTAGGACCCGATTTAACTAATCTTATTTCTAAGCCGCAAAAAGGAGAAGCGTTGCTTAGAGCCATGGTTAAAACAGGAACAAAGCAAATGCCAGCTTTTAATTTATCTGAAAACGAAATGCAAGAGTTAATAGAATTTTTAAAATCTACGGATGCTAGTGGAAATGCCGACCCTAGATCTTTTGCGAGAACTAATTTTGGTATGATTGAAACTCATGAAACTAAGTAAATTTAATATTGGAAATCTATTTTTAATGACTGCCATCTTAATGTTACTATTGGGATTAAGCTTCGGACTTTTAGCTGCTTTCATTTACCTTTATCCTGATTTTTTGAAAGATGAATTAGGCTTTACTTCATTAAGGCCTTTGCATGTTTCATCAGCAATGTTTTGGATTATTTTGGGCGCCACAGGTTGTGTTTATAATGGATTAAGAGTTGTGACTAAAAGAGTTGTAACAAATAGAATTGCCATTGTTCAATGGATATTATGGATTGTAGCAATCATCGGAATTTTTATATCTTATTTTACACATCAATTTGGCGGAAGAGAATATTGGGAATTTAATCCATTTTGGGCCTTGCCAATTGCTCTTGCATGGATTTTATTTATCGTAAATTTTTATTCGCACATTACTAAAGTTAGAAAATGGCCTGTTTATATGTGGATGTGGCTTACAGGGCTTGTGTTTTTTCTTTTCACGTTTACTGAAAATTATTTATGGCTATTTCCCTATTTTAGAGAGCACTTTATTACCGACATGACTATTCAATGGAAAGTGAATGGCTCATTAGTTGGCTCATGGAATCAGATGTTGTACGGCACTGCTTTCTTTTTAATGGATAAAATTTCTGGTTCAAAAAAAGTTGGAAGAAATAATTTAGCATTTGCGATGTATTTTTTAGGCTTGTTTAATTTAATGTTTAATTGGGGTCATCATATTTATACACTGCCAACTGAGAAATATATTAGATACATCGGATATATTGTTAGTATGACGGAATGGATATTTTTTGCTAAAATCGTTTACAATTGGAAGGGAGCAGTGAGTGATGTGCAAAAGCATTACCATTATTTCCCTTATAAATTTTTAATGGCTGCAGATGTTTGGGTTTTTATTAATATGACGCAAGCAATTTTCTTATCCATACCAGCTATTAATATTTACACTCACGGAACGCATGTTACCGTTGCACATTCAATGGGAACAACTATCGGGATAAATAGCATGATTTTGTTTGCCGCTTGTTTCGAGTTTTTGAAACCAAATATGTATAAAGAAGTCAAGCCATCTAAACGACTAAATTTTGTTTTTTGGATGTTGCAAGGAAGTCTCTTAGTTTTTTTCTTATCACTCAATGCAGCAGGAATAAAAAAAGGCATTTGGCAATTGAGCGAACATCAAAGTAGTTATTCGAAAATGATGGAATCGTTACATCCTTATTTTGTTGTTTTTGTTATTGCGGGCATTGGTTTGTTCCTATCATTCTTAGCATTAGCCATCAAACTATTAAGAAACGCATCACATAGTATTAAAGATCATCAAATAATTACGAATCATGAACAACTCAGTTAATTTAGAAGATTTAAAAGTAGCATTTCGCTATAAAAAAGACAGCGATTTAAAACTCACGTATTTAATATTTAAAACATTACAAAAGCCAACATTATTAAAATTGCTAAAAGCTTGTGCTAATGGAATTGTAAAATATAATTTACCATTTAAAGCAGTTATTAAAAAAACCATATTTAAATTATTTATTGCTGGAGAAACTATTGATGAGGCATTTGGTTTAATAAAATTCTTAGAAGAATATCACGTAAAATCAGTATTAGACTATGTATCTGAAGGAGAAAAAATTGAATCTGCTTTTGAGAATAACACAAATATTATTATCTCAAACATCATTCGTTTAGGAAAAGAATGTCCGAATAATTATGTTAGTATAAAAATTACTGGTTTAGAAGATCCTGATTTTTTAACTAAGTGTAATGCAAGGAAATTTCCGGAAGCTGCTTATTTGAAACCCCGTTTTGACAAGTTATATATACGAATTGATTTGATTTGTTCAGCTGCAAAACAACACAATGTGATTGTATATATTGATGCAGAAGATAGGTGTATGCAGGATATTATAGATTTAATAGTAGAGCAGATGATGGAAAAATATAATAAAGAATCTGTTATTGTATTTAATACACTGCAAATGTATTTAAAAGATAGAGTTAGTTATTTAGAAAATCAAATAATGGTTGCTAAGCAAAAACAATATATACCTGGAATAAAATTAGTTAGAGGTGCTTATGTTGAAAAGGAACGTGAAGCTGCATTAAAAGAAAATAGAGAATCGCCGGTATTTGATACGAAAGAAGGAACAGATCAATCATTTAATAAAGCGGTTGAAATATGTTTGAGTAATAGCGCGTATGTTTCTACTTGTATTGCATCTCATAATTATAAGAGCACGCAATTAGCAATTGATTATATAAAAACTCACGATATAAAAGATGCGAAGAGCAAAGTAAGATTTTCTCAATTGTTCGGGATGTGTGATGGTATTACTTTTAATTTGGCAGCTAATGGATTTAGTGTGTCAAAATATTTGCCTTATGGTGAAGTTAAAAAAGCGATTCCTTATTTAATAAGAAGATCAGAGGAAAATACCTCTATCAACGGGCAAATAAATGATGAGTTAAGAAGATTAAAAACTGAAATTTTAAGAAGAAAAACTAAATAATATAAAATGGAATTATTTTATTATATTTTATTAGGATTATTTTGGATTGTTGTTTGTGTAGGGCTTGGATTTTATATAAATGGAAAAGGGTTTAGTGGAAAAAAGCACCACGTATTCGGGTTAGCAACAATTTTTATTTCATACATTTTTGGCATTTGTATGTTGTTTGCTATTATTGTTTTTGCATAAACAAACGTTGCTTATTTAGCACTCCAAGTAGCTTTATTGCCAAAGCCTAAGCTATTATCGGTTAATTTTATAAACTCTAATTTTGCCGCCCATATATAACCAGTAATTGCCATACTCATTGGATATTTTTTTAAATATTTAAAACTTATTTTTAAATCATCTACTTCATTCCTACTCATCAGCTTGGCTGTAAATTGTAATCCTTTAATATTTAATGTATCTATGTTATTTGGTAATATAGTTCCTGATACATATTCTGATGGTTTTATAAATTCATGATGTGTTGTGCCTAAAGATGATTTAAAAATTAAACAATTATTTATTTCATCAAATACATAAAAACAATTAATGCAATAAGGGTTTGCATTATTATCAACAAAACATACTGTTGAAATTTTATTGGAATTCAAAAATATTTTAATATTGTTTTGAATTGTTGACATTGTGAAGTTTTTTTTATGAATAAACTTGTGCCTTAATTCCTTGTAAATTTACAAGCTCTGATATCGAGTTTAATTTTTCAATCGAAATTTTCTCTAAATCTTTAGCAGGAGTTTCTCTATCAATTGTGTATATCATAACAGATTTTGGATTAATTTCTTTTAATACGTTAATCCATTTTTTTATTTCTTCATCTGTTGAGTTATCAATATAAACTCCCTCATGCATTCCTTTTAAAAAAATGGTTTGAATAATTAAGTTTCCATTAAATTGTTTTAATTTTTCAATATACCAACTCAATTTTTTTGAAGATAATGGTTTATCAATTTTCATAAATAGATCATCACTTCCAGCGTCTAATTTCAAAACTCTTAAATCAATTTTTAGTAACGCTTCAAAAACTTTTTTGTTTCCTAATAATGCAGAGTTTGACAATACTGTAATTTTAATTCCTGGAAGAATTTTATCACGTAAAATAATTACTTGGTCTATTATTTTTGCAAAATCGGGATGCATTGTCGGCTCTCCGTTTCCTGCAAAAGTAATACAATCAATAGGCGTTTTGTTATCAGAAATTTCGTTAAAACGTTTTTCAATGGCGCTTATTATTTCTTCGTAATTAAAATAAGTTATGCTAACGGATTTTAAATCTGTCCACCCACACTCACAATATATACAATTGAAATTACACACCTTATTTTTGAGGGGCAATAGATTAATACCCAAAGAATCTCCGAAACGTCTACTCTTTATGGGGCCAAAAACGATATCATCAAATAAAATAGCCATACCACAAGGTTACGCAAATTCATTATTGAATAATATGAGCAAAATCATAGTTATTGATATTGTTCATGTATTTAAGGTAATTTATCACTAATTATATTTACAATAACTTGTTTAAAACTAATTCGGATAACTATGTCCGAATTAGATTTCTTAAATTATATTTGGCTTATGAATTTTACAAAAGCATGTGAATATGGAATTAGAGCAACTATTTATGTTGCCCAGCAGTCAATGAATGATGTTCGTCCTTGCCTGAAAGATATTTCAAAAGAAATTGATTCGCCAGAAGCATTTACTGCAAAAATATTGCAGTTATTAGTTAAGGGTGGAGTTATTAAGTCTTATAAAGGGCCAAGTGGTGGATTTCATATTGATACAAAAAATATGAAAAAAATTAAATTATCTGATATTGTTTATGCAATTGATGGCGAAATAATTCAGGATAAATGCGTATTAGGTTTAAAAAAATGTTCCGAATTAAATCCATGTCCAGCTCACCATAAATTTAAACATATAAAGAAGGATTTTTTATCAATGCTTTATAATACAAATTTATTGGATATGTCTGATAGCGTAAATACTGGTTTAACTTGCTTGAAAATAGACTAATGCTAAAATATTTATTAATAAAAAAAACAAGAAATGGAAAAGTATGTAATTAAAAGAAGTGGTGAATATCGACCATTAGATTTATTTAAAATCAAAGATGCGATATTAAAAGGATTTCAAAGTACTAATCAGCAATTTGAGGAAACTGTATTTGATGACGTTGTATTAAGTTTAAATGAAAAAGACACTTGGAGTGTTGAGGAAATTCAAGATATTATTGAGAAAAAATTATTTCAAAAGAAATATTTTGATGTTATGCGTTCATTTATGTTATATAGACATACTCGTAAATTGCAAAGGGAGGTAACTAAAGATATTGATAGTAATACTACATATGTAAATACAACGCAAACAATTGAAGAATATATTGGTCAAACGGATTGGAGAATTAATGCTAACGCCAATACATCTTATTCTAACGCTGGTTTAGTAAATAATGTTGCAGGAAAAATAATTGCTAATTATTGGTTAGATAAAGTTTATTCTCCTGAAGAAGGTGCTACACACAGAAATGGAGATATTCATATACATGATTTGGATTGCTTAACTGGTTATTGTGCTGGATGGAGTTTAAGAGTATTATTAAATGATGGATTTAACGGTATACGCGGCAGAGTTGAAAGTAAAGCACCTTCTCATTTCAGAGAAGCCTTAGGCCAAATGGCAAATTTTTTGGGAATATTACAAAGCGAGTGGGCAGGAGCTCAAGCTTTTAGTTCATTTGATACCTATTTAGCGCCTTACGTTTTTAAAGATAAATTATCTTATGAAGAAGTTCTTAAAGCTGTAAGAAGTTTTGTTTATAATTTAAATGTTCCTGCTCGTTGGGGACAATCACCTTTTACAAATATTACATTAGATTGGGTTGTGCCTTCAGATTTAAAAGAACAAATTCCTACTAAAAATGATCATCATCTTTTTAAAACTGTTTCTGACAATTCATTATTAATTCTCGCTAACGAAAGAGGCGTTAATAATTTAATTGATTTACGCTATGAACATTTTCAAAAAGAAATGAATATGATTAATAAGGCGTATTATACAGTTATGACTGAGGGAGATGCTCAAGGCCAACCATTCACATTTCCTATACCAACAGTTAATATTACTGAAGATTTTGATTGGTATGGAGAAAATACTGATTTATTATTTGAAAATACTGCAAAAATCGGCTCATCTTATTTCCAAAATTTTATTGGTAGTCAATATACATTAGACGACTTAGGTAATAAAATTGAGAATGTAAATGCGTATAAGCCCAATGCCGTTAGAAGTATGTGCTGTCGTTTACAACTTGATTTAAGAGAACTTTTAAAAAGAGGAAATGGTTTATTTGGCAGCGCAGAAATGACCGGAAGTATTGGCGTAGTTACAATAAATATGGCTCGATTGGGTTATTTATATAAAGGTAATAAATCTGCTTTATATCAACGCCTTGATTTTTTAACTGAAGTTGCAAAATCAACCTTAGAAAAGAAAAGAGTATTTATACAAGATATGTTTGATAGGGGTTTATATCCTTATACAAAAAGATATTTAACACATTTCAGAAACCATTTTTCTACTATTGGAGTAAATGGCATGAATGAAATGATCCTTAATTTTACTAATAATGATGATAATATTACTAGTGAAACCGGAATTGAATTTGCCGCAGAGATACTTGATTTTATTAGAAAAAAAATGCAAATATTTCAGGAGTCAACTGGTAATTTATATAATTTAGAGGCAACACCAGCCGAAGGGACAACTTATCGTTTTGCTAAAGAAGATATAAAAAGATTTCCAGATATTATTCAAGCTGGAACCGACGAAAATATTTATTATACTAATAGTTCTCAAACACCCGTAAACCACACAGACGATCCGTTTGAAGCACTTTTATTACAAAACGAACTACAATGTAAATATACAGGAGGAACAGTTTTACATTTATATATGCGTGAAAGAATCAGTAATGCAGAAGCGTGTAGAAATTTAGTAAAAAAAGTTATTTCTAACTTCAGTTTACCATATATTACCATAACTCCTGTATTTAGTGTTTGTCCTACGCATGGATATTTATCTGGAGAACATGAATATTGTCCTAAATGCGATGAGATTTTGCTTGAAAAATTAACCCTTAATAAATTAACCTATGACAACAACAATGATCGTAACTAACAGTGAGCAACTCTTGCAAAAAAATGATTTGCAAAGAACAAAATGTCTTGTGTATACCCGAGTTATGGGTTATCACAGACCAGTAGAAAGTTTTAATATTGGAAAAAAAGGTGAACACAAACAACGAATACATTTCACAGAAGGAAATTGCTGCTAAACCTATTTACAGCATAACACCTTTTACATTATTAGATTATCCTAATAAGACAGCCTGCATACTTTGGTTTGCAGGCTGTAATATGAGATGTGTCTATTGTTACAATCCAGATATTGTTTTAGGAAAGGGAAAATTATCATTTCAAGACGCATTAATTTTTTTGAGTAAAAGAAAAAATTTATTGGATGGAGTTGTTTTGAGTGGAGGAGAATGTACATTGCATAAAAGCTGTATCACATTATTAAAAGAAATTAAAAAACTTGGATTTTTGGTTAAAGTGGATACTAATGGAACTAATCCTAAAATGATTAAATTGTTAATAGAAGAAAATTTAATAGATTACATAGCACTCGATTTTAAAGCTCCAAAAAATAAATACTTTAGCATAACTAAATCTAAATTATATATTGATTTCATTGAGACTTTAAAATTCCTTGTGGAAATTCGATTCAAATTTGAAGTTAGAACCACTATTCATTCAGAACTACTAAATAATTCCGATTTGCAAGAAATGTTAGATGTTTTAAATCAATTTGATTATACTGGCACATATTATTTGCAAAATTTTAGAAATGATACAGAAACACTCGGAAAAATTAATAATTCTGCAAATAAAATTAACAATTTTGAATCTAAAAATTCTAATATAAAAATTGAATATAGGAATTGAAAACATGACAAATATTTGTTTATTTAATTCATGTTTATGATTTTAATCAATATATTTTATTTTGGCGAGTTGTATTTTTGTGCAAATAAATATTTTGAACAAAGTTTTATCCATATTACTATTTATTGCGATACTCTCTCAGTCGCTTAGTAAAATGATTTTATTTTCAAACTATATTATTAATAAAGAATCTATTACTTTAAAATTTTGTGAAAATAAAAATAAACCTAAAATGAAGTGTAATGGTAAGTGCCATTTAAAAAAACAACTCCAAGAACAGGATAAAAAAGAAAATTCTTCAAAAACTGATATTAAGGAAGTTAATGAAAGTCAGATATGTCAATCTTTAAATATTGAGAGTTTTGTATTTTCAACTATTGATTCTATAAGCCCTAATTGGCATTATTTAGATTCTGAAACAAGCTTTCTGCCAGCTTCAATATTTCATCCACCAACCTGTTAAGGTCATATTTAGCCGTTAAGTTTATTATAGTTAGTTATTATTTGTGAATGGATTAATTTCTATTGACTACTTGTTGCTATAAATAATAAATTATTTAATCTAATTGATAAATCAATATTAAAAACAAAAAAATCATGAACTCTATTTTAAAAACAATTCTCGCAACTAGTTTAGCACTATTATTATTTTCATGTAAGAAAAAAGAAGTTTCTCCAGAAGAAACGAGTAATACACCAACACCCACTGAAAACCTCATACAAATAGGGGAAACATATATCATTGGTGCGAAAGCTAAAGCAATCATATATTCAGTTAAGCCCTTTGAAACTGGTTATAATGAAATCTATGTTACTCTATTTGATTCTATTGACGGAACCAAATTATCAAATGGTCATTTCGACATTATGCCATTAATGAATATGGGCTCAATGTTACATAGTTGTCCGGTTGAAAACACAGAAGATACAGTAACAACTAATGGTTATTTTAAAACAGCAGTTATTTTTTCTATGACTGGCACAAGCTCTCAATGGTCATTAAACTTAATGTTTCATAATCATAAAAATGGATTAACCGGAACGGGAACAATTGGAGTTAATGTAAATGCGTCTACACCAAGCAGATTCAAGAGCACAGTGTTAGTGCTAGATAGCAGTAAGTCTGTTTATATTTCATTAGTTAATTTAAAAAAACCGCAAGTTGGAATAAATGATTTTGAAATTACACTCCATAAAAAGTTCAGCACGATGAGTTACCCAGATGTAAATGACTATTCAGTTGAAATTATTCCTGAAATGCCTAGCATGGGACATGGTTCGCCAAATAACATTAATCCAATACTTACTGCAAATGGTCATTACGTTGGCAAAGTTAACTTCACAATGACGGGCTTATGGCGTATAAATATTAAGTTATATAAAAGTGGTACATTAATTAGTAGTGACCAATATTTTGAAACAACATTACAATAGTGTTTAAACTAAAAATTATATTAATAATTATTTTTTTACAACAGAATCTTTGGAGTCAAAATAGTTCCAAGGATTCTGTTACTAAAACTGTTACGTTGGGTGAAGTTTGTATAAATGATGAATCTGAAAATAAAAATCAATCATTCAATTTTTATAAAAATAATAAATTATCTAGCATCGAAGATATTCTTTCTCGAATGCAAGGTGTTAATTTAATAAAAAGGGGTGCCTATGGATTGGAACCAACCTTGAGGAGCTATGGTTCAGGCCAATCTAATTTAACCATTGATGGCATGCGCATATACGGCGCTTGTACTGATAAAATGGATCCGGTTTCAATATATATTGAGCCGACAAATTTGCAAGCAATACAAGTTTCTCATGGAGCTGCAGGAGCAATTGAAGGAAGCACGATTGGCGGACAAATCAGTATGAAATTAAAAGAACCTACATTTAATTGTCATTCGAAAATTAATGGTCAATTAGCCCAAACTTACCTAACAATAAACAACGGTTATAATTCATCAATTATTCTTCAACAATCATTAAAAAAAATTGCTTATCGAATAAGTGGAACTTTTAGAAAAGCAGACAATTACCGCAGTGGTTCTAATGTTGTTATTTCAAATTCAAGTTATCAAAAAGTAAATACTTCAGCTGCTGTTTCTTTTAAAATATCACAATCACAAATCTTGAAATTAGATTATATTGGCGATTGGGGAAAGAATATTGGCTATCCAGCACTATTAATGGATGTTGGTATGGCAAAAGCACAAATTTATTCTTTGACGCATCGGATTGATTTCAGAAAAGGGTTTTTGATTAATAATAATTTTAAAATTTATTATAACGACATTGTTCATCAAATGGATGATACTCATAGAAGTAACTCACCAATGCATATGGATATGCCAGGCTGGAGTAAAACCTTTGGTATTTATAATGAATTGTTTGGAAAGAACAATCTTAAACTTCGACTAGATTATCATCAAGTATATTTAAGAGCTGATATGACTATGTATCCAAATAATGAGCCAATTATGTACATGCAAACTTTACCAGAAAATAATATGTATGATTTTGGTGTAGCATTAAATAAAGTATTTAATTTTAAGGCAAAGCAAGAAATAATTATTAATGGAAGATTAGACTATTTTAATCAATATGCTTCTTATGGTATTGGATCAAAGCAATGGAAAGTGTACAATACAGATATAACTGAAATTAAAACAGATTTTTTGAAAAATTTAAATCTTGCATATTCTAAACGATTAAAAGAATCTACTTTAATGCAATTAAGTTTAGGATATGGTGAAAGAATACCAACAAGTAATGAAAGGTATGGTTATTATTTATTTAATAGACAAGATCAATTTGATTATATAGGAAATTTGGAATTAAAACCTGAACAATCTTATCAAATGGAATTGCTTTTTAAACAGCAATTTAAAAAAATCGAATACTCGTTTAATTTGTTCTATCATCATATTAAAGATTATATATATAGCTATCAGTTAGTCGGTTTTAGTCAAATGACAATAGGTGCTTATGGTTTAAAAACATATAAAAATATTGATTACGCTACTAGCCAAGGATTTGAAGCAAATCTTAAAGCCGAAATAACAAGTCGTTTTTCTTATATCGGTAGTGTGAAATATGTTTATGCAGAAACAAATACAGGCATGCCATTACCTCTTGTTCCTCCATTTAAATTACAACACGC
The DNA here is from genome assembly GCA_038327195.1 of Bacteroidota bacterium. GTDB lineage: Bacteria > Bacteroidota > Bacteroidia > B-17B0 > Aurantibacillaceae > UBA4416. The sequence continues at coordinate 120,949 of JBBQKU010000004.1, read as the reverse complement.
ATTACGTTATAAATATAAACTATATCAATTCCAAGTTGAACATGACTATGCTATAACTCAAAATAGAATCAATATTGATTATGGTGATAAAGTAACTCCATCTTTTAATTTGTTTAATATTAGAGCTTCAAGAAATATTAGAATTAAATCAACGGTATTGCAGATTTCATTAGCATGCGAAAATATATTTGATTATACCTATCGGGAACATCTTGATATTGGTAACATTCCTAGATTTGGAAGAAACTTCAGTATCAATTTAAATTTTATATTTTAATATTTATTCCCTGTCAAAAAAACTATGATTCTTTCACTTTCTTTCTTTGGGAAATTACTATCATAACAGTACCAGTCAATAGTAGTAATGAAATTCCGAATAATGTTTCATTAACATATTTTATTGAGATATAACTAAATGAAGCGAAGCCTTGAACGGCTAAAACTAATTCGTTAAAAAATATTCCTATAATAAAAACACTAAATGCGATAAGCGTAGTTTTATTCACTTTAATAAAATTAAATGTATACAAGTAAGCAAGTACGAATACTGAAATTACTGCTAACAATACTAAATGTAAATATGCAATTACTACCGGGCGAAATCCAAAGGCTAATTTTGCTAATACTGGGATAGTTGAGCCAAGTTGTAAAATTAATTTTATAGTAAAAGCTATTGTAACAAATAGAAATAAGTATTTTGAAAATTTTTGAAAATTTGCAGAAAGACTTGATGCTTTTTTTACATTATTTAAAAATTTAAACCATGCTATGATTTGGACAATAGCTGCAATTACAACAATTACATAAAGCCAAATAGGAATATTAGCCCATAATGTTGATAAAAAATAAGCTGGTATACAAGACCAAAAGAATAGTTTGAATAGTAATCTGTCATGTTTATAATCTGGCAATAATTTCTTTATATTATTTGTGAATAAACCCATGCAAGAAAATATAAAAAAGCCATTGTACTGGAAGTGTAAATAAAAGTATACTGCGGCTAAATATAAATGCTCATTAAAATCTTTTGAAATCATTATATACGCCAAATAAAATGTTCCTAACGACGAAATTATATTAAACCAAAGGGCCGCTTTAAACCAGGATTTTGTTGAATTTTCATTGTCAATTTTTTTTAAATCTTTAAAATAATAAAATGCAAAGATACAGGCAATAACTATTGTTAGCGTAGATAAAATGATTGATATAACGCCATACCCTTGAATGAAAAACGAAACCAACATTCCATATGAACAAAATAAATTAGCTATTAATAGCATCTTGTATTGTTTTAAATACTCAGAAGATAATTTTTGTTGGATAAAATTTATTAATAAAGCATACAAAGTATGTGTTATCCAACCAGCAAAGGCAAAATGAGAATGGGCATGCTGAGCATTTTTTTGACTAAAAAACGGAAAATCGAAACCAATTTTGTATCTCATCAAGACTCCTAGTAATGCAACAATCAATAAATTATAAAGTGAAAACCTTATCCAGTACTTAATATTCAATTCCATAATTAATAAATCAATTTTCTATTTTCAATTTGTACTACTTTTTTTACTTTCATTTTTGCTAAAGTTCTTATTACAGTTTCAACCCTTAGTCCTGTATAATTTGCAATATCTTGGCGAGTATATGGAATTTCAATTTTTTCTGATTCTTTTTGAATTTTCTTTTTATAAGCATCTAAAAATGCTAGGATCTTTGTGTCAGGATTATTATTTATTATTTCTCTTAACGTAGTAGATTTACTATAGATTCTTTTTGCAAAAAGAGTGATTAATTTCTTTTGAAATAATGGATATTCATCTAGCACTTCAATAAATTTTTCTTTTGTTAATTTTAGTATAATCGAATCCTCACATGCAACGGCAGATGAAGGATATTCTTCATCTATAAATAAAGGGGGCTCTCCAAAACTATTTCCAGCTTTAAATTCAGACTGAGTAAATTCTCTACCTTCTAAATTTGTATTAAACATTTTAATAGTACCTTCTAAAATTTGAAAATAAAAGCGAGCATGATCTCCTTCATGAATAACAAATTCCCCTTTTTTGAATTTCTTTGCTACAGCTCCCCATGTAACTAATATATCTGAATCAATAAACATAAATCATTATTCAATAGTAATTATTAACCAATTTTTGAAATAAATAATACTTCAAAATATTTCATAAAAGTACTTTGAAAAACATATGTTGTAAATGCTAAAAATCATATTTTTTAGAATAGTTTATTCATAACAAACTGCTAAACACTATAATTTAAAGGGATTTGCCAATTTGACAAAATATGATTATAATCATATTTTGTCAAATTGGCAAAATGTAATCAAATGCTGATAGATAATATTTATTTTTGATTAACAAATGCTTTTAATTTTTTTTCGTTTTTTATAGCAATTTCTTTTCCAACTAATTCGATCAGTTTTAACTCTTCAAAAGCGGATAGAGTTCGTATAATTGTTTCGTAAGTAGTCCCAGCCATATTTGCAAGATCGCTTCGGGTGAGCGTAAAAGACAATAGTTTACTGTTTTCATTTGCATATCCAAAACAATCTATCAGTTTTATTAAAATTAAAGCAACTCTAGTTTTAGGATTAAGAATTAATAAATTTTTCATTCGTTCTTCTGCCTCTTTCAATTCATCAGTCATGAAGTTCAATAAATAGATTGCCATATCAGGATTTGCTTTTATAATTTTGATAAAAATATCCATTGGCAAAAAAGTAAGTGTAGTATCGATGAGCGCTTCAGAAGAAATATGGTAATGCTTGTAATGAATTCCTCGATGACCAAGAATAGAATCACTCGAAGCTATTCGTAAGATCTTCTCATCTTTGGAATTAAACTTTGACAATACCTTAACTTTACCATGTTCAATAAAATAAATGCCTTTTACCGAATCTCCTTCGTTAAATATTCTTTCCTTTGCACTTACATTAATGGTTTGCTTATTTAAATTAAAGATGGGCAGCCATTCTTCTGAGCAGTATTTTTTAAAGATATTATTTGAAAACATTTGACTGATTTTAGTGTTTTTTAAAAGTATAAAAATCTATTAACCTTATTTAATAAAAAAACAATTTTTTATCTTAAACTAAGCAATAAACCTAAATTAGCAATTTACTATCACAAAATTTAAATTTGTACTCATTGTATGAATTTGCTCTATCTTTTAATGTTATTTACTATGTAATTGAAAATAACATTAAATTGTTGCAACTGGTTTCCCCTTCATCCCTTGCTTTACAAGGTGAGCTAAAAATTTAGCAAATTGCTCTATGTCATTTTCTACACTAGCTTTTTCTAAAGCTGTCATATATGCCTTACGTTCTTCTACTGGTATAACCGTCCACGGATAACCTCCTGAAGCCAACATGACATTTAGCATAAAACGCCCCATTCGTCCATTACCATCCATATATGGATGTATGTAAACAAATATAAAATGACCAAGAACGGCTCTTACAGAAGCCTCTTTTTCATTGCTTAGTAATTCAAATAATAATGGCATAGCATCACGAACAGCATCAATGTTTAGTGGTACATGTTTAGATTGACTAATATAAACTTGGCCATTTCTGTATCCTGCTAAATCAGATGGTTTTAATAAACCAACGGTTACGCTTGGAGCAAAGAGTTCTCGATACCAATCTCCGTGTTCAACATCGGTAACCTTTCCTGAGTTTTTGCCACTAAGTATTTTTTTTATACTTTCTCTAACCTTTTGCGTTGCTTGCCAATAACCTCTTGCTGCCATTGCATCTCTTTGTTGTTTGTCTTCATTATTCTTTTTTGCATCCCAATTGCCACTTTTAACTCGCTCAATTAATTCAGGAGTAACTTTATATTGTTCAATTGACAACGAGTGATAAGCATCCGTTATATAAATATCTTCCACCATTTTCATATATCTCGCATGGTCTTCCGGTATGCCCGGAGCTTTAGGGAAATGTTTAATAACGACTTCTCTCATCGAGTGCCACATTAGTTTTATTCTGTTCACATAAGGAGATCTTTCTCTTGAAGATAAAGTAACAGACATTTTTGTTTCAAAAGGATCAGTTTCTCTTACATCATATCCGGCAGACTTCATTACTTTTACAATATCATCTGCAATTCTATCCTGACCTACGTTTCTAAATGCACCTGCCAATCTGCCTGCAACGGTGCTATGTCCTCCGTCAAGAAGTATTGATAATATATCTGATGAATTACTAATCATTGTAAGTGCTGTTCTCACATCGGTTGCACTTCTAATAAACATTGTTGGCGAACAATGCACGAGAGAAGAAGGAAGCGTTAACATTCGTATACCATTTATCTCTTGGATTTCGGCTTTATTTGCTAAAGGAGATTTTATACTAAATAATGAAGTATTGTTTGGTAATGGTGTTTGAGAATTAACTCCTTGCTTCGATCTAATAATTAATTGTTGTGGGACAGTCCAATTTCCGGAATGTATTTGTAAAGATTGTTCGGGAGAAATACAATAAGTTTCAGCATATCTATCAGATAAATACCTCGCACAAAAGTGCCAATAGGTTGCATACCAAGAGGTGCTATCTCCTTGTTGCTCGGTTGATGGAACTGATAAATACCACCCTTTCATTACTTCACTTAAAAAGCCGTTCTTCGACAAACGCTCTCTATGCACTCGGCTTAATTCAGAGGCTTTAATTGCCATAATACCCTTATCTTGAAGCTCCTTTAGTGCTTCAAGGGATTCTGCTAGTTTTTCGCTTGGTGTTGCCATTATTGATATTATTAGAAATTGGTAAGGTTGTAAACTAGGTTATTGAGTTGTATAATAATTAGCTTTTTACGCTGTTTTTAAATTAGGTTATTACGTTGTGCTAAAATTAGGTTATTATGCAAATTTACGACAAATATTTTAATATTGGCAGAAAATAATGAGTTAACAGAAAACAAAAGAATGCGAGAAAACAAAATAAAAACTACTTTTACAACCTAAAGTGGCTACGGGTCGAATTCAATAGTTCTCTAAGTGATTGAAAACCATTCATAAGGTTCGATAAGTCCGACCCGTAGGGTACAAGCTTGATAGCTTCCAAATATCAAGAATAATAAAACCTCGCTCTTGCAAAAGAGTGAGGTTTTGTGTTTTAACAAAAAACCTCACAACATACGAAATGTAACTAATCATCTAGCAAGGCATTTGCTATGGGGTAAATTTTATACAACTTAGTTTTTTAACGCTCAATTTTTTAACGCTCAATTATTCTTAAAGTATGTTGCCGAACGCTTCAAGTATTTCTTTTCGGTATTCATTTCCAAATGTTCCCAAACACCATACCTTCAAAAGCGTTTTTTCATCTTGCTTTATCCAGTTAATTGCTTTATTTAGCTCTTTGCGAAACAGCGTTTTATCAAAGCTTACTTTCTCTAGGACTTCTTTACTTAATTCAAACATAAATATAATGTGTTAAACTAATTAAAAGCCTGAAATCAATTTGTGAATCTGTTCTTTTGTTTTGCCAAGTTTAGATTGTATTCTGCCTATCATTTCATCTTGCTTACCTTCTTCCAAAAGCAAATCATCATCTGTAAGAGAAGCATATTTTTGTTTTAGTTTGCCTTTTAATTCAGTTAAATTTTTCATGATTTATAGTTTAGATTAGAGTTTTATTTAATTAATTATTTTTTCTCGTAGTAACCAAAACAACAATGCCACCAACAAGTAATATTCCTCCTATAATTGGCGACCATTGTACAGAATGATTTTCATCTTTGCTCACTTGAAGATTTCCAATGTCAATGACTTTTTTCTTGGTCACATAATTAAAACTTGTTATTCCCATCATAATTACCCCCAATGCAATAAGCACAATTCCTAAGTTTTTCACGTTTTAAGTTTTTTAAATTATTATACAGCTCAAAAGTGGTTTCTTTAAATAAGAATGCATTACATGATTTCTGAAAAAAATTACACAAATCACACTTGGCATACATGACAATTAAAATCAAAAAAATCTCTTTAAAGAGATGGCATATAAGCCCAAAATCTTAACACGTTCATTTGTAACATCAAGAATCTAGTTTATATTAGTTTGAAAAGGGCGTCCTTAATTAGAACCCCCTAATAAAGCCTTATTTATCAGGGGTTTTGGTTCGATAAAGTGACTTAAAATTAAGAACCATTGTTTTATAGCATTTACTTGTTCAAACATGTAAGCTTATTCAATAATTAATAATATATTTAATCAAATTTATGGGGGTCAATTTTTTCAGTTGAGCTTAAACTATATTAAGACAATATGAAAATTAGAAAAAACGACTTATTCATTTCCCTTACCATCTTCTCTATTTTAGTTTTGATTGTAGCATTCTCGTTAAAGAATATTTATGAGATGAATGCTAATTCTAAAGCAGTTGTTCATTCATACGAGGTGAAAATGGATTTGGCGAACAATCTTTCCTATTTAAAGGATGTTGAAACAAGTGCAAGAGGTTTTGCCTTAACTGGAAATAAAGTTTTTAAAGAACCAGCTAATCAAGTAATCCCTGCAATTAAAAAAAACATATCGCATTTACAGGCTTTATTTCAAGATAACTCAATTCAATTATTAAAACTCGATTCGCTTAAGCAACTTATTGACTTAAAAATTGAATCCACTATAGAAATTATTAATACAAGAGAGAAACTAGGTTTAATTGCAGCGTCCGAAATTGTTTCTACCGAAAAGGGTAAACTTGCCATGGACAACATCCGTAATCTCTCGCATAGAATGAATGATTTGGAAGACCGAGTACTAATTGATAAAACTAAAACTGAGGATAAAAGTTATTTCATTGCTCAATTTTTCGCTTTAGCGGGAGGTATTCTCGCCATATTAATTGCCGTTTTTTTAATGATTATAATTAACAACTCTTTAAAACTTAAATCAAAATTACAGGAATCGGAGATAAAGTTTATGCAAACATCTCAATATGCACGAAGTTTAATTGAAGCATCACTCGATCCGCTTGTTACAATTTCTCCCGAAGGAAAAATTATGGATGTAAATGAAGCATCAGTTAAAGTAACCGGAGAAACAAGAGATAAATTGATTGGTACTGATTTCTCTAATTATTTTACTGAGCCTGAAAAAGCGCGTGAAGGATATAAGCAGGTTTTTGAAAAAGGATTTGTTTCTGATTATCCACTAACAATCCACAACAAAAATGGAAAATTGACGGATGTATTATATAACGCATCCGTTTATAAAGACGAGAAAGGAAATGTATTAGGAGTGTTTGCGGCAGCAAGAGATATTACAGCACAAAAACAATCATCTCAATATGCACGAAGTTTAATTGAAGCATCACTCGACCCTCTTGTTACAATTTCGCCCGAAGGAAAAATTACGGATGTAAATGAAGCATCAGCTAAAGTAACAGGAGAAGCAAGAGAAAAATTGATTGGCACAGACTTCTCTGATTATTTTACCGAGCCTGAAAAAGCACGTGTAGGATATAAACAGGTTTTTGAAAAAGGATTTGTTTCTGATTATCCGCTTACTATCCACCATAAAAATGGAAAGTTGACCCATGTATTATACAACGCATCAGTTTATAAAGACGATAAAGGAAATGTATTAGGAGTGTTTGCAGCAGCAAGAGATGTTACAGCACAAAAACAATCATCTCAATATGCACGAAGTTTAATTGAAGCATCTCTCGACCCTCTTGTTACAATTTCTCCCGAAGGAAAAATTACGGATGTAAATGAAGCGTCAGCTAAAGTAACAGGAGAAACAAGAGAAAAATTGATTGGCACAGACTTCTCTGATTATTTTACTGAGCCTGAAAAAGCACGTGAAGGATATAAGCAGGTTTTTGAAAAAGGATTTGTTTCTGATTATCCGCTTACTATTCATCACAAAAATGGAAAATTGACTGATGTATTATATAACGCATCCGTTTATAAAGACGAGGAAGGAAATGTATTAGGAGTGTTTGCGGCAGCAAGAGATGTTACTGACCAAAAAAGAATTACAGAAGAATTGAAAGATGCAAGAGTGGTTGCGGAAGACGCTAAACTTGTAGCCGAAAATGCATTACACTCAAAGCAGCTATTTTTAGCAAACATGAGCCACGAAATTCGGACACCAATGAATGCAATTCTTGGCTTTACAAAAATATTATTAAAACAGGATTTTGAACCCAAGCAAAAAGAATACCTGGATGCCATAAAAACAAGTAGCGATGGATTACTAGTACTCATTAACGACATACTAGATTTAGCAAAAGTAAATTCAGGGAAAATGATATTTGAAGAAACGCCTTTCAAAATGGAATCTTCGATAACAACAATGCTGCAGGTATTTGAATTTAAAATTCAGGAAAAGAATTTAGAAATAGTAAAAGAATACGACAACAAAATACCAAATGTGTTGTTAGGCGATGCAGGTCGTTTACACCAAATTCTTTTAAACATTTTGAGTAATGCCATAAAGTTTACAGAGAATGGAAAAATAACAATAGCGATTAGATTACTAAATGAAGATAAGGAAAAAGTAGTTATTGAGTTTGCAATAACTGACACAGGTACTGGAATACCAGAAGACAAATTAGATGCAATTTTTGAAAACTTTCATCAGGCAACAAGTTCTACTTCAAGAATATTTGGAGGTACTGGATTAGGGCTTGCTATCTGTAAACAATTAGTAGAAAAACAAGGCGGAACTATTTTAGTAAAAAGTAAAGTTAATGAAGGATCAACTTTTAGTTTCGCGTTAAGTTTTCAAAAAACTAATACAGAAATTAAATTAGAAAATTCAGAAGTGGAATTAGATAATGAAATTAAAGTCATAAAAGTATTGTTAGTTGAAGATATTAAACTCAATCAATTATTAATGAAAATAATTTTGGATGATTTTAAATTCAAATACGATATAGCGGATAATGGCAAAATTGCGGTAGAAAAAATGCAGAAAGAAACTTATGACATTATCTTGATGGACTTGCAGATGCCTGAAATGAATGGGTTTGAAGCCACAGAATATATTCGCAACACATTAAAATCAAAAATTCCAATTATTGCTTTAACAGCTGATGTAACAACGGTTGATTTAGAAAAATGCAAAATAGCAGGTATGAATGATTATGTTTCCAAACCTCTTGACGAACGAATTTTATATTCTAAAATGATTGCATTACTAAAGAGTTAAACCTGTGAGAAAATTTTGGACTTACTCATTAGCTTTATGAAATAATGTTTCAGGGAATGTGTAATGATATCCCCGGAAAAAAGGATCAAAATTTACGTTTTTATTTTTCCTGTTATTTGAAAGTATTGCCATTTGGTTGCTTCTATTATGAGGTGACTGAAGGAGTGCCAAATTCGAGAAAGTTATCTCGTGCATATTTGATCTGGTAGGATAAGCTTAACCAAAAAATCGCTTCTATATATAAAGATGTGCGATGCAAAATATATGAATTATACAATTTATATATTTTCTCTTGTAACTTATTTCTTTTTTAATGATCCAATTTTGATAAAAATATTAATCAATTAAAATTAGAAAAAATGAAAAAAAAATTACTTACTGTTGTGGCTTCTGCCGCTATGTTATCATTCTCTAACAGTATCTTCGGGCAAGTTCCTAATTTAGGAACTGCAGCAAATTATGTTTTGTATACTTCATCTGGAGCTGTTAGCAACACAGGAATGTCAAACATTACCGGTAACGTTGGAACAAATGTTGGAGCAATTTCTGGCTTTGGAAATGTAAACGGTGTAATGAACTCAGCTAATCTTGCAGCTTTACAATGTTCGGTAGATTTATCATCTGCATGTACTCAAATAAATGCATTAACATCAACTTCAGGTCATGCAGCAATTCTTGGAAGTGGAGAAGTATTAACAGCAGGTGTGTATTCTATAGCCGCTGCTGGTTCTGCTATTGCAACTCTTAGTTTAGATGCTGGCGGAAATCCCAACGCATTATTTGTTTTCAAAATAGGTGGTGCTTTTACTACAGCAGCTGGCACACAAATTGTTTTAATAAATGGCGCATTGGCCTGTAATGTTTTCTGGAAAGTTGAAGGCGCCATCGCTATGGCAGCAGGCACAAGCATGAAGGGTTCTTTAATCGCGAACAACGCTGCCATATCTATGGCTGCTGGAGGCAAATTAGAAGGTAGAATGTTTTCAACAGCAGGGGCTGTGGCAATTGACGGGACATCAGCATATTTACCTCTTGGTTGCGGAAGTGCCATACTAGCAGGCCCAGTTGCTCCAATACTTGGTTCAACAGAATGTTATGCATTATTTTCATCTAACGGAGCAGTTACAAATACAGCTACAACACACGTAACTGGAGATGTTGGCACAAATGTGGGTTTAACAAGCGGATTTACTGCAACAAATGTAATTGGAACTATACACATAAGCCCTGATGCTAACACTGCAGCTTGTGCAAACGATTTGTCTATTGTTGCCAATTCTCTTAATGCTTTAACACCAGACATTGAATTACTTTTCCCTGCCCAATTGGGAAATAAACTTGTACTTACTCCACACACCTATACTTTAAATGGAGCTACATTACTATCCGACACCTTGTATTTGAACGCTCAAAATAATAGTAATGCAATATTTGCTATATCAGTAAATGGTGCACTTACCACAAGTGCAAATGCCAAAATAATATTAGTCAATGGAACACAAGCTAAAAATGTGTTTTGGCTTGTAAATGGAAATGTAGATATTAGTAGTAATAGCGTTTTTATTGGAACGATAGTTTCAAATAATGGCACAATTAATATAGGAGCTGGAGCCACCTTAGTTGGCAGAGCACTAACAAAAATGGGAGCTTTAACAACTAATTCAGTAACAGCAACACAATCTTCGAGCTGTTCTACAACTGGAATTAATATTTTGAGTGATAATGCAGAAATAGCAATTTATCCAAATCCATTCAATTCATCTTTGAACATAAGCTTTGACGATATGCCGCTAAATGATGGTATTCGTTTAAATGTTTATAATATGATTGGGGAAATGATAATTAATACAACTCTTACTAAACAATTAAACACTATTGAAACAAGTAATTTGCCTGTTGGATTATATTTTTACAAGTTGTTGAATGGTGATAAAACAATAAGTTCAGGGAAATTGATTTCACAAAAATAAATTGAATTTAATATGAAAAAACCTTATTCTTAAATACAAGAATAAGGTTTTTTTAAACTCTAATCTTTATTATACAAAGGTTTAATATTAATTACGGGTTAATATAATTTCAAAATATATTCAAAGACTATTTTAACTTAAAAGAATTTCATGTTTACTCTAGTAGGGCATATTTAAAAATAACATGTTTGACACAGTTTTATTTGTCAGGAGTTTTTATTTCTATTAAGTAAAATAAAAATACAGATGATTATTTTTTTTGATATTAATTGTTATCATATATTTACTTGATTATAAGTAGTTATATTTCCTGAAATATATTCAACTTATACTTGAAAAGCACTCAGTTTAGTTTACATTCGCGCTAAGAAAATAAATCGTTGGTTTTTAGATGAACAAAAAATCATAAAGAATATTAAATTAGTTATTTATGCAAGAACAGAAAACATGGAAAATGCTATTAAAACATTTGGGTGGAGAAGATTCTGATGAGGAGAAAGAACTATTTTCAAAATGGTTAAATAAAAATGAAACAAACAAAGCGTTTTTTTATAAAGTAAAAATTTTATGGTGTGATGAGAATAGCATCGATGAATCATTTAAACAGAATACGCCAGTAACATTTTTGGGACGGTTCACTAAACAGAAAATTAAGGACTTTATTATAAAACAGGCAATTGGTAAACTTATTGGTTTCGTAATTGGACTGTGGGTAACGACTCTATTTTCCCATTATGTTTTGGAGAAAAGGGGTATTAAAAATCTTTTTGGATTAAGAGGGCGGAAAAAAATTATTGTTAATGAAATTCCAGAATGGCTGCAAGGCGGAATAGCTATATTGGTTGGATTTATTGCATTTGAATTAATTAATCATTTTTTTGAAACTAAAAAACACTTGATGGTGTGGGAGTATGTTAAAGGATTATACATCAGAATAAAAGAGGGCAATAAAAACAATAAGCTTTAACGGCGAATTTGGCTAATGATAAAATTATTTTTTTATTAACGGAAGAGCAAGAAATTATTTTTCGGCAAGGAATATAATAGAAGGATTTTTTAATACATCTATAAATAATTCTTTTAAAATAATAAGTGTTTGCATGTGAGATACATTTCGCGAACGACATGCTATGTATAATGAAAGTAGAAAACTTACTGCAATATTAATTAGCCCTATTAAAACAATACCAATAAAAGCGGCTACAACCAAGCCCATGTCGTAATATTCCACACTTCCAATGGCAATACCAAAATTACCAGCAGATATGGTAATGTGCCTAATATCAATAGGTAGCCCTATAAATTTACTAAAGGGTCCAGTACAACCTAAAACCATTCCTAAAAATAAGTTCCCTATAATTGCACCCGTGTTCTTTTCTATAAAAGAAGCCCACTTAGTTAATCGTTTCGAGTTTATTTTTTCCTTTAACCTTGGATGATTTCTTATACGGTTGGGTATGTCCGAAAAAACAACTTTATTATCATAATAACCCGTAATTAAACCTGATAAGGTAAGATAAATGCCTGTAATGGCAGCAAATATGAGCGCACCGCTATACAAAGGGTGATTAGCAGTTAGTTGCGTCTCAACTGCTGAATAATTAAACACATGAATAAAAAACCACTTATTTAAAGCAAATGCAATTAAAAAACAAACAGGCAATACCACAATTAAATTCCCAATTAATGAGATAAACTGGCTACGGATAATTTGCGCCAACACCAACGACAACTTTTTTTTCTCATCCTTATGTTCAATATTCTCTGCTATAAAAGAGGCCGTCATTGCAGGTTGCTTGGTTGCAAGTGTAAAATGAAGCAAGTGCATTATTATAAAGCCGCAAGAATAATTAATACCGTATAACAAACCTTCAGAGAACAACGATAAGTTAGGCAGATTATGAATAAGATTTTTAATAAAAACTAAAAACACAACTATTAATCCGCCACCAATCGAAGACATAAATAGTTTTCTGTTTTCCGTTTTATTAAACCCAATGTAATGCCCACCTTTTTCTGAAGTATGACTAACAATACGGTAAGCTAGTAAATTGACATTGCTCTTAAAAAATTTAATTACACTATACTTATCAAACTCTGCTATGACAAGAACCTTCACTAAATCAGCCACAAGTTGTGATTGATTTTCAAAATCATCTTTTATGTATATTTTTAATAGCAGTTCTAACCGTGTTATATGTTGCTTCGCTCTCTCTAAAATAAAAGTAAGGTGTAGGCTTATTCCAGATATATCTTTATTATCTCGCAAGTATGTAAACGTATTTTCGCAATCGCTCAGGAGTGTTAATAATTGTTTTACTTCATTTTTGTCAATAGACAAATTAGTGTCATTTTGGTGTTTACTAACAAATAGGTTCACCCTATTATCTAAGTTGAGAAAACATTCATTACAATCCTTATCTTGCTGAAGTTTATTTACAAGATAAGGATCAATTCCTATATTGGTAAGCCCATTAGATAAAATAACAATAGAGCGGGAGAGTTGATGCGCAAAGTTTTTTTCATTTAAGCGAAGATTTGTTTTATCAATACCTGAAAAAAGATATTCCCAATTTTGTATACTTATTTCGTTTAACCAATCAACATCTTTAGGATTTGAAAATATATATGTAATAAAATTACCCAATTCGTTATCATCAAATACAGGAGGTAGAAATTTATATTTTATTCGGTTCTTTACTTCAGCAGGAAAACCACGATTGCTGTTAACACCATATTCGGTGAAAGCTTTAATAAACAAAGTGTTTTCTAATAGATTGTAAAAAAAAACTGTTAACTCTTTTTTAAAAGATGTTTGTTGTAAATGTTTTTCAATTAAAGAAGTAAGTTCTGAATTAAAAGTAGATTCATTTTTTTTGAAGATGAGTCTTATCTCATTTACAAATTTTTCAATGGTTTTATAGGTATTGTCTCGCATGTTTATTTCTTAAATACTCTAATTTTTTTATCCATTTCGTAAATTTACTATTTCTTTGGGATTCAATATAAGCCCAAAAAAATGAAATACAATATAATCTTAAATAAAAGTGTTTCTGTTTTTTAATTATATATTTATTTCAAAAAAAACTGTTTGTTTTCGATTTTAGTACGTAAGTATTTTTTAGTTCAAAAAGTTTAACATCAGAATATTAAATTGAAAAGGCCTTGATAAATACAAATTTATCAAGGCCTTTTGGTTGATAATAGTATACGAAAAGAATTCTTTTCGCACCTACATAATTATTACTATTTATTTCAACGAACAAGATCTTGTTTCAACTTTAGAAGGATCTGTAGGGTCATAACTTGTTCCAGAAGAACAAGTAGACAGCGCCGATTTCTTAGATACATTATTATAAGTTGTAACTTGTATGTCTGCACTTGATGTCCATGTTTTAGAATAAGTACAAGTACATGTTCTATCTTTTTTGCATGAAATAAAACCAAATGCCAAAGCAATTAGTGTTATAAAAACTGTTTTTTTCATAATGAATTGAGTTTAAAATTTATATTGATTTATTGTAGACAAAAGTGATGCTTCTTATGTCAATTATTATTACATAATAATTAAAATTAGTTGTATAATTCACACGTCATTAATGAATAGATATTAAATGTATGATAGTTTTGTTAAGCCAAAAACCACTTAAAGTACTTTCATCCTTAAATGTTTTCTATACATTCTCAACAGAATAAAGAAATAGGAAAGTAACAATGGGCCGAATATTATGCCCGGTAAACCAAATAATTTAACTCCGCCAATTAGTCCAAATAAAGTAATTAAAGGATGAACATTTGCAATCTTTTTTTGTAAAATAAAACGTAACAAATTATCAATAGTAGATATTATTAAAATGCCTGTTAAAAGAATTGCAATTCCATCAAATTGATTTCCGTTTACAATCATCATAACACCAATAGGAAACCAAATAAGTGCGGAACCAATAAAAGGAATCATTGAAAATACACCTGAAATAACGCCCCAAAAAATCGGATCATTTACTTTAAAATAATAATAACAAATGATTGCCACAACACATTGTATAAATGCCATCAGCGGCGAACCTATTGCATTAGAATATACTTGTACTTTAAGTTCGTGGTTTAATTCATCAATGTTTTTACTCGAAAGTGGTAAGTGCTCAGAAAGAAACAACTCTGCTTTTCCATAATTAATAAGCATATAATACAATACAAAATACATTATTGCTATACTGCCAACAGCATTAAATGTTTGTGAAACGATATTTGTTAAAAAACTTGTAGCCTCGCGCTGGACAGATTGAATGTTTTCCTTAGAAAATATTTTTATTCCTATCCAATTTTCGAGCTCAACATTCGCCTTCAAAAACGATTCATGAAAAGAGGTATTCATAAATAGTGAATTCAATTTTACGTAGAGAACATTGCTTACTAATATGAGAGGTCCTAAAATTAATGCAAAGGTTAGGAATATAATAAGAAGAGCTGCCAGTCCTTTTCTAAATTTCCATTTTTCAGTTAATAGTTTCATGACCGGCCTCGTAAGAACATAAAATATAATTGCACCCAGAAATACTGTTAATACAGCCGCAAGCGAATAAATAATCAAAGTAGCCATTGCTAATAATATTACAATTGGCATCCATTTTTTAAGAGTATGGTTATCGAACACTGAAGTTTAATTTAGTTGAAAATTTTATAAACACATAATAGTAATCTGCCTTCAATATTGTTTTGCCAGTATTGAATTGTCTAAAAGTTTTTATTGCTGTGAAGATATATGAGGAATCAATCTTATAATTTATAGTTTCAATAAAAATTATTACATATTTCACAGTTTTTGCATCAGCCTAAATATAAAATCAAAACGTCATAATCAGATAGGTATAATATAGTTGAGCACTATCTAATTATCTTTACAAGTATCAAATACTAGTCATTTGCACAACAAATCAAAGAGTACCATCATATTTGATTTCAAAAATAAATTACTTTTCGATGATTTTATCAATAGGTTAAAGTAATTCCAGCACCAAACCCCATGTCAGAATCATAATGCGATGAAAGAGAAAAAGTTTTGGTAAGATAATATTTTAATCCTGCCATATATTCAAAATCAGAATTACCCATCAAAGTCATTCTAAGTCTTTTTGTAAGAGGAATATCTTCTCGCATTAATTGCAACCTTAATTTTTTATCAGAATCAAAACGAATATCTGCAATTACGAGCATTGGTAAAGTATATTGTATTCCAATGCACAAAGCGCTTCTCCCATTTTTTGTATTTGCTTGATTAAAAATATTGTTTTCTATGTTTTTATCTAGTCCCATTTTACGATATCGCCAGTCTATGCCTATATATGGAAATAGCCACTGCATTTTTCCAATATATCTTCCAAAATGCGATTCTGCTTCATAACCCATTTCGTTTCCATAACCTAATCTCCATTCGCTTTGAAATTTCCAACGCGTATTTTGATACATCATTTCACCATCATTTCCATTTGTCGCAAAATCATTATTTATCATAAAATGATATTGTTTGTCTTCTTTATAAAGTTTTTTCAGAGCTTTTTTCGGATCAGGAAGTTCAGGATTTGGAGGTGAATTTTCATAACTAAAAATCCTTCCCATTCCGCTCATCATATGATATAAAATATGACAATGAAAAAACCAATCTCCACTTTCAGTTGCAGCAAACTCTATAGTATCAGTTTCCATGGGCATAATGTCGAGCACATTTTTAAGAGGCGAATAAGCTCCTTGACCATTTAATACTCTAAAAAAATGTCCGTGCAAATGCATCGGATGACGCATCATAGAATTGTTGTAAATAATTACTCTAACGTTTTCGCCTTTTTTAATTAGTATTTTATCCGTTTCCGAAATTGTTTTATTATTTATGCTCCAAACATACCGATTCATGTTGCCCGTTAATACAAATTTTAATTCTTTAGTTGGTACATTTGGAAGTGTTGTTTTTATTTGAGAACGAAGCATGGAGTAGTTTAGTGTAACAATATTAGATAACGCATTGCTATTATATTTAGTTCCCATACTGTCTAGTTGCTTCATTGGCTTTTTTTCACCTGTAATTTCGGGATACATCACTACATTCATATCCATTTGTTGTAGACTCATATTCATTCCCATATCATC
The DNA here is from genome assembly GCA_038327195.1 of Bacteroidota bacterium. Classification (GTDB taxonomy): domain Bacteria; phylum Bacteroidota; class Bacteroidia; order B-17B0; family Aurantibacillaceae; genus UBA4416. Next base: position 103,657 of record JBBQKU010000004.1, on the reverse strand, counting down.
CAAGTTGCCATTCATTTTCATCATGCCATTCATCATGTGCATTCCTTCAAAATATTTTAAAGGTTTTAACGGCGATGCCATTTGTTTTATTCCAGATCCTAACCAAAGTGAAGTACTTCTTATTCTGTCTTCTGAGGTTGCTAAAAATTCAAACGCAGTGCTGTCGTTGGGAATAGTAACAATGACATCGTAAATTTCGGATACGCCAATAATCATTCTATCAACGGCAACGGGTTCAACATCCATTCCGTCACTTGCTACTACATTTAATTTTCCTCCTGAATATTTTAACCAAAAATAAGTTGAAGAGCTTCCGTTAATAACACGCAATCTAACTTTGTTACCTGCTTTAAATTGTTTTGCTTCATCTTCTTCCTTACCATTGGTTAAAAATTTATCGTAATACACATCACTCACATCCATAGCCAACATGCGCTTCCATTCATTACCAAGCTTTGTTTTTAAACTTTTGTTTGCAATGGCATCACCATAACTTTGAACTGCACCTTTTTGAATCTTAGCCTTTTTAATAGCAGACCAGTCGTTAGCGTTATGCAACCGTCGGTGTACTTCAAAAGGTTTCATTGTTGTAAAATCACTTAATACAATAGTGTATTCTGGTATTTCTTGTTTCTCTCTTTTATGGATAATAAATGCACCATACAATCCGTTTTGCTCTTGTAGTTTAGTATGGGAGTGATACCAGTATGTACCATTTTGAACAATAGGAAATGAATATAAATGAGTTGTATTTGGTTTTATAGGGGCAGTGGTTAAATTGGGGACACCATCTTCTTTATTAGGAAGAATTAAACCGTGCCAATGAATCGATGTTTCTACACTTAACTGATTGTGAACATAAATCTCGGCAGTATCTCCTTCTGTAAAATGCAATTCCGGCATTGGTATGTGTCCATTTACAGCAAAAGCTTTAACGTTTTTGCCTGTAAAATTTACAATTGTATCACGAACAAAAAGATCATACCTTACTTTTTTTTGGGCAAAAAATTGATTGCTAAAAAGAATAATTATAACAAATGCTATTGATTTAATACATTTCATTTAGTAAAATAAATTATTTAATAGTTTCAATGGTTTTGCCACAACTCAGCATTTGTGAACCATAGTAAGGGTTACTAATTGTATTTTCTAAACTTAACCAATTGGCACCCTTATTATCATTGTACATTGGGCAATGCTGATAATAGATGGGGAAGTCGAAATTAGCAAATTTAATGAGCTCATACATTTTTTCAGATAATTGCATAAACGCCTTTCTTTGGTCTTCTATAATAGTTGACTTCGCAATTTTTTCGGTTTTAGATATTAAGTCCTTATATACCTTCATCCAAATTTCATGTTGATTCATTTCAAGTTTATTCATTTCTAATTTTAAAATAGAAGCAGATAATTCTCCAGCTTTTGCACTCGCTAACTTGCTGTCAGTTTTTACTAAAGCATTTTTTAAATCAGAGTAAGAGTCAAAAATTACTTTAAACTGATTCACAGAAATATTTTGCGTATTTGAAATTTCCACTTTGTCAACTGTGTTTCCAACCACTTCACCTTTTGCTTCTGTTTTTTTTCTATTTCTATCATACTTACAACACTCTTTTAAACTAGCATAAGCTTCATCGGGTGCCAGAAACTTTTCATTGTCATATCCTGCTAAGGCAACACGCTTTAGTATTTCTGACTCGGAAGTTTTACTAGAATCATAAGTAAGTGAAGCTATTTTTGTATCCTTATTCCAATCTAATTTTGAAACTTTCTTTTTATTAGCGGCAGTTTCAATCGTTTTTTTACATGTTTCGCAATTACCGTCTATTTTTAAATTTAAATTTTTTGCATTTTTAATTTGTCCGTTACAACTTGTGCTCAGAAGAACGGCTGTTGTAAGCATAAAGCTGAATATTATTTTCATAATTTATATTTATTAATTTTTTATTAATTCAATTTTATAGCCCGCTTTTTCAACAGCCGATATTATTTTTTCAGGGCTCGAATCTGTTGTTTCTACGATTAATATTTTTTCAGGAACTAACGTATTTACGTCCCATTTTTCTATTGATTTCTCAGCATTTAAAAAAGGAGTTACTTTGGCTAAACAGCCACCGCAATTAATTGTTGTTTTAAATTTTAAGGTTTCCATTGTTTTATTTTTTAGTTGTTAATTTTTTTTAATTTTAGAAGTAAACTATTTGAGACCACGCTCACGCTACTCAAAGCCATTGCGGCTCCAGCAATCATAGGGTTTAAAAGAAAACCATTAATAGGATATAATATTCCTGCTGCAATTGGAATACCAATGATGTTATAAATAAATGCCCAAAAAAGATTTTGGTTAATTGTTGAAACAGTTTGTTTGGATAAAATAATTGCTTGAGAAATTTTATTTAGATCACTTGCTATAATGGTCATTTTTGCAACATCCATTGCAATATCACTTCCTTTTCCCATAGCAATACTTACATCTGCTTGTGCTAATGCGTTACTATCATTAATTCCGTCTCCAACCATTGCCACAACTTTTCCTTGGGCTTGTAATTCTTTTATAAATTCAGACTTTTGAGCTGGTAAAACATTTGCTTTATAATGTTCAATACCTACTTGTTCCGAAACAGCTTTCGCTGTTTGTTCATTATCGCCCGTAAGCATATAAACTTCAATTCCTTTTTCTTTTAGTTTTTTTATTGCTTCTATCGAAGTTTCTTTTATGGCATCTGCAATAGAAATTGTTGCTATAAGTTTATTACCATCAGTAAAGAAAATAACGGTGTTGGCTTTTTTTAATTTTTCATCTACCCAAGTTCGTGTCGATGTATCTATACTGATATTCTTTTCGTTCATTAATAGTTCATTACCAATTGTATAATTTTTGTTTTGATAAGAACCTTGAATTCCCTTTCCACTTAAATTTTCAATTAAAACCTCGTTAATAAACTTTGAAGAATCTGATAAGTGCTTTACGATTGCATCTGCTAATGGGTGCTCTGATGATTTTTCGATACTATAAAGAATATTTCTTAGCGTTTCTGTTTCATTCTCAAACCATTTTAAATCGGTTACAGTTGGTTTGCCTTCTGTTATCGTTCCTGTTTTGTCGAGTACAATAGCTGTAATGTTTTTTGATGATTCTAAACTTGCGGCGTCCTTTATTAAAATTCCCATCGAAGCTCCTTTTCCAACACCAACCATAATAGCAGTTGGTGTTGCTAAACCTAAAGCACATGGGCAAGCAATAACTAAAACAGTAACCATTGCCAATAAGCCTTGAGTGAATCCATTCTCACCGCCAAATAGTATCCATACAATCATACTTATTAGTGCGATGCCGATAACAATTGGCACAAATATTCCTGCAATTTTATCCACTAATTTTTGAACGGGCGCTTTACTTCCTTGCGCATCCTGAACCATTTTAATGATTTGAGATAACAGTGTATCGCTTCCAACTTTTTCTGCTTTAAATTGAAAACTTCCTTTTTGATTAATTGTGCCGGCAAATACTTTAGTATCTTTTATTTTTTCAACTGGAATTGGTTCGCCGGTTATCATGCTTTCATCTACAAATGAGCTACCCGAAGTAACTATTCCGTCAACAGCAATTTTTTCGCCTGGTTTAACCAATAATATATTACCGACATTTACACTCGCAATTGACATCTCCATTTGGTGACCACCATCGTGAACAACAATAACGGTTTTGGGTTGCAAACCCATAAGCTTTTTGATAGCAGAAGAAGTGTTCCCTTTTGCTTTTTCTTCTAATAATTTACCTAAGAGAATAAAAGAAATAACTACGGCTGTTGTTTCAAAATACACATGAGCATGAAGCCCTTTACTATGCCAATATTCAGGAAAAAGGGTATTAAACACACTAAATAAATACGCAACACCGGTGCTAAGTGCTACAAGCGTATCCATATTTGCTGAAACATGTTTAAGTTGCTTATATGCTCCAATAAAAAATTGTTTTCCAAACCAAACTAAAACAGGAGTGGATAAAGCCCACATAATATAATTTGCATAGGGTAGGTTCATTAAATAAGGAACCATAGCAATTATCACTAAGGGAACGGAAAGCACAACTGCGCCAATTGTTATTTTTTGTAAAGCTTTAAAATGTGTTTGTTGAATTTCTTCTAAAGAATTTTTCGCTTCTTCGCTTTCATCAATCATCAAATCATAACCTACGGCTTGCAAAGCAGCTTTCAATTTTTGTGGTTTGGTGATAGTTGGAACGTATTCAATAGTTGCGATAGCATTTGCATAATTAACCGATGCTGAAATTACACCAACTTGCATTGATAAAATTTGCTGCGTGCTATTTGCACAGGAAGCGCAACTCATACTTAATACAGGAAATGATTTTTTGGTTGTTGTAACTTCATAACCTAAATCGCGAATTTGCTTAACTGCTTTAGGAATTAAGCTTGTAATATCTTGCCCACTAATTTTAGCTCTTCGGTTATTTAATTCAATAGTATGTTGAGTAATCCCTTCAACTTTATCTAAGCCTTTATCTACAATTAAAGCACAATGCTCACTTTCTACATTTTGTAAGGGCAAATAAACGGCATTGTTTTCTAAATTTTCCATAATGATTCATTTTGTCATGACAAAGGTCGGCAATAACAACCTGATAATGTTATATAATTGTGGAAACGATTTATATCGTATTGCTATATTATATCCAGTGTTTTGCGCAGAGAAATCCCTTGTTCTTTAAACTGGGAAGGCGTAAGACCAATTATCTTTTTAAATTGAGAAGACAAATGTGCTATGCTACTATAACCCATTTTATCTGCAATTTCGCTTAAATTCATTTGATTATACATGATTAGTTCTTTAACCTTTTCAATCTTTTGAAGAATAACAAATTGTTCGATAGTTATACCTTCTGTTAAGGAGAATAATTTACTCAACTGAGAATATTCTTTGTGAAGTTCCTGGGCAATAATATCTGAAAATGAGAACTTCCCATCTTCCAAATGATTAATGTGCTTTATTACAATAGACTTAATTTTTTCTATTTGTTGTTGCCTAACATCATCTAAAAGTTCAAAGCCTAAAAATTCCAACTTTTGTTTAAGTAGAGCGGATTGTTTTAAGTTTAAAGGCTTCGCAAGCGTTACTTCGCCAAGTTGAACTTGCATAGTCTTTACCTTAATATCAGTAAACACTTTTTCAACTGCACTAATGCAGCGAGGACAAACCATATTTTTAATGTATAACTTCAATCTATTTTTATTTTTTTGATGAAATGTTTTTGGTAATTATCATTAAACAAATTTATAAAAAAATAAGTATAAGCAATTTAAAAGAACAGCGCATTCCATATTATTAAAATACACGAGTATTATTTTCAAATAATTAACGTTCGAGTCTGGAGGAGGATTTATAATAAATAATCGACAAAATATTTTTTAAATTTTAAGAACTATGTTCGTTTTTCATTTGGCCCCGAAGAAGAAAACATGTTGATGGGATTAGTGCGCTTAAGTGAATTAATAAAATCAACAAAATAAAAATGAATCCCATAGAAAAATTAATAGTCTATTAATTTTAAACGCTTAAGTAATTTTCGTTCAGCTTTTAAAACAGAAAAACGATAGCCTGTATAAATCATAAATTTTCCATAACTGTAATCAAACGTAGAAGTTGTTTTTCTTCCCAGTAGATAATAATCAAACATACCCATTACCCCGCCAAAATATCTTCCATGATCATAACCAAGTCCAAACCTAACATGCAACTTCCCAGCACCTCCTTCTAATTTATTATAAGCTGATGCGTCATCACGTCTGTATGCTACATGTGTGCCACCAATACCCTGAACAAGTGAGGCTGTTGCGTAAAATTTTTTAAGAATCACTAACGTGTAAATGTAGCCAAGGTTAAAACCAAAATGATGAGTTTGTGCACTCCTAATTAATGAAAGCGAATCGAAACTTACTCTGAATGGATCTGAAACTAGCGAAGGACTTCCAGTGGCAGTAAAATATGAATAATAAATTCCGAGCAATAAAGAGCCAGCACTTTTTTTCTGTTGCTCTGCAAAGGCAAAAGAATTACTATAAGAAAAACGTTTATTATTTACTACATAATAACTACTTACTCCCATATGCAAAGCGTAAACATCCGAACGAATTTGATAAGGTTTTTCATTTGTATAAGTATCATATGATTTGGAATTTTTAATAAAGAAGCCTCTATAATATTGAACAAACATATCTGTTGTAAATTTTCGACCATATAAATTAAGTTGATAATCATTAAAACTAGTTTTTCCTTTTATTTCGGTATCAGAACCATAAATTTTAATTCTTGAGTTAACAATAAAACTTGCCCAACGTGAGCTAACACTTATTCCCAAATTATATTCTGGATTTGGAGCGAAAACCAATTTATTACCACTTTTAGAATCCAACAAACTGAATTTTAAAAAACGATTTGTAATTGGTAAAGTAATTACCAACCGCTTATAGTAAGAACGAATGTAACTGGTGTCGTAATTTATTTTCCTCTCTTTAGTAACATTTAAAGCAACACTTCTATGAATCCACATCAGCTTTTCAAAAACTGTTTTGTGTGGAATATCGCTGATTTTTTTTATATCAGATGAACTCTGCGAATAAAGATTCAAAGAAATAATATTCAACCAAATGAGCAGCAGTATTATAATGAACTTCATTTTAAAATTTAAGCCTATTAATAAAACTTAATTTAAACAGATTTTCTTCCAGAGATGACTCTTAGCAAAACTGCAATAACAGCAATTACTAATAAAATATGAATGATGCCACTCGCATTATAGCCTAAAAATCCTATGCCCCAAGCAATAACTAGTATTACTGCAATCGCGTAAAGTAAATTTCCCATATTTTAATTTTTAAATTGTAAATTTTATAGTTTGCTTTAATTAAAGACAAGCTAACTTTCAATCACCAAAGGTGATGACTTCCCCAGATTTTGAATTACAAAATAATCCAAATAAGTTACATCTTTCACACTTTCAAATCGGGTAAGTTTATTTTAAATAAAAACTAAATACTGTAAACAATAAAAAAAACAATTTGTTTTAATGGTAATTCAAATCGTTTAATTAAAATTTTTGCTATATTCATAATTCAAATTCAATCAGATTATGAGCGATAAATTACCAAGAAGAAGTTTTATTTCGCAAGTCAGCGTAGCTGTAGTGTCTGCATTAGCAATGCCTTTAGCTAATTTTTCAAATTCAATTAAAAAATCTAATATTTTAAAAACAGACGCCATGAACCCAATTATAAAAATAAAACCTTTAGGTTTTCAATGGGAAACATTAGATCCTTTTTTGTTTTGCGTGCACCATGAAGATAAATTTCCGAAAGGCAATGATGTGATGGGTCCAGTTACTTCAATGCAAGGAAGGCATATGGGAGATGATTTTATTATTAAAGACGGTTTTAGAATGTATCATGGAAAAACAGTTCCAGGATTTCCAGGCCATCCACACAGAGGCTTTGAAACCATTACAGTTGTGAGGCAGGGCATAGTTGATCATGCAGATTCATTAGGCGCAGCAGGAAGATATGGAAATGGAGATGTGCAATGGATGACAGCTGGAAAAGGAGTTCAGCATTCAGAAATGTTTCCGTTATTAAATAAAGAAAAAGAAAATCCAATGGAACTTTTTCAAATATGGCTGAACTTACCGAAGAAGGATAAAATGGTTGAACCACACTTTAAAATGTTATGGAAAGATTTAATTCCAAAGTATGAATACTTAGATTTAAATAAAAAAACAACCTCTGTTGAAGTGATTGCTGGTGCAATTGAAAACATCAAAGCGCCATTGCCTCCTCCAAATTCTTGGGCTGCTATTAACTCAAATGAAGTTGCTGTTTGGAATATCAAAATGGAAGCAGGTGCAAATTGGACTTTACCAAAGGCATCTGATGGCATAAACAGAACACTTTATTTTTATGAAGGAGAAACCTTGGTTTTGGCAGGAACCAACATTCCTAATTACAGCGCTGTAGAATTAGTTGCGAACGCAGAAATAGTTTTACAAGCCGGAAATAAAGAAGTCAGCATTTTAGTTTTGCAAGGAAAACCAATTAACGAACCAGTTATCCAATATGGGCCTTTTGTGATGAATACTAAAGAAGAAATTAATCAAGCATTTGAAGATTATCACCAAACGCAATTTGGAGGCTGGCCTTGGCCAAAATATGACCAAGTTCATCCAAGAGAAAAAACTAGATTTGCGAAACATGCAGATGGAAGAGAGGAAATTAAAACTAGCTAACTAATTTATTCAACAAAAATGGACAAACGACAATTTCTTAAAACCTCCTCGTTAATAGGTATTGGAAGCTTATTAAGTTTGCCTGGTTTAGCAAATCTGCTTGAATCAGTATCTCATATTCCTTCTAAAGAATTAGCATTGGATGAAAATTTTTGGGAGTCAATTCGAAAATGCTATAAATTAAAGCCAGATTATATAAATCTTGAAAATGGCTACTATTGTATTCAGCCTCAAGAAGTGCTTGAATCTTATATAAATCATATTCGTGAAATTAATATGCAAGGAGCATATTATATGCGCACGGTTCAGTTTGAAAATAAAAACAAAATGGTTGTGAAGTTAGCCGAATTGGCTGGTTGCGAAAAAGATGAATTAATAATTACCCGCAACACAACCGAATCATTAGACATGATTATTGCCGGAATAAATTGGAAAGCTGGAGATGAAGCAATAATGGCTGATCAGGATTACGGCGCTATGTTAGATATGTTTAGCCAAGTTAGTAAACGTTATGGCGTTGTCAATAAAATTATTTCAATTCCTAATCATCCCAAATCTGATGAAGAAATAGTTGAATTATACGCAAACGCAATTACTAAAAACACAAAGCTTTTAATGGTTTGCCATATGATCAACATTACTGGACAAATATTACCAGTTCGTAAAATATGTGATATGGCACACAGTAAAGGCGTTCTTGTTATGGTTGATGGCGCTCACGCATTTGCACATTTTCAATTTAAGCTGTCGGATTTGAACTGTGATTTTTACGGTTGTAGTTTACATAAATGGCTGAGTGTTCCAATAGGAGCTGGTTTTCTATACTCGAAAAAAGAAAACATTTCGAAAATATGGCCTCTATTGGCAGAAGCTGGAAGACAAGAAAATGATATCTTAAGATTAAATCATACAGGAACAATTCCAGTTCACACTGATTTAGCAATTGCAAATGCCATTGATTTTTATAATAAAATTGGTGGGCAAAAAAAAGAAGACAGGCTTCGTTACTTGCAAAACTATTGGACAAATAAAGTAAGAAACATTCCAAATATTATTTTAAATACACCTGAAGATTTTACGCGCTCATGTGCGATTGCTAATGTTGGCATTAAAAATATGTCGCCAGCTATAATGGCCGAAACCCTTTTAAAAAAATATAAAATTTATACGGTTGCTATTGACGGGAAAGGCGTGCAGGGTTGCAGAATAACACCTAATGTTTATACAAGTACTGCTGAGTTAGATCAATTTGTAAATGCTTTGAAAGAAATGTCCGTTTAACGTCCTTATTTTAAGAATTTAATTTCCTAACAATGGCTTAGAATCCATCGACTTTGAATCGAGTGCATCGCGCAATCCATTGCCTACAAGCATAAAGGCTAGAACCAAAACCATAATGGCAATGCCTGGTACAAATGCTAAATATGCCGAATCAACTAATACATAGCCGCGGTGAGCGTTGATCATTTCCCCCCATGATGGAGTTGGTGGTTGTGCCCCAATTCCTAAAAAACTTAATCCTGCTTCAGTTAAAATTGCAGCTGCAAAATTGGATGCAGCAATTACTATTACAGGGCCCATTACGTTAGGTAAAATATGCTTCATAATAATTCTCATATTTTTAAACCCGAGAGCTCTACCCGCTTCAACAAATTCTTTTTCTCTAATACTTAAGATTTGCCCACGGATAAGCCTAGCAACATCAACCCACATGGTTAACCCAACGGCAATAAATACTTGAACAATGCCCTTTCCTAAAACTAAAGTAATAGCAATTACTAATAATAATGTTGGGATTGACCATACCACGGAAATTACCCACATAACAACATCATCTATCCAACCCCTAAAATATCCTGCAATTGCTCCTAAAAGTATTCCGATTATTATTGAAATTATAACTGAAATAAAACCAACTGATAATGAAATTCGTGTTCCTATCATTAATCTGCTTAATAAATCTCTTCCAGCTAAATCAGTACCAAGTATAAATGTTTTTGATTTTAAATGTTCTTCAATGATTTTATTTTTCAGCTCAGAAACTTTAAATTTTAATTTGCTTCCAGTACTCAATTGATAAAACTCTATCGTATTTGCAACGCTATCATTTTTAATTGGATAATTATTGTTTGTATCATAAACTACATCAGCCAAATTAAATAACGTTTTTGTACCATTATTAGGTTCATTTCCTGTATATTCTTCAACCTCTATATCAAATCCTTTGAAACTATAAGAATAATAAGGTAAAGTGGAAAATTCACTTATTTCACCAAATAACATTTTACTAAAAAAATTTGTGCTTCTAGGCAATTCATTTTTTCTAATAAGTATTATAGGAGAACTAAATCCAGGCTTTTTGATATGCAATTCTGGTTTTTGATCATTTGCAAATGGCGATGAATCTGGCGTAATTAAATATCCTAGTATCGAAATTATTGACGCAAATACAATTAAAAATAAACCAAACATACCAAGCTTGTTTTTTTTAAAGCGTCGCCACGTTTGCTTTGTAAGCGATTCGGATCGAATGTCGGTATTTTCTGTTTTACTTTTCAATTACTTAACTTTAATTCCCTTCCAAGTTGGTTTTATAACTAACGAGCCTAATCCAACTATGAGAGCGTATAGCCAATATACACATTCAAACGGAATTAACAACCTTAGGTATTTTACCTTTCCTAAAAATTTAGAAGCTAAAAATAACAACAAAAAATCGAAAATTAGCTTTGTTAGAACAAAAAATGCTAAATATGGTGTAATAGCTTGGTTTTTAATGACTGACACAATTAAAACTAAAAAAATTAGATTGGCACAAAGTACAATAAATCCAAATGAAAGGTTAATAAAATTTGAATTGTATTTTGCTTTATAAGCCCACCTTAATCGTTGATTAAAAAAGTCAGATAATGAATTTACAGGTTTTGTTTTTACTATTAATTCTTTTTTCCATGAATAATGAATGGCCTGCGAATCTAATTTTTTTAAATCTTCCAACAAAAACACATCTTCTCCTGAAGAAATAGTCAGATGATTTGAATATCCATTTACACTTTCAAAAGCTTGTTTTGTAAAAGCCAAATTAGCGCCATTACACATAAATGGTTTATTTATTCCACAAAAACCTGCTGTAACTGCCGCTAAAGCAATGTTTTCTGTTATTTGAAAGCCAGTTAAAAAATTTGAATCTTCTTCGAAATCTACAGGCATAATCAATAAATTCGGACGATTAATTTCAAAATAATTAGCAATTTGCTTTAACCAATTTGAATCTCTGTAAGAAACATCTGCATCAGTTGTAATAATTATAGTACCAATTGATAATGTAATTGCTTCATTAATATTGTGCTTTTTTCCTTTATGGGAAAGCTGATGAATGAGTTTAAATTTTAACCCTGATTTTTCTAAATGTATTTTAAAAACCTCTAAAGTTTGGTCTTCCGAAAAATCATTAATAACAATTAACTCGAAGTTATCTTTTGGATAATTTTGTTTGCTAATTTCACTGATAAAACGCTCAGCATTTGCTTCTTCATTTCTTACAGAAACAACAACAGATATAAACGGATAATTTAAACTTGAATTATGATTTTTAGAATTTCGGTTTAGATTATTAATTCCAAAAATGGCAATAGTAATAAAAATGCCGTAAGCAATTATTACCATTGAAAATATAAAAAGCTCAATTAACATGGCTCGTTTTAAAATTTATTTTTTCTTTTAAAATAATAGCATAACCAATCAAACTAGGAATAATGACATTTATAAGCCAAAGTAATGTAGAAGATAAAATAACTGAAACCGAATTATCTCCAATGTTATTAAAAACAAACAACGCAATAGCTGCTCTAATAGCAGGTTCTACAACGCTAATCATAGGAATCAAACTTGTCAGCATAAAATATCCTGCAATACTTCCAACTATTTGAAAAAATGGAAGCTGTTCAGAAAGCGCAGTATAAATAAGATAAAACTGAAAGGTGAAAACAATATATCTAAAAACAGACAATGAAAGTAATTGGATAATTAATTTTTTAGAAAACACTAATGGATGAGTGCTTTCCTTTATTCTAAACCATTTAATAAATTTTAATTTACGCTGAATAAAAGAAATATTAAATATAGCTAAACAAAAAAACACAGACAAGGCAAGGCCTCCAAATATAATAACGTACATTAAAATAGATGATTGATTGCTCGTGTTAAATTTATAAGCAATGGCAGAAACGCCAACACAAACAGTAATTAGCATTTGAAACATCCCATTTATAAAGTGCAAAATGGTTACGCTTGGTTTATTTTCTGGTTTGAAAAAATATATTTTTGCTACAAATTCCATAGCTCTTCCAGGCGCAATGTTTCCCAAAGTAATCCCAGTAAATACAGATTTTATAGCTGTTTTGTAAGATATGACCTCAACTTGTTGAGTAACTAATTTCCACTTATAACATTCTATTCCCCAATTTAAAGGCATTAATAAAGTCACAAAAATAATTGCTCCTATTATTTTTGGTTCAGTAAGCCAAAACAACACTTGTTCTTTTAAATTTGGGATTTGAGCTAATCGATTATAAATTATATAAAAACTAATTATGCCAATAATGACTTTTATAGAAAAGGCTAATATGTTTTTTGCTTTAATAAGTACTTAGATTGATAAAAAAATTAAATTTACAAAATAATGGCAATTAACGATAGAATAATACTTGGCATTGACCCCGGAACCATCGTTATGGGTTATGGTATTGTGCACATACAAAACGGCAAATTGTCTCTCATAGCTTTAGGAGTTATTAAATTAGACAAACTTGAAGAGCATTCGGACAGACTAAAAAAGATTTTTGAGAGAGTGGTTGGTTTAATTGAAGAATATAAACCTGATGAATTAGCAATTGAAGCGCCTTTTTTTGGAAAAAACGTTCAATCGATGTTAAAATTAGGTAGAGCTCAAGGAGTTGCAATTGCAGCAGCCCTTTCTAAAAACATGCCAATGGTAGAATATTCTCCAAAAAAAATAAAAATGAGTATTACTGGCAACGGAAATGCAAGTAAAGAACAAGTCTCAGCCATGTTACACAACCTCTTAAAATTTGATAACACGGAAGGATATTTAGACGCAACTGATGCTTTAGCAGCCGCAGTTTGCCATTATTTTCAAAATAGTAAAACGCAAAGTGGTTCTAAAAAAAGTTACTCAGGCTGGGATACTTTTTTAAAAGATAATCCAAACAGAAAGGGTTAATTAATGAATTGAACTGCTAATACTTTGTCTAACCATTGGATTAATAGTTAAAACTGGAATGTTGCTATTTTCAACAATTTTAATAGACATAGCCCCGCCAAACATTTCGCCAACACTTAAATCTCTTTTATTCATTTGAATAATTAAATCTCCATCGTTCTTATTAGCGTATTCAATAACAGCTTCAGCTACATTATTACTAGGAATAGATTTATTAGTACAATTAACACCTTTATCTTTTATAAACTTTTTAATTTGATTTAAATATGGAAGGAGTTCGTTTTCATATTTTTCATCGCTTGGACTAAATACTGAAATAATTCTAATATCTGCGCCATAATATTGTGCCATTTGAACCACAATAGGAACTTTTTCACGAGTTTCAGGACTCAAATCAATCGGCATAATAATATTTTTACAAATATTTCTATTGTCAACCGAGCGCATTGTTATTACAGGGCAAGGCGCATGTTTTAAAAATTTACTGACATTACTTCCTCCAAAAAAACTTCTGAATCGAACTTGAGTATCAAGGCCAACTACAATTAAGGAACAGTCCATTTCCTTTGCCTTTAAATCGGTTTGTTCATACACATCGCCTTTAACATTTAAAGCCATTACACTTAATCCAGATTCTTGACTAGTTTTAGTGGCTAAATCTTCCAAATCCTTTTTGTGATCATTGTCGCTGTCAGGATGAGCGTGCATCAAAATCAATTTTGATTTTGTATACTTTGCTAAATTATAAGTTTGTTGAATAGAAACTAATGACTGTTTTGAAAAATCAACAGGTATTAAAATAGAATGATTTTCTTTTATAAGCATGTGGCAATTTTTCACCAAATTTAATAAAAAATCGACAAATGAGAAAATATAATCGACAAACAATCAAAATATATAAACACTAAGCTGTTCATGTTCAATTCAAAACACTTTATTATAGATTGAAAAACAAAAGAAAAATTACCTATTCATTATTAAACGATAAAATTTATGGCAAAAAATCAAATAAATTGAAATTTAGTATAGAAATTAACACTAATTAAATTTCAAAGCCCTGCCTTATTTAGTAAATTTGTGTAAAAGGGTAATCCATTGTCAGAAAACAAAAATATTCTTCTTTTAAAACTGGATGAATTTATACGCAAGTATTATAAAAATCAGTTATTAAAAGGTTTAATCTATTCATTAGGTTTACTATTGGCTGCATTTTTGTTTTTAGTAATTGCAGAATACTTTGTTCAGTTTCAAACGACTATTAGAACCATTTTATTTTATGCCTTTGTTTCAGCAAGCGCAATCGTTATTTCGAAATTTATTATCATCCCCATTTTAAAACTAAATAAATTTGGAAAAATAATTTCTTATGATGATGCCGCAAACATAGTAGGAAAACATTTTTCTATGATTAACGATAAACTAATCAATACCCTTCAATTACAAAGAAATTCAGGCTCAATTCTTTCAGTAGATTTATTAAATGCAAGCATCAACCAAAAAATGGAAGAGTTAAATCCAATTCCATTTTCGTCGGCAATAAATTTAACTCATAATAAAAAATATTTAAAATATGCGCTTCCTCCAATTATAGTATTTGCGTTAATATTTACAGTAAAACCTAGCATTATAAGAGATGGCACTGAACGTTTAATTAATCACCAAACCTATTTTGAACAATTAGCGCCTTTTCAATTTTCAATTTCAAACAAACAATTAACAGCAATTCAGCAACAAAATTTTGTATTAGAATTAAACTTGAAAGGAAATGAAATTCCAAACGAAGTTTTTATTACAGTAGATGGTATTGAACATAAAATGGAAAAAAGTGATAATTTAAATTACACTTACACGTTTAATAATGTTCAAAAAAACATCGATTTTAATTTTAGCGCCGCTGGCTTTAATTCCAAGCCTTATGAATTAAATGTTTTGCCTAAACCAATGCTAATTAACTTTAATGTACAATTAATTTACCCATCCTATCTCAATAAAAAGAACGAAACACTTTCTAATATTGGGGATATGCAAATTCCGCAAGGCACAAAAATCAATTGGACATTCAACACAAAAAATACAGAAACTGTCTTTATTAATTTTAAAGACACAATAATCAATAGTCAAAAAACAAATGAAAATGAATTTTCCTTTTCAAAGTATTTTATTCAAAGCACAAGCTATAGTCTAAAAACAGGAAACAGCTTTTTGAAACAAAACCCAGATTCGATTAATTATACTATAAATGTTATTCCTGACCAAACTCCTACAATTGATGTAAGCGAAAAAATAGATTCGTTAAATACTCAAAATGTTTATTTTTCTGGTTCTATAAAAGATGATTATGGCTTTACGCGTTTAATGTTTAAATACACATTAAGCGGAAAAGATAGTTTAGGAAATAGTTTTTCAAAACAAAATGAAATTCCAATTGGAATAAATAAACTGAACAGTATGCAGCCTTATTTTTATTTTTTTAATGCAGCAAATTATGATTTACATCCTGGCGATAAAATAGAATATTATTTTGAAATTTGGGATAATGACGGTGTTAATGGCTCTAAGTCAGCTAAAACTCAAATAATGTCTTTTAAAGCACCAAGTATTGATGATATTAATAAAGCAACTGACAAGAATAATTCGGAGATAAAAAAAGACATTAATGATGAAATAAAAAAAGCAAAAGATTTACAAAAAGACATTAACGACTTTAGTAAAAAATTAACCGAAAAAAAACAAATGGGTTATGAAGAAAAGAAAAAATTAGAAGATATTTTAAAAAAACAAAATGAACTGAAAAATAAAATTGAGCAAACAAAACAAGAAAATCAATTAAACAATAAACAACAAGAAGAACTAACAAAAAACGACGAATCCTTATTAGAAAAACAAAAACAATTGGAAGAATTGTTTGAAAATATTATGACTCCGGAAATGAAAAAACTATTTGACGAGTTAAATAAAATGTTGGATAAGCTAGATAAAAATCAAGTTCAAGAAAAATTAGAAGAGTTAAAACTCTCTAATAAAGACATGGAGAAAGAGCTAGATAGAACTCTAGAAGCGTTTAAACAAATGGAAGTTGAACAGAAAATGCAACAGGCCATTGATAAATTAGATGACATTAAAAATAAACAAGATGATTTAAAAAAAGAGACGGAAGGTACTGAAAAGACAAAAGGGAATGAAGAGACAAAAAAAATAAAAGAGAAAGAAGAAAAAGCAAATGACCAAAAGCCAAAAACAGACAATCAAAAATTAGAAGAAAAACAAAATGAGCTCAACAAACAATTTGATGATTTAAAAAAGGACATAAAAGATTTAGAACAAAAAAATGAAGCGCTTGAGCAAAAAAATGAGATTCCGAAAACTGAGGAAAAACAAAATGAAATATCGAAAGATATGCAACAAAGCGCTGAAGAATTAAATAAAAAAAACAAAAAAGAAGCGGCAAAATCAGAAAAAGAAGCCAGTGATGGGATGCAAGAGATGAAAGAACAAATGCAAAAATCAATGGACGAAATGGAAAAGGAAGAGCAAGAAGAAGACATGCAAGCCTTACGTCAAATTTTAGAAAATTTATTAAGCTTATCTTTCGGCCAAGAGGATTTAATGGCAAATCTTTCAAAAATAAGGTCTGAAAACCCTCAATATTTAACAATTCCAAAAAAGCAACGTAAACTCCAAGAAGATTCTAAAATAGTAGAAGATAGTTTATTTGCTTTAAGCAAAAGAAACCCTGCAATTTCTGCAACGGTAAATCGTGAAATTTCTTCCATTATTCTCAATATGAGAAAAACAATAAGTTCATTGGAAGAAAGGCAGCAAGCAGATGCACAAATCAGAATGCAATACTCAATGACCTCAATAAATAATTTAGCATTATTGCTAAACGAATCTCTTGAGCAAATGCAACAAAAAGCAAAAGAAGGCAAAAAAGAAGGGTCTGGTAAATGTAAAAAGCCAGGAAAAGGCTCAAAACCTTCTAGTAAACCTGGCTCAAAACCAAGTATGCAAAGTATGAAACAAATGCAGGAGCAGCTTAACAAACAAATTGAAGAACTGAAAAAAGCATTAGAAAAAGGTCAAAAACCTGGGGGTGAAAAACCTGGAAACAAGCCTGGCGAAAAACCTGGAGGCAATAAACCTGGAGGTAAAAAGCCAGGAGGACAAGGTGGAATGGGAACACAAGGTCAAGAAGGCACACAAGGGATGCCTGGATTGAGTCAGCAATTAGCAAAAGCTGCTGCTCAGCAAGAAGCATTAAGAAGACAAATGCAACAAATGCTTGATAAAATTAAAAAAGAAGGTGGAAATAACCCTGGTGGAAATTTAGCTGATATGATGGAACAAACCGAAAAGGATATCGTTAACAGACAAATTACACAAGAAACCATGAAGCGCCAACAAGATATTATTACAAAACTTTTAGAAAGCGATAAAGCAGAACGAGAAAGGGAACAAGACGAAAAACGAAAAAGTAATGAAGCAAAAAATCAAAATTTAAGTAACCCTTCGCAATTTTTAGAGTATAAAAGATTGAAAGAAAAAGAATTGGAACTTTTAAATACAGTTCCACCGAGTTTAACGCCCTATTACAAAGAAAAAGTAAATATTTATTTTAATAACGTAAAAAAATGATTTTAGCTAAAGGAGAAAAATTAGATATAAGTTCCTCATCAGAAAACATGAGATTAGTAGAACGATTAGTAGAGGACGTATGCGAGGTTTTTAGTGTGAATGATGATAGCTATGGAAATATACTTATTGCTGTAACTGAAGCTGTTAATAATGCCATTTATCATGGTAACGAAGGCAATCCAAACAAACATATAAAAATTGGTTTTGAATCAGGAGACAAAAACATACAGTTTTCGGTGGCAGATGAAGGCAATGGTTTTGATTATAATGGACTTCCTGACCCTACTGATCCCATAAATATCGACAAACCTCAAGGTCGTGGTGTTTTTTTAATGAAACATTTAGCTGATAAAGTTGAATTTAATAATAATGGTCAAGAAGTACTTTTGACTTTTAATTTAAATTAAACTCAGAAATAACAGCCCAATTAAAAGTAAAAATCGTTAATGCCAATTTCCTTCAACAACCAAAGTATTCCTTTTAAACTTAAAGAAAAATCTAAACTTAAGTTATGGATTAAATTTATTGCAGAAAAAGAAAAACATACCCTTGGAACTATCAATTATGTGTTTTGTAATGATGAAGAATTACTTGAAATCAATATAAAACATTTAAATCACAATACTTTTACTGATATCATCACATTTGATTATACAGAAGGAACCAAAATTAATTCAGACATTTTTATTAGTGTGGAAAGGGTCTCGGAAAATGCTAAAAAATTTCAAGTCCATTTTGAAGAAGAACTTCATCGCGTAATGATTCATGGTGTTTTACACCTTTGTGGATACAAAGATAAAACCAAACTAGATTCTGAATTGATGAGAAAGAAAGAAAATTGGGCTTTAAAACAAAAACAAGCCATCAAATAACCTAATTGAGTCACAAAAAGCTAGAATTGTTAGCTTAAGTTCGATTTTTGTTAATAAATTTTTGTTGTTTTAAAAATTTATATATCTTAGCATCCTATAAAGTTTAATAAAACCTATGAAAAACTTAAAAAAACTAGCTTTAACCACTACAGCCGTTATTGCATTTGTGTTTTCAATAAGCGCACAAAAAAATTATTTGAAAGATGCTGATGTTGCATATGAAAACCATCAATATTTTAACGCAATAGAGCTTTATAAACAAGCCTATACAAAGGTTAAAAAAGCAGATTCAAAAGCAAAAATTTTATTTAAAACTGCTGTTTCTTATCACGAAATTAATGATTTGAAAGCGGCAGAAACTTATTATAGTAAGGCAATAAAAGCAAAATATCCTGACCCAATTGCTATTTTAAAATTAGCTGATTGTTTAAAAGCCCAACAAAAATACCCAGAAGCAATTGTAGAATATAATAACTACAAAAAAGAAATGCCTTCTGATGTACAGGGAGAAAACGGTGTAAAATCTTGCGAATTAGCTCAACAATGGAAAGATGCTAAAAACACGCCTGAAACTCGTTTGAAAGTTGAGAACATGGCTTTGATTAATTCTAAAGAATCAGATTTTAGTCCTGCTTATTCAGATAAAAAATTTACAACTTTAATATTTACTTCTACAAGACAAGGTGGAACAGGTGGAATTGACGTAACAAATGGACAAAATCACTCTGATTTATATGAGACTAAATTAGATAAAAACGGAAAATGGAGCACTCCTGCACCATTAGGTACTACGATAATTTCTAAAATGAATGATGCCTCTGTTTCTGTTTCTAAAAAAGGTGATGTTATGTTTATGACTCGTTGTCCTGAAGGAAAAGGAAAACAATTTAAATGTCAATTATTCGTATGTAAAAAACAAGGTCCATCATGGGCTGAGCCAGAAGAATTACCATTTAATATTGATTCAATCTCTTTTGCGCATCCAGCAATTAATATAACTGGTAAAGTTCTTTATTTTACTTCGAAATTACCTGGTGGATACGGAGGAAAAGATATTTGGATGAGTACTTATAATGATAAAGGTAAAGCTTGGGGAGATCCAGTAAACTGCGGCCCTAGTATTAATACTCCTGGAGATGAAATGTTCCCTTATATGGCTGATGATGACAAAACATTATACTTCTCATCAAACTTCCACTTAGGTATGGGAGGTTTAGATATTTTTAAAGCAGAAAAAGATGCTAGTGGAAAATTCACTAAAGCACCAGAAAATTTAAAATCACCAATGAACTCAGCTGGTGATGATTTCGGAATTATTTTTGAAGGTAAAAAAATCAGAGGTTACTTTTCTTCAAATCGCGAAGGCGGAAAAGGAAGTGATGATATTTACTCTTTTGTTTTACCACCATTATTATTTAACTTAAATGGAACAGTTGTAAGTGCAGAAAATAATGAGCCCGTTCAAAATGCTTTAATTCATTTAAAAGGTTCTAGCGGAGAGATGTTCGAGTTAAAAACAGCAGCTGATGGAAAATATTCTTTTAAATTAAAAGAAAATACTTCTTATGAAGTAACTGTTGCAACTGATAAAAACACAACCTCTCAAACTTTTAAATTAGGTTTCTTAGCTAACCAAGATTTAGGTAAACTTACTACTGTAGCAGAAAATGAATCTAAAGATTTTGTTAAAGATTTTGCATTAACACCTGTTAAAGCTGAAATTCGTTTCCCTGCTGTATTATATGAATTAGGGAAAGCTGATTTGAAACCTGAATCTAAAGATTCATTAAATTTTTTATACCAAACTTTAGTTGATAATCCAGGTATTGTGATTGAATTACAAGCTCATACGGATAGCCGTGGTAATGACGCGAAAAACCAAACGTTATCTGAAGCTCGTGCTAAATCTTGTGTGGATTATTTAAATATTGAGAAAAAAATTCCTTTAGACCGTTTAAAATCTAAAGGTTGGGGAGAGAAAAAACTTTTAGTTAAAGATGATGTGATTAACAAAGCAAAAACTAAAGAAGAGAAAGAAGCATTACACCAAAAAAACCGTCGTACTGTGTTCCGTATCTTAAACTGGGATTATCAGGATCCTAATGCCCCTAAATCTGACAAGCCAATTTACAAACCACAAGTTTCAGGTGAAGAAAATTCTGAAGAAATAATAGAATAAAAACTATTCACTCTAAAAAAACCCTCTCAGTAAACTGAGGGGGTTTTTTATTTAAAACTAACTCATATAATAAATTGTGTTAATTTTTATTTTCTATTTATTATTAACGTAATTTTGTAAGTATAATTTAATCTTAAATAAAGTGCGCGATGTAATTTGGACCATAATTGTTTTATGGGTTATTTGGAAGATTTATGATGCTTTTAAACTAGTAACAAAAACTAATCAAACAAGTGCGTCAAATTCATACAAAAATCAAACTCATCAAAAAAAAGAAGGTGAAGTTAAAATTGACAACCTAAATAAAAACCAAAAAAGTCATTTCAAGCCTAGTGATGGCGAATATATTGACTACGAGGATATAACTTAAAATCAACTTATAACAATTGATTCTATTAAAAAATACTTATTCGCAATTATTATTTACATTTTGCCTAGTTGTTAATTCAGCCTTGGCGCAAGACACGCCATTGCCTTCCCCTTCAAATTACCAGCAAAC
Organism: Bacteroidota bacterium; assembly: GCA_038327195.1. GTDB lineage: Bacteria > Bacteroidota > Bacteroidia > B-17B0 > Aurantibacillaceae > UBA4416. Next base: position 81,934 of record JBBQKU010000004.1, on the reverse strand, counting down.
AATTCCAAACGAACCTAAACAATTTGATAAATTCAAAGACCGACTTTATTTAGGAGGAACAGTAGGCGCTTGGTTTGGAACCTCAACATATGTAAACCTATCTCCAATAATTGGTGTAAAAATTAACAAACAGTTTTCTGTTGGAGTTGGCGCAATATATAATTATTATAGCCAAACTTATGCTGCAAAAAAATATGTTTCTACTCTTTATGGAGGAAGTGCGTTTGCTCGATATTTCGTTATGGAAAACTTGTTTGCACAAGTAGGATTGGACAGAATAAGTGTGCCAGATTATCGAACTGGCATTTTAAATAGCAGGGCTTGGGTTGACAATGTTTTAATTGGGGCTGGATATAGGCAACAATTTTCGGACAAAGGTACAATAGTGGCAATGATTTTTTATAATGTTAATCAAACACCACTTTCACCCTACCAAAATCCAATCATACAAATTGGATTTAATGTTGGATTATAAATTATAGCGCATAAAAAAACTCATAAATAATATTTATGAGTTTTTAATAATTAATAGCGAATTTATTTTTGTTCAAATTTTTTGTAATCAGCAGGCACAGATAATTTCGATTCATCTATACCTATTTTAGTTATTTTAGATACCTCTAATCTACTTAGGGTTTTGCCATCTGTAATCGTTTTCTCTTCAGACAATAAAGGCATAGAACCCTTTGGCAAATCCTTAATTTGATTAAAATATACACTTTGTTTATCCTTCCTGTTCCACATTTTTACTAAAGGAACAAAATAATCATATTTCCCAGAAACTATCCAATATGTAATTTGAGTATTTTCTTCTATGTTTTTAACAACGTATTCTGTGCACTTTTGTCCTTGAATAGTTTTTGAATTAGGTCCCTTTGTAGCAACACACGACCCAATAATAATCGGCATTGTTTCGCTATTAGTTACGCCCCAAATTTTCCTAACGGGATTTACAAATTTTATTTCTTTTGTTGCAATATTGAAAATGAAACTACCTTCAACCTTACCCGATTTATGGCCTATTTGGTCCAATTTAACATCATTTCCTTTTATGTAATAAATATTGGTTGTTGAATCTCCTTTACTTGTTTCCATTTTAAATTCAATTGTTCCTTCAAATGATTGCGCAATAGAAAAAATTGATAATGTTAAACTTACTACTAATAATTTAATTTTATTCATTGATATAGATTTTTAAAATTTATCTAAATTAATTATATTTATCAATATATGAAAACTATGTCGAATAATAATGAAAAAGGGAAGGCGGGTGAAGATATTGCGATTAGCTTCCTTCTCAAAAATGGGTATGATTTATTAGCAAAAAACTGGCGTTATAAACATTTAGAAATTGACCTTATTGCTTCTATAAAAAACACCCTAGTAATTGTTGAAGTTAAATTAAGGTCATCAAATGCATTTGGGCAACCAGAAGATTTTGTGTCATTAACTAAGCAAAAAAACACAATAAAAGCAGCACATGCCTATATTTTAGAAAATAATATAAATGATGAAGTCCGTTTTGATATAATTTCCATCATTCAAAACTCAAATGAACTATCTGTAGAGCATATTATTGATGCTTTTTATCCAACCTTAAAATAATCGTTACTTAATTAGTTGTCGCTGACTTATGTTTCAAGGATAGTTCTCCAAAATTAAGCGCATAACCAGCACTTACACTTTCATTTCCGTTAACACGCTTAACTCCTAATTTATTTAGCTTTTTTAAGGCTTTGCATGCAATTGCCCATGCTCCTTTTTTGTTTTTATTACTTACGGTTTCATTAGATTCATTTTCAGAAATAATAGTAACAACGCTCTCCGTTTTTATCTTTTCAGTATTTGGGTTTGATACATCTTGTATGTTTTTATTAGCTATATAATCAGGGTTTTGTGAACCAGGTATGATTTCTACTTTTTGAGTGTCAACCATTAAATCAACGCTAAGTGTTTTATTTAAATTTTTATTAATTATTTTTTTATTTAAACCATTTATAGCAGTCTTTAATTTATTTTCTTTTATGTTGCTTTTCTTCTGCTCTACTAAAAAACTAGTATTATTGTTTTTAGGCAGCATGGATTCTTTATTGTTTTTAATTTTATTGAATTCAGTTAAGGCAATAACTTCTTTAAGTTTAAAATCTGAATTGAAATTTCTCCAAACAAAAAATAATCCTAATAAAATAACTATAGATGCTGCAGCTGCAAAACTAGTTGCAGAAAAATTATACCAAATTACTTTTGACCTTCGTTTTAAATTATTTGGAGTGGGATATAGTATTGTTTCATCAGCAACTAAACAAGTGCTTTTATAAAGATTAAATTCCTTGGCTAGACTAATATTAAGCGCGCAACTTTTCTCTACATGAATCATTTCTAATTCTGAAAGTTGTTTTTCGATATAACCAATAAATTGATTTTCCGAAATTAAATCCGAATCTGTTTTTTTGAGGTGGGTTTTTTCTTGGAAATATATTTCATCGTCAAACATTTTCACAAAATTCAATTCGTTCAAATCTATTCCTAAATTTGGGTTTAACATGGCAAACAATTCTAAATTACAGATTTGTTCTTCAGTTAAAACGCCTTCGCTATAATCAAGCAAAAACACCTCGTAATTATGTATATTAATTTCTTCCACTATATAACAACTTCTAATTTTCCAATGTAATTTTTTAAAAAAGCCCTCGCTCTAAAAATATAGACCTTAACCTGACTTTCAGTTAAGTTTGTTATTTTTCCAATTTCGATATAATCATATCCTTCATAATCTCTTAATAAAACAACACTTTTTTGAATTTCTGGTAATTTGTCTAAAGCATTATTTAATATTTCTTTTAAATCAGAATACTGATTTTGGTGTTGAAGTTTGCTTTCAATAACCTCATTATAATTTCCTTGATTTTTTGCTCTACGAGTATAATCAATTAAAGTATGATGAGCCGCCGTAAACAAATATGATTTTGATTTTGCACTATCAATATCATTTACTTTTATCCAAACTTTTTCAAATGTGTCTTGCACAATGTCTTTTGCAATGTCTTCGTCTCTTATATGTTTTAATATAAAGCGATACAAGCCATTTGAATGGTCATCCACACATTGATTATATTCTGCTACTGTCAATAAAAGTTAGTTAATATACATAAGACGTACTTAAGAGTTAAATAGTTACAGGCATAAAAAAAGAAAACCCCCTGAAAATCAGAGGGTTTAAACTATTTATGAAGATTGCTTGATTTTTAGCCTTTGGCCTCGTTGCAATTGCGAAGTATTATTTAAGTTATTCATTTCGCTTAAGTCTTTAACACTAATGCCATATTTTTTAGACAATTTATATAATGTTTCACCTTTTTCAACTTTATGGTATTGATATTTAGCACTTCCGCTATTGTCAGCTAATTTTTGTTTACCATTTGTTTCAACCGTTGAATCCGTTTTAGAAGCAACATTTGTTTGAGGATCTTTTGGAGCATCCGATTTTACTTCCGAATTAGGATTGCTAGTAGGAACGGTTTGTTTCACATATACAATTAGTTTTTTACCAGCACGTATTCCTTTCTTTCCAATATAATTCCAAGATTTTAAATCGGCAACTGTAACACCGTATTTACGAGCTATTGTGCTAATTTTTTCCCCATTTCGAACTGTGTGCGTTTTTTGAATTTCTTTTACTGCTAATGAACTTTCTTGAACAATTAATTTTTGGGATTTAATTGCGGCATAAATCTCAGTTTCGTTGGTTAAAAACATTCCAATCTTCGCTTTAGGCAACGTTAAAGCATTTCCGCCTTCAGGAATAACGTTTTTACGGTATTGAGGGTTAAAATATATAACTTCTTCTAAAGGAACATCTAACGCAGCTGATATTTGCTCGAATGACATCGTTTCTTTAACAATAGCAGTATCGACTTCAAAATATGTTTTGCGAGGCATAGAAGCGTAAATGTTATGTTCAGTTGGATAATTCATTACATAATTAGCTGCAATAAAAGCTGGAACATAAGCTTGTGTTTCAGCAGGTAAAAACGGACGAATTTCCCAGTATGTTTTTTTTCCTCCACTTCTACGAATAGCTTTACTTATGGTGCCTGGGCCAGCATTATATGCTGCTAACACCATTTGCCAATCGCCAAACATCGTATATAAACTTTTTAAATATTCAGCAGCAGCTTCTGTTGCTTTATAAACATTTGAACGCTCATCAATATAAGAGTTTACGCTTAAGCCGTACATCTTTCCAGTTGGATACATGAATTGCCATAAACCTGTTGCTCCACATTTTGAACGCGCATTTGGATTAAGAGCAGATTCAATAACTGCCAAATGTTTTAACTCTAATGGTATATTATGTCGATCAAAAATTTCTTCAAACATTGGGTAATACAATTGAGATAAACCCATCATGCGACTCACCAAGGTGCGTCTACGCATTGCATATAACTCAATAAAACCTTTAACGTGAGGGTTATAAACTAAATCAAAAGGGGAATTTGCATCCAATTTTGCTAAACGACTTTCATAAACAAAGTCTTCGAAGCGAGGAACGCTATCTTCAGCATATTTAAACTTATTCGTTTTCGGATAAATAGGCTTTGCTAATGCTTTTTCCAGCATTTTTTGATTCGCTAAGCTGTCTAGCATAGCGGCTACTGGGTTGTCAGTAATTGTAAGTCCGTTTTGAGCAAACAAGGAGTTACCAATCATCAAAACAGACATTATAAACGTCGTTTTGAAAGTATATTTTAGGTTGGTTAACATAGCGTTTCTTTTTTATTATAACGTCAAACAATAACTTTTCGTTACAATTATTTTAGTAGTTATACAATAATAAAAAATAAATGGCATATTTAAAAGTTAAAGAAGTTTAATTCCTAACTTTGTCATGTGAAAAACAATATTGAAGAGGTACCAAAATGCTATTTCGAGAGAAATACACTAATTATTGTAATATGGGCATGTTTAGCACTTGCTTTTGATGTTTTAGGATATTATGTGTTAAATATTCCTAGTCCTTGGGGTGTTTTTGTTTCGATACCTGGCCTAATTTTATCAATTCAAACACTTTGGTTGATTTTGAATCCGTATGTTTTATTTTATAAAGATAAGTTTGAAATTAAACAATCATTTATCTACAATAAAGAAATATATTATTTAGACATAAAATTAGTTGAATTAAAAAACGATGACGTTATCATGACTTATAATGATTATAGTCAAGAAAAACTGCCAATTTTTGGCTTGAGAAAATCTCACAAACAAATAATGTTTGAAAGCTTAAAACAAGAAATTGAATTAAGTAATTTAAACCGCGATTTTTAATAATGAAAAAAAAATTATTCCTTTTATCAATTCTTTTTTTGCCAACTTCCATTTGGTTATTTTTAGAATTAAGTACAATTAACTCAAAAAAACTTCCATTATTTGGGCCAAAAAAACTTGATGGAAAAGATACTGTTTATTACAAAACAACTGCAACATTCAAAACTATCCAAGCTTCAGAAAGTGGTTTACAAGATATAACATTGGACACGCTTGAATATCCTCTTTTTGCCGTTAGTTTTATAAAACAAAGTTATAAAGCTGATAATTATCGTATGGCTGGTTTAAGCGAATACATTCAATTTAAGAAAGAAAAAATTTCCGAAATTCCATTTGTGATTATAACAGAATGTGATGGATTAAATAACGAAAGTTGTTTTAAAGAATTTGAACAACTAAACAAACAAGCACCATCAGTTCATAATTTTTATTGGGAAACGCATTCGTTTGATAGTTTAAACAAATCTTTTTTTATTCATAAACCAACCTATGTTGACTATAGTTTTTTTGCACTAATTGATACGAAACGAAATATTAGGGGTTATTATGACGCCCGCTATGTTTCAGAAATAAAAAGATTAATAGAAGAATATCAGCATCTTAGGTTAAAACACGAAAAGAAAAATCTTCTCAATCAAAATAAAATAGAAAATAAATAATGATTAGTAAACTTAATATAATATTCATCATTGCAATTGTCAATCTCTTAATTTCATGTAGAGGAAATGTAAACAATGAAATAAAATTATTGCCTGTTTATGGCGAGAAAAAGCCTATTGGTAGTGAAGTCCGTGACACTATATTTCATACCGTTAAACCCTTTTTGTTTACTAATCAATATGGTGAAAAAGTAACTGAAGAAACCATAAAAGGAAAAATTTATGTGGCTGATTTCTTTTTTGCAACCTGCGAAAGTATCTGTCCAAAAATGAGCACACAATTAGTAACTGTTCAAAATGTATTTGCAAAAGATGATAGCGTTTTAATATTATCGCATACTGTAAACCCAATGCATGATACTGTTGAAGTTTTAAAAAAATACGCTGAACGATTCGGCGCAATTAAAAATAAATGGCATTTGTTAACTGGAAATAAAAAAGAAATATATGACATGGCTCGCTATAGTTATTTAGTAAATGCATTAGAAGATGATGGAAGCGCAGAAGGTTTTTTGCATAGTGAACTTTTTGTTTTAATAGACACAAAAAAAAGAATTCGTGGTTTTTATGATGGAACAGATAGTGTAGCTGTTGCAAAATTAATTGCAGACATTAAACTTTTAAAAACAGAATAGATTTGTTGAGATACTTTTTAATATTTGCCTTTTTTTTGGTTTGCTTTAATCTTTCAGCAAAAACAATCACAACAACTATTTATTATTTAGATAGTGCCCAAAATGTAATTTCAACAGAGTGCATCACACTTAATGACAACAAACCAAATCCAGTATTTAAATTATTCAAAAAAAAACAAAGATTAAATAAACAAATTACAGCAGCTGCATTAGCATTCCCTTTTCCTTTTGGTATTGTTGGACTACACAGAATATACTTAGGTACCAGTCCTCACGTTCCTGTTGTTTACATAGGAACCTTAGGTGGTATTTTTGGGCTACTACCCTTAATAGATTTTTTTGCAATCACTTTTACTAAAGACTTTGAACATTACCGTGACAATGGAAACGTATTTATGTGGATGAAAGATTAAATATTCCAATAAGAATTTTTAAAATCACAAATCAAATTCTAATTGTCTTGGTAATAATTGAAAGGTCATTCGATGCAACGGCGTTGTGCCAAATTGCCTAATAGCTTCACGGTGTTTTTTTGTTGGGTAAGCCATGTTTTGTTCCCAACTATATTGTGGATATATGATTGCTTGTTCTTTCATATAATCATCACGATACGTTTTCGCTAAAATACTAGCAGCGGCAATACTTAAATATTTAGAATCGCCCTTTATGATACAATGATGTGGTGTATTTTTATAAGGAGTAAATCTATTTCCGTCAATCAACAACAACTCTGGTTTTTGTTTGAGTTTGTCAACGGCACGATGCATAGCTAAAAATGAAGCTTTCAAAATATTAATTTTGTCTATTTCAACATTATCAACAATACCTATAGCCCATGTAATTGCTTTATTTTCAATTTCAGGTCTTAGTTCGTATCTATCTTTATCAGATAATTTTTTACTATCATCTAGCCATTTATTTTTATAATTTTTTGGTAAAATAACTGAGCCAGCATAAACTGGTCCAGCTAAGCAACCTCTGCCAGCTTCATCACAACCGGCTTCCATTAATTGTTTATTAAAATAAGATTTAAGCAATGAGGCTTAGTTTTTAAAATAGAAATTAAATTTTTTCTAAACAGGCTTTAATAGCATCAAAATTTGGTTGTTTGCCGGCATCTTCTAAAACCTCAGCATATTGTAAAATACCATTTTTATCAATTACAAAAGCTGAACGCTTCGATACTCCTATCATTCCAAAAGCGAAAGTGTCATATAAAGTATGATAGTCTTTTGAAACCGTTTTATTAAAATCAGATAATAAATCAAAATTGTAGTTTTCTGATTTCTTAAATTTATCCAAAACGAATAATGAATCAATAGAAATGCCAATCACTTCCGCGTTTAAAGAAGTGTAAACATTATAATTATCTCTGATATTACATAACTCAGCAGTACAAACGCCAGTAAATGCTAAAGGAAAAAACAAAATAACTACATTTTTACCTTTATAATCGGTTAATGAAATTTCTTTTTTTTCTGTATTAAATAATGTAAAATTTGGGGCTGTTTGTCCTACTTGAATTGACATAATATGTTTTGTTTTAGGTTAATTAGTTTGTTATTAATTATTTGTTAAACAATTTAAATTTTAAATGGTTTAAACAAAGTAAATGATAATTTTGTGAAAAAATTTATAAATCTTAAAAAACAACAATATGGCATTAGTAGGAAAAAAAGCCCCATCATTTAAGGCGGCAGCCGTTTTAAACGGAATTGAAATAGTAGAAGATTTTTCGTTAGACCAATACATTGGTAAAAAACACGTTATTTTCTTTTTTTACCCAAAAGATTTTACGTTTGTTTGCCCAACAGAATTACACGCTTTTCAAGAGCGTTTAGCTGATTTTGAAAGTCGTGGTTGTGCTGTAGTTGCTTGTAGTACTGATACAGAACAAAGCCATTGGGGTTGGTTGCAAATGGAAAAAAATCATGGTGGAATTAAAGGTGTAAAATATCCAATTGTGGCTGATACAACCAAAACAATTTCATTAAATTTTGATACTCTTTTTGGAGATTATGATGTGAATGAAAATGGAGATTTAATTGCTACTGGACCAATGATTGCTTTCCGTGGTTTGTTTTTAATTGATAAAGCAGGTATTGTTCGTCATCAATTAATAAACGATTTACCATTAGGACGTAACGTAGATGAAGCAATTCGTGTATTAGACGCTTTACAATTTAACGAAGAAAATGGTGAGGTTTGTCCTGCAAACTGGGTTAAAGGAAAAGAAGGAATGCAAGCTGACCACAAAGGAGTTGCTGACTATTTAACTAAACATTAATATTAAATAATTACCTCAACGTAATAAAAAAAGCGAAACACTTGTTTCGCTTTTTTTATTACTCTTTACTCTTCTTTGAATGGATTTCTAGGAATCCATTCCGTTGGTTGCAAAAATTGCATAAACGGTTTTAAAATTAATTTAGAAACAGTGTTTTGCGGTTTTATGTAACACAATAACTCATGTGGTTTTGCTCCAACTGTTGTTTTAATTTCAGAAGCAGTTCTTCCTAAATTTATTTTTGATTTCTTTTTAAGGATTCCCTCTTCTATATAGCTATATAAAATTGTTTGATATAACTCATAATGTTTATTAATAGTGTAATCAAATCCTACATAGTGTGCTTCAATTTCATTTTGTAAATAATATCCACTCGCAAAAGAAACAATTTTGTTATTTAAAAACCAAGCATCTATATAAAACAACTCTGGTTGTGTTTTAACAACATCTACAAAATAAGAAGAAGACAAGTGTGCTAACTTAAATTTAGCCTGTTCAAATACCTGAAGGTACAGTTCATATAATTCATTATTGTATTTGATTATCTCTTCTACAGTTAGCCGTTTTTTTTGTAAAGCCTCACTAGCTTTTAAAATTCCTTTAGCTCGGTTACGGTACTTTTTTGAAAAACAATTGATATAATCGGTTAAACTTGAAAGACCTATTGGCAAATCAATAATCATATTTGGCTCAACATTAAAGTGCTTAAACTTTGTGCAATACCAACAATCCTTATCGCCAAAACCTTCCTCGTAAAAGTCTTTTACAAGAATAGCTGATATTTTTCCTCTCAATTTTTCGGCGCGAGAAACACAGTCGATAATACCTTCTACAATTTTAAAAGTAGTTTTTTTGCTATTAACATCGAGATAAAAACCATGTTCACCACTAATGAAATTATTTCCACAAGTAACTAGGCGCATAATCGTTTCGTTTTCGTTTTGTTCAATATATTTTCGAAATATTGAAGCACGACTACTTTGCAAATCATTTATTTGACTCGAAATACGTTCACCAAACAATGATGCTGAAAAATCATTTATTTGAAAGTAGACAACTCCAATTGGTTTTTTTCGATTGTAAACAATGACATATCTAAATCTAAAAATATCTGATTTTTGTTGATGTATAATGCTTAAATATTCAAAAGACAAAAACGTATTGTTTTCTTTAATAGCCTCATTCCATTCGCTGACTGGAATATTTACTACTTCGTCAAAACAAGAAAAAGTATAACTTCCAAATAATTTTTTATTTGGTGTAAATTTATTCTTTTGAATTATTTTATCGCAAAAAGCAAACATCAAATTGTTATTAATGGGAAAATATCATCAAATAAAATGGAAACACTATTACTTATTGTAAGTGTGCTGGTATCAATACTAAAAACCGCATTAGTAGGCATTTCGAAAGGATTAGATATACCAGTAAAATTTTTTATTTCACCACTTCTGGCTTTTGCGTAATGACCTTTTACATCACGGAGTTCGCAAATATCAATAGGAGTTGATATATGGTATAAAATAAAATGCTGTTCTCCAATAATTTCTTCAGCTAATGCTCTCAAATCATTCGTTGGCGTTATTAAACTACAAATAACTACAACACCACAACTAGCTAATTGTTTAGCTAATTCCGCAGTTCGACGAATGTTTTCAGTTCGATCTTCCATGCTAAAGCCTAGGTCTTTGTTTATACCTAATCTTAAAACATCTCCATCTAAAACTTTAGTCAATATTCCTTCTTCAAATAGTTTTTTTTCTAATTGGTAGGCTAGTGTTGTTTTTCCAGATCCAGAATAACCAGTCATCCAAATAACTAATCCCTTGTGCGACAATCTATTTTCTTTGTCTGAGGAACTAACCAATTCGATTTGATTTGAAAAAACGGAATTCTTACTATTCAAAATACTTGTTATTAGAATTTAAAAATACAACAATTTATTTTTATATTTGAGTGAATTAACTGTTTTAGGTATAATTAACAAGCCCTAAATAAGTTTTTGTATAAAAATTATGGTAAGTGATTTTAAGAATAGCCCTACTATTGACCAAGTAGGAATAGAAGAGAGAGTAGCGCGTTTTAATACGCGGAGTGTTAAAAAAGAGAGTAAAGTTCAAGCTTTAAAATTAGCTTTGAATATGATTGATTTAACAACACTTGAAGGAAAAGATACTGACGGGAAAGTTAAACAAATGTGTTATAAAGCAATGCATCCGCATGATGCATTACCAGACCTGCCAACTACAGCAGCCGTTTGTGTATATCCAACATTTGTAAAAACTGCAAAAGAAGCATTAAAAGGAAGTTCTGTAAAAGTCGCCTCTGTATCAACTGCTTTTCCAAGTGGAAACTCTACTTTACAAATTAAATTATTAGATACTCAGTTAGCATTAGATAATGGTGCTGACGAGATAGATATGGTAATTAGTCGTGGAGAATTTTTAAAAGGTAATTACAATTTTGTATTTGATGAAATTGCAATAATAAAAGAAGCTTGTAAAAAACACAGTGCTAGGTTAAAAGTTATTTTTGAGACCGGAGAAATTTCAACCCTTGATAATGTTCGTAAAGCAAGTGATATTGCAATTTATGCTGGTGCAGATTTTATTAAAACATCTACTGGGAAAATAAGTGTAGCTGCAACTATGCCTGTAACATTAGTAATGCTGGATGCTATCAAAGATTATTATTACAAAACAGGAATTATGGTTGGTATGAAACCTGCCGGTGGAATAAGTACTGCTAAAGGAGCAGTACAATATTTAGTTATGCTTCACGAAACACTTGGAAATGCTTGGTTGGACAATAAATGGTTTAGATTTGGTGCTAGCAGTTTAGCCAACGATATTGTTTTACAACTAGAAAAAGAAGCTAGAGGTGTTTACTTTAGTAAAGACTATATTTCAGTAGATTAAACAATTTTTTAAAATTCAAATTTATACCCAATCCCTTTAATGGTTTTGATATAATTGTCTCCTAATTTTTCACGAAGTTTTCTGATATGAACATCAATTGTTCTATCTCCCACAACCACTTCATCACCCCAAACTTGTTCTAAAATATATTCGCGCGTAAACACTTTTCCTGGTTTACTAGAAAGCAAAACCAGGAGCTTGAACTCTTTTTTTGGAAATGTAATTTCTACTTCACCCTTATAAACAGCGTATTTTTCTTTATCAATTCTAATATCACCTAAATTTACTTGTTCATCTTTTGTTTGATTAGGAACAAATCTTCTAAGTAAAGCCTTAATGCGACTAGTAAATACTCTTGGCTTAATAGGCTTTGTGATATAATCGTCTGCACCAACTTCAAATCCAGCAATTTGGGAATAATCTTCGTTTCTCGCACTCAAAAATGTAATCATAACATCCTTTAGGCTTGGTATTGAACGGATCTCTCTACAAGTGTCTATGCCGTCCATATCGGGCATCATTACGTCTAATACAATTAAATGGGGGATTTCTTTCTTTGCTATATTTACTGCGTCTCTTCCATTTAATGCTGTAAATACTTGGTAACCTTCTTTATTTAAATTGTAGCTTAAAAAATCTAAAATATCTTGTTCATCATCTACCAACAATATTTTAAATGCATTATTTTGAGTTGTCATATTAAAAAATATATTGTTCAAATGTATATCTAAAACCGAACCACAACGTTAAGTAAATATTAAGAAATGTACACAATTATTCATTAAATATCAATATTTCATATTTTTTGAATAAAATTAAAAACGCTTTCTGAATGAGTAAAGATGTCTTATAAATTATTAAATAATTATTATGAAATCTTTAGTTTATATAACTTGCCTCACAATTAATCCTAATTAATACAAATTTTAATGAAAAATTTTAAATCTTACCTTTTTTTAACCATTGCGTTAATTTCAATATCTACATTTTCACTAAAGGCTTCGCATGGCTTGCCACTTGTTGGATTTTCATACGTGGTTGGCGCAACAGGAGTAACAATTTCCGGGTCTTCGGATCCATCTACTTGTGGTTCTGGTCCATTTTGGATGCAAACTAAAGTTACCTGTAACCCAACACTTTTTTCAAATACACCGCTAGACGCTTGTTTAAAATCATATTTACAAACTTGGACTGGCGCAGGAACATCATTTAATTCTTTTCCATGGTATAATTCATTACTAAATGTCCCAGGTTATACTGCAGCTCTTGGTTGGTCTGATGGCTGTGTTTTAGAGCCATATACTACTACGTTTATTCCTTTTACTGACTTATGTCCAGGAAAAGTTTATTATTTCAGTAGTCGCGAAATTGTAGCAGGATCTGGTGGATTGTCATATTTTGGGCCCTTTGGACCGGTTAATTCATTTACGGTTCCTGGCGTTAGCGTTCCCTGCACACCTGGTCTTATTACTTCAAGCCCTCCAACTTCTTTAGGCGCGCCATCATGTGGAGGCCCAGTTTTACTTACTTTTATTCCTCCTATGGGATGTAGTGAAAAAAAGACTTTAATCCCTGGTTGTAGCGTTTGTGATACAATTGTTTGGTGGGGGCCACTAGGCGTAATTGCAGTTAATACGCCTACTATTCTAGTAAACCCGTTATCAACCACCACCTATACAGTTGGGTGGGATACTTGTAGTCCCATAAGGAAAGTCAAATGTTGTTGTGCGCCTTTTGACCCTCAGATAACGGTATTTGTTGCGAATGCAAACGCACTATTTACCTCGCCTTCTACCTTATGCGCAGGAGCAACTGCAAATTTAATTTCATTAGGCTCAGGAATTGAAAGCTGGTCTATTACCCCTAGCATTGGGGTCAGTCCATCAACTTCCACTTTAGGCACATTCAATCCCGTCTTTAGTACCCCAGGAACATACACCATCACGCATCAAGCATTTAATGGGCCTTGTAGTAATATTTTTTCAAATACCATTACAATTACTCCAGGAATAACAACTTCTATCACTACTGCTGGTGGTGGTTGTGGATTACCATCTGGATCTGGATCCGCTACTATTGCGGTCACAAGCTCAACAGTTGGAATGACTTATGCTTGGAGCTCTGGCGTATCAACAACCTCGACAGCATCAGGTTTAACGTTTGGGACAGTATATACTGTTACTTTATCAAATGGAGGGTGTACAATAACAAATACATTACAAGTAAACAATAATCCAAGTCCAATTATATCTTCTTTCAGTGTTTCGCCAGTCTTATGTTTTGGGCAAAATACGGGTACTATAGTAGCAAATATCACAAGTGGCAACCCTCCATTTGTTTGTGCTTGGTCGCCTATTATTACAACCACAACAAATATTGCTAATGGTTGTGCAGCGGGCACTTATTCTTTGATTGTAACAGATTTAAATGGTTGTACCACAAATAGCGTTGTAACAGTTACTCAACCTAGTCAACTAGCTTTATCTTTAGGCTCAAACACTACTACGATTTGCGATGGAACTAGTGCTACACTTACCAACACCTTAACAGGTGGAACACCAGCTTATTCATATACATGGAACCCTGGAGCACTTTCTGGACCAGGCCCAAAAGTAGTTACGCCTAGTGCAACGACACAATATACAGTAATTGGAAAAGATTTAAATGGCTGTTTAATAACTAATACTATTACTATAAATGTTTTAGCTCCATTAAGTATAAGTGGAAGTTCTCAAACTTTATGTTTAGGTAGTAATGCAAATTTGATTTGCACTGGAACAATTTCTCCATCACTAACATATACATGGTTACCAGTGGCCGGAAGCACATCCTCGATTACAGTTCCTAACACAGTAGTTGGCGTTCAAACATATACGGCAATTGTATCAGATGGCTGCAGCGTTCCCACTACAACAGTAGTTTTTACGGTATCTACAAGCCCAAATCCAACAGCTAATATATCAGCCGATTCATTAGTTGGATTAGCGCCATTGACAGTTAACTTTACTGACGCTGGTTCAGGAGGTACTTTATTTAATTGGAATTTTGGAAATGGAAATACTTCAACTAGCCATATTCCTAGTTCTCAATTATTCAGCTACGGCGGGATTTATATCGTAACTTATACTGTAACAAATTCTTTTGGTTGTAGTGCATATGATTCATTGTACATCAAAGCAATTGATGCTGAAGCAATTATTATTATTCCGAATGTATTTACTCCAAATGGTGATAAATCAAATGACTATTTCATGATCAAAGGATCTAATATTATTACTTTTGAATGCTTAATTTATAACAGATGGGGTAAATTAGTATTTAGTTCTACAGACCTAAAACTATCTTGGGATGGAAAGATTAATGGAAATCCTGCAGATGAAGGAACCTATTTTTATGTCATTAAATGTTCGGGAGCAGTAGGAGCTGAAATTAAAAAACAAGGAAGTGTTAATTTATTTAGATAGAACCTTAAGCTGACTTAATAAAACAAAAAGAGCCTCAAATTAGAGGCTCTTTTTGTTTTATTATCGTTTTTAATTTAATTCAAATTGTAATCTACTTAGCTTATGATACAATCCAGCTTCATTACTAATTAACTCATGATGATTTCCTATTTCCAAAACTTCGCCTTTTTGTAAAACCACAATTTTATCCGCATTTCTAATAGTTGATAAACGATGTGCAATTACAATCGATGTACGGCCAACCATTAGTTTATCTAAGGCTTCTTGAACCAATCTTTCGCTTTCACTATCCAAACTGCTTGTAGCCTCGTCTAAAATTAAAATTGAAGGGTTTTTTAATACAGCACGAGCAATGGCAACACGCTGTCGCTGGCCACCAGACAATTGAATTCCTCGATCACCAACTAATGTTTCGAACTTATCAGGAAAACTCATAATAAAATCATAAGCATTCGCCTGTTTTGAAGCTTCAATAACCTCAAGCTCAGTTGCGTTTGGCTTACCATATAAAATGTTTTCTTTTATGGTTCCTCCAAACAATAAAACATCTTGAGGCACAATGGCCATTTGATCACGCAACTCTGTTAACTCATAGTCGGTTGATTTTTTTCCATCAATAATATATTCTCCTCCATTAGGTTCATAAAAGCGTAATGCCAGAGATGCTAACGTAGACTTTCCACTTCCACTACTTCCTACCAAAGCAATGGTTTCACCTGCCTTTGCACTAAATGAAATATTTTTTAATACCTCAAAATCTGGACGAGTTGGATAGGTAAACTGAATGTTTTTGAATTCCAAATCACCTTTTACTCTTTTACTATTGTCGTTTGATGCAAAAGCTAAGTTTATTTCTTCGTTTCTATCGTCGATAATTTCAAATACTCTGTCTGTAGCGCCTAAAGCTCTTTGAATAGAAGCAAGTTGCTCGGGCAAACCTCCTAAAGAACCAGCAACAAACAAGGATAACATCATAAAAATTCCAAATTCTTCTGGTTCTAAAACTCCAGACTTCATTAACAATAGCATTTTGTATAAAATAAAAAAGATGGATCCAAAAATACACATGATAATAAATGCGAAAAAAGCACCTCTCATTATTCCATATTTAATTCCAAATTTTCTTATATCATTTGTTACACTATCATATTTTCCAATTTCTATATGTTCATTTGTAAATGCTTTTACACTTGTAATTCCTGTTAAAGCCTCAGATACAATAACACTGGATTCTGAAATCTTATCTTGCAATGCTTTGGAATATCCCCTAATTTTTTTTCCGTATAAAATTGCAACTACTGTTATGGGTGGAATAATAACCAAAAACCATTTTGCAACATCCCATCCTGTAAAATACACTAGTAGAATAACGCCACCCACACCTACAATTGTTTGCCTAATCACTTCTGCAATATTTACTGTAAAAGCTTCAGAAATAACATTAATATCTGTTGATAATCTGCTACTCAAATCAGCCACTTGATTTTTTGAGAAAAAACTCATAGGCATTTGAACTAATTTATTAAAAGTATCCGTTCTTAAGCCTTTTAAAATATTTTCAGTTACTATGGAAAAGGTATAAACTCTGCCGAATGAAACTAATCCCTGAATAACTAACAAAATAAATAGCTCTTTGCCAGTACCTGAAACCGAATCCTTAAAAATACTGTTTGACATCCCAAGTTGTCCCATATAACCAAACATCTTACCAGCAACAATAGGAAAATATAATCCAACTGCCGCTGTTCCGGCCACGAAAACCATTCCTAAAACAAAAATCCATTTGCTTTTGCCTAAATAACTGAATAACCGAAATGATTTTTTGAAATTTTCTTTAGAAAGCTTTGCTTTTGGAAGTTCGTCTTTAGATTTATGTTTTACACCTGTAGCTTTTGCCATTATTTTCCTTAAATTTGGATGCAAAGGTAGTCTTTTAAGAAATTAAAATAAGGAAATTGATAAAATTTAAGGATATCTTAATAAAAAAATTTGCTAGAATATAAAATTCCATTATATTTGCACTCCATTTTTGATAATAACAACATATTTTAAATATATAACACCATGAAACGTACCTTCCAACCATCGCAACGTAAAAGAAAAAATAAACACGGATTTCGTGAGCGTATGGCTTCTGCAAACGGACGCAGAGTTATTGCACACCGTAGAGCAAAAGGCAGAAAGAAATTAACTGTATCTAGCGAAAAAACACATAAATAATAGGCCACTAAAGCCTTTTAGGAACATTTTAAAAGCTGTCTATTATAAATAGATGGCTTTTTTTATTATATTCACTAACCAAATTTATTCAAAATGTTTAAAAAAATTATCCTACTAACTTTTTATTCAACTCTTGGGTTTTCACAAACACAATCTACAATTGAAGAACAAAGCCTGCATTATAAAAATTTCAATTTCAAGAGTGATGCGCAGTGGGATAGTTTATCAACTATTGAAAACAATACAACACTAAACTCCTTTTCAAAAACAAGTTCTGCCCCAACTGCAAGTTGCAATTTGACAAAAAAAGTATACGGATGGCATCCGTATTGGGTTGGTTCTGTTTATACTAGTTATGACTGGAGTATGCTTAGTGAATTAGTATATTTTGACTATTCAGTAAGTCCAACTACAGGCAACAATACAAATACATCATTTGCCTGGGCAACAAGTGCTGCTGTAACAGCAGCAATTAGCCATAGTGTAAGCGCACATTTTTGCGCCACTATGTTTAGTGGTCATTCAACCTTTTGGGCAAGTGCATCCGCACAAAATACATTTATTTTAAACGCCATAAATTTACTAACCACAAGAGGTGGAAAAGGAATTAATATTGATTTTGAGGGAATGGGGGCTGCTGATAAAATTCCATTTAAAAATTTTATGATAAACTTGTGTAATCAAGTTCATGCTGCAAACCCAAGTTATAAGGTTACAATGGCACTTTATGCTGTAGATTGGAGTTCCACTTTTGATATTCCGGCGTTAAATGCTGTTGTAGATAATTTTATTATTATGGGTTATGATTATTACTATTCAGGTTCTGCGCAAGCGGGTCCAGAAGCTCCATTGTACAATTTTCAGACAACTTACAATTACACGTTGTCAAAATCAATTACTTACTATTTAAATTTAGGGGCAACAAAATCTAAATTACTACTTGGTTTGCCCTGGTACGGTAGAGAATGGGAAACAGTTGGAAGCACAGCGCCATCGAATACTACAGGAGGTTTTACAGCGTCCAGAACATATGCCTATGTAAGGAACAATCCCGCAATTTATTCTTTAGGGAATAAACATTGGGAAAACAATAGCTTCAATCCTTATTATTCATATTTAAGTGGCGGATTAAATAGGCAGTGTTTCGTTGATGATGCATATAGTATGCGTAGAAAATTCGACATGGTAAATCAACGAGGCTTGGGAGGAATAGGCATATGGGCACTTGGATACGATGATGGTTACACTGATTATTGGCAAGCTATAAAAGATAAGTTTTCTACTTGTGCTACTGTATCATGCACAGATAGTATTTATGATATGGGTGGGCCAACTAGAAATCATTATGATAATGAAAGTTATGCATACACAATTTCTCCTGATGGCGCTAGTAAAGTCAGGTTAACTTTTAGTCAATTTGATTTACAAGCAGGAAACGATTCTTTATATTTATTTGATGGGCCAAGTACCAGCTCGCCGTTATTAGGTGCATATACCGGAACAGTGAGTCCTGGGATTATTAATTCAACTAATCCATCTATTACATTAAAATTTAAATCAAATGCGACTACAAATAGACCAGGTTTTAAAGCAATTTGGAATTGCATAAGCGATAATACAAGTCCAACTACTCAAGTAAATGTGCCAAGTGGCTGGATAACACAAGACTTTACTGCAACATATACAGATGCAGATAATGTTGGTGGTGTTGGAATTGAAAAAAGTTTCTATCAACCAACTTATTACAATGGAATTGATTGGAGGGCAAATGGTGTAAGAGGATTTTTTAATGATGATTTTAATACAACATCAATTAATAGTGATTGGACAAATGCTTCTGGAATATGGAGTATAAGCTCAAGTTCATTAACACAAACGGATGATGCAAACGGCAATACAAATCTTTACGCAATAGTAACACAAAGTTTATCAAACCGATATTTATATAATTTTAAAGGCAATATAAGTGGCGCAGGTGTAAACCGCAGAGCGGGAATACACATTTTTAGCGATGCCCCTAGCTTAACAAATAGAGGAAATAGTTATTTAGTTTGGATGCGACCAGATCAGGGAACTATTGAATTATACGAAGTCATATCAAACACACTTAACATAGTACAAACCGTTAGTTTTACAATAGTAGTTAATACAACTTATGATTATAAAATAACGTTTGATAGAATAAGTGGTGAATTAAAATTATGGATAAATAATGTTTTTGTAACGTCATGGGTTGACACTACGCCTTTTTCGAGTGGCATTGGGGTGTCGGTTAGGAGTGGGAATAGTAAATTTACAGTTGATGACTTTAAAGTGTTTCGCTCGAGGGCAGCATCTAATACAATATTAGTAGGCAGTTCGAGCACCAATGATTTACGAAACGAAAATGTTTATCCAACCATATCATCAGGAAAAATAAGTAGTATTACAAAAGATATGGCCGATAATTTTTCTCTTATTAATTCTAACTTAGTTGATATTGATTGGACACCTCCGATAAAATCTACTATTGTAAATGATGGCGTGACTATTGACAAGGATACAACATTCATTATTTCTCAACTAGACTTAAATTACACTACAGCAAAAGATACAAATTCAGGGGTGACAAATTACTTTTATTCTATTGGTACAACTCCTGGAGGAAAAGAGATAATAAATTGGACAACGAATGGCTTAAGTACTAGCTCATCAGAATTAGGATTAACATTAATTAATAATCAAAAATATTTTATATCGGTTAAATCGATTAACGGCGCAGGTCTTATGAGTGATAGTACCGTTAGTGATGGAATATTGTATCTAACACCAACTGGGATAAATGAAGCCAGCATCCTTAATCAATTATCAATTTATCCTAATCCAACAACCAACATTACAACGATTAGACTGATAGCAAGCAAAAACGAGAAGCTGTATTATACTTTATCTGACATGCATGGGAAATTGATTGAAGAAAAAACATTAAATATAATTGATGGAATAAATACAACTGAAATTAACTGCGACCAATTACAATTAAGCAAAGGGATCTATCTAATAAAATTTAATTTGTCAAATAGAGAATTAACTAGAAAATTGATAGTAGAATAATATTCAACTTATTTGGTGTTGCCTAATACAGAATGATTATTTGTATTCTTAACTGCCTGTATAAAGAGTAAACTTAAAAACAAGAAAAAATAAACACCAATTTGTCTTTCAAGAATGGATTCTGTTAGCATAATTACAAATGATGAAAAAAGAAAAATAATAGCAGTTTTATTGTTCCTAAGTTTGTAGAACAATATTCCAAACAGACTAACAAAAAGAAAAACAACACCTATGCCATATGAAATGCCTAGCGTTAAGAATTGATTATGTGAATTAAAATGGGATACAAAACCTTTGCTAAAACCAAAATATAAATAACAATAATCTAATAGAAATTGAGAATTTCTTGCGCCAACACCAGTAAAAAAATCTTGCCAAAAAACAGCTTTACTGCAAAATAAAATGGCATTGCGCTCAATTAAAGTATTATTTACACCAGGGTTTGAATAAAAATTTATTGTTTCCGATACTCTACTATGAAATGATGGAAGAATATTTGACAGAAAAAATAAGCAACTTAAAATCACTATAAGTATACCTACAAATTGGAGTTTCGATTTCGATTTAAGATACGTTAAATAAAATAATCCAAAAATTAAAATAATTAACGGCATTTTAGAAGCAATTAAAAACCCTAATAAAATATTAAAAAAAAGAAAAAACACTAAAATGAATTTGATGTTTCGTGAAAATTTATGAAAATAAAAGATTATAAAAAGTGTCGCTGTTGTGCTAAATAAGCCATAATAAGTAGGATGTAATCCTGAAATTTTTTCGAAAAAGGTTCTCAATTCGTACGAACCATTTAAATAAGCACTATTTGAAAACATAATGCCGGAAAAAAATAAAATACTGAAATTTAAAATGGAAAAAATTGAAACTGAAATTACATATGTTTTTAATGCGGAAAAATAACTCAGGGATTTCCTTAATAACGAACTTATATAAAAAATAACTGGGGCAATAAAGAATAGCGTTTTCTTTTCAAGTTCAAACCTAATCAGAGAATTGCTTGAAAAAAAACAAAATTCAAACAAATAAGGAAGAAATGGTAAAATAAATAATATGTATAAAAACAAATCTTTCTTTATCAAATTAGGTCTTTCAATTAAAAACAGAAAAAGAGTTAAAATAGAAAAAACAACAAAACTCATTGTAATAATCTTTAATGAAAAAATAGGAAATGTAAATAAAAAAATAAAACAAAAGTCTCTAAATTGCTGAATATATAATACTAACTTATCCATTTTTTGTTTTATAACTTAAAACTTTATCATCAACAAATTCCTTGAATTCCCTGTGAAATCGAACCTTATCAAACCGTTTTGTGTTTTGAATAAAATCCATTTTATTAAACAACTTTTTGTTACTTTCAAATTGAAATATTGCATTTGTGATATCTTCAACTGTTTGGCTTTCAAAAAATAATCCAGTTAATTCATTAACTGTTTCTTTATAACCACCTATAAAAGGAACAATAATTGGAGTACCAGCAGCTTGCGCTTCTACAATTGTAATGCCAAAATCTTCATTTGCGTTTGCTACAAAAGCTTTGGCTTTGGATATTTTTTTACTTAGGACGTCCGAGCTAAGATATCCTAAAATTTTCACGTTATTCGTTGAAATATTTATTAATTTTTTTTTGTTAGGCCCATCACCTGCAACTAATAAAGTAAGGTGTGGAAAATTTGCGAATGCCTTAATAATTAATTCAGTTTTTTTATACGCAACTAACCTAGAAACTGTAAAATAATAATCTTCCTTTACTTCGTTAACACTAAATAAATCGATATTAACTGGTGGATAAATAACTACAGACTCACGATTATAATTATTTTTGATTCTAAGTTTTACATTTTCTGAATTAGCAATAAAATGATCTACACCAACATTGTTTTTCAAATCCCATTTTTGAAGTCGATTTAAAAAATAATTAAATACACTTCTAACAACCTTATTGTTAATTGCCGCAAGATAATCTGCACGAAGATCCCAAGCATACCTAACAGGGCTATGGCAATAACAAATATGCAATTGGTTCTTTCTTTTTTTTATTCCTTTAGCAACACAACTCGACGAAGAAATAATTAAATCATAATCATCCAATTTCAATCTTTCAATTGCATAAGGAAAAATTGGGAAAAATAATCTATATATTTTTTTAGCTAATGGAATGTACTGTAAAAAAGTAGTATGTACTTTTTTGTTAAACAAATAATTTTCTCTTTTATTAGAATCATAAAAGTCAATCAAACTAAAAACATCAGCTTCAGGATAGCATACAAGCATCTCGCGAACCACCTTTTCAGCTCCGCCAATATCATTAAACCAATCGTGTACTATTGCAATTTTCATTGTGATTCAAGGCATTTTAGCTCACTAATTAGCAAATTAGCTGAAGTTTTAAAATTATAGCTTTTTTTAAGATTTTCAACATATTCTTCAGAAACTTTAGTAGTGCCAATTTTTTTTAATGCTGCCAAAAAACTATTATTATCATTATTCTTGAAATAAATAGGCCCTTCATCGAAGCTTTCTTTAAATACAGGCAAATCTGAACAAATAACAGGTGTTTTTAAACAAAGTGCTTCTAAAATTGGGATTCCAAAACCTTCATAAAGAGAAGGGTAAATTAATGCAGAGGCATTTCTTATTAGAGAATAATAGTCTTCACTTTCTATATAATCTAAATTTCTAACAGAAGGATGAACTGTTTCAGAATTATTTACGAATACAGACCTATTATTTGATAGAACAATAATATAATAACCTAAATTTTCTATGGCTAAAATTTGATTCAAAATGAAATTATTGTTTTTTCTAGGATTATTTCCTCCTATCAGTAAAAGGTATTTCCCATCAATAGTGTGTTTTGCGATGTCTGCAATAAATGGAATTCCGTTAGGAATAATTTTTACTTTAGTAGTTGGTATTTTATAGTTTAAACAAATTTCACTTTTTGAAAATTCAGAAATAGTTAAAATCAATTTCGAATTCTTACAAATGCTTGGAATCAAGAATCGGTACCAAATTTTGAAAAAATAAGAAAACCAATTCACATTTTTTACTTCAAAAGCTAAATCATGAATCGTAATTACTTGATTTTTTAAAAATAATGGGGCTGAATTACAAAAGTTAATAAGAATCGCATCTTTGTCTTTATAGATGAAATTGCATAAATAAACTTGTTCCCATATTACTAAACTAGAGGCTCTACCTATCCTTTTTAAAGGTAAATTAGACTCATTTTCAAAGGATTTTGGCACTAAAACAACAAACTCAAATCCAACTTTCAACAATGCCTCAAGCATACCAAACGCATAAGCTTGAACTCCTGTTTTTTGTTGACATAAAAATTTACCGTTGATGTAGAACTTCATAATAAAGAGAGATAAAAATACACAAAAATGCTTAATAGATATGGGTAAAATGCTTACTTTCACGGTTAAATGAAGCCTCTTAATCTATATACACTATACTTTTTAGTTTATAAAAATTTACAATTAAAATATAAACACTCCTTGTTAGGGTTTGTATGGAGTTTTGTTCATCCTTTGTTCTATCTACTTATATTTAATTTTGTGTTTTCTAAAGCTTTTTCGCAAATCGAAAACTATACTCTATATGTGCTCAGTGGATTAATTTTTTGGGTGTATTTTTCGGGAAGTTGCAATCAATTATCACAAACATTTATTAAAAATGCTCATCTAATTAAATCACTTCAAGTAAAAAAAATATTATATCCATTTTCGGAACAATTAACAGAATTAATAAGTTTTCTTGCCGGTTTTGTAGTGTTTATTGGCTTAATGTTTTTTCTAAATTTGAAAATTAATTTTACAATTCTTTATATCATTCCAATTATTATTTTATTTAGTATATTTATTTTTTCTGTGGGTTTAATTCTGGGGTCATTAAACGTATTTTTTAGGGATGTGGGCATTTTATGGAATACGCTCAATCCAGCATTGTTCTATTTGACGCCAATCGCATATTCATCTGATATTATTTCGAATGAAAATAATTTTTATTTCAAACTAAATCCCCTATTCCATTTTTTTTATATAATTCGAAATGTATTATATGAAGGCAAATCACCATCACTTCACTACAGTATAAACTGTATAATTATAACAATTATTTTTATTTCCATTTCCGCATTAATTTACAAAAAAACAAAAAACGGATTTATTTCAAACCTCTAGAATGCAAGATTTAGCAATAGAATTAAATAATGTTTCTGTTTGTTATTTGCATAACAAAAGAGGAATCTATTCCATAAAGGACTTTGTAACTAAGGGCGGTTTATTTTCACCATTTGATAAAAAAGTAATTTTAAATAACATTAATTTAAAAATTAACAAAGGTGAATGTGTTGGTATAGTTGGGAGGAATGGCGAAGGGAAGAGTACGTTACTTCGGACAATTGCGGGAATAATAACGCCTTCAGAAGGAACCTGTAAAGTGAATATTGAAATGTCACCTTTACTAACGCTTGGAGCTGGTTTAGAATTAGAGTTAAGTGGAATTGAGAATATTAAAATATACACAGCTCTTAGCGGAAATTATGACAAAAATAAAATAAATGAATTGATAGATTCCGTTGCGAGTTTTTCAGAATTATCGTTAGAACAATTGAAACAACCTACAAAAATGTATTCAACAGGAATGCTTGCACGTTTAGCGTTCAGTAGTGTTGTAATTTCACAACCACAATTAATGATGATTGACGAAGTGCTGGCAGTTGGAGACAAAGGATTTCAAGATAAGTGTAAGAAAAGAATTATAGAAATAAAAAATGCTGGGGCAACTATCCTATTTGTTTCTCATAATGCAGATGAAATTTTAGAATTATGTGAGCGCTCAATATGTATAGAAAAAGGAAGAATTTCTGTTGATGGAAAATCTGAAGAAGTAATGAAACACTATTTAAATCTTTTTAATTAAATGATTGAAGAAAAGTTAAAAAAGAGTAGTATAACTCTTAAAGAAAAAAATGACCTGTTGATTTTAAAAGAAAAGTCAAAAGAAGAATTATATAAAGACGTTATAAATTACAGAAGCACAACAAAAAACTTAAACTCTCAATTAAATAATGCGTTCAAAAGTATAGATCTTTTGATAAAACGTGTTGCCGAATTAGAAAATAGCAAATATTATAAATTCAAAAAACAAATTGCTGTATATATTAAAAGGCTTAGGGGAAATGTTAAAAAGGGGAATAAGAAGAGCCTGTTTTCTGTTTTATTTAATTACGTTTTCAAAAGAGGAGGAAAAGTATTAAGAATAATATTTGCAAAAGTATTTAAACATATTTATTTATTAGTTGAAACTAAGAAGGTAATGATTGTAGAAGTTTTTACTGACTATTTATCAAATCAAGCGGATTATAATCAATATTTAACAAGAAGAATAATTACTAAAGATAAAAGAAAACACTTATTAAATCTTCAAAAGAATTTTGTAAACAAACCCCTTATAAGCATTATTATTCCTGTTTATAATCCACCGATAGAATTTTTTAAAAAAGCAATAGATTCAGTAATAAATCAAATTTATAGCAATTGGGAAATCTGCATTGCAGATGATTTTTCAACAGATGAAGAAGTTAAAATCATTATAGAAGAATATCGAAAAAAACATCCTAATATTAAAGTTACATACAGAAAAGAAAATGGCCATATTTCAAAAGCTAGTAACTCGGCTTTAGAATTAGCAACTGGAGAATATTCATTACTATTTGACCAAGATGATGAGCTGCGAGAAAATGCAATTTATGAGATTGTTAAATTAATAAATCAAAAGCCAGATGCTGATTTCATTTATAGTGATGAAGATAAAATAGATGAAAACAACATTCACTCCGAAGCTCATTTTAAACCAGATTGGAGCCCTGATAGTTTACTATCTAGGAATTATATTTGCCATGTTAGTGTATTTAAAACAAACCAGTTGAAGGAAATTGGTGGTTTTAGGGTTGGATTTGAAGGAAGTCAAGATTATGATTTATTATTACGATACACCGAAAAATACACCAATATATATCATATTGCAGAAATTTTATATCATTGGAGAATTCATGAATACAGCGCAGCAGCAAGTGAAACAGCCAAACCTTATGCATATCGAGCTGCTCAGTTAGCAATATCGGAGGCGCTCACAAGAAGAGGATACGATAATGAAATTAGTTTCTTAGAAGGTTTTGTGGGCTATACAGTAAGGTTAAAGATAAAAAATCCTGATGATTTAGTGAGTATTATTATACCTACAAAAAACAAGCAAGAGTATTTAGAAAAATGTATTGATTCAATTATTAATTTATCTGAATATAAGGCTTTTGAAATAATTTTAGTAGACAATAATAGCAACGAGAAGGGATTTTTCAAACTCATTGAAAAATATAAAAAACAAACTACATTTAAATTTATCTATGTCCGTGACGAGAAATCTTTTAATTTTTCTAGATTAATGAATCTTGGCAGAAAACATGCCAGTGGTAAATATTTACTTTTATTAAATAATGACACACAAGTAATTTCACCAGATTGGATTAATGGATTGATAGAACATGCGCAAAGGCCAGAAATTGGTGTTGTTGGATGCAAACTTCTATTTGACGACGACACGATTCAGCACGCGGGAGTTGTTGTAGGACTAGGTGGAGTAGCGTCTCATGCATTTCTAGGCGATTACATGGATGAGCCAGGATATTTTCATTATCAAAAATTATTAAATAATTATTCTGCATTAACTGCAGCTTGTATTTTAATCAGAACAACTGTTTATGATGAGGTAAATGGCTTTAACGAAGAATTTGTTGTGGAATATAATGATGTGGATTTTTGCTTAAAAGTTGTAGAAAAAGGATACAGAAATTTATATGTTCCACATGTTAAACTATACCATTATGAATCAATATCAAGAGGACACCCTCATGCAAATTCAGAGGGTTATAAGCGACATGTAAAAGAGGTGAGTTTATTTAGAAGAAAATGGATGAAATACGTAGACCATGATCCATGCTATAATCAAAACTTAACAAGAGCGGGAGTGCACTTTACATTGAAATAATATTTAGATGGTATTCAGTTCATTTATATTTTTATTCTTTTTTTTACCATCTGTTTTGCTTGGTAATTATTTATTAAAAAATGTAAAAAAACAAAACGTATTTCTTTTACTAAGTAGTTTACTGTTTTACGCTTGGGGAGAAGGCCATTTGGTTATTTTAGTCATTCTGTCTGCATTAATTAACTTCTTAACTGGATATTTGATTGCAAAATTTCAAAACAAAAAACTGTTTCTAATCATTGGCATCACCCTAAATCTTAGCTTATTATTTTATTACAAATACTTCGCATTTATTATTTCTAATATTAATGCTTTAGGTATCGCACAATTAAAAGAAGTGACCATAATTTTACCTATAGGTATCTCTTTTTTTACATTTCATGGTTTATCATATATTATTGATATCTACAGAAACAATCAATTAGTTCAGAAAAATTTTTCAAACCTTTTACTCTATATCACTTTTTTTCCACAATTGGTTGCAGGGCCAATAGTTAGATATTACGACGTTGAATCACAACTTACAAAACGAATAATAACATTCGACAAAGTTATCGAAGGAATTAAAAGATTTATTATTGGCTTAGCAAAAAAAGTATTGATTGCTAATGTAATGGGAGCTCTTTTCATTAAAATAATGAATGATGATATTCAACAACTAAGTTTTGGTGCATCTTGGTTAGCAATGATAGCCTTTGCATTACAAGTTTATTTTGATTTTTCAGGTTATTCAGATATGGCAATTGGTTTGGCAAAAATGTTTGGCTTTACTTTTCTAGAAAATTTTAATTACCCATTTATAAGCAGATCAATAAAAGAATTTTGGCAAAGATGGCATATTTCACTTTCAAATTGGTTTAAAGACTATTTATATATTCCATTGGGTGGCAGCAGAAAAGGGAAACTAGTTTTATATAGAAATATACTAATCGTGTTTTTCATAACTGGTTTATGGCATGGTGCAGAATGGAGATTTATAGCGTGGGGATGCTTTAACGGAGTATTTATTATTTTGGAAAAAATGTTTTTGGAAAAATTTTTAAATAAGCATAAAATAATTTCTCATATCTATTTTTTAATTGTGATACTAATTTCTTTTGTTTTTCAAAACATCAGCGGCATGGATAATGTTGTGCTTTATTTAAAAAACATGTTCTTTTTAAATAACAACGAAAACAGTTTGTTAGTTTCTCACTATTTGTCAAAAGAAGAATTCTTAATAGGGCTAATTGGCATAATTTTAAATTTTCCAATAAAAAACTATTTTAGTTTAAAAACCCCAAAGTCTACTCAAATTTTATCAATATTTAATACCATGTTCCTCATGTTAATTTTTTCATTGAGCATAATTTATCTTGCTTCAGACACCTATAATCCATTTATATATTTCAGATTTTAATGTTGCAGGTAATATTATATATTAAGAACAAACTACACTATTTAACGGTTGTGTTTATACTTTTTGTTTTTTTTATTCTCAACCAAAAAGATAAAATTGTTTCACAAAAAACAAATACTTTTCAAATATTTACAAGTATAAAGTCGGCAAAAAAATCAATAATTAGTTTATACAAAGATAGTTTGTTTTTGCAAAAATGGGAAACCACAAATGAAGCTTACAGGCAATTTGATTTAACGGGGAGTTTATTGACTAATGAAAAATTAAATTTATCCTTAAGGTTAAACAATAAAATAGCCAATGACACTATTTCTTTTTTAGCAATTAATATTATTTTCAATAATAAAGTTTATACACTGGGAGAAAATCAATTTGACTTATTAAAAGTTAGTTCAAATACAAGAAAAATAATTAGAAATGGCCAAATACAAATCATAATAAATAATCCAAATGAAGATGCTTTTATCCAATTAGAAAATCCATCAACGTGGGAAACTGAAAACATAAAACTCTGGAAAACAGCATATATAAGTGTTCTTTTTTTACTATTCGTCCTTTTAATTATTTTTCTAAATCCCAGTAAAAAATCAATTTACATGAGCATTGGAACAACAATTATTTCTTTATTCTTATTTAACTATTTTGGGGAAGAAATTGATGTTTCAATTAAGGTAAACAATGATTACACTATTAAGGGTTTAGCTATTTATTATAACAACAATTCGCCAACATTTGACGAAGCACATTCAACTAACCTTGATTATATTAGCAATAATTTTGATGGTCAGGTTGAGTCAAACAACTCTAACTATTTCAGAATAGATTTTCCAAACGCAGGGGCAAATCTATCAGACTTTAATGTCAAATATAATTTAGGTTTGCTTGGCAAAAGATGGAATTTAGATAAAGTAAAGCCATGTTATTTAGTTGGAAACAATATTGATTTAGTCGAAAATAAGCTATTACTAAAAGGTCAGGACAGTTACATTACCATTGGTTCTACCTATTTTATTAACACAATTAAACTTGTTTATTTTATACGAAAAACAATTTGGCTATTTTTTGGGTTAATCGTGTTTGCATTTTGTTTGATACTAAATAAAAAAATAAACCATTTAAAAATAACAGATTTTATTCTCTTCGTGTTTTTTTCAACAACAATAATTATCCAAGCTTTATTTTTTCTAGTTAATGGGCATCGTTCGGTATTAGAAAGTGAAAAAAGGTTAACCACAAGTTTTCCAAAAAAGGATACTATTAGTATCAGAAAATATACCATACAATTAGAAAATTATTTAAATGACCAATTGCAAGGGCAAAATAAATTTACTGCTATTAATAATAAACTCAGATATAGCCTGTTTTCTGAACTGAGCACAAACAAATTAGTTCATTTTGGCAAAGATGGCTGGCTATTTGATATATCGGGGAAAGCCAAAATGGTTTATGAAAATAAAAATCCATATACCATTACTGAACTTAAACAAATTACTTCACTACTTCAAAACAGAAATAATTGGCTAAAAAAATTAGGCATAAAATATTATGTTATTTTTCCATTAATGCCGCACCACTTTTATAACGAATATGTTGGTAAAAGACTCTTTAAATTTAATAAGGAAACACAACTACATCAAGTTGTTACCTATTTAAAAAATAATAGTGATATCGACATCATTGACATTAATACTTCTATGGAGATAGCAAAAAAAACATCTCATAAGGATTTATATTACAAAGTAGACACACATTGGAATTATTATGGAGCTTATGTTGCATATAAAGCAATCATTAATCATATTCAAAAAGATTTTAAAAATTTAAAAAATCCAATACCTGATGCGGAAATTAATTGGAATATCTTATATAATGAAGAAGGTGATTTAGCAAGATTAGTGTCACTTAATCATGATCTATTTAGAAAGGATTATTTTCCATCAAATGTTAATATAAACAATGCTCAAAAAACTATCAGTAAGAATGATTTAGGTTATCTTATGTCAGGCCCAATTTTAACATATCAAAGTTATGATACATTAGCACCAAAAATGTTAATGTTTAGAGACTCATATGCAAATAATTTAATTCCTTATTTTTCGTGGCAGTTTAGCAAACACACCTATGTTTGGTCAACATTATTTTATCCTAAAATTATTCTTTCAGAAAAGCCAGATATTGTAATCACCGAAATGATGGAAAGTACAATTAGTGAATTACTAAAGGAAAATCCACCATTATATGATGTAAAAAAATGAGCTCGAAAAAAATAATAACTATTTGCTTGTATCTGCTTTGTTTAACTATAATTATTTTATCTGTTAAATTTATTATAACTCAAAAGTGGAGCAATATTGACGAATATGCACATATGGATTATATTGAAAAATTATCGAATGGTAAAATGCCTTTAATGTCAGATAAAATATGCAATGAGATATATTTAAATACACTAATTCATCCCGAAAAATCAGTAGTTGGTTTACAATTAAATAGAGAAGGTTTAGGCTTAGCAAACTATTCTTACCAAGCTCAACATCCACCTTTATACTATTCTATATTAACTATACCAAATTTAATAATGAAAGAATTAAGAGTCCCAATTTTCTCAAGGCTCATTGTTTTGCGAATAATCTCATATATTCTTTTTGTAATAGGCATGTTCATGTGTTTGCCAATGTTTAAATTGTTAAATAACTTGGGGTTTGTTATTCCTAAAACTTATGCTTTAGGCTGTGTGTTATTCGGATTGCTTATTGCTACTCACGAGCGCTTCGGCTTAGGAAATAATCAATTATCACCACTACTAATTAATGGTGCATTAATTATGGCTCTCCGATATTATCAAATGCCTAAAAACAAATACCTTTATACTTTTATTCTTTTAATATGCCTTTCACTTTTTTCTTCAATGGCTAATGTATTTTGCTTGCCTATTTTATTTTTAATAATGATAAATAAATATATAAAAAACCTGACAATAAAAAACTTCATAATAGTCACATTAATAATGCTAATCACTTCAGGTCTATTTGTTTCTTGGAAACTTATTTTTGTTCCAGAACAAGAAATGGCTAATTTTATTAGGGCCTTTTTTGAGGTTAATATTCCTGCTAATATTTTAAATTTAAAGCTCTTTGTCACTATATTTCTAAATGATATGTTTATTCAAAGTTTTATAAACCCTAAGCTTAACCTTGCCTATGCATTTTATGTTTTATTTTCCGTGAACATCATTTTTTGTATTTTGTACTTTACAACCCTTTTGAAAAGTCAAAAATGGTTATTAGTTGTTTTGCTATCTATCGTTTATTTTATTTGTACCCTTTGGTTTTTAAACACTCATATAAAAGGATATACTTGGGTTGCCTTTCGACATTATCAGGGTTTAATTCCATTTTTCTATGTTTCGTGTACTGGCTTTATTCTGTTATTACACTCAAAATATAAAACTAAATATAATTGAAAAAAATATTATTCATAGTTGATCACCGTTTAAATCGATCGCCTAGTCAGCGATTTAGATTTGAACAATATTTAAGTTATCTTGAAAAAAACGGCTTTACTTGGGAACTTTCAGAACTAATCACTGAAAAAGATGACAAGGTATTTTATCAATCTGGAAATTACCTGAGAAAAGCTATTATTATTCTAAAATCATTTTTTATTAGACTCAATGATTTACAAAGAAGCAATAATTTTGATTTAATTTTTATTCAACGGGAAGCGTTACTAGTTGGTTCTTCATATTTTGAAAAAAAATTCTTTAAAAAAAATAAAGTTGTTTTTGATTTTGATGATAGTATTTGGCTTAATGAAACATCTGAAGGAAATAAAAAATTTGAATTCTTAAAAAACCCGAACAAAACTAAAACTAATATTGAAAACTCGCATATAGTAATTTCAGGCAACCAATATTTAGCTAAATACGCAAAACAGTATAATAAAAATGTTTTTATTATACCAACAACAGTTGATACTGCTATTCATAAGCCCTTAATAAAAAACACAAGTATACATTCTCAAAAAATTGTTATTGGTTGGAGTGGAAGTATAAGTACAATCAAACATTTCGAAATGGTAATCCCTGTTTTAAAACATTTGATAGCAAAATATCCAAATCAATTGGAAATCCATGTTATTGAAAAAAACACTTATAAAAACACTGAAATTGAAACAATAAGTAAATCTTGGAATTCATTAACAGAAGTTGAAGATTTAAATTGCTTTGACATTGGAATTATGCCACTACCTAAAGACGAATGGTCAAAAGGAAAATGTGGATTAAAAGGCCTTTCTTATATGGCTTGTGGCATTACAACTGTGATGTCGCCAGTAGGAGTAAATAGTGAGATTATTCAACATGGCATTAATGGCTTTTTAGCTTCTACCGAAACAGAATGGATAGATGCATTATCAAATCTAATAGAAAATGCTAGTTTACGCCATTCGATTGGTCAAAAAGGCAGAGAAACCGTTGTTAATAGATATTCAGTGGAAGCTAATAAACACTTATATTTAGATGTTTTTAATTCTCTAATTAAATTGTAAATTTAGCACACTTTATTTATCACAAACCTTTAATAATAATTTATATGAAAAACACAGCCCTTTCACAAAAACACATTTCTTTAGGAGCCAAAATGGTTCCCTTTGCAGGATATAATATGCCAGTATCTTATAGTGGATTAAATGATGAACATGCAACAGTAAGAAATGCAGTTGGTGTGTTTGATGTAAGTCATATGGGTGAGTTTATTTTAAAAGGCGAAAATGCTTTAAAGCTTATTCAAAAAGTAACTTCAAATGATGCCTCAGTATTAACGGATGGAAAAGCGCAATATTCTTGTTTACCAAATGAAACAGGTGGTATAGTAGATGATTTGTTAGTTTATAGAATTGACGAAAAAACCTATATGTTAGTTGTAAATGCATCTAATATTGATAAAGATTGGAATTGGATTAAACAACACGATACATTTGGAGTTGAAATGCATAATATTTCTGAACAAACCTCTTTATTGGCAATTCAAGGCCCTAACGGTTTGGCAACTTTGCAAAAACTAACTTCTGTTAATTTATCTGAAATTCCTTATTACTCTTTTGCTAAAGGAACATTTTGTGGAGTTGAGAATGTTGTGATTTCAAATACTGGTTACACTGGTGCTGGTGGATTTGAAATTTATTTTGAAAATGAATATGCTGAAAAAATTTGGAATGCCATATTTGAAGCAGGAAAAGAATTCGGCATTAAACCAATTGGTTTAGGAGCAAGAGACACTCTACGTTTAGAAATGGGTTTCTGTTTATATGGAAATGATATTGATGATACAACTTCTCCTATTGAAGCGGGTTTAGGTTGGATTACAAAATTCACTAAAGATTTTACAAACCGTGCAGCAATCGAAAAACAAAAAACTGAAGGTGTCGCTAAAAAATTAGTTGGCTTTGAAATGGTTGATAGAGGTATTCCTCGTCATGATTATCAAATTGCTGATGCAAACGGAAATATAATTGGTAAAGTAACTTCAGGAACACAATCGCCAACATTAAATATTGCATTAGGAATGGGATATGTAAACAAGGATTTTTCTAAAGCTGATACTGAAATTTTTATTATGATTAGAGATAAAGCAATTAAAGCAAAAGTTTGTAAAATTCCATTTTTGAAGAAATAATTTTTAGATAAAACATGAATATAGAAGTTTGTTATACACCACAAGCCTATCCTTTATTTCATAAGGAAAATGCAATTGTTGTGGTGATCGATGTTTTTAGAGCAACCTCAGCAATTGTTACTGCCTTTTATAATGGAGTGAATAAAATGATTCCTGTTGCTACAGTTGAAGAAGCTCGAGAATATCAAAAAAACGGATTCATGGCTGCTGCAGAAAGAGATGGCGAAATTATAGATGGTTTTGAATTAGGAAATAGTCCTTTTGGCTATATGAATAACAAAATAAAGGGGAAGACGATTGCAATTTCTACTACTAATGGCACACAAGCTATTGAAGTAAGCAGAAAAGCCTCAAAAATAATTATTGGTAGTTTTTTAAATTTAGATGTTGTTTGCGAATATTTAATCGCTCAAAAAAAAGATGTCATATTGGTTTGCGCTGGTTGGAAAAATAAATTTAATTTAGAAGACACCTTGTTTGCTGGAGCTGTAGTTGAAAAACTTTCTCATTCGATAAATGCAACAATCACTTGTGACTCTGCAATCGCTTCAAAACATTTATATAATGCTGCTAAAGATGATTTATTTTCATTTTTAGCAAATTCTTCGCATCGCAACAGATTAGCAAAATTAGATTTAGAACGAGATATTCAATATTGCTTAACCCTTAATCAGTGTGCTGTGATTCCTTGTATGGAAGGAAAATATTTAGTAAAAATGTAGTACAATACTTATGGAAAACATTAAGGCAATCGGCATTCGTTGTTCAATCCTATTGAAAAACAATGTGTTTAGTTTAGTTATTTTGCCAACTGATAATAAACGAAAAACCGTGTTGTTAGCCTTATGGCTCTTAGCTTGGACTATAGGAGGGATTATTATCATGTTTAATTATTTCTCTTTAACTCAAGAAAGTGTTAAACTTTTTTTAATAATATGGCTAGGTTTTTGGGCATATTTTGAATACAAGATTTTCCGTGTTTGTATGTGGAAACAATTTGGAAAAGAAAAGTTATGGATTAAAAATGGAACGCTTTTTTATCAGCACAATATTAACGGGAAAGGTAAAATAAAGGAATTTGATGTAAATTTAATTTCAGATATTGAATTAATTGAATTAGACGAAAGAGATTTTGCAGATGTTTTTGCTCAGAGTTTTTGGGTAAAAGGTGGCGAACGTATTGTTTTTAAATGTCAGGATAAATTTATAAAATTTGGGATGCAACTATCAAATGATGATTCAAAGAAAATCATCTTAGAGTTAAAAAAAGAATTAAACAAAAAACCCTCCAAATAAATTTGGAGGGTTTTTTAACTTTTAAACCAATTTTACTATTTTTTAATAATCATTTTTTCAACTAAATCTTTCCCGTTAGATGATAATTTAACTAAGTAAACTCCACTTGCAACGTCATTTGGATAAATGATAGTTTTTGTGTGTAAGCCAGCTGTTTGATTCCCGTTAAACAATACACAAATTTCTTTCCCTTGTAAGTTATATAAAGATGCTTTTATATTACCATCATTTACCAAACTGTATTGTAAACTTAAGTTATCTTCTGAAGGATTTGGGTAAACAGTCAAACTAGCGGCATTAGCCTCAATGTTTACTATGCCAACAGGGCCAGCAGTTAATGCAAGTGATGCTGTTTTAACTGCATCTCCAATGTTTTCATTACCATCATTATTTGCCGCTAATCCTGCTGCATAAATATATGCGTTACCAGTTAAAGGAGCAACCCATTTAAACGTAAATGTTTTTGTGTTTCCAAGTCCGAACGTTGTGTTTACGTGTGTTGCATTATCTCTTGTGCCAGAAGGCAAAATATGAGTTAAAGGTGCTATAGCAGACATTAAACCAATGCTGGTTGCTCCAGCAGTAGTTCCATTTAATATTTCGCAACCAAAACCAAAAGCGCTTAATGTTGGGGATGCAACCTGAACATTAACAGTATATGTCAGTCCAGGAACGTATTGATTACTTGTAAAAGCAGGTGTTCCAGAAATTGTAACTGTAGCAACCGCAGCATTAGGCACATGACAATCTGTACAAGTAGCTTCGCCACCAGATCCGGTTTTACCAGCCATTCCTGAACTTTGTTTTATTATAAATGCAGATGTTGTAACAGCAATTACTGTAAGTGTGCTAATAAGTAGTAGATTTTTTTTCATTTATTATTTTATTTATAGATTGTTTTTAGATTATTTTTTTGGGGTCAATTCCGAATGAAATGTAACATTTATAATTTCTGCAATTTTTGCAACATAAAGTGAAGGCACCTTTATCTTGTGATCTGCAACAACTACATCAAATTTTGAATCCATAGTAATTACACCATTTGCAATAACAATTGTTCCACTGATTGTTCTCGGAAGTTCAACGCCATGCATAGAAAGTTTACCCGTCATAGTTACTTGATGCGTTCCATCTTTTGAATAATCAACAACTTCATTTACCTTTCCTGTGAATGTTGCAAATGGGAACTTTTCACTTTCAACATAATTCTCATTATAATGCTCTTGCATAAATGAAGACTTAAATTTAAATTCTGTTTGCTTAGCCATAATTGCAAAAGCTCCCGTTTTAATGTTAAAAAGTGGCTTAATGTTAGTGTTTACGGCGTCAATGTTTTCTAAAGACGTTGCGCTAAAAAAAGCAAGTTTGGTTTTCTCTCCTATATAAAGTTGAGCTTTTGCACCAATTATAAATAGGGTTATAAACAATAATGTTAATGAAGTTTTCATATGGTTTTGTTTTAATTAATTTTTTAATTGAATTATTCTGAATGGTTTTTTCCTTGTAAACTAAATACACGCGAAATGTTAAATCCTAAACGTATTCCCCAATTGTCCCAACTCGTATTTGAATACATATAAAACTGATCTTCTGTTAAACCAAATGAATTTGTTAAATGCAATTGAAATACATGGCCACCTGTTTCTAAATCATAACCTATGCCAAAACTATCATAATATTTATCTTTACTGTATTTATTTAAGCGATAACCATATTCAACTGTAATAGCCTGACGTTTGGCAAACTTAAAACGAGTTACAGCTCCAATAACGAAACAATCATTTTTATCAGTTATTTTTTCCACTAAATTTACGTGTACCATTGCTCCGGTTAATTGAAATGAAAAACGTGAATTAAACTTACGACCTATCATTATTTGATTGCAATACGATAATCTATCAGTTGGAGTAGTAAATTTATTCACTCCATTAATTTGCACATGTTGAAATGTGTGAAAAATACTAGTGAATAATGTAACACTTACAGGCATTCCACCACCTTTGGTAGTTTGTTTTAATAAACGATATTTTAAAAAGCCGTCAGCAATTTTTTTACCTGAGGTTCTTCCTATTCCAAACATCAATCTACTTCCGTGGCAATACTCTAAAGCTAAACGAATGTTTGCTCCACCATCAATTCCCCAGGCGTTGTAAGCGCCGCTATTAAAGTCGCCAAAACGATGAGAGATTCTAAAGTCCAAACTACGCTTACTTAAAACTTCAACTGTATGGAAATTAATTAAACGTGTAGTTTTAAATGTTGCCGATGTATATTCCTTTTTTGGTTTCTCATCCATCATTTTTAACAAATCGTCTGGATTATCTTGAGAAAAAACGAACCCGAATTGAAATAAAAGAAAGGTAATTGAAATTAAAATTTTTGTCATAAGTGTTTAATAAAAGATTAATTATTTGCTGCTCCTTGTGCAATCCACAATCTGATTTTTGCAATATCACAGTCAGAAATTTTTGAAGACGCGCCCTGTGGCATAGTTTGAAAAGGCGAAATCCATTTTACACTTCCTATAAGTGAACCACTTAATGCATCAGCATTTACAGCTGCATAATTTTTCATGTCATGTCCACTACCAATTCCATTATGACATCCACTAGTGCAACTAGCCTGTAATAACGGCACAATATGGTTAGCAAAACTAATAGCGGAAACTGTATCACAGGAGCTTCCAGATAATGCACTTTCGGGCTTTAATTCTCCTAAATTATCATAATAGCAACTCGAGAACAAAATTGCAATTAGAGTTACAAAGCTTAACTTAATTATATTCATAGATGTTTTATTGTTTTTAATTGTTTAAAGCGCCTTGCCCTATCCAAACATAGATTAGCTGAATTTGTTTTTCAGTTAATGGATCATATGGTTTAACAGGCATTATTGTATTTGGGTTATATGAACGAATTACTTTATATAATTTACTCGTTTCAGGCGAACCAGCATTAACATCTGTATGTTTAATTAAATCATTATAGGTCAATAATTTAAAATCTTCATTATGAACACTTCCATGGCAACCACTTTGGGTACAATTACTAATAATAATTGGCTCGATATCCGTTGCATAACTAACTTTTGACATAGAATCAAAATTTGGTTTATGTTTACAACCAGCAAAAAAAACAAAACTAAAAAGAATAAAATATAAGGATTTCATTTAAAAATTTATTTATAGAACAAAGTTATAAAAATATTCATAAAAAACTTATTGAATGTTTATTTGAAATTTTGGACGAAATTACATTATTTTTAATCGTTTTTTTGTATATTTTTTGTATATTTTAATTTTATATGTATTTGTTTTAAATTTAACATTTACTTAACTTTTTTTATTCCAATTTAACGCAAAATATTTAATCATGAGAATTTTAATTATTGAAGATGAAAGATCATTACGAGAAGATGTGATAGATTATTTAACAGAAAATGGATATCAGTGTGATTTCGCATCATCGGTGAAAAGTGGTATGCACAAATTATCTGAAAATAAGTATGGTTGCGCGCTTGTTGATATTGGACTACCTGATGGTTCAGGAATTGAGATTATAGAACATATCAAAAACAATAAGCCAGAAATGGGTGTCATTATTATAACCGCCGCAAACTCATTAGAAGATAAATTAAAAGGTTTGAAAATTGGCGCTGACGATTATTTAACTAAACCATTTCATTTATCAGAACTAAGTGCACGCATTTATTCTGTTTTGAGAAGAAGAAATTTTGGCGGAAAAAACGCTTTGGTATTTGATGGATTAGAAATTGATACGACAGAAAAGAAAGTCCTTACAAATGGAACTCCCTTACAATTAACTAAAAAGGAATACGATATATTAGTTTACTTAGCAAGTAATCCAACTCACTTGATAACAAAGGAAGCTTTGGCTGAAAATATTTGGGGTGATAAAGCTGAAATGGCAACAACATTCGATTTCGTATATAGTCAAATAAAGAATTTAAAGAAAAAATTAAATGAAGTTGGGTTAAAAGATTATATAAAAGTTGTTTATGGCATGGGTTATAAGTTTAAGGACTAATCTTTAAATGAAGCTACTTACAAAAACAAATATTTTTACTTCCGTTACAACAATCATATTATTTGCTGTTGGAGTTTTTATAGTTTTTAAATTCATCTTATTAAAACTTGACAGTGAGCAAGGTGAGCAATTGTTAGCCGCTAAAGGAATAATTATTAGATCATTAAAAGAAGGAAAATCTCCCGAAAATTTTACATCAAATATCGGTGAAAAAATTTCAATCGTCGAAATTTACAAACAAACAACCTATGAAAATGTTTTTAAAGAATTTGCGGAAGAAGAAGTAGGCGAAGAAGAAAATGATGCTTCGGTAATTGTAAGAGAGCTTTCTTTTCAGTGCACTGCTAATGATAAAGCGTATGCAATTACAGTTTCAAAATCAATGTCGGAAGGAAAAGAAATTGGAGAATATGTTTTAGGAATTGTATTACTGTTTCTATTTGTTTCATTAGTAATTTTGTTTTTACTTAATAGATACATATCTGTTTATATTTTTTCGCCGTTTTATGACACACTCTCTAAAATAAAATCTTGGAACATTAAAAAAAATGAATCGTTGAATTTTAAAGAAACAAATATTGATGAATTTCATTTATTAAATGATACAATTCACGATTTAACACAACAAATTCAATCTGATTATAGAAACCTAAAAGAGTTTACTGAAAACGTTTCTCACGAAGCTCAAACTCCATTATCTATTATTAGCACGAAAGTAGAGTTGTTAATGCAAGAGGCCAATTACAGTAAAAAACAACATGATTCTATTCAACACATTTATCAAGCAACACAACGATTATATAAATTGAACCAAGTTTTGATTTTAATGTCAAGGATTGAAAACAAACAATTTGTATCAACTGAGAATACTAACTTAATAACTATTTTTGAAGAAAAATTAGAAGAATTAGAAGATTTTATTGAGGCAAAACAAATCACAATTATAAAAGAATTTAATAAAAATGTAACTAAAGATTTAAATCCTATTTTATCAAACATCCTATTCAACAATCTTTTTATTAATGCCATAAAGTATAATTTGGAAGAAGGCGGAACCATAAAAATAGTAATCGAAGATGATTTCTTTACAATTCAAAACACAAGCGAAAGAGAAAAGATTGAAAAACAATTTTTATTTGAACGATTCACCCAATCCTCAACTTCAGGATCGCTAGGCGTTGGCTTGTCTCTAATAAAAAAAATTATTGATTATTATAATTGGCAAATAACATATTCATACAAAGACGGTATGCATAAATTTAAAATTTATTTGTAGTTTCGTCTTTAAAGCCCATTAAAATGATTAACCCAATTTGGAACAAAACTCCCAATCTATTAGACATAAATGATCTTAATAAAAACACTTTAGGTCAAACTTTAGGAATTGAATTTACAGAAATAGGAAGCGATTTTATAGTTGCAAAAATGCCAGTTGATGAAAGAACAAAACAACCTTTCGGGTTACTGCACGGTGGCGCAAGTGTTGCGTTAGCTGAAACCATTGGGAGTGTTGCTTCTTTGTTAGTTGTAAATAGCGAATTATTTATTGGAGTCGGAATTGAAATAAACGCAAATCATATTAAAGCAGTTTTTAACGGATTTGTAAAAGGAGTGTGTCGGCCGCTAAACATTGTTGGCAAAAATCATGTTTGGGAAATAAAAATATATAATGATAAGGAAGAACTAACTTGCGTGTCAAGATTTACTTGTAGCATTATTCCAAAAAATAAATTTACATTATAACATGCAAAAACAAGTTCTAGTATTGTTTTTATTTTTAGCACAATTCAACTTTGCTCAACAAAAATTAAAATCAGGCTTTGATGCCAAGGAATACCTTGAAGTTTTACATTTAGAATGGGCTCATCAAGATTCTGGCAAATATGCGCCTAAAAGCATTCCAGCTAATTACAAAAGATTATATCGTTCTCCGGAAGTAGGGTTAAAAAACAAATTTGATTTTTGGTTAAGAGATGATTCTGT
Organism: Bacteroidota bacterium; assembly: GCA_038327195.1. Lineage (GTDB taxonomy): Bacteria > Bacteroidota > Bacteroidia > B-17B0 > Aurantibacillaceae > UBA4416. The sequence continues at coordinate 39,863 of JBBQKU010000004.1, read as the reverse complement.
TGGAGTGTTTTGTTTAAGATTTACTGTTGGAGGAGCATCATGGCTCGAAAATTTTTACAGTGGCATGATAAAATCATCTGGAACATTAAATATTAATGATAGTACTAGTTTTAATTACAAATTTAGTAACGATGAAAAAGCACTTGTTCATCATGGTTGGGCAATTGGCATTGCACACTTAGCGCCCTTAATTACTGAGAAAATTAGAGAATATTCTAGCCTAGGAATTAAAGAATATATATTTATTGGGCACAGCCAAGGTGCGGCCCTAACCTTTTTAATGCGATCATATTTAGAATATGCGTCAGAAAACATTGTTCCAAAAAACCTTATCTATAAAGTTTATAGCAGCGCTGCTCCAAAACCTGGTAACTTATTTTATGCCTATGATTATGATTTTATAACACGAAACGGTTGGGGCTTTCGTATAGTCAATACTTATGATTGGGTGCCTCAAACACCATTTACTACACAAACAATTTCTGATTTACATCCTATCAATCCTTTTTCTAAACGAAAAGAATTGATGCGTAGACATGTTAAAAAGCCTATTGTAAAATTAATCGTCAATCATGCCGTTAACGATATGGAACGCTCTGCAGTAAAGACTAATAGAAAATATAAAAAACATTTAACAAAACGTTTAAGTCCTTTTATTAAAAAAAGTTTGCCTCAATATAAATCACCACAAATAGAAAATAGTAATTTTTATGTTCCAGCAGGTTCATCAATTATATTACAACCAGACTCAAATTATAATTCTCTATTTAAGTATAATGGAGAAAATGTATTTTATAATCACATGTTTGAGCCTTATATTTATTTAACTAAACTGCATTATTTAAAATAAATATAGGGTACAATCTAAAAAAAACAGATTTTCGAGTCTCAATTACTAGCCAAAATAGCGAAGTTTTTGAATTAATAGAGAAAAACAAGCGCATTATCCTAAAAATTGTCCATTCATCTAAAAAACAGTTATAGTATGCATTTTTCTGTTAATTTTGGGCACCAAATTTTATTAATACCATTTAGTATCTAATTTATAAAAAACATGAAAAAAATTCTCGCATCCATTTTTATTATTACTTTTTTGGCTAACAATATTGCTAAGGCCGATGAAGGTATGTGGTTACCAATGCTTTTAGGTGAGCAAGTTTATGCCGACATGGTAAAACGTGGTTTAAAAATATCGAAAGAACAATTGTATAGTATGAACCAAGCCTGTATTAAAGACGCCATTATTATTTTTGGTGGAGGATGTACTGGAGAAATAGTGAGTAAGGAAGGTTTAATCTTTACTAATCATCATTGTGGGTATAGTGCTATAGCAGCTGCCAGTTCAGTTGACCATAATTATTTAAGAGATGGGTTTTGGTCAAAATCTAAATCTGAAGAAATTTATGCGCCAGGAGTACATGCACAATTTCTAATAAAAATTTTAGATGTAACAGATAAAGTTAACGCTAAAATAAAAGATATACCAGCTAATGAATTAACTCAAAAACTACCTGCTATTTTAACTGAAATGGGAGTTAAAGAAACTGAAGGTTCTGGTTATGAAGGAAGAGTAGCTTCTATGTTTAAAGCAAACCAATTTTTATTATTCGTTTATGAGCGTTACAAAGATGTTCGTTTAGTTGGAACTCCTCCCGAAAGTATTGGTAAATTCGGTGGAGATACTGATAATTGGGAATGGCCTCGACACACAGGTGATTTTTCAATTTTTAGAGTTTATACAAATAAAGATGGAAAAGCAGCAGATTATGCAGCAGACAATGTTCCTTTAAAATCAAAATATTCATTACCTGTTTCTATTAAGGGTGTAAAAGATGGCGACTACACGATGATTTACGGATACCCTGGAGGAACAAATCGTTATGAAACTTCATTTGGTGTTAAATTAAAAACAGACATTGAAAACCCATCATTAGTAGGTTTACGTGATGTTCGTTTAAAATACATGTTAGAAGAAATGAAAAAAGATCCTGCAGTTAAGTTACAATTAGCAGGTAATTACGCTGGTATCGCAAACTATTGGAAATTTTTTGATGGTGAAACCAAACAACTTTTAAAATTTAAAACGTTTGAAGAAAAACAAACGAATGAAAAAGCCTTTTTAGCTTCGGTAAAAGGAAAACCTGAATACGAAAACTTATTTACTGAATATCAAAAAATTTACCAAGTCTGGACGCCTTATGCAAAACAACGTGTGTATATGACTGAAGGTATTTTTGGTTCTCCACTTATTGCATTTGCTTCATCATTACAAAAACTTGATGCTGTGCTTAGTAAAAAAGATGTTACTAAAGAAGAAATTGCAAAAGCTGTGGACGCTGCAAAAATAGCTCAAACTGCCTTTGCAAAAGGAGAAAATGTTGTTTCAGATAAAAATATTTTAGCATTTGTAACACAATCGTATTTTACTGATATCGATGCGGCACAACACCCATCAGTATTTTACAATATGATTAATACAAAATTTGGTGATTTAAAAACGAAAGCAACTTACGAAGCATTTTCAAATTATGTATTTAATAATACTTCATTTTTAACAAGTGCTAAATGGGATGCATTTATTACAACTATCGATACAGCAAGCCTTCATAAAGACCCTGCGTTTATGATGGCCAATGCCTTCAATGTTAATTTCAATACTAAATACGCTAAGCTTTTCGCTGATTTTAATGCTCAAAATTTTGCATTAGGAAAATTATATTTAAAAGGTGTTTTAGAAACAAGCAATGGAAAAAAATTATATCCAGATGCTAATTTCACAATGCGTGTTAGTTTTGGAAATGTAAAATCTTATTCTCCAAGAGATGCCGTAAAATATAGCCATGTTTGTACTCTAAGTGGAGTATTAGAAAAATACAAACCAAATGATTATGAGTATGATGCTCCAATTAAGTTAATTGAATTGGCTAAAGCAAAAGACTATGGGCAATATATAGATGCAGATACAAAAGATATTGTAGTTTCATTTATTAGTTCAAATGATATCACTGGTGGTAACTCAGGTTCACCTGTAATGAATGCAAAAGGTGAATTGATCGGTTTAGCTTTTGATGGAAACTATGAAGCTTTAAGTCATAAAATTAAATTCGACAAAGACTTGAACCGTACTATTAATTTAGATGTACGTTACCTGCTTTGGGTAGTAGAAAAACTTGGTGGAGCAACTAATATAATTGCTGAGCTAGATTTAAGAAAATAAAATTTTGTTACTCTGATTAACAATAATCAGAGTAACAAATAATTCATATTTGTAAATGAAATTTATTGTCAAATTATTAGCCTCAACATTTGCTGTATTAATTACAGCCTATTTTTTAAGTGGAGTAACTATTGGCAATAATCAGTTTTATGTTGGAGATTCGGAAGAATTAAATCACTTTACAACAGCACTCATGGTTGCTATTGTATTAGCCTTTTTAAACACTATTGTAAAACCAATCCTTACAATTTTATCATTACCAATTACATTTTTTACGCTTGGATTGTTTTTATTAGCAATAAATGCTTTTATTATTTTATTTGCAAATAAATTGGTTGATGGTTTTAGTGTGAATGGCTTTTGGACGGCACTTTGGTTCAGCTTAATCTTATCAATAGTTAGTAGTGTTTTAGATGGTATATTTGGGAATAAAGAAAAAGACGGTAACTAATACCATGACCTTAATTAGTTTTAGTTCTATAATAAATTCTTAGTAAATACTATTTCTTATAAATTCGGCTTACATTTAATTATAATTATTATGGCAAATCTGGCGGGAGCCAGAGCTGGCTGTCGCTACAAGTTTTTTAAATTAAAAATTTAAAAAAGCTTTACACTTGCATCCCTTTCGCAATTTACCGTTCAATTGAATTTTTAATTTATGATTTAGGTAAAATTGCGTGAGGGATTGAAGTAAAATCCTTTTTTGAGGAACGAAAAGAAGATTGCACTGAAAAGCCCGACCTTTAGGGCACGCCCAAATAATAATACCGCATATAAGTTTAACTTTACTTTGGACAAAAAGATGATTGTAGTTGGTATAACTTTCTAAAAAGGATATCCAATTCCGAAATTTAATATAGCTGATTCTCTTATTGTTTTTGTTCCAAGAATAAATCGTTTTCCTAAATCATATTCTGGGTCAATCACTTTCATTGCTCCATCCAAACGCAAAACAAAAAAGCTGAAATCATACCTCAAACCAACACCACTACCAAGTGCAAACTCAGTATAAAATTTCTCTAATTTAAATTCCCCTCCAGGTTTTGATGCTTCTGGTTTAATCAACCAAATATTGCCAGCATCTGCAAACCATGCGCCATAAAAAGATTTGAAAATATGAAATCGGTATTCAATATTGGACTCAATTTGGATATTTCCAATCTTATCATATTTAGCATCTGATTCTGATGGCTTGTAACTACCAGGGCCTAAGGTACGAGCACGCCAAGCCCTCATTCCATTTGGGCCACCAGCAAAAAAACTTTGCTCATATGGCAAACTTGATAAGTTTGAAAGTGGTTTACCTATGCCGCCAGACAAACGATAGACTAGTTTTTCAAATTTTCTAATCTTAAAATAAAAACGATAGTCAACATCGATTTTTACAAACTGAGAAAAAGGAATATCTGCAATACGGTATCTGCCAAGGGTATCTTTAGGTTGATTAGTAATATTATACATTCCCCTTAAAATATTTCCAGATGAACTTATACTCATTCTTAAATACATTAAATTTCTTTTATTCGCTATATTTTGATTGTTATAGGTGGCAGAAATTTTTGAAAGTGTTGTTAAATGGTCCTGAAATGAATTTAATAAAAAATAGTCGTTTAAGTTAATTAGCTCTTCTTTAAATGTACCAAACAATTTTGCTTTTACTAAATAAGTTTCAAAAGGAATAACATCATAAGCAAACAAGCCTTTAGAGTTATTAAATCTAAAGCCATATGAAAGAGACGTTATTGTGCGAGCAAATTGTTGACGTGCCTGATAATTGACAGAAACATTAAGACTGGTTCGGGGCTGAGAAAAATAACGCTTCTCAGAATTACTTTTTTTGTAGTAAAATAAAGTAAATGGAAATAATGGCTTCGGAAAATAAATACTTAACTGTGGTCCAAACTGAATTGTATTAAACGTACTACTAACATTATTAATGTTTGTGGTTTGCGTTGTATTAAATTGTTTTTGCGCAGTTATGGACCCATTTAATTTTAACTCAACCAACTCCGCTCCACGAAAAGTGTTTTTGTTTTGAAAAACCAAACTCCCTGCAATTCCAAGATTACCAGATGTGTTAGTTCCTTCACTTTCTAAGGTAATAGATTGCTTCACTAAAGGTTGACATACAATATAACAATCAAGTTTATCATCAGTATTTGGACTCCTGATAAATTGCATGAATACACTTTTAAAAACCTTCAAAGAAGATATTCCCTTATAGGTTTCTTCAGCTAAATTTTTCTGATAAAGCTGGCCTTCAAACAAAGACACGTCACGAGTTAAATCTTTTAATTTAAATTTTAATTTATTGTTATATAAAACTTGAATGCCATTGTAAATGGAAGTATCTTTAGCATACACTTCATTTGATTTTCCTCTAAAATCTTTTACAACTTCGGGAATAATATATATATTATTTAAAGTAAACCTAGGATGATTTATATAAACCAAAGAATCATTAGCTTCACTAAAAGGCCTCGAAAATTTTTTCAAATCAATCCTAATGTTTGCAAAATTTCCAATCAAATTAGTGTCTATCATGTAATGAATGAATTCTGGGGCAAAATAATAATAACCATTATTAAGTAATTTTTCAGTTATCCGTTCTCTTTCTTTTTGAAACTCGTCTTCATTGTATATACTGTTATGTTTTATTAAACAATTACTTGTATCATTAAAAATAAAATATTCAATAAGTGGGTCTTCAATTTGATAAGTAATTTCATTTACTTTGTATGGTATAGATTTAGTAATATGATAAAATATTTTTGCTCGCTTTGTTTTGTGATTTAATACAACGCTGTCAGTAACTGTTGAATTAAAATATCCTCTAGAAAACGCAAATTTCTGTAATTGAGCCACCGTAATTTTTGTAAGAGATGCATCTATCAATGTTGGCGGTTCTCCTGCGTCTAAAATACTTTCTCTAAAAGTTAATTTCTCTTTATTCTTAAGCTTTACCGACTTAGTTTTTTTTCCTTTAATCTTCCTCTTTTCATTCTTAATCTCGTTTTTTCTAATTCTTCGTTCGTTAATTCGATCGTACTTTAGGTTTCGTTTCAATTTATGCTCAATCATCTTTTTTTGATCAATTTGAAAGTATAACCACAAATTAAAAGGCACTAATTTTAAGATTTTACGATTGGGTTTTTGCCTTAAAAATTGTTCTAATTCAGCATGATCAATTGCTGTTCCGTTATATTTAATATGATTTTTTTCAACTAAATATTCGTCAGCCAACAAATGTTTATTAATATTACAGCCAACAAAAATTAAACATGTTGTAAAAACAAAAACATATTTAATAATAGTATTTCTTTGAATATTAAAGATAAAGCTCAAAAGGTTTATTACATTTATAGCGTACTAATTTAGCTTTAAATTATGATTAGTAAAAACCATGTAAAATATATTCAATCACTCCACTCTAAAAAAAATAGAGAGGAAGAACTATTGTTTATAGTTGAAGGGGCTAAAGTTGTTTTAGAGTTCATTAATAGTGATAAATACCAAATAGTTGAAGTATTAGCAACTTTGCCGTTTATATCTAAAAATCTAGCTTTACTTAAAACAAAGGGTTTAGCTTATACGGAAATAAGTGAAGAAGAACTAAAAAAAATTAGCACTCAACAAGCCCCCAATCAGGTTTTAGCCATTGTAAACAGCACAAATACAAACAAACTAAGTCTCGACTCGCAAATAGAAACCTATTTGTTTTTAGACGATATTAGAGATCCGGGTAATTTAGGAACAATCATTAGAATTGCAGATTGGTTTGGTGTTAAGCAGGTGTTTTGTTCTAAACAATGTACTGAACTTTTTAACCCCAAAACCTTACAGGCAACAATGGGAGCTATACTAAGGGTAAATGTTGAATATGTAGATTTTGAAGAATTATTAAGAAAATATAAAGGCATTCCGGTATATGGTGCTGTTTTAAATGGCGAAAATATTTATAAAACTAATTTAAAAAAGGGAATAATTATTATTGGAAATGAGGCAAATGGCATATCAGAAGCCGTCCTTAAACAAATTACAGTGCCTATAACCATTCCATCAGCAAGTATAAATGGAAGCGAATCATTAAATGCAGCCAATGCTTGTGCTATTATTTGTAGTGAGTTTAACCGTCAATTTCATTATAAATAATTAGTTTTGCATTAGATAATGGCATTAAACCTTAAACATATAAACTACGGAGATCAGACAAATTCTACAAATGGTTTAATGATTGATTATTCAGATGAATTTATTGCATTTTGTGAATTTGAACTTAGCACATTTAAACCTGTTTTTATAACTCAAACTGAACTTACAAAAAATGACAACAATAGTTCACTCTTTAAAGCATTAAATTATTTTCAATTTACAAAAAAAAATTATAAAGCTGTTTACATAAACTATTTTACTGAACTGTTTACGTTATGTCCAACTCCATTTTATAACGAAGTTGATAAAAAGGAATTGCTACAATTTAATTGCGGAAACATTGAAAATAAAATTATTTTAACTAATGATATTTCAAGTTCTGTTAAACTAATTTATAGTATTTCCGAATCTTTAAAATCCTTATTTGATCAAACCTTCCCAAACCACCAACTGAAACATTCCTTAGCTGTGCTAGCTCAATTAATGCTTAATTCTAAAGATTTACTAAATGAACAAGTTTTACTAAATGTAAATAATACATATATCGAGTTGGTTGTGAAAAACGAACACGAATTAGTTATGGTTAATCAGTTTGCTGTAAAAACAGAGCAAGACGTATTATATTATCTTCTATTCTTATTAGAACAACATCACTTAAATCCGCTTACCGCAAAAATTTGTTTAATAGGAAATATTGCAAGCGATTCAGAATTAGTTACAGTATTAAAAAAATACATTGCTAACCTAAGATTAGCAAGCGGAAATAAAAGTTTGAATTATAGTGGGGTTGAAGGCATGCCACAACATTTTAATTATACTTTATTAAATAGATTGTTTTGCGAATAATAGGAGGAACTCATAGAGGTAAGCAATTACTTCCGCCAAAAAATTTACCTGTAAGGCCAACAACTGACTTTGCAAAAGAAGGCTTATTTAATATCTTAAATAATAAAGTAGATTTTGATGAACTTACTGTACTTGATTTATTTTGTGGTACTGGAAATATTTCGTTAGAGTTTGCATCAAGAGGGGCAAAAAAAATTGTAGGGGTTGACAGTCACTCTCCTTGTTTAAATTATATTAAAGAGACCGCGAAGCAATTGGGCTTTAAAAACGTGTTTAACGAACGTTCTGATGTATTTTCCTTTCTTACTAAATCGCATAGCCAGTATGATTTAATATTTGCTGATCCGCCTTATGAATTACCAAATATTGAAAAAATCTACGATCTTGTTTTTGAAAAAAATTGCTTATCCTCAAACGGTATTTTAATTATTGAACACGGTTCAAAGACCGATTTAAGCTCAAAAAAATATTTCACAGAGTGTAGAAAATATGGAAACGTACATTTTAGTTTTTTTGAGAATAAAGTAGATTAACATTTTTTCTTTTTTTTACCTTCTTTTTTTAAACTATAAATTAAGCTTTTGGAAGCTACTAGTGTTTTTTCCTCATACATTCAGCCTTGTGTTTATAGCGCTAGAGTAAAGGAACCTATTATAGATTCAATAATGTTACCAGAGGTTTTAGAGAATGAAAATATAATAAATGTATCACCCAACCCAAATATCGGTAGTTTTAATATTACTTTTTCGGAATCAGTTTATGGCACTTTGAAAATTTATAATAGCCTAGGCGTAATAATTTTTGAGGAAACACTTAACGAAGGAATTAATATAAAAGAAGTATTCTTAAATAATCAAAATAAAGGTATTTAATTAATTTTAAAACAAATAAAATAAATTATAACACTAAATTTATAATTAATGAGTAAAATATATATAATATTGTTTTTTGTTTTAAATTATTCAATTAATGCGCAAACACTCCCAAAAAGGGATAAGGGAATTGCTATTTCTTTTAATTATACTAATCGTAATATTCCAAAACATCAATCAACCTCAGGAATATACTTTCCTAATTTAGAATATAAAATAAATTACAATTTTGCAAATAAATTTTCATTTAAAACTGGTATTTCTTTACTTTATATTGGTAATAATTATAAATTTTATGAATATAAAAATTATTCACATAGTGATAGTAGTTTGGAAGTAACAAAATCAACAAATACATATCTAAAAATTCCTTTTTTGTTTTCATATAACTTGAAAAATTTCTATGTTAATTTAGGTATAATAGGAGGTATTAGAGTTTTTCATTCTAATACATATAGTATAAAAGGGGGTAAGGAATCGAAATTAAATTTCACATATGGATTTGAGTCAAATTTCGGTTACTATTTTCCTATAAAAAATAGACGAATGTTTGTCGAACTAAGTCTGATTGTTTCTGAATTTAATAAGAAATTATATTTAAATAGTTATAATGGCGGTGAAACTAATATTTACAGAATCAAATACAGTCAAAATATTCAGTTAAGTATTGGCTATATGTTTGGTAAAAACAAAGTTGATTTAAAATTTAATGAATCAAAAGACTGATTATCTTTTTTATAATAAAATATCACATCGCTATAAAGCAGATTACCGTTTGCAAAATTCTTAAAAACATTGTAACTTTTTTGTATTTTTATACTTATAAATTACCATGAAGCTATTTACAGCACTACTTCCCATAATTATTTTCGCTCTTCAAAGTTTTGGGCAAAACATTACTATAAAGGGAAAAGCGCACCCGTCTCATATTGGTAAAGAAATAATTTTAAGTGATTATTTAGATTACGTTTCCTACACAAAAATAATAGAAGAAAAAGATACCGTTGATAAAGATGGGTATTTTGAATTTAAAATTTACAGCAAAACAACTAAGCCTATTTTTATTAGCGTTGATAACCTTATAGGCAAAATTTACATTCAGCCTAATTTTGTATATGGTATTTATTTTCCTGGCAAAGATTCTCTAAACAACAATCAAGAAGGCACCGAAAGCTATGTAAATATTAGCGTTTACGGTAAAGATAGCACAGAGCTTAATGCCTTAATTATTGATTTCAACTCTCAATACAATAACTTATTTTTAAAATCAAAAGATGCTTATTTAACTCCAACTAAAATAAACGCGCTACTCGATACGTTTTTATTAGCATCAAAAAAAAGGTACCAACATATTAAAAACCCTTACTTTAAAAAATATGTTGAGTATTCCTTTGCTAATTTCTATACCAATACTTCTAAAAACAAAAACTTTTTATACAATCAGTTTATTGCACATAAGCCAATTTTGTATACTAACTATGAGTATATGGAATTTTTTAACGCTCATTTTAAAGGGTATTTAAAAGCATATGCTTCTACAAAAAATGGTGGTTCAATTTATAACAGTATTAATACTTTTGGGAGCTATCAGGATTTGAAACGAGAATTTAGCTCTGACAAAACAACATCAAACGATACGCTTAAAGATCTTTTAATCTTAAAGGGATTAATCGATTTTTATTACAGCCCCGATATTAATCAACAACAAGTAAAAACTATTTTAGAACAATTGTATAGAGAATCAAAAATTGCTGAGCATCAAAAAATTGCTTTAAATGCTCTTCAGAGTTTTTACCAATTGCAACCAGGCGCTAATGCTCCTAACTTTATTGCAAATGATATCAAAGGAAATCAATTCGAACTACAAAATTTAAGAGGGAAATATGTATACCTAAATTATTTTTCTACTCAAAGCGACATGAGTATGAAGGAAATGCAAAAAATAATTGATTTGAAGAAAAAATTTAATGATAAAGTGACTTTTGTAAGTATATGTTTAGATGATAGTGTAAAGCAATATTTGTCATACTTAAAAGCAAACCCAAAACAAAATTGGATCATTTTACACCAGGGCAAAAACAGCACAGCTAAACAAGCCTATCAAATAAAATCTTTCTCAGGATTTTTCTTTATTAACCAACAAATGCAACTAGCCCAATCGCCTGCTTTAGCTCCTAGCGAAGGCATTGAATATAAATTTAATGCGTTGTTTAGGCCAAGAAAGAAAAATACTATTCCTGGTATTAGATAGGTTTTTGTAGACTGTTTCTTCTTTAAAACACTTACCGAAACTCTATTTAATTCCTTTTTCATCGTTGAACCTCATTTTTAAAAGCCTCAAATACCTTTGTATTCTGCGTTTTTAAAAATTTGTTCGTCTCGAAAAATGAATTCATAGAAGTTCCCGTATATTTGTAAGTAATTAAACTAAAAAACGATGAAATCTACTCAATCTATAATTCTAAAAAACATCGTATTATTTTTTTTACTTGGCGTAAGTTTAGTCTTTATGTTTTCAAATAATATTGGCTATGTTGAAATAAGATATTTGTATGGCGGAATTGGATTGTTATATGTAATTGCCAGTTTAAATGAAGCTTACTCCATTTCAACAATCAATAAATCTGCTAATAAAATACCTTATTTTACCTATGGTTTCATTGCTAAACGGTTAATAAAAGTCATTGTGTTTTGTTTTAGTGGAGTTCTCCTTTATTTTTCGGGAAGTATTATAAAATATTTTTCTTTTGTTTGTTTTTTAGTTGCCGGAACCGAAATTTTAGTTGTCATCTTTAGGTACGTTAAGGGTTTATCATACATTGCTTTCGACAAAGAACTTTTAATTGTTAGCACAAATAAATTAGATATTTTACATGCTGGCTCAATTCAAAAAATTGAAAGCAGGCACGGATTGACTTATTTTCTTGACAAAAACAATAAAACATTTACATTACGTTCCGATATTCTGAAAGACATTCCTTTGTTTCAAAAGTACTTGAATGAATGGATTGAAAATAATAATATAAAAGACAAGGTTGTATTAGACAAATAAAATCTGAGACTAGTGAACTAAAATTTCAACATAATTTTTGAGCGCTTCTTTTGAATTTTTTACTGTTAATTTTTCTTTTGGAACACCCAAACTTATTAAATACAGTTTTATAGCGTTAACTCTATTCGTCTTAACAGTTTGATTTTCATCATAAAATTCCTGAATAAAAATTTCAATAATTTTACTCGTATTGGTTTTAGCCATGTAGTGTTTCAAAAACAATTGATCTTCAGCACTAATTATTTCATCTTTAGAGGAAAATTGAATGGTTATCAACGTGTCTTGTTTTACTAAAGAAAACTTCATTGATTGCTCAACATTAACAGTATCAGCGATTGTTTTCGTTTCAGCACTTGCTTCTACATGATTTAAATCTGACTTGCCTTTATTTCTTTTTCTTTTTCTAAGACTTGCTTCCCCCCTCATTCGTTTAATCCCAGCTTTGATTTCACGCACTTTAAACTGCTCTTTTACACACCCGCTGGCAAAACAGATAAAAGGAAATTTTTTATGGATAGCGCAAGAATTTAAAAAGCACATTGCTACAAGTGCTAAAAAACAAACTGTTTTAAATTTCACAAATTTCAATTTAATAATTTCAAAAATGTTTTATACTCAATTCCATAAACGAATATATTGACTTAAAATTGTTTTTATACGAATGTTTAGTATCTTGTAAATCAATTTATTTTTAATGAAATCAAAAGCAACCAAACTAACCATTACAACAAATTTTGAGGTTTATAAATCGATGGAAGATTTACCCGACGAAGATCTACAATTACTAAAATTGGCAAAAAAAGCGGTTAAATCAGCTTATGCTCCATATTCCAATTTTCAGGTTGGTGCTGCTATTTTACTCCATAATGGTAAAACACAAATTGGTAACAACCAAGAAAATGCTGCTTATCCTTCTGGACTTTGTGCCGAAAGAGTGGCAATTTTTCATGCAAGTGCCATTTATCCAAAAGTTGCAGTAAAAACCATTGCAATATCAGTAACTTCTAAAAACCAAATAATTACTGAGCCAATTCCTCCATGTGGGGCTTGCCGACAAGCCATTTCAGAATATGAAAGCCGTGATGAATCGCCAATTCGCATCATAATGAGTGGAGAAACAGGTAAAATTTATGTTTCAGATAGCATAGAAAACTTACTTCCTCTCATGTTTAACAAAAAACATTTAAAATAGTCCGAAACCCTTTACTATTTCACAATTAGTTATATTTTTGTATCAAATTAAATTTTAAATTTTATGGCTAAATCGGCTGAAAAAAAGAATAAGTTTTCTAAAGAACAATATTTAAAATGGTATGAAAGCATGCTATTGATGCGTAAGTTTGAAGAGAAAACTGGACAAGTATATGTACAACAAAAAATTAAAGGCTTTTGTCACCTGTATATTGGGCAAGAAGCTATTGTTGCTGGAACTGTAAGTGCTACTAAAAAAGAAGATAAACATATAACCGCATACCGTTGTCACGCACACGCTATTGGTTTAGGTTTGCATCCAAAATATATAATGGCCGAAATGTATGCTAAAATCACTGGTTGCTGCAAAGGCAAAGGTGGTTCGATGCATATTTTTAGTAAAGAACATAACTTTGTTGGTGGGCATGGAATTGTTGGTGGCCAAATTCCATTAGGCGCAGGCATTGCATTTGCAGATAAATATGCAGGTAACGATAATGTATGTGTGTGTTCGATGGGCGATGGCGCTGTTAGACAAGGCGCTCTACACGAAGCGTTTAATATGGCTATGACTTGGAAATTACCTGTAATTTTTATCGTTGAAAATAACATGTATGCGATGGGAACTTCTGTAGAACGAACTAGTAATGTACACGAACTTTGGAAATTAGGATTAGCATACGATATGCCTTCAAAACCAGTTGATGGTTTAAATGTTGAAGCTGTTCATGAAGCTATGGAAGAAGCTGTTGCAAGAGCAAGGCGCGGAGATGGTCCTACTTTTTTAGAAATGAAAACTTACCGTTACAAAGGTCATAGTATGAGTGATGCTCAAACTTACCGTACAAAAGACGAAGTAAAAGAATATCAAGAACAAGATCCAATTCAAAAAGTTTTAAATACATTGATTGAAAATAAATGGATTAATGAAGCTGAAATTGAAGCTGCGGAGGCTCGCGTTAAAGCATTAGTTGACGAATCAGTTCAATTTGCTGAGGAAAGTCCTTATCCTGAAGCGGATGAACTTTACAAAGACGTTTATGCTGAACCAAATTATCCATACATACAAGAGTAGTTTTTAGTTTTTAATGTTTAGTTTTTAATAATTGCAATCAATCGACACACATAAAGAAAGTATTATTCAAGAGAAGTCATTTAAGTTTTCTTTGGCTATCATCGAATTATATAAGCAATTATCAAAAATTGATAATAACCCTATTTTAAGACAATTGCTCCGAAGTGCAACATCAATTGGCGCTAACGTGAATGAAGGAAGTGCTGGTCAAACTAAAAAAGATTTCATCACAAAAATGGCAATAGCCTCAAAAGAAGCTAGAGAATCTTACTATTGGTTAAGGCTATTAAAAGAATCTAAATGGTATACTATTGATTTAACAGACCAAATTAGTGACTGTAATGACATTATAAAAATTCTAACAAAAATTGTAAAAACATCACAAGAAAATTTAAAAATTAAGAATTGAGTTATATTTAAAACTAAAAACTCAACATTAAAAACTAAATAAAAATGGCGGAAATAGTAAGAATGCCCAAATTAAGTGATACAATGACTGATGGCGTTGTAGCAGTATGGCACAAAAAAGTTGGCGATAAAGTTAAAAGTGGCGACTTATTAGCCGATATTGAAACTGATAAAGCAACGATGGAGTTTGAATCTTTTCAAGACGGTGTTCTACTTTATATTGGTGCTCAAGTAAAACAAAGTGTTCCTGTTGATTCTATCATTGCCATTTTAGGTAAAGAAGGAGAAGATATTTCTGCATTAATAAATGGAACGCCAAATACTAAAAAGACAGAAGAAATAAAAGAGACAAAAACTGAAACTCCAAAAACTAATAACTCACCTCAATCAACAACTGCTTTACCGGCTGGTGTTGAAGTTATTCGTATGCCAAAATTAAGCGATACAATGACCGAAGGTGTTGTTGAAAAATGGCACAAAAAAGTTGGCGATAAAGTTAAAAGCGGCGAATTATTAGCAGATATTGCTACCGATAAAGCAACAATGGAATTTGAATCTTTTCAAGATGGAGTATTAATTCATATTGGTATTCCTGAAGGAAAAAGCGTTCCCGTTGACAGTGTTTTAGCTATTTTAGGGAAAGGTGGTGAAGATATTAATGCTATTTTAAAATCGATTGAAGGGACTGTAAAGACGGAAGGGACAAAAGAAATAGAAGGGAGTAAAGTAACTCAAGAAGTTAAATCAATAGTAAGTTCTACTAGCCTCCCTCTTGGGGAGGTTGGAGGGGCTTCTCGTATAAAAGCTTCTCCTTTAGCAAAAGCATTAGCAAAAGACAAAGGCATTGACTTATCAAAAGTGAATGGAACTGGCGATAATGGCAGAGTAACAAAATCAGATATAGAAAATTATAAACCTTCGACTCAAACTAATACTAGCTCTCAAAACGTTAGTTCGTTTGTGCCTGGAGCAGAAAGCTTTACAGACGAGCCAACGTCTCAAATGCGAAAAGTAATTGCAAAACGTTTATTAGAAAGCACCAACGGAGCACCACATTTCTATTTAAACATTGAAGTTGATATGGATAATGCCATGGCTTCACGAAACGCAATAAATGCAATACCAGACACAAAAGTTTCTTTTAATGATTTAGTAATTAAAGCGTGTGCTGCTGCTTTACGCAAGCATCCTAAAGTAAACACTAGTTGGTTAGGCGATAAAATTCGTTACTACAACCATGTGCATATTGGTGTTGCGGTTGCGGTTGAAGATGGTTTATTAGTTCCAGTTGTTCGTTTTGCTGATCAAAAATCTTTATCACAAATTAGTGCAGAGGTGAAAGATTTAGGCAAACGTGCTAAGGATAAAAAATTACAACCAGCAGATTGGGAAGGAAATACATTTACTGTATCTAATTTAGGAATGTTTGGTATAGAATCATTTACATCTATTATCAATACACCCGAATCTTGTATTTTATCAGTTGGAGCAATCAGACAGGTTCCTGTAGTAAAAAACAATATGGTTGTGCCGGGTAATGTTATGAAATTAACCTTAGCGTGTGACCACAGAACTGTAGATGGAGCTACTGGCGCAGCATTTTTACAAACATTAAGAACTTTTATAGAAAATCCTGTTACAATTTTAGCGTAACATGTTTCGTGTTTTATTTTTTATAATCATTGTTTTGTTTTTTTCAAATTTCAGAAATAATAAAAACAGTATAAGAGAAAATGCGACTTTAAATTCTTTTTACCCAATTTCGTATGCAGGAAGTATTTCTTCTGTTTCCATTATTAAAAACCGCGATGTTTTATTTGATGATACATTAACTGCTTATGCAAATTACATATATGACTCTGTTATATCTTCTAAAGTAAAAAGCGTAAGCCCTTTTAATATAAGTAAAAGCGAAACAAGTTATAAATTACAAATATTAACATCCGAAATTACTCAATCTGTTTTCGCATATCAATCTACAAAAGATTTAAATCAAATTCCGTATTCTGCTACAATAGATTCTTTTGCCTCGCTACATAAAGAACGTTACACATCATACTTTATAAATTATGGTAATATTTGGACTAAAAAACAAAACAGACAAAAAATAGCTATTAATACATTAAAATATAGTGCCATAGTAGTTGGGCTTGCATTTTATACAGCGTTAGTAATCATTTCAACCACCAATAGTACCTGGTGGGACGGTCATTCGCCAAAAATAAATGATGATGGATATGAAAATAATTTACATAAAGTAGGAATGAAATGCAATTATTTAATTTATGATAAACAAGAAAAGAAATTCTGCTACATTAAATCACACATCTTTAAATCTGACAAAACAGACAACAATCCTTTTAACCCAAAAAGAGTAAGTAAACAAGTTGATGCACTTATATCAAATAAATAGCAATTTTAAAACTGTTTTATTATTTGTAAATTTGAATCATAGAAAAATTAATTAGGAAACATAAATAAAATGGAAGGAACAATCACATCAACAATCGAAAACGGAATTGGAACAATTACTTTTTTTCACCCACAAAGTAATTCGATGCCAGGCACACAATTAAGAAACCTTGCTGCCGAAATTGAAAAATTAGGAAAAGACGATAACGCTAAAGTAATTATATTACAAAGCGAAGGCGAAAAAACATTTTGTGCAGGCGCTAGTTTTGATGAGTTAATTTCGATAAAAGATATTGATACTGGTTTAAAGTTTTTCTCAGGTTTTGCAATGGTAATTAATGCTATGCGTAAAGCTCCAAAACTTATCATTGCTCGCGTGCAAGGTAAAGCTGTTGGCGGTGGTGTTGGTATTGCAGCAAGTGCTGATTATACTTTTGCGGTAGATAACGCATCAATTAAGTTAAGTGAATTAGCGGTTGGTATAGGTCCTTTTGTGGTTGGGCCAGCTGTAGAACGTAAAGTTGGAACGTCTGCATTTTGTCAATTAACCATAAATGCAACTGAATGGCAAACTGCTCAGTGGGCAAAAGAAAAAGGTTTATATGCCGAGGTTTTTGAAACAGTAGCCGAAATGGATAAAAGCATTAAAACACTTGCAACAAAATTAGCAACGAGTAACCCAGAAGCAATGATGATGCTTAAAAAAGTAATGTGGCAAGGAACTGAAAATTGGGACACATTATTAATTGAACGTGCTGGTATGAGCGGAACCCTTGTTTTATCTGAATTTACCATTAATGCAATCAACCAATTTAAAGCTAAAGCTTAATTTCAAACTAATTAGTTGAATTTCTGTTTCTCCTTTTTTCTTTTTAATAAAAAACATGCGTTATGAAAATTGAAAAGCCTTGTTCGGAAAACTTTAAGACCATGGCAAAAACTGTGGACGGTAAACATTGTACTGTTTGCGAAACAACCGTTATTGATTTTACAAATTATAGCATTTCAGAAATTGAAACATATTTTGAAAATCACCATGAAGAAAAAATTTGTGGGCGTTATAAAAACTTTCAAGTTAACACTCCTACAAAATTTGAATTCATTTTATTATACTTAAAAGATTATATAGAAAATAAAATTTCTATTAAACCGCTGAAAATAGCGTTTTTGTCAATTATTTCTGGGGTGCTGACCTTTACTACCAGCTGCATGGGCAAGCGTATGCCGCCTGCAAACGAGCGAAATAAAGACTTTTCTAACTCCTATTATGCAGATTCCCTTTCTAAAAACGAAAAACCTGATTCTCTTAAAAAATAATAATATCCTGTTTTAATGATACAAATAGTGCCATTTTTGACATAAAAAAATTGTAAATTCGTACATCTAAAAATCGAAATTATGCCAAAAGGAATTTACAAAGTACCAGCTGCTATTAATGAGCCCATTAAAAATTATGCTTCAGGAAGTGCTGAGCGTATTGAGCTTCAAGCAATGCTAAAAGAATTGCGTAGCAAAGAAATAAATATTCCAATGTATATTGGAAACAAAGAAGTAACCAGCGAAACTAAAATTCGCTTAGCACCGCCACACGATCACAAACACACTTTAGGTCATTTTTACAAAAGTGATAAAACACATGTAGAGCAAGCTATTTCAGCTGCATTAGCTGCTAAAGAACAATGGGCAAATTTAAGTTGGGAACACAGAGCAAGTATTTTTTTAAAAGTTGCCGAATTAATTGCTGGTCCTTACCGCTCTAAATTAAATGCAGCAACCATGCTTGGACAAAGTAAAAATGCTTACCAAGCTGAAATTGATAGCTCTTGCGAAATTATAGATTTCTTACGTTTCAATGTTCAATACATGCAAGAAATTTATGCCGACCAACCAGTTTCGGGTCCGGGTGTATGGAACCGTATTGAATGGAGACCATTAGAAGGTTTTATTTATGCATTAACTCCATTTAACTTTACAGCAATTGCCGGTAATTTACCTACAAGTTGTGCCATGATGGGAAATGTAGTTGTTTGGAAACCAAGTAATGCACAAGTATACAGCGCAAATGTATTAATGGAAATATTTAAAAAAGCAGGCGTACCTGATGGTGTTATTAATTTAATTTACCCAAGCGGTCCAGATGCTGCTGAAGTTGTTTTTAATCACAAAGACTTTGCTGGTATTCATTTTACTGGTAGTACAGAAGTGTTTCAAAACATTTGGCAAACAATAGGAAACAATATTCATAAATATAAATCTTATCCACGTATAGTAGGTGAAACTGGTGGAAAGGATTTTATTATGGCTCATAAATCAGCTGATGCTAAAACATTATCTACTGCTATTTCGCGCGGTGCGTTTGAATACCAAGGACAAAAATGTTCGGCAGCTTCTCGTGTTTACGTTCCATCAAATTTATGGGCTGAAGTTAAAGGATTAGTGCTTGCCGATTTAAAATCAATGAAAATGGGGCCTACCGAAGATTTTACAAACTTCATAAATGCTGTTATTGATGAAAAAAGTTTTGACAAATTAGCAAAATACATTGATGCTGCTAAAAAAGACAGTAACGTAGAAATTATTGCTGGTGGTAATTACGATAAATCGAAAGGATATTTTATTGAGCCAACTATTATTGTGGCGAAAGATCCAAAATATGTTACGATGTGTGAAGAATTATTTGGACCCGTATTAACACTTTTTGTTTACGACGAAAATAAATTTGAAGAAACACTTGAGTTAGTTGATACAACTTCTATTTATGCCTTAACTGGTGCTATTATAGCTCAAGACCGTTATGCGATTGAATTAGCAACTAAAAAATTAAATAACGCTGCAGGTAACTTTTATATTAATGATAAATGTACAGGTGCTGTAGTTGGCCAACAACCTTTTGGTGGTGCACGCGGAAGTGGAACAAACGACAAAGCAGGAGCAAAAATTAATTTATTACGTTGGGTTTCTCCTCGTACAATTAAAGAAACATTAATACCAGCATTAGATTATAAATATCCTTTTTTACAAGCTGATTAATTTTTACAACCATCCTTATTTAGCAAATTTGTTAGATAAGGATGGTTAAAATAATAAACCAAATCGTTAAACATAAGTTTAAACACTTTGAAAGATTTAATAATCATTTTGAAAATATTAGCAAGCGTATTAATTGTGTTTGGTGTTTTTGTTTTTTATATAATGGGATTAGCAATTGCAGGTTCTTCACATAACATATCAGCAAATGATAGAGATAATGCAATTCATAATGGGTATTTATCATTAATTATTGGCCCAATTCTAATTTTATGTCTTTGGCTTCCTTGGACAAAATGGTTTAATAATAAAAAGGCGTATTAACTTTTAACAAACAAAATCTCATCCAATTAAAAATAAGAAAGCTTTAATAATTATTTTGATTACCTCACTTCTGATACCTCTAAAGTTCAAACATTTGTAATTAAAAAAAATTACAACAGTAAATTCAAACTAAAACAGTATCATAACTAAACTATGAAAAAATTAATATTTACTATTGGGCTTATAACTTTTGGGCTCAATACATTTGCGCAACTTTTGGCAACAGTTGAAATGAACGAACCACTTGAAGGAATCTGTAATTCTAAAAAAGTTTATGCATTATTCAAAGGCTTTAAGGGGCAAGTAGAACCTGTGTGTCCGTTAACAAAAGTAGAGGTTGAAAAGCTACTAAATGAGAATGTGAAATTTATTAAAGAAAATTTGAAATTTAAAGGTAAAGGAATGGTTAGCGTATTTATAAACTGTAAAGGCGAAGCATTGAACTGGGAAATATCTACCACAACAAAAAGTAGCGAACTCGACAAACAAATATTAGATGTATTTAAGACATTACAAAAATGGACACCTGGTACTTTGAATGAAGAAAAAGTTGATACTAATGAATTAATAACTTATAAAATTAAAAAGGGTGTGTTAGTATTAGATTTGTTTTAGTATAAAAATTAAACCTTTGAATTATAAGTCATTGTTAAAACAAAATATTTATTTCTTTTCACTCATCACCTCAAAAGGAATATTCATTGTTTCACCAACATTATCGGTAATTGTAAGCATGTGCTTTCCTTTTTCGGGACTAAGGCCTAACTCATGTATGTTTCTGGTTGTTCCAACTAGCACACCATCAATGTGCCAAAAAACAGTGTTGTTTTGATTACGATGTGCTATTTCGAAAATTGTTTTTCCTTGCTCTCCAGATAATTCGTAGGGAATATAAATTACTGTTCCTGGCTTTGGATAAATCATTTCCATGGCTTTTTCAATAATCGGTTCACAGTTTACTAAATACGGAGGTAAGGTTTTATAAGAAGGATTTTTTGTTTTATAATAATATTCCTGCACGGGAGGCAACACAAACCAATTTTGCTGTTTCATATCCAACGGCGATACACAAATATCAGTTACTCTGTATTGTCCAGTAATATCAGTATTTATAGGCTTATGATAGCTACATGCAATTGCCACATTGCTTTGTTTCGGAATGTATTCTGCTTTTTGTTCATCACAATATGGAGAAACCAAACAACCACTTTGTTTACAAACCATTACCTTTTTTAAATCTTTTATTGGCATTTTAAACCATTCTGATTTTGGTAAAGCTCCAAACACTTCAAATAAAATAGGAGCAGCAACAGATAGTCCAGTTAAACCTGGGCGCCCTTCTCCATCAGCATTTCCAACCCAAATACCAACTACGTAATTACTAGAAACTCCAATAGCCCAACCATCTCTAAAACCAAAACTCGTTCCTGTTTTCCAAGCAATCTTTTGAGCATTACCTAAACGTTGCCAACTTGCATCTATATCAGGTCGTCCAACTTCGGCCATGGCTTCAAACGTTAACCAGATTGAAGATGCGGAAAGAAATGGGTAATTATCCTGATGAAATTCTTTGTCGTGATTATCAATAATATATGAAGGTTTATCCCAATCGTCCTTTGTGTAAAGTCCAGAACCGTTATACCGATTTAAAACTTTTGCCATGCTGCAATACGAAGAACACATTTCCCATAATTTTGATTCACCACCGCCTAATATTAAAGACAAACCATAATTATCTGCCGAGCGGTTCATTGATTTTAAACCAATTTGATGAAGCCTGTCTAAAAATTTATCAATCGTATATTGCTGCAACATTTTAACGGCAGGAATATTTAAACTTCTTGCCAAAGCTCTTTTTGCAGGAACTGCACCGTCGTAAGTAAAATCAAAATTTTGCGGAACATAACCGGCTATTTGTGTTGGAATATCTGGGATTAACATATTAGGTAATAGTTGGCCATCATTCAACATAAAACTATATAAATACGGTTTTAATAAACTGCCCGTACTTCTGTTTGCCATAATCACATCTACTTCTTCACCGTGTGGTTCCTTGGTTTTTAATGGTGTATTTCCTATATATGCAACAACATTGTGTTGATTCACATCCAAAACTAATGCACATACATTATTGATTTCATTGTGCTGCAATTGATAAGCGTGCTTCGTTAAAATTTCTTTAAGCCTAGCTTGTGTTTCAGCTTGAATCGTAGTATTGAATTCGTTTTCATTTTTATGTTCTGAAATAGCTCTATTTAAAAGGTGTTTGGCATTACTCGGTAAAGAAAAAGGTTTCAACGGCAATGGTTCTTGTAAAGAAAGTAAATACGTTTCTTGATTTATGATGGAGAGATTTAATAATTTATAAAGTAAAGCATCGCGTTTTCTTTTAAACTTAATTTCATTTTTACCTGGATAAATAATTGAAGGTGCATTTGGTAACACAGCTAAACTCGCACATTCACTCCATGATAAGTATTGAGCACTTCTTCCAAAATAACGCCACGATGCGGCATCTATGCCAACAACATTGCTGCCAAACGGCGCATGAGCACAATATAAATTTAAAATTTCATCTTTAGAATAGGTTAATTCTAAACGCAAAGCCCAAATTAACTCAATGAGTTTTTCTGAATAGGTTCGCTTTTTGTTTTTTCGAATCAGTCTTACCAATTGCATGGTAATAGTACTTCCACCACTCACCACTTTTTTTGCTCTAATGTTTTGTCTTAACGCTCTCCAAAAAGAAGCAGGATTAATGCCAGGATGTGAATAAAAATATTGGTCTTCAAATGATGTAATACACTTTGCAAATTTTGAATTAATAGAATTACTTTCTGGAAAACGCCATTGTCCGTCGCTCGCAATTTTTGCAGACAATAAATTTCCTTTATAATCATTTACTGTTTTTGAATACGGATCATTAAATAAAGGATTAGGTAAACAACATAGAAACCAAATGAATAAAACAGAAAATGAAACAATAAAAAAACATTTCTTTTTATTGTTTAAACAATACTGCGTAATAGTTGTTGTAAGCACGGTTAAAGTTAAAGATAAAAAGACAAATTAATAAGTTCTTTTCTTATAATACAATCATGATTTAAGTTTTATGCCAATTCGATTTATAAAACAGACCAACAGTTTTCTGTATAATGCCGATGCAATAGTTTTTTAGACAAATGTAATTGGTTTATTACTAATGTGTTTTCGGTATTACTATTTTGGGCAAGTCTGGCGGGAGCCAGAACGGGCTGTCGCTTCAAGTTTTATAAATGCAAGCATTTATAAAAGCTTTACGCTTGCATCCCTCTTGCGGTTTACGGTTCAATAGAAATTTTAAATTTTGATGTCAAATTTAGCCTGCGTGAGGGATTGATGTGAAATCCTTTTTTAGGCACGAAAAAAAGATTGAACGGTAAGCCTCCCGAAAAATCGGGACAGGTCGACCTGAAAGGACAAGCCCAAAATAATATGAGAAACAAAACTTAAAAAACTAATTAGTATGAGAGTAAAACACCAAACAATAAGCTCAGAAGATATTATGCCGAAGAGTAAATAATTGGGCTAAAACATTTATTCATTCAGTATAAAATGCTTATTTTTGATAGATAATAAAGAATACTAAATGAATGTTCAATCCTTATTAAATCGCGCACTTAATCTCGAATTTTTATCGATAGAAGAAGGTGTGTTTTTATACGAAAATGCACCTACTTCAAACTTGATGTTTGTTGCTAACGAAATACGAAATATTAAAAAAAATAATTCTAATAAAGTAACTTGGATCATTGACCGAAATGTAAATACAACAAATGTTTGTATTGCAAATTGCAAGTTTTGTAATTTTTACAGAATTCCTGGCCATCCCGAATCTTATGTAACTTCTATAGAAACTTATAAGAAAAAAATTGAAGAGACCTTTCAATTAGGTGGTGAGCAATTATTATTACAAGGTGGTCATCATCCTGATTTAGGATTGAGTTATTATGTCAATTTATTTAAAGAATTAAAAGCATTATATCCGAGTTTAAAATTACACGCTCTTGGGCCACCAGAAATTGCACATATAACTAAGTTAGAAAAATCGACACATACTGAAGTTTTAAAAGCATTGCTTGAAGCTGGCATGGATAGCTTGCCAGGCGCAGGTGCAGAAATTTTAAATGATCGTGTACGTCGTTTAATATCTAAAGGGAAATGTACGGGCAGAGAATGGTTAGATGTAATGCGTGCTTGTCACCAATTAAACATAACAACATCAGCTACTATGATGTTTGGCCACGTAGAAACCATTTACGAACGCTTTGAACACTTAGTTTGGATACGTGATGTGCAAGAAGAAAAACCAAAAGAAGCAAAAGGATTCTTAGCCTTTATTCCTTGGCCTTTTCAAGATGATGGCACTTTATTAAAACGCGTAAAAGGAATTACAAATAATGTGAGTGATGATGAATACATTCGTATGTTAGCACTCAGTAGAATTATGTTGCCAAACATTGAAAACATACAAGCCTCTTGGTTAACTGTAGGAAAACAAACTGCACAAATTTGTTTGCACGCTGGCGCCAATGATTTTGGAAGCATTATGATTGAAGAAAATGTAGTAAGTGTTGCTGGTGCGCCACATCGTTTTACTTATAAAACAATTCAGGATGCAATAACTGAAGCAGGCTTTGAACCACAATTAAGAACACAGCAATACGAAGAAAGATCGGTTCCAAAAGAAATTACAGAACAAATAATAAATTATTAAAAAGCAAAGCACATGACCGTTATTATAACTGGAGCAAGCAGAGGAATTGGCTTTGAACTCACTAAGTTGTTTTTAAATGCAAATTATGATGTAGTTGCATTAACAAGACATACGGAAACACTTGAAGCATTATCGAATTCAAAATTACAAATTATCGCAACTGATTTAAGTTCTAAAATAAGTATCGATAAAGCGGTGTTTGCCATTAAAGAAAAATACCAAACGATTGATTTTGTAATAAACAATGCAGGAACATTGGTAAACAAGCCTTTCGAAGATATACTTTATTCCGATTTAGAAAAAACATATCAGGTAAATGTATTTGCACCATTTTATTTATCACAACAATTATTAAGCGTATTAGGTAAAAAAACAAAAGCACATGTGGTAAACATCAGTAGTATTGGTGGTTTTCAGGGCAGTGTAAAGTTTGCAGGACTTTCTTCGTATAGTTCGTCTAAAGCAGCTGTTGTTGGATTAACTGAATGTATGGCAGAAGAATTTAAAGATAAAAACATAACTGTAAATTGTTTAGCGCTAGGCGCTGTTCAAACAGAAATGCTAGCTGAAGCTTTTCCTGGTTACGAAGCTCCTATTAAACCACTTCAAATGGCTGAATATATTTTTGATTTTACAACTAAAGGTCATCACTACTATAACGGAAAAATTTTACCAGTATCATTATCAACTCCTTAAAAAATATTATGAAAAAAATAATCTTAGCACTAGCAATCCTTTCTTTTACAACTGGGTTTTCTCAAACAAAAAAAGTATGTGTAAAAATAGCACAATTTATTCCGTATTGCGGAGGCGCTCGTCCAACGCCTGAAATGGAAGCAAAATTAAAAATTGCAACACCTTATGCTAACAAAAAATTAATTTATATTTCGGAAAACAACAAGGTTGACACAATAACGACGGATAAAAATGGTTGCTTAAAAACAAAATTGCCTCAAGGGAAATACAATTTTTTTGAGCCTTGGAAATATTATAAACAAATTCCATACGGTGAACCAGAAAGCAATATTAAAATGGATTGTATAGCCGTAGAATGGGCAAAATCTGATTTAGTTATAACTGTAGCAAAAAGTATTACAGTTGTAAATAACTTAACTTATCCTGCGTGCGCATATCGTTTTCCATGTTTAATAAATAAACATTTGCCACAATAGTAAATTGCTAAATCACAGAAACTAATTTTCAAAATACTAAATCCCTGTTATTTAGCGACACATATTTTACAATAGAATCTGCTTCACAAATTACCTTTAAGGATAAAGGAAGCAAATTTATTGCATACGCATATCCCGTAGAAACTGAGAAACAAGTAAAAGAAAGTTTATTAGTTTTAAAGAAAGAACACCCAACAGCAAATCATCATTGCTATGCCTATATATTAGGGGTAGACAAACAAAACGTACGAGCCAATGATGATGGCGAACCTTCCTATACTGCAGGAAAACCAATATTAGGTCAATTACAATCTTATGATTTAACCAATGTATTAATTGTGGTTGTTCGTTATTTTGGAGGCACGTTGTTAGGTGTAAGTGGCCTAATAAATGCTTATAAAACCTCAGCATCTGAAGTCATAAAAAGTGCATCGATAATTGAAAAACAAATTCTGTTTAAATACGAAATTAAATTTCCTTACATACAATTAAATGATGTGATGAAACTATTAAAACAATTAGATTGTCAAATCCAACAACAACAATTTGATACGGATTGTGAAATTAGTTTTAGTATTCGAAAATCTCAAAGTGAAGTTTGCGAAGAGAAATTAAAAAAAATAGATGAATTGAAATTACAGTATGCCTAAATTAAAAAAAATATTTTTATTTGTTTTAACGCTTACGTGTATACAAAACTATGCTCAAGAATTAACGCAAACCATAAGGGGAACTGTTGTCGACAAACAAACCCAAAGCCCATTACCGGGAGCAATCATAAGCATTTTAAATTCAGATCCACTTGTAGTAGTTTCTACCAATGAACTTGGTAAATTTAGAATTGATCATGTTCCTTTAGGAAGAAAACAAATTAAAATATCATTCATCAGTTATAAAGAAAAGGCACAAACCGTTGTACTCACAAGTGGTAAAGAAACAGTATTAAATATTGAGTTAGAAGAAAGTGTGTTGCAGGGCGAAGAAGTAGTGATAACAGCTGAAGTTGATAAAACAAAAACGAATAATAAAATGGCCACTGTAAGTTCAAGAGTTTTTAGTACAGAAGAGGCAAACAGATATGCTGGAAGCAGAGGCGACCCAGCACGTATGGCAGCAAATTTTGCCGGTGTGAGTGGAGCAAATGATAGCAGAAATGACATCATTGTAAGAGGAAATTCTCCACTTGGTGTTTTATGGCGATTAAATGGTTTAGATATTCCGAATCCAAATCACTTTGGCTCAATGGGTTCTTCGGGTGGGCCAATTTCAATTTTAAATAATAATACTTTAGATAATTCGGATTTCTTGACTGGTGCATTTCCAGCTGATTATGGAAATGCAACTGCGGGTGTGTTCGATTTAAAAATGAGAACTGGGAATAATGAAAAACGAGAATTTTTAGGTATGGTTGGTTTTAATGGCTTTGAACTTGGAACTGAAGGACCATTTAGTAAAAAGAAAAAAAATGCTTCATATATGGTAAATTACCGTTACTCAACTTTATCCGTTTTTAAATACCTTGGTTTAGATTTTGGAACAGGAAGCGCTGTTCCACAATATCAAGATATTACTTTTAAAATAGATTTGCCAACAAAAAAGGTTGGCAAATTTTCTGTTTGGGGAATTGGAGGATTAAGCAAAGCTGAATTATTACAAAGTCAACAATCAAAAGATAATAATTTATACGGATATAGCGGCAGAAACACTTCCTTTAAATCGAATGTTGGGGCAGGTGGTATTTCACACACTTATTTACTTAATGGTACTTCTTATTTAAAAACCAATATCGGCATAACTGGTCAATCTAATTACATTACTTCAGATAGAGTTGATACAAGTGCCAACATACAAACCGTTAGACCAGAATATAGAAACGAATCCTATACAACTCGCTATACCGCTAATACCACTTATAACAAAAAAATAAATTCGCGTAACTTTATAAATGCAGGTGTATATATAGATTTATATAATACATCTTATGTTGACAGTGTAGATACATATGGTACTGGTTTTGTAACCTTAAGAAATTACAAAGGACAAACATCTTTGTCTCGGGGATTTATCCAATGGAAACATCATTTTAGTGAAAAACTATCATTAAATACAGGATTTACGTACCAATATTTATTACTCAATAAATCCAAATCGCCAGAACCAAGATTAGGATTAAAGTATGAAATCAATAAAAAACAATCTGTTAGTTTTGGAGCTGGTTTACATAGCCAAGTTCAACCACTTTACATTTATTTTGCTACTGCTAACTTAGGTAATGGAAATGTAAAAGAAACAAACAGAAATTTAGATTTTACAAAAGCGGCTCATGCAGTTATAGCATATGATGTAAATCTTTTTAATAGTGTAAGAATTAAAACTGAATTATATTATCAATATTTATATAAAATACCAGTAAAATCTCGTAGCGATTATTTTAGTGCTGCAAACTTAGGAGCTGATTTTAATAGTCCAAATTTAGATAGTTTAGTAAGTAATGGTACGGGAGAGAATTATGGATTTGAATTAACATTCGAAAAATTTTATAGTAAAGGTTATTATTTTTTAGTTACCGCTTCACTATTTGAAAGTAAATACAAAGGAAGTGATGGTGTTGTTAGAAACACAGCCTTTAATGGTAATTATGTTTTTAATGCCTTGGCAGGAAAAGAATTTAAAATAAAAGAAAAGCATATTTTTGCTTTGGACGTTAAATTTACTTATGCTGGAGGTAAACGATATGTTCCAATAGATTTACCAGCATCCATATTAGCAAATGAAGAAATTAGAAATGGGTCTGTTGCATATCAACCACAATACGACCCTTATGTTAGATTAGATGTAAAGCCTTCTTATAAAATAAACACGAAACGATTTACGCATGAAATTAGTGTAGACATACAAAACGTTACTAAACACAATAATATATTTCAGCAACAATACGACCTGAACACGCAAAAAATTAAAACAGATTATCAGTTAAAGTTTTTTGTAATTCCTCAATACAGGTTGACATTTTAAAGACGCGAATGTGCTTTGAAATTTTTATTGAGATTTAATATATAATGTTTAAATTTACCACACTATTGGTTTTTGGTTAAACCCAAAATTAAAAGGGAATGTAGTTAAATTCTACAACTGTCGCGCAACTGTAAGTTCTGTAACGTTTTTGAAAATACCATTGTTAATCTGTTTAACGAGAAGGTTCAAAAATAAAGGAATAAGTCAGGAGACCTGCCTAAATAGTAAACACGATAATCTTCGCGAAAAAGATTGTGTACTATGAATAAAAACGAAAATACATATTGCAAACGTTGTGATGTACCTTTTGAGTGCAAGGTAAATGATATTTCAAATTGTCAATGCAATAGAATTAGCCTTTCTGAAAACACAAACGCATTTATTAGTGAAACAAATTATAATTGTCTTTGCGCAAACTGCTTAAACGAATTGGAGTCTCTGGTAAATAACAATCACAACTTACGCGGATCAATAAATTCGCAAAACTTAAAAGAAGGAGTTCATTTTTACAAAGAAAATGGTCTTTTTGTATTCACCGAATTATACCATTATTTAAAAGCTTCCTGTTGCGGTAATGGTTGCAGACATTGTGCTTATGGAAATAAAAATTAAATAATGAAAAAATTATTTTTAAATATTTGTTTTTTTCTGTTGATTATTAATTCAACACAAGCACAGCTTTATGCGCCTCCTGCTGGAATGCTAGGAACAACAGCAATCTATAAAGATAGTTCAGATTTTATAAATTGGGTAAATTACTGTGAAGTCACAAGAGGTTATCAAGATATTTCAAATGTTGGGTTAGGGTTTGCGAATGTTGGAGATAGTTCATTAGCGTTTGGGGTTTCACAAAGCAATGGCGTTGTAAGTTTAGGAGATGGTGGTATTGCTATATGTAAATTTCCCTTTCCTATAAAAGACGATATTGGAAATGATTTTGCTGTTTTCGAAAATAGTTTTGATGGCATGTTTTTAGAACTTGCGTTTGTAGAAGTTAGTAGTGATGGCGTACATTTTTTTCGATTCCCTTCACATTCATTAATAGATACAACAATACAAGTTGTATCCTTCGGGTCTGTATTTGGATATACTGACGCAACTAAAATAAACAATTTCGCAGGAAAATATAAAGCTGGTTATGGGACTCCTTTTGATTTAAGTGATATTCCTAATAATCCTTTATTAAATAAAAACAGCATCACTCATGTTAAGATTATTGATGTAATTGGTTCAATCGACAATATGTATGCAACACGCGACAGTTATAATAATAAAGTAAATGAACCCTGGCCAACTCCTTTCGGAAGTTCTGGTTTTGATTTAGATGCAATTGGTGTTATTCACCAAAATACCATCATTAGTATTAGTGAAATTCAAAGTCTTGAAAAAAATATTATTGTTTATCCAAATCCTATAAACAGCAATGAAACATTACATATTTATTCTCCTGAAAAAATTATATCATGTACTTTAGTTAATCCCTCTGGAAATAATATTGAAAGTTCCAAAGGTCCTATACTTCATTTGTCAGCAATCAGTTCGGGATTATATATCCTAAATATCGAAACCGAAAAAGGAACCATACATAAAAAAATAATAGCCCAATAAAATTTAAATTAATCCGCTAATACAATTTTTTTGAAAATTGATTTCTTTGCATTACTTAATTTAACAATATACATTCCCTTTGAATAATCACTCAGGTTTATAGATTCAGACGAAAGTGATAATTCTGATTTATAAATTAAAGTTCCACTTAAACTATAAATCTCAACAAGGTTGAATGATGTATTGATTTGTGAAATATTAAATAGGTTATTAGTTGGGTTAGGATAAATTAAAACCGATTCCTCACTTTCAAAATTTTTAATTGCGGAGGTTGTTACCATACCATCATATTTAATTTGGGCTTGATTTGCTGCAGAAATTAAACCAGACAAACTATCGCCAGCAATTAATGCAAATGCAACTTTAACGGTTTGATTTGGAGAAACAATAAATGGCCCACTACTCATCACGTTTAAAACATCAGAACCGAGCCCTGTAGCGCCAGCAATTAAACGTTGTGTTGACAATGTTTTATATTTTTCTTTCGTGTCAAAACCTCCCGAAGTGGCATCCACTCCACCTGCTCCACCAGCAAAATTGTCTAATGCATAGAAATTAGGTGGTGCTGAACTTGTCAACAATTTAATACCAGCATATTTTCCACTTGCTCCCGTAAAGAAACTATAACCCATTTTTGTTCCAACATCATAGTTACTCCTATTTTGTGAAAAGGTTCCACCATCTATATCCCAATCAGCAAAAATACCTGCAAACATTTTTTTAATGGTATCCGTTGCATGAGTATTTTTTATCAAATATTCCCATATTACAAATTGCTTATTTGGAGCAGTACTCCAAGAATAGGTATTTTGTTCAACCTGAATGGTTAAAGGAGATAGTGCCAAATTATCATTCATTTTAGCTTTCGTATCAAAATCAGAAAAAGGAGCTGTAAGTTGCTTTGCAATTCTTGTCATAACCGAAAAATCATTATCATCTGCTGTTCCGGTCGCATTTCTTGTGCAATCTGAAACATGGCTACTATCTTTTCCTATCATTAAACTTGCATCGTACATTAAACTAGCACCTTTATATTGAAAGCCCAATCCTTGAATTTGACCAAATTGATTATATCCTATTCTTCCTCTGCTAGTAGCTGTTGTTAGAATATCATTATTTGTAATATTGATATAGTCAACGTTTACATTTAAAGTAAAATATTGCTTTGATTGATAAGCGCCATCCTGAATTAATACTTCAAAGTCAATAGCTTGATTTATTGGAATAACACCAGTTAGTTTAAATGTAAATGGATCTAAACTATTTGTTTTACTGGCAAGAGTATTTATTACTCCTAAACTTGTTGTCTTGTCAATAACGGTTGCTAAAGCTGATAAAGGTGTCACAGTCACATTTAAAGCAGTTGTAGGATCTAAATAATTAATAAATGTTCCTGTAATAAATAGTGTATCACCACTAATAAACGATTCGTCATTATGATCTGTTACAATTTTATTACTAAAAACAACACTTGGTGATGCTGGATCGTTCAAAGCTCTAAATAAATTTATGCGGCCAGTTCCCAACTTATTAATAAAAGTAGGATTTAAGGCATAAATATTATCTGCTGTTACTTTAAGTCTTTCTCCTATTTGCAACCCGTTATAAGATGGAAATTGTTTTTTAACTATTCCTGCAGCCCCCGCAACAACAGGCGACGACATTGAAGTTCCTGTAAGTAAAGAATAGGAACTACCAGTCCAAGTTGAATTAATATTATCCCCAGGTGCTGCAACATCAACAAAGTAGCCATAGTTTGAAGACGAATGCTTTATATCTCCGCTAGTAGTATTTGCAACTGCAATAACATAATCATAAGCAGCGGGGAAAAACTCGCCATCCACGCCATTATTACCAGCTGCTGCAACAACTAAACAGCTTTTATTTATCGTAGCATAAGTTACCATATCTTGGCCAAACTGTGTTGCTCCGCCACCTCCCCAAGAACAATTAATTACAGTACACCCATGGTCAGCAGCATACTTTATTCCTTCATAGGCCGCTATTAAATTTCCACTTGCGTCAGAAATTTTTACAGGTAAAAACTTACAATTAAAACCAACACCAGCTCCGCCAATACTATTGTCTGTACTTGCAGCAGCAATACCAGAAACATGAACGCCATGCGCATTTGCTTGATATGTAGCGTCATTATCATTCATTCCTAAATCCCAACCTTTATAATTATCTACATAACCATCACCATCATTATCTATTCCATCAATAACATCAGCATAATTTCTTTTTATTGCATTAAATAAATCAGGATGAGTTGGTTCAGTGCCTGTATCAGTTATTCCAATTACAATACTTGAATCTCCTTTATTTATATTCCAAGCATTAAATGCATTTATTTTTAATAAATGATATTGGCTACCCGCTGTGCCTAATGGGTCGTTTGGCGCATACAATGATTTTGGAACCATATGAGGTTCTGCATATATTAAAATTCCAGTAGACATTAATTTATTAATTACTTTTTCTATTGTAATATTAGAAGAATAATTTAACTCATAAATTAACGATAAATCAGCGAAGACTTGTCCAGCAGAATTAAACTGCTCTTTGGGAGATTTATCTAATGGAAATTTTTTATGAAGATTTGTAATGCCTATTGCAGAAGCGTAAGTTGAAAACAAACTATTACTTATTGTGTTATTTTCACATTCAGATTTATATAATGGCTTAACTTTTATAATAATTGTATTTGCCAAATAATCACGATTTTTAGTATGAATGATGTTTTGTGCAGAAGTGGCAATAAAAGCAACCGTTGCTAAAATAAAGTAAAAATGTTTTTTCATAATTTTATTGTTTTCAATTTGTTTAAAAAGCCAATAGCATTTTCAAAAAGCTATTATCTTATTAATTAAAGATACAAAACAACTGTTAAAAAACAAAGTGTTATGGCAATAAATAACCCTGGTGTTTATCATATTTTTCTAAGGTGCGAATGCCTGAAGAACTAATGTGTTCAAATTCTTTATCACAAAATATATTAATGATTTTAATGTCTGGCTTTAATTCTTGAATATAACGGTATTGATTTTGTTCATATTGAAAATCAGTTGAATTTCTCAACCCTCTTACAACCGTTACATCATATCCAAAAGAATCAATATGGTCAGTTAATAATCCATGGTATTCTGTATGTTGTCTATTACCAATCGTTTGAGGAATTGGCCAATTTCGAATAGATTTGTCTGGGTTTTTCCCAAATGCAATAATAACTTTATCGAACAATTTTTCTGCTTTTTTCAAAACATTAAAATGACCTTTATGAAAAGGATTAAAGCTACCGGCAAACACTGCAATGGCAGGCTCAACAGAGTTTACATAATCTATTAAATGGTTTAGGGTTCCGTTGGCATTAAAGTGTTTTAGAACTTCTATTCTCTTTATTTTATAATCTTTATAATCAACAAACTGAAACTCCTTAAATATCTGTTTTTCATATTTAATTAATTTATCAAAGGATGCATTTAAAATGGCTAAATCAGCTTTAATAAATTCTTCCGAATATTGAATAGTAGGTCTATGGTTTTTAGTATCTAAGATTAATTGTTTGATGTGCTCTTTTTGTTTCCCTGTTAAGGAAACTGAATGGGCTAACTTTATAAAAAACTCAGCAGAATCCTCTTCATTCGTTTTAGATTGTGGGTTGTAAATAATATCATGAAACACGGCTGCTAAAAATAATTCATCATGCTTTAGTAAATCAGCATCCTGCAATTGTTTCAAAACAAACTCAATGTGTTCTAAGGTATGATAAAAACGATGTGGCTCATTATACAAATTAATCACATCAGGGTTAAACTGTAGGTGAATTAAACGATTTGATATTTCAGTAATAGTCATGTTTTATAGTCCCGCAGAACTCGCTAATTTCCGCAGATTTTTTATAAATTATTTGCTTTTCGATAGATTGATTTCGATATGTCGTCACTATTAAAATTAATTAATAATGCCAATTTCAGCTTGGTAAGTTTTAGATAAGTTAATGCTTGTTTATGATGAACGTCTAAAATTGTTTCAATAGATTTTAGTGCGATAATTACTTTGTCTTTAACTAAAATATCTATTCTATAACCGAGCTCTAATTGAGTATCCTTATATTTAACAGGTAATCCCACTTGAGTTTTAAAATTTAAACCTTTTTCTTTTAATTCATAGGCAAGTGCGGCTTCATAAATAGATTCTAATAAACCAGGCCCAAGTTCATTATAAACATCAAATACACATCCTCGAATTATGTAGGATATATCATTTTCGGTTATTTTTTCTATCTGTGTCATCTGCGATATCTTCGGGAACCCTTATTTCTTTTTTAAATAAAACAATGTTGAACAGTTTGTTTTTTGTAAAATTTTATTTGCTTGATATCTAATTTGCTCTGCAGTTACTTTTTGGTAGTTTTCAATTTCTAAATTAATCAAATTAGCATCGCCTAAAAGCTCTGAAATAGCAAGGTTTGTAGCTTTATTCAAAACGTCAGCTTCACTATATGTAACAGTAGATTCTACTTTGTTTTTACATTTCTGTAATTCCTCTACACTTACTAATTCAGATTGAATTTTTAAAATCTCAGCATCAATTCCTGCTTCTGCTTGCTCAATTGATATTCCATCGCTCACTTTACCAGAAATTACAAACAATCCTTTATCAAAATCACCCATTACATAAGCGTTAATATCAGAAAATAATTGCTTATCTTTTATTAGATTTTTATACAAGCGAGATGAATTTCCTCGTGATAAAATATCAGAAATTAAATCTATTGTGTGGTACTCTTCATCCACGCGAGAACACATACGATACGCTCTATATATACTATTTATTGGAACATCTCTCTCTACAGTTAAACTTCTATATTCAGTCTGTTCAGGCTCCACAGGTAAATTTCTTTTTAATTTAATGCCCGCGTCAATTGGTGCAAACCATTTTTCGCAAAGTGCCTTTACGTTATCTAAGTCTACATCACCAGCAACTACTAAAACGGCATTACTAGGATTATAATGTGCTTTAAAAAAAGCTTTTACATCTTGCATCGTAGCATCTTCAATATGTTTTATTTCTTTACCTATTGTGGCCCATTTATAAGGATGTACATTATAAATTAATGGTCTTAACAATAACCACACATCACCATATGGTTGGTTTAAATAACGTTGTTTAAATTCCTCGATAACTACACTTCGTTGAACTTCTAAACTTTTTTTGTCGAAGGCTAAGCTCATCATTCTATCACTTTCTAGCCAAAATGCAGTTTCCAAATTTTCAGAAGGAACAGTGCAATAATAATTTGTAATATCGTTTGTTGTAAAAGCATTGTTTTCTCCGCCAACCATTTGCAAAGGCTCATCGTAATTTGGAATATTAACACTTCCCCCAAACATCAAATGCTCAAATAAATGAGCAAAGCCAGTTTTATTTTCATCTTCATCTCTAGCCCCAACATCAAAAATAATATTCAAGCAAGCCAAAGGCGTACTTTTATCTTGATGAACAATAACAGTAAGATTATTTTTAAGTTTAAATTTTTCGAATTGAATCATAATAGAGAACTAATTTATGTTTAAAGATAGTAAAAAGGCATTAATAGATACAAAAAGCTTATTTTTAAATTCTAATTTATGGAGCTATTTGAAAAAATAAAAAAATTCGAGAGTTTGCATATTGTTTTTTGGTTAATAAAAGACAGTTGTTGGATGTTTGAGTTTAAATGGCTAGGAATTATTATGGTAATTCCCACATTAATTATAGCAGGAATTATTGTATATATTTCTAGAAAATCATATGATCTATTTATTAATCTAGCAATCTTTTTTTGGATTTGCGCAAATAGTTTTTGGATGTATTCTGAGTTTTTTAATAACGGTCAACATAAATTTTTATCAGCTATTCCATTTGGCTTCGGCTTTGTTTTTGTTGGAATTTATTATTATAAAACACTATTTTCAAAATCACAGTAGTTTTGGGCATCTAAAGTCGTAAAACTGTCTAATTTCTTCTTTCAAAAGCAGAAAAAATATTATATTAGACAACTATTATTTAAAAATTATTTCTCATGGAAACTACACCATATCAATCCAAACATAAAATTAGAATTGTAACAGCTGCTGCTTTATTTGACGGGCATGATGCTGCTATAAATATCATGCGCCGAATTATTCAATCGAGCGGAGCTGAAGTTATACATTTAGGTCATGATAGAAGTGCACAAGAGGTTGTGAACTGTGCTATACAGGAAGATGCTAATGCTATTGCGGTTACGAGCTACCAAGGTGGGCACGTTGAATATTTTAAATACATGTACGATTTGTTGAAAGAACAAGGCTGTGAGCATATCAAATTATTTGGCGGTGGTGGTGGTGTAATTCTTCCAACTGAAATCGAAGAATTACATAATTATGGCATTACTCGTATTTATGCGCCTGACGATGGGCGTTCTATGGGTTTACAAGGAATGATTAATGATTTGTTACGTCAATGTGATTATGCTACTGGAACACAAATTAAAAATGATGTAGATAAAATTACAGAAAGAAATTATAAATCGTTAGCGCGAATTATTTCAGCCGCCGAAAATTTTAATGAAGAAAATATTGGTTTATTAAATGAATTAAAAGCAAAAGCAGAAAAATCTCAAACGCCAGTACTTGGTATTACTGGAACTGGTGGTTCTGGTAAATCAAGTTTAGTAGATGAATTAGTGCGTCGTTTTTTAATTGATTTTAAAGACAAACAAATTGCTATTATTTCGGTTGACCCATCTAAACGCAAAACTGGTGGCGCTTTATTAGGAGACAGAATTCGTATGAATGCGATTAATAATGATCGCGTGTATATGCGCTCATTAGCAACTCGTCAAAGTAATTTAGCATTGAGTAAATATGTTCAAGATGCTGTTAACATTTGTAAGGCAGCTAACTTCGATTTAATTATTTTAGAAACGTCTGGTATCGGACAATCAGATACAGAAATTATTGAACACTCTAACATGAGTTTATATGTGATGACACCTGAATATGGTGCTGCTACACAGTTAGAGAAAATTGATATGTTAGACTTTGCTGACATTATTGCTTTAAATAAATTTGATAAACGAGGTGCATTGGATGCCATTCGTGATGTTAAAAAACAATACAAACGCAATCATAACTTATGGGAAATTGCTGACGAAGATATTCCAGTGTTTGGAACTATCGCTTCTCAATTTAATGATCCAGGCATGAATCGTTTATATAAAGCGGTGATGAATAAAATGGTTGAAAAGACAGGTAACAAAGCTTTGGCCTCTCAATTCCACATTACGGAAGAGATGAGTGAAAAAATTTACATTATTCCTCCTTCTAAAACGCGTTACTTATCTGAGATTTCTGAAAACAACCGTAATTACGATAAGCGCGCCAACGCACAAGCAGAAGTTGCGCAAAAATTATATGGTATTCAAAAAACCATCGAAACGATTACTGAATCTAAAATGGAGGATAAAGATCGTTTAATTAAAGGATTACAAGAAGCTTTTGCTAAAACAAAATTAGATTTAGATCCACATCATTTATTAGTAATTGAAGGTTGGGAAGCTAAAAAGAAATTATATAGTAATGAGTTTTATGAATTTAAAGTGCGTGATAAAGTGTTGAAAATCGAAACACATTACGAATCCTTATCTCATTCAAAAATCCCCAAAATTGCTTCTCCAAAATATACCTCTTGGGGCGATATTTTAAAATGGACTTTGCAAGAAAATTTCCCTGGCGATTTTCCTTACACCGCTGGTATTTATCCATTCAAGCGTGAAGGAGAAGACCCTACACGTATGTTTGCTGGCGAAGGTGGACCAGAAAGAACAAACAAACGTTTTCATTATGTAAGTAAAGGTTTGCCCGCAGCTCGTTTAAGTACAGCGTTTGATAGCGTAACGTTGTATGGAAATGATCCAGATCATCGTCCGGATATTTATGGTAAAGTTGGTAACTCAGGTGTGAGTATTTGTTGTTTAGATGATGCGAAAAAATTATACTCTGGATTTAATTTAGCGGATCCAAAAACGTCTGTATCCATGACAATAAATGGCCCAGCGCCAACAATCGCCGCATTTTTTATGAATGCCGCTATTGATCAACAATGCGAATTATACATCAAAGAACATAAATTAGAAAAAGAAGTTGAAGCAAAAATTGTTGCTATCTATAAAATAAAAGGAACTGTTCGTCCAACATACCAAGGCGAATTACCAGAAGGTAACAATGGCTTAGGCTTAATGTTGTTAGGCGTTACTGGCGACCAAGTTTTACCTAAAGATGTTTACGAGGTAATAAAGAGCAAAACTTTATCGCAAGTGCGTGGTACAGTACAAGCAGACATTTTAAAAGAAGATCAAGCGCAAAACACTTGTATTTTTAGTACAGAGTTTAGTTTACGTGTGATGGGTGATGTACAACAATATTTTATTGATCAAAAAGTACGTAACTTCTATTCGGTTTCTATCAGTGGTTATCATATTGCAGAAGCAGGAGCAAATCCTATTTCGCAATTAGCATTTACATTAGCAAATGGATTTACATTTGTAGAATACTATTTAAGCCGCGGAATGCACATTGATGATTTTGCGCCAAACTTATCTTTCTTTTTTAGTAACGGTATCGATCCTGAGTACAGTGTTATCGGTCGTGTTAGCCGCCGTATTTGGTCGAAGGCTATGAAACTGCGTTACGGTGGAAACGAAAG